>JBEKEK010000041.1:0-53601 GCA_050013875.1 Trebonia sp. | reverse complement strand
ACGCCGTACGCGCTCACCGGCTCGATCCTGGCCACCGACCGCACCGCGATCGCCCAGGCGGCCGACCGGCTCCGCTACAGCGCGGGCAACTTCTACATCAACGACAAGCCGACCGGCGCGGTCGTCGGCCAGCAGCCGTTCGGCGGCGCCCGCGGCAGCGGCACCGACGATAAGGCAGGCTCGGTCTTCAACTTGATCCGCTGGGTGTCCACCCGCTCAATCAAGGAGACCTTCGTGCCCCCCACCGACTACCGTTACCCCCATATGGGCTGAATTTTCGCGGTGGCCGACGGCCGCGGCGGTACGGAGGCGTGCGATTCACCGGCTTGTGCTGTGGAATATCGACCTGACGCTGCTCGATGTCACCAAGGTCACCCGGGCCGCCTATGCGGAGGCGTTCGCCGCGATCACCGGGCGGCCGCTCGTCCAGCTGCCGCAGATGGTCGGCTACACCGAGCCGGAGATCTTCTTCGACGCGCTCGGCCGCAACGGCGTAAGCCTGCGCGCTGACGGGGACTCCGAGCGGTTGGTCACCCCGTTTGGCGCGGAGTTCGCGACCCAGCTCGCCGCCCGCAAGAATGAGCTGACCGAGCAGGGTGCCCTGATGCCGGGCGCGGCCGAGGCGGTCAAGGCGGTAGCCGGCCTGACCAGCGTGGTCCAGTCGGTGCTGACCGGGTCGAGTCGCCCGAACGCGATGCTCAAGCTCCGCGCCTTCGGCCTTGACCGGTATCTCGACCTGGCGATCGGGGGCTTCGCCGGCTCCGAGGTCTACCCGAAGGGCGCGCTGCTGCGGGCCGCGCGCCTGCGCGCCGAGGAGAAATACCGGGCGAGCTTCGCCGAGAAGGCGACCATCTACGTGGCCGACTCGCCCCGCGATGTTGAGGCCGCCAGGATCGGCGGTGCCACCTCGATCGCGGTCGCCAGCGGCCGTGCCTCCACCGCCGAACTCCGCGACGCCGGGGCCGACGCGGTCCTTCGTGACCTCACCGACCACCAGGCCCTCATATCGCTCATTACGACATCGATGTCTGACTAGCCGTTAACCCGGAAATGGCGTTCCCGTCCGTTTCGGGTTCTAGGCTGTAGGTAGGAGGGCATAGCAGCGCGCTTGAGCAGGTCCTCAATGTGCGCTCACCGTGACAGATGGTGATCATCAAAGACTCACGCTAGCGCCCGCCGCGCCCAGACGCGGCGGGCTGCCGCATGCCCCGAGTGCACCTACTCAAGGCCAGGCACAACGACGTGCCAGCAGCGGCCATCACGAAGGAGTGGACGAGTAATGCCGGAACGCGCGGACGAGGCGACGATGCTCTCGGACGACATCAGGGACGACACCAGGACGGCGCTGCTGGCGAAGGCGGCCGCACTCTGGGCGGATGCCGGGCCGGGTACTCAGGATGCCGGGCCGGGTACTCAGGGTGGCGGGGCGGGCTATGGAACTGTCGGCCCGGCCGATGACCGGATCGCCTTCCTGACCGCGTACTACCGGCTGGTGGCGCTTGAGGACCTGATCGCGGCCGGCCCGGAGCGGCTGGCCGAGACGGCTGCCCGCCAGGCCGCGCTCGGCGCGAGCCGCCCGCAGGGCCGTCCGGTCGTCGGCGTCCGCCCGGCCCAGTCGGGCACCGGGGTCAGCGGTTCGCTCACCGCCGCGGGAACCGTCGTCGACATCGTCACCGACGACATGCCCTACCTGGTCGACTCGGTGATGATGGAGCTCAACCGGCACGCCGCCGACATCCGGCTGATCGTGCACCCGATGCTCGTTGTGCGCCGGGACGTGGCGGGCGCGGCGCACGCGATTGCCCCCGCGGGCGACGGCCCGTCCGGAACCGCGCCCGTCGGAGCCGGCCTGCCCGCGGCGGCCGGCTCACCCGCCAGCCGCGAGGTGCTGGCCGGCGACGGCGCGGTCCGCGAGTCATGGATCCACGTCGAGCTCGGCCAGGTAGCGGACGAGCAGCGGCTCGCCGCGGACCTACGGCGCGTCCTCGATGACCTGCGGGTGGCGATGGAAGACCAGCGGCGGATGCGCGGCGCCGCCCGTGAGCTGGTGGAGGGGCTGACCGATGGCGGCCCCGAGGAAGCGGAGGCGAGCGAGCTGCTCGCCTGGCTGGCCGCCGGGCACTTCACCTTCCTCGGCTACCGCCGGTACGACCTGGTCAGGTCGGGTGACGCGGCAGCGCCGAACGAGGCAGAACTCAAGCCCGTCCCCGGCACCGGGCTCGGCATCCTCCGCCACGACGGAGCGGACTCATTCGCCGTCACCCCGCCCAAGAACCGGGCGGACCGGAGCAGGGCGAGGCTCCTGGTGCTGGCCAAGTCGTCCACGCCGTCCACTGTCTACCGGCCGAGCTACCTGGACTACGTGGCGGTCCGCACGTTCGATCAAGCGACCGGGGCGGTGACCGGCGAGTACCGGTTCCTCGGCCTTTACACGCAGGCGGCCTACACCGAATCGATTACCCGCATCCCGGTGCTCCGGCGCAAGCTCGACGCGGTCCTCGCCGCCGCCGGGCTGCCCGAGGACAGCCACGACGGGAAGGCGCTCATCGAGATCCTCGAGGGGTACCCCCGCGAGGAGCTCTTCGAGATCAGCGCGAAGCAACTCACCCCGATCGCGCTCGCGGTGGTCGGTCTCGGCGAACGCAAGCAGGTCCGCCTCTTCCTCCGCCGTGACGCTTACGGCCGGTACGTGTCCTGCCTGGTCTACCTGCCGAGAGACCGCTACACGACGGAGGTGCGGCTGCGGGCACAGGAGATACTGCGCGCCGCCTTCGGCGGAGACTCGGTGCACTACAGCGCGATGGTCGGCAACTCGGCGCTGGCCCGGCTGCACGTGGTGGTGCACGGCGCGCCCGGACGCCCGCTCGCCGAGGTCGACCAGGCCGAACTGCAGGCGCAGATCGCGACCGCCGTCCGCTCCTGGGATGAGGACCTCGCCGCCGAGGCCGAGCGCCAGCTCGGCCCCGACCGCGCCGCCGCCGTGCTGCGCACCTGCCACGAGGGCGGTATCCCGGAGACCTACAAGGCCGACACCACTCCCGGCGAGGCGGTCGAAGACCTCGCGGTGGTGCTGCGGTTGCAGGAAGGCGACGGCACGTTCGACATCCGCCTTTCGACCAGCGCGGACGGGCCGTGGCGGGTGCGGCTGTACCGTCTTACCCCGATCACGCTGTCGGACGTGCTGCCGCAGTTGCAGCACATGGGGCTCGAGGTGCTTGAGGAGCACCCGTACGAGTTCGCGGGAACCAACCGCCCGTTCTGGATCTATGACTTTGGTCTTCGCCGAACGAGGGGCGGCCCGCTTTCCGCGGCGGAGGCCACCGCGGCGTGCACCGGGTTCGAGTCGTCACTCGGCGCACTCTGGCGCGGCCAGGCCGAAGACGACGATTTCAACGGCCTGGTGCTCGACGCCGGCCTGACCTGGCGGCAGGTCGTGCTGCTGCGCGCGTACGCGCGGTACCTGCGGCAGGCGGGAACCCGGTTCAGCCAGAGCTACCTGCAGCGGGTGCTCCGCTCTAACCCGGCGATCACCCGGCTGCTTGTCCGGTTCTTCGAGTCCAGGTTCGACCCGGTCTGGCAGGACGGCGCGCAGGAGCGGTGCACGGCGATCGGCGAGGAGCTGCGCGGCTCACTCGATGACGTGGTCAGCCTCGACCACGACCGGATTCTGCGGTCCTACCTCGCGCTGATCGAGGCGACCCTGCGTACCAACTACTTCCAGCTCATGGGGGACGGCGAGCGAGCGCCGTACCTGGTGCTGAAGCTCGCGCCCGACGGAGTGCCTGATGTGCCGGCGCCCCGGCCCAAGTTCGAGATCTTTGTGTACTCGCCACGGCTCGAGGCGGTCCACCTGCGGTTCGGCGCGGTCGCCCGCGGTGGTCTGCGCTGGTCCGAACGGCCCGAGGACTTCCGTACCGAGGTGCTCGGCCTGGTCAAGGCGCAGGAGGTCAAGAACTCGGTCATCGTGCCTTCCGGTGCGAAGGGCGGATTCGTCTGCAAGCGGCTACCCGACCCGGCCGACCGCGAGGCCTACCAGGCCGAGGTGCTGGCCTGCTACCGGACGTTCATCAGCGCCATGCTTGACATCACCGACAACATCGTCGTCGACGCGGTGGTGCCGCCGGTCGGCGTGGTCCGGCTTGACGGCGACGACCCGTACCTGGTGGTGGCCGCGGACAAGGGAACCGCGACGTTCTCCGACGTGGCCAACGACATCGCCGGCCGCTACGGCTACTGGCTAGGTGACGCGTTCGCCTCCGGGGGGTCGGAGGGCTACGACCACAAGAAGATGGGTATTACCGCGCGCGGCGCCTGGGAGTCGGTCCGCTGGCACTTCGCATCGCTGCGGCTCAACCCCGACATCGACGACTTCACCGTGGTCGGCGTGGGTGACATGTCCGGCGACGTGTTCGGCAACGGCATGCTGCTGTCGCGGCACATCAAGCTGGTGGCCGCGTTCGATCACCGGCATGTGTTCATCGACCCGTCGCCGGACCCGGCGGCCAGCTTCGCCGAGCGGCAGCGCCTCTTTAACCTGCCCCGGTCGTCCTGGGCCGACTACGACTCCGCGCTGATCTCCCCGGGTGGTGGCGTCTGGCCGCGGTCGGCGAAGTCGGTGCCGATCTCCGCGCAGACCCGCGCGGCGCTCGGCCTGGACGATTCCGTCACCGCCCTCTCGCCCGATGAGCTGATCTCGGGCATCCTGCGCGCGCCGGTTGACCTGTTCTGGAGCGGCGGCATCGGCACCTACGTGAAGGGGTCGCACCAGACGGACGCCGACGCGGGGGACCGGTCCAACGACGCGGTGCGCATCTCTGCCAACGAGCTGCGGGCACGGGTCGTGTCCGAGGGCGGCAACCTCGGGCTCACCCAGGCCGCGCGGATCGAGTACGCGCTTGGCGGCGGCCTGGTGAACACCGATTTCATCGACAACTCGGCCGGGGTGGACACCTCCGACCATGAGGTCAACATCAAGATCCTGCTGGCCGGCGCGATCGCCAGCGGCGAGATCAAGCCGGAGGAGCGCGGCGGCCTGCTGCACGCGCTGACCGACGAGGTCGCCGCGCACGTGCTCAGGCACAACGACGGCCAGAACATGGCGCTGACGGTCAGCCGGCACCAGGCGCCACGGCTGCTCCATGTGCACGGACGCTACCTGCGCCAGCTAGCCCGGCAGAACCGGGTATCGCTGGAGCGCGACGGGCTGCCGGGACAGAAGGAGATCGCGGCGCGGAGGTCGGCCGGGACCGGGCTGACCACGCCCGAGCTCGCCCTGCTGCTCGCGCACACCAAGATCACCGCCGGGCAACTGGTGCTCGCATCCGACCTGCCCGACGACCCTGCCCTGCGGACCGAGCTTGCCGATTACTTCCCCGCGGCACTGCGTGAGCGGTTCGCTGACCAACTCGGTGTCCACCGGCTGCGCCGGGAGATCATCACCACCTCGGTGATCAACGAGATGGTGGACACCGGCGGCTCCACGTTCCTGTTCCGGCTGGGTGAGGAGACCGGGCAGCCGGTGCCCGACATCACCCGGGCGTGGCTGGTGGCCCGCGAAGTATTCGGCATGCCGGCGTTCTGGCAGCAGGTCGAGGGACTGGACGGCGTGGTGGACGTGGACGCCAGGATCGCGGTCGTGCTTGAGGCCCGCAAGCTCATGGAACGGGCGACGCGGTGGCTGCTGGTGAACCGGCGGTCGCCGTTCGGCATAGCCGAGACGGCGGACTTCTTCGCCGCGGGAGTCGCCGAGGTCCGTTCGGCCATCCCGAAGCTGCTCTCCGGGCGGGACCTGGTCGGCTATGAGGAGCGGCGCACCTCCTTCACCGGGCGCGGCGTGCCCGCGGAACTCGCGGCCGAGGTCGCGGCGATGGTGCCGTCGTACTCGGCGTTCGACATCGTGACGGGCGCGGCCGCCAGCGGGCGCGGGGTCGCGGAGACCGCCGCGGTCTACTTCGCCCTCGCGGACCGGCTGCAGCTCGGCCGACTGCGCGACCTGATCGTCGCGCTGCCCAGGGAGGACCGTTGGGCGGCGATGTCCAGGTCGGCCCTGCGTGACGACCTGTACGCCGCGCACGCGGCGCTGACCAGGGACGTGCTGGCGGGCGAAGGACCGGCTACGGCCGATGCGGGCGGGCTCGTGGAGGCGTGGGAGGAGCGGAACTCCGGTGCCGTCTCGCGGGCAGCGGCAACGCTCGCCGAGATCTGGGAGAGCGATCGGTTCACCTTCACCACCCTCTCGGTGGCGGTGCGCGTCATCAGGACCCTGGTTGCGTGATAACGGCTTAAAGTCAAAGGCCGCCAGGAACGCCGGGATTGGGCGGACAGTAAATTGCCGCTGGCTCTCCTTCGGAAGGCTAGCGGCAACTTCCTGAGCCGTCCCACCCGCCGGATCCTGGTCGTGCCAATGGTCGCCCCACGGTCTCACGCCTCGCCGCTGCGCCAACCTCGGGCGTCTCGCTATTTGCGGTGTGGCGCTTGCGTATCATCATTCTCGTCCGGACTGGCGAAACGGCGCGTTTATCATGAAGACTTTTGTTTTCACGTAAGAAATTCGCGCTATGCGAGCTAAAAGTCTTCGCGATAATAAAATCCTTCGCGATCATGATGGATTTTCCGTCGACATCGAGAGACGGGAGCGCCTGATTGTGCGAAAGCTCTCGATGGTGCGGGAGTTACGGAATCGCGGACTGCGCTGGGGTGCCGTGGCTCGGGGAATCCTAATCAGGGGTCCGGGATGGCGTCGACGGAGGCGGGTGGTTCAGGAGGCGACGGCGTAGTTGAGGCCGCCGCCGACGGCTATCACCTGGACTTTGGATGAGCCGGCGGGCGGGTCGATGGCGGCGAAGGTGAAGAGTTCCTGCGCCTCTAGCACCGTCCTGGGGGTTGGCTGGTCGGCCGGGAGCAGGGGCGACAGGTTAGCGGGGACCTCGATCGGCGGTCCGGGTTCGATCGGGTCGCCCTTGTTGATGTAGCTCGGGGTGGCGACCATGCTGTTCAGGTACATGGCATAGAGGACAAGGGCGCCGCCGTCGGCCGTGCGCAGCGCGAACGCTGGGTACGCGGTGCCCTCCATGTCCCACTGGTAGATGTCGCCGCTTGGTGCGTGCAGGCCGTTGCTAGAGCGGTCGCGGGCGCTCTGGTACATGCTGGTGGTCAGCGGGCCGGCCGCCACCGCCTTGGCGGCGGCGCTGGCCGGGCCGTCATCCACCACGGCGGCCTGCAGCGGGCCGGTGGCGTAGGGCTGCGCGACCAGGCCGGTCGAGGCCAGCGGTACCTGCGGGATGTCGCCGTTGCCATCCGTCGCCAGGCGCGGCAGCGTGATCCCCGCCGGGAACTGCGAGACGCTGGCCAACCGCCACGGCCCGGCGGCGGTGGACTGCTCGAAGAGCATGAGCGCGGGGCCGTCGACGGGCACCTGCGCCCCGCCGATCGAGGTGACCGTGCCCGCGGCGGTGTTGCTGCCCTTGACCGATCGGGTGACGTCAGCGACGAAGAAGCGCGGGTAGCCGGCCGGCTGGGGAAGGTAGAACGTCGGGGTGCCGTACGTGTACGGCACTGGTGTCAAACGGAGGGTGCTGCTGTAGGCGGTCGAACCGCCGGGCGCGCTAGGGGTGCTGTACGCGCTGTACACCTTGAACGCGGCGGCGAGGGTCGACCGCAGCGCGCCGGTCACCACCGACAGCGCGAGCGGGGCGTCACCGGTCCTGAGTGCCTTGGCGGTGGTGGCGACGTAGGTATTGAAGGCCTGGCTGGCCTGCGCGGTGGTGATCGCCGCGGCGTCGCGGGCGGGCAGGCCGGCACTGTTGCCGCTGGTGCCCGCGGTCGCTGAGGCGCAGCCGACGGCGGCCAGCGCCGCCGCCAGGGCGAGCGCGGGGCCGGCCAGCAGTCGGCGCCAGCGCATGGGAGATGCCACAGATGGGGAGGATACCGTGTGCAGCGGCCGTCAGAGCGTACTGGATACGCTGGCAGGCTCGTATTCGCGTAGGCTTTCCAGCATGGCAGCTACCGATCCCGCCGATGAGATACCGGAACTGTCGTCCAAGCTGGACAGCATCGAGTCAGTAGTCGATCCTGAGGCGATGCGCACCGAGGCCGCGGACCTGCGCGAGCAATCCGCCGACCCCGGGCTCTGGGAGGACCAGACGCGCGCGCAGCAGGTCACCAGGCGCCTTTCCTACCTGGAAGGCGAGCTGGGCCGGATGGAAAGCCTGCGCCAGCGCCTCGACGACACGCTGGTGCTATTCGAGCTTGCCGACGAGGAGCACGACCAGTCCGAGCGGGACGCGGCGATCGCCGAGCTCGCCGCGGTCCGCAAGGACATCGACGCACTCGAGGTCCGCACTCTGCTGAACGGCGAGTACGACGTCCGCGAGGCGTTGATCTCCATCAACTCGCAGGCGGGGGGCGCGGACGCGGAGGACTTCGCCGGGAACCTCCAGCGCATGTACCTGCGCTGGGCGGAGCGGCACAAGTACCCGGCCGAGGTATACGACGTCTCCTACGGAGAGGCGGGCATCAAGTCCACCACGTTCGCGGTGCGGGCGCCGTACGCCTACGGAACCCTCCGCGGCGAGCAGGGCACGCACCGGATGGTCCGCATCTCCAAGTACGACAACCAGGGCCGCCGCCAGACCTCCTTCGCCGGGGTCGACGTGCTGCCGGTGGTGGAGCAGACCGATCATGTGGACATCCCGGACGACGAGCTGCGGGTTGACGTGTTCCGGTCCTCCGGGCCCGGCGGCCAGGGTGTCAACACCACCGACTCGGCGGTGCGGATCACCCACCTGCCGACCGGGATCGTGGTCTCCTGCCAGAACGAGCGCTCCCAGATCCAGAACAGGGCCTCGGCGATGGCCGTGCTGATGGCCAAGCTCCTTGAGCGGCGGCGCGAGGAGGAGGCGCAGGAGATGGCGGCGCTCAAGGGCGACGGCGGCCGCGCCTGGGGGTCGCAGATCCGCAACTACGTCCTGTACCCCTACCAAATGGTGAAGGACCAGCGGACCGGCTACGAGACCACACAGGCCGAGGCGGTGCTCGACGGCGAGATCGACGAGTTCATCGACGCCGAGATCCGCTGGCTCCGCAAGAACGAGCGGGGCGAGTAACCGCGGCTCGGGCCGCCTACGGGACCACGTGGGTGGCGATGAGGAGGCCGAGAATCAGCAGCAGCGCGGCGGCGACGAGAAGCTGCGGGGTAAGGGCCGGGCCATGGTGATGGACGTGGGCGCGGGCGGCGCGGCAGACGGAGCAGCGGCCCTCGACCACTGGTCCTGCGCAATTCGCGCAGATCAAGTGCTCGCAGCTCATCTCAAATCCCTTCCGGTAGCGGTGCCCCGGCGCACTTGGCGTGATCTGGAGCCTTAGCTGCCAGTTTCCCCCTAGACTGTTCCCTGGCCAACCCAGGTTACCCGTAAGTTGCCCGGCTCGGCCGGAATTACCCGTGTGGCGGCCGACCTGCGCCGACGCGCTGATGGCCGGGCATACCTCAGCCCTTCATCGAGAGATCGTGTGATGGCCCCGTGATCGAGTTCCAGAACGTCACCAAGGTCTACCCGAACCAAAATCGGGCCGCCCTAGAGAACGTCGACCTGACGGTGAACAAGGGGGAGTTCGTCTTCCTCGTGGGGCCGTCCGGCTCTGGCAAGTCCTCGTTCCTCCGTCTGATCCTGCGCGAGGAGCGCCCCAACGACGGCAGGATCCTCGTCGCCGGCAACGACCTCGCACGCCTTACGAACTGGAAGGTCCCGGCCCTGCGGCGCAAGATCGGCTGCGTGTTCCAGGACTTCCGGCTGCTGCCGAATAAAACCGTCGAGCAGAACGTGGCTTTCGCTCTTGACGTGATCGGCAAGCCACGGCGGTTCACCCGCCGCGTCGTCCCCGAGGTGCTTGACCTCGTGGGCTTGGAGGGCAAGCACGACCGGATGCCCGACCAGCTCTCCGGTGGCGAGCAGCAGCGGGTCGCGATGGCCCGCGCGTTCGTCAACCGGCCAATGATCCTGCTCGCCGACGAGCCCACCGGGAATATCGACCCGGCGACCTCGATCGGCATCATGAAGGTCCTCGACCGGATCAACCGGACTGGGACGACGGTCGTCATGGCTACCCACGACGCCGCGATCGTCGACTCGATGCGTAAGCGCGTGATCGAGCTTGAGTACGGCAAGGTGGTCCGCGACCAGAACCGCGGTGTCTACGGCCAGGCCTACTAGCCGGCCGGCTATTACCACCTGCTTACCGGGTGCCTCGATCGACGGCACATGACTTACCAAGGATGAGATAAGGCCAGTATGCGTTCTAACTTCGTGTTCCAGGAGATCTGGGTCGGGCTGCGCCGGAACCTCACGATGACCGTGGCGCTCATCGTCGTGGTGGCGATCAGCCTCTCCCTGCTCGGCACGGGCCTGCTCTTCGTCAAGCAGGTCGATCGCACCCGCACGTACTGGCAGAGCCAGGTGGAGATCTCCGTCTACCTCTGCTACAAGGGGGACATCAACCCCAGCTGCCATGGCGCGGTGACTACCGCCCAGCAGCAGACGCTGCAGCAGCGGCTCAGCGCCATGCCGCAGGTCGAGAGCGTCCAATACGTGTCGCAGCAGCAGGCGTACACGCTGTTCAAGTCGGCGATGTCCAACGAGCAGTCGCTCGTCTCCACCGTCACGGCCAACGAACTGCCGCCCTCGCTCGAGGTCAAGCTGCGGAACCCGTCGGCCGACTACCAAATCGTGTCGAGCGCGGTCCAAGGGGCGTCGGGCGTCGATTCGGTGATCGACGAGATGACCATCCTCAACAAGTTCTACCGGCTGCTCGACGGCCTGCGGAACGCGGTCATCGTGGTGGCGCTGATCTTGGTCGTGGCCGCGGTGCTGCTGGTGGCCAACACAATCAGGCTCTCCGCGTTCAACCGGCGCAGAGAGACGGGCATCATGCGGCTCGTCGGCGCCTCCAACTTCTACATACAACTGCCGTTCCTGCTCGAGGGCGTGATCGCCGGCCTGTTCGGCTGGGTGATCGCGGCAGCGCTGCTCGTCGGTGTCAAATCGCTGCTGCTCAACAACTTGCAGCAATACTTCAGTTACAACGTAGGGCTGTCCGCAGGTGATCTAGTCGAGGTCATCGTGTTCGCGATGATCGTCGGAGTGGCGCTCTGCGGGGTCACGGCATTTGTGACCCTCCGCCGCTACCTGCGGGTGTAGCCCTCGGTGCCCGTACGCTAGCCGGAGGAAGGCCGACAGGAGACACGTGGCACGCGAGCAGGGAAACAAGATCATCGCCTCGAACCGGCGGGCCCGGCACGACTACGCCATCGAGGAAACGCTGGAAGCCGGGGTCGCGCTTACCGGTACCGAGGTCAAATCACTGCGCGCCGGCCGCGCGTCCCTGGCGGATGGGTTCGCGCAGGTCGTTGACGGGGAAGTCTGGCTACATAACGTTCACATTCCTGAGTACACACAGGGAACGTGGACGAACCATTTGCCCAGGCGGACCAGGAAGCTGCTGCTGCACCGGGGGGAGATCGAGCGACTGGTCCGCAAGACGTCGGAGCAGGGGCTGACTCTGGTCCCGCTGTCGCTCTACTTCAAGGACGGCAAAGTCAAGGTGGAGCTAGCACTTGCCCGCGGTAAACGGACATATGATAAAAGACAGGACCTGGCCAAGAAGGACGCGGCCAGGGAGGTTGAGCGTGCCATTCGGCGACGACGGTGACTCCGGAGGCGGACGGTGACTGCGCGCTCTCGTGAGCGGGGTAGCCATGCCGGCCGACCCCGGGGCTACAGCCTGCCGTTCCCGATCCACGGGCTAGGCACGCAGACCCCGGTGAGGCCTGCCGGTGAAGACGGGGTTGCTGGTCCCGTCGCACCGGGAGTTCCGGGTGCGCCGGAAGCGCCAGTCAACCCAGTAGTGCCGGGCGTACCGGGCCTGCCGGGCGCGCCTGCCACTCAGCCGTACCCGGGTGCGGCTTCGCGCGCCAGCGGTAGCCGGCACCGCAAGCGGCCGGAGCGGAAGACCTTGCTCTCCCGCAAGCACAAGATGGCCGCCGTTCTTGCCCTCGTCGTCGCCGCGCTCGCCGTTGGCTTCTCGACCGGGGGCTACGGCAGCGAGGAATCGGCTGAGCCCGCCGTACAGGCATTCCTGCTCGACTGGCAGCAGGGCAAATACGCCCAGGCGGCTGCGCTCACCGACGGCAGCACTGACCGGGTCAATGCCGAGCTTGCCGCTGCTTACACCGACGTCGACGCGACGAACGCGTTCTTCGCCATGAAGTCCGTCTCGCAGCACGGGGCCACGGCGGTGGCCGAGTTCCAGGCCACGGTCGACCTGGCGCAGCCCGGGGAGCAGTGGACCTATACCGGGCAGTTCCACTTGAGCTCGGTTGGCGGCCAGTGGGTGATCGACTGGTCGCCCCAGGTCATCAACCCCGGTCTCGCGGCCGGGGACCGGCTCGCGGTGGTGGCCGCCTTCCCGCGGCGCGCGCAGGTCACCGACATGGACGGGCGGTCGCTGGTGGCCGATTCGGCCGACTACCACATCGGCGTGTACCCGGCCAGGCTCGCCAACGAGGCGGCGACCGCGGCGAAGTTCAGCGCGGCCACCGGGCTCAACGAGCAGCAGGTGCTTGGCGAGATACAGGCCGCGCCGCCGGACTCCTTCCTCTCGCTGCTCACCCTTGAGCCCGATGAGTTCACCGCGCAGTGGCCGAAGCTGGCCAAGGTGCCGGGACTCGGCTATGTGCGGCGGACGGAGCGGCTATTCGACTCGCTCGCGCAGCAGACGGTCGGCGACGTGGGCACCGAGATCTCTCCCGTGCTGCGGACCGAGGGAGCGGCCTACCAGCCGGGCATGACCGTGGGGCAATCCGGCCTTGAGCAGGCCTACCAGGACGACCTGGTCGGCACCCCGACTACCTCGGTGGTGGTGCTGAACTCGGCCGGCGACACGGTCCGCACGCTCTGGAGCTCACCCGGCCACGCGGGCACGCCGGTGCAGACCACGCTGAGCACCAAGGACCAGGAAGCCGCCGCCACCGCCCTGGCCGGCCAGTCCGGTCCGGGCGAGATCGTCGCCGTCGACGCGCGCAACGGCGACATCCGGGCGCTCGCGTCGCGTCAGTGGGGTGCCACCCGGCTCCCGTCCACGCTGAACGGCAAGGTGGCGCCGGGGATGTCCTTCAGCATCGTGTCCGCGGCGGCCCTGCTGACCACCGGCGTTCCCGTGAACGACCCGCTGCCCTGCCAGCCGACCACGACTGTCGGCGGTGTTACTTTCAGCTACCAGGCCGCCGCGTCGACCAAGTCGACGTTCGCGTCTGATTTCGCGGCAGGCTGCGGGACGGCGTTCGCGACCCTGTCGCGGACGCTCAGCGCGAGCCAGCTCACCTCCGTGGAGCGCGCCTTCGGTATCGGCGCGGCGTGGGACCTCAGGGTGCCGTCGTTCTCGGGCTCGGCCTCGACGGCCGCTGGCCCGGCGGATCTGGCCGCGCAGACGATCGGCCAGGGCGGGGTCCTGATGAGCCCGCTCGGGATGGCTATGGTGGCCGCCGAGGTGGACACGGGTGTTGGCCGGTCGCCTCAGCTCGTCGTCGGTGACACGCCGCCCACCTGGTCGGCGCCGCTGTCGGCCGCGGATCTGTCCAAGCTCAGGCACCTGATGCGACTGGCCGTGGTATCGGGGGCGGCGCATCCGGCCGAGTTGCCGGGAACTGCGGTCTACGGTCAGGCGGGCACCGTCAAGACCGCCGCGCATACCTATCTGAGCTGGTTCGTGGGCTACCGCGGCTCCATGGCGGTGGCGGCCATCGAGACCGGATCCACGGCCAACCAGGCCGCCGCGTCGCTGGCCGGCGCCTTCCTGAAGGCGGTCGGCTAGCGGCGTCCCGCCCGCGAATATGGCACATGCCCCGCGCGTATGGCACACTAGCTTCCGTGACGACCGGCCTGATTATTATCGGCGGGCGCGTCGGCAGCGACCCCTGCTCATCGGCCTTTGGCCGATTTCGCAGAGGCTCGTAGTACTTGCCCGGGGGGACGACCCCCCGGACCCCCCGGTGCCGGGCTTCGCCCGGCGGCGGGAGCTGGGCAAGACTGGGCCGACGCGCAGACCTCTCGTGTTCCGCGAGGGGTCTTTTTGTTTGCTCGGTAAACGCGGTGTTTGCTCGTAAACGCGGCGGCCCCCAGAACGATACGGAAGAAACGGACAGCGACGATGCGCGACGACCAGTTTCACGTCTACGACACCACGCTGCGCGACGGTGCGCAGCAGGAGGGCCTGAACCTCACGGTTGCCGACAAGCTGGTGATCGCCCGGCACCTGGACCGGCTCGGCGTCGGGTTCATCGAGGGCGGCTGGCCAGGCGCCATCCCGAAGGACACCGAGTTCTTCCGCCGCGCGCAGACCGAGCTCGACCTGAGCCACGCCACGCTCGCCGCGTTCGGCTCGACCCGCAAGGCGGGCGTCAGCGCCGCCGACGACCCGCAGGTCGCCGCGCTTCGCGAGTCCCGCGCCCCGGTCGTGACTCTGGTCGCGAAGAGCCATGACCGCCACGTCGAGCTGGCCCTGCGCACCACCCTCGACGAGAACCTCGCGATGATCGCTGACACCGTGCGCCACCTGCGGCAGGAGGGCCAGCGGGTCTTCCTCGACGCCGAGCACTTCTTCGACGGCTACCGGGCCAACCCGGCCTACGCGGTCGAATGCGTCCGGGTCGCGGCCGAGGCAGGCGCCGACGTGATCGCGCTCTGCGACACCAACGGCGGCATGATGCCGACCGAGCTCGGCGACATCGTCCGGGCGGTGGCCCTGGCGAGCGGGGCCAGACTGGGCATCCACTGCCACGACGACACCGGCTGCGGCGTCGCCAACACCCTGGTCGCGGTGGAGGCCGGGGTCAGCCACGTGCAAGGCACCGCGAACGGCTACGGTGAGCGGTCCGGCAACGCGAACCTGTTCAGCGTGGTGGCCGGCCTCCAGCTCAAGAAGGGCAGTATCGTCCTCGATGGCGACGGCATCCGCGAGATGACGCGGATCGCCCACGCGATCAGCGAGGTCACGAACGTGGCGCCCGACAGCCACCAGCCCTACGTGGGGCTCTCCGCCTTCGCGCACAAGGCCGGGCTGCACGCCTCCGCCGTCCGCGTCGACCCGATGCTCTACCAGCACATCGACCCCGGGCTGGTCGGCAACGACATGCGGATGCTGGTCTCCGACATGGCGGGCCGGGCCACGGTGGAACTGAAGGGGAGGGAGCTCGGCTTCGACCTGTCCGGCAGCAAGGAGGTCATCGGCCGGGTCACCGACAAGGTCAAGGAGCTTGAGGCGCGCGGCTACTCCTTCGAGGCGGCGGACGCGTCGTTCGAGTTGCTGCTGCGCGATGAGCTGGCCGGCCAGCGGCGGCGGCACTTCACCGTCGAGTCCTGGCGGGTCATCGTCGAACAGCACATGGATTCTGGAAATACAGCTACTAGCGAGGCGACGGTCAGGCTGGTCGCCAAGGGGGAGCGGGTGGTCGCGGTAGGCGAGGGCAATGGCCCGGTGAACGCGCTGGACCGGGCGCTGCGATCCGCACTCGAGAACACCTTCCCCGAGCTCGCGACTCTGGAGCTCACCGACTTCAAGGTGCGCATCCTGGAGGGCACGTCCGGCACCGGGGCGATCACCCGGGTGCTCATCGAGTCCAGCGACGGCGCCGGCGATTCCTGGTCCACGGTCGGCGTGGACGAGAACGTCATCTCCGCCTCCTGGCACGCCCTGGAGGAGGCCGTCAGCTATGGTCTGCTCCGGGCCGGCCGCACCCCTGACTGAGTGAGCCCCGGCGGTGCGAGCAGCGGGCCGGAGAGGCGGAGCACGCGGCCGTTAAGTACGAATGATTTGTGACCCCGATCGCGGACCAGGCGCTCGACGGCATACCTTAGGCACATGGACGACAAGGAGATCATGACGCGGATCAGCGGGCTGATCGAGACTGAGCACGAACTCCGCAGTCAGCTTGCCGATGGCACGCTCAGCTCGGAACAGGAGCGGGAGCGTCTTCGTTCGACGGAAGAGGCGCTTGATCAATGCTGGGACCTGCTGCGCCAGCGGCGGGCGAGGCGCGAGTACGGGGAGAACCCGGACGGTGCCGCGGCCCGCCCGACGCCTGAGGTGGAGGGCTACCAGCAGTAACGCGAAGGAGCAGCGTGCGTATCGCGAGGTTCGGCAAGGGCGATGGCGTCGCCTACGGCGTCGTTGATGGGGAGTCCGGGCAGCCACAGACGATCGCCGAACTGTACGGGCACCCGTTCGGCATCGACCCGGCGGGTGTTCGGTTTACCGGTAACCGGTACCCCCTGGCGGAGGTGCGGCTGCTTGCCCCGGTGCTGCCGTCGAAGGTGGTGGCGGTGGGCAAGAACTACGCCGGTCATATCCGGGAGATGGGCGCCGCGGAACTGCCGGCCGAGCCGGTGCTGTTCCTCAAGCCATCGACCTCGGTGACCGGCCACAATGACCGGATCGCCTATCCGGTCAAGCTGACCGACCGGGTGGACTTCGAGGGCGAGCTGGCGGTCATCATCGGCCGGCTCTGCCGTGAGGTGCCGAAGGAGCGCGCGGCCGACGTGATCTTCGGCTACACCTGCGCGAACGACGTGACCGCGCGGGACCTGCAAGCGCGCGACGGGCAGTGGACGCGGGCCAAGGCGTTCGACACCTTCTGCCCGCTCGGGCCGTGGATGGAGACCGGCGCCGACCCGGCTGACCTGGGGATCACCACCACGGTCAACGGGGATGTGCGGCAGTACGCACGGACCAGCGAGCTGCTGTGGGATGTGCCGTCGCTGGTCGAGTATGTGTCGTCGGTGATGACCCTGCTCCCCGGGGACGTACTGCTCACCGGGACCCCCGAGGGCGTTGGCGAGCTGACGGCCGGGGACGAGGTCAGCGTGACGATCGAGTCGATCGGCACGCTCACCAACCGGGTCACCGTCCGCGACTAGGGCCGCGGCGGCTAGCCGGGCAGGTGCTCCCGCAGGTGCCGGAGCTGGCGCTCGGCGTGCGCCTTAGGCCAGCTGTGCCCGGTGTAGGGGTAGACCGCGATCTCCTTGTCGGTGACGTTGATCTCGTTGTACGCGGCGAACACGGTGGACGGCGGGCAGATGTCGTCCATCAGCCCCACGCTGACCAGGGTCGCGGCGGTGATCCGGCGGGCCAGCAGGGCACAGTCAACGTAACGGAGCGTGTCGAGCGCCTGCGGGATGAGATCGACGTTCTCCGCCAGGAACTCGGGGATCTCGGTATACGGCGGGTTTGGCGCGAGCGTGATCGCCCGCTGGATATCGCACAGGAACGGCACGTCGGCGTGGCACACCAGCACCGAATCCGCCCGCAGGGCCGCCGCGGCGAGCGCGAGGGCGCCGCCCTGGCTGCCGCCGGTGACCGCGATCGGCACCTCCGGGCTGCCCGCCAGCTCGCGCGCGGTGTCGACCGCGAGCGCGGCATCGGCAAACATCCGGGTGTAGTAGTACTCCTCGGGGGTGGTGATGCCGCGGGTCATGACCAGGGAGTTCTCCGGCCCGGTACCGCCGCTGTCGGCAGTGCCGCCGCTGGCCCAGCGGCCGCCCTGGCCGCGGCTGTCCATGACAAGGACCGCGTAGCCGAGCGCGGGGAGCAGCAGGTGCTCGGCGGGGACGCCCCGGCCGCCGCCGTAGCCGATGAACTTGACCACCGTGGCGGTGACGGCCGCGCCCGGTGGCGTTATGTACCAGGCGCGGACACGGTCACCGGCGCCGCCGGAGAATTCGACGTCCGATACCTGAAACGGCGCGTAAAGGCCCGGTTCGTGCACCGTGACCGTGGCGGGCACGGCCCGCTCGCGCGATTGGGTCAGTCGCTCCGCCCACCACTCGTCGAGCCCGTCGGGCTCCTTGGTGCTGGTTCGATACTCGCGCAGCCGCTCCAGCGGCAGGTCGTACCAGGGCATAGCTGACTCTAGCTCTTCGTGATTTTAAAAACTCTTATCTCGAACGGTCCCGTGGTGAAAGTGTCCACCGCCTGTTCTTCGTCGAGCGTGGCAAGCGTTTCGCCGGGGGCCAGTGCGGGCTTGAGTGCCAGTCGCTCGTCGGCGTGGCTGGCAATGACGGCGAACCGGGTGCCGTTGTGGTGGGCGAGCACGTCACAGGCGACCCTCGGGTCATCGACGCTGACCGGGCGGCGAACGCCGGCGTGCGCGGCGAGCGCACCGTACAGCGCGACCGTGGCGTCCGGGTTGACCCGGGGAGTAAGCGCGGCCATGTACTCCAGCGGGTAGCTGCACAGGATCAGCGAGCCTCGGCCGGCCTGACGCCGCAGTAGCGCGGGCCTGCCGCGGGAGTCGGTCGCGATGACCTCGGCGGTGGTCGGCGTGACGGGAAGGTAGGCGCGGCTGTGCTCGCTGCCGGCCGCCTTGAACTCAAGGGTCGTCCCCCGGGGCAGGCCGCCGAAGTCACGGGTGAACGTGAGCTGCACGGTATCGTCTTCGATCCGGTCGGCCAGGCCCACGTCGAGCTGGTGCCTGACGCCGAAAAGCTCGTTCATGTTCCCGTAGGAGGGGCCGCGGTGCCAGGAGACGTCGCCTGCGCAGTAGGAAACGTAGACGGTGGCGCCGTCGCTGCTCGCGAGTTCCTCGAGGCGGGCAGCGGTGGTCGCGAGCAGCTGCTTGACGGACGGGGCGAGGTAGAGCCGCGCGCCCTCCTCGATGCCCGTTGTCTCCCTGGTGAGTCTCGGCGGCAGATCTGCCAGCCTGGCGGCGATGTACCCCTGTTGCAGTGATCTGCTGACGGCCACGTGGGTGTCCGGGGAGGTGAATGGATACTGGGTGTCCAGGTAGGACGAGACGATGAGCGCGGTGTCGGTGTCGGCGCGCTCGGTGCGGGTGTAGTCGATGCTTTCCAGCGTGCGCGCGAAGTTCTGCATCTCTTTGAGCGTCGCCTTCGGCGCGCCGTCGACGCGGGTGAGCCCGAAGTTCTGCTCGAACGCGTGGTGGCGGTACGGGTCGTCCTCCGGGAGCGCGAAGTCCGTGTTGTTCCACGCGATCCAGCCGGTTGCGCCCGCCAGCAGGGTGCCGTGCAGCACGTGCCGGTAGTAGGTGGCGGCATTAGCGTCGGAGGCGAAGTCCGAGCTGACGCCGAACTCCTCCATGATCACCGGCTTGCCGAACGTGCCGGCCAGCTCGCAGGCGAGGGCGGCGGCGTAGCGCTGGCGAATGGGGTCGTCGCCCACGGGGTAGGTGTGCGGGCCGAAAAAGTCAGATATGTCGGATATGTCGGTCAGGTGGAAGCCGTTGTCCGCGCCGGTGACCTCGATGCCCCAGGCCCCGTCGCCGAGCGAGAATGGCTGCCGGCCACCGGCTGCGCGGACCGCGTCCTTGATGATCCGCGCCCAGGCCGCGACGGTCTGGTGGTCGGTGGCCGACCCGCCGTAGATCGGCATCTCGTTGGAGACCAGCCAGCCCGCGACGGCGGGATGGTCGCAGTACCGGCGGGTCATCTCGGCGGCGAACCAGGCCTGGCGGCCGACCATCCAGACATCTTGGTAGAGGTGACGGCCGTTCCGCCAGCCGGGGTCCCAATTCTCGCCGGACATGTGGCCGACGATGAACGTGGGGATCGTGGTGAGGCCTTGCTCGAGGTGCCGGTCGAGGAAGTCCGCGAAGCGCGCGGCCAGCTTCTCGTCGATCTCGTAAGGGCCGGGCATGAAGTCCGGCCAGTAGAAGAATGACCTGGTCATGGTGAGGCCGTGGTCCTTGAGCACGGCGAGCTCCGCCCTGACGACCTCTGGGTCGTAGCTCCGCCACATCAGCGGGCCGCCTGTCCGTGACCAGAAGTTCGCGCCCAGCCAGTGAGCCGGCGCGCCCCCCGTCATGACCCTCGCGGTGTTCCTGCGCACCGAGCCCTCCTTGCGTCCTCACGCCGGCACATCTGCGCCGAAATTTCGCTGACCGTGGCCCGCACTATACCGGTTAAGCAAATGATCGTCCATGTCCGGACGCTCGCGGCGGACGCGTCCGGTGGTTACTGGGGCCGATGGGGGCCTTGCCAGGGCGCGTTCCCGACGACACCCCTGGTTATGCTTAAGCGGGATAGCGCGTCGCTGAGGGGGACCGGATGAAGCGTCCAACCATTGCCGACATCGCACAGCGGGCCGGCGTCACCAAGGCCGCGGTCTCCTTTGCCTTGAACGGCCAGCCGGGCGTGTCGGCGACGACCAGGGAGCGCATCCTGGCGATCGCCCAGGAGATCGGCTTCCAGCCCAATAGCGCCGCCCGCGCCCTGACTGGCGGCAAGGCCGATGTGTTCGGCCTGGTGATCGACCGGCCCGCCCGCACGCTCGGCATCGAGCCGTTCTTCATGCAGCTCATATCCGGCATCCAGGCCGAGCTGTCCGAGCACCACGTCACGCTCCTGTTCACCGTGACCGAGGACGCCGACGCCGAGATCGAGCTGTACCGCCGGTGGTGGCAGCAAAGCCGGGTGGATGGGGTGTTCGTGGTCGACCTGCGGGTGGACGACCGCAGGATCGCCGTACTCGAAGAGCTGCGTATGCCCGCCGTGGTGATCGGCACGCCGCAAGGGGCGGGCGCACTCCCCGCGGTCTGGCAGGATGACCGGGCTTGTGTGGAGACCGTGGTCGGGTACCTCGCCGGGCAGGGGCACCGGCGGCTCGCCCGGGTCGGCGGGTCCGACCGCTACTGGCACTCGGTGCTGCGCAGCGAGGCGTTCGACTCCGTCGCGGCGGCCGCTGGGCTCTCCGCCCGTTCCGTGGCGGCGGACTACACCGCCGAGCACGGCGCCGCGGCCACGATGGAGCTGCTCGGCTCGGCCGAGCCGCCGACCGCGATCCTGTACGACAGCGACGTGATGGCGGCCGCCGGGCTTGGCGTAGCGCAGCGGATGGGGTTGAGCGTGCCAGGCGGGGTGTCGATTGTCTCCTGGGACGACTCCGCGCTCTGCGAGCTGATGCACCCCGCGCTGACCGCGTTGCGACGGGACATCGCCGCCGCCGGTTCGGCCGCCGCGCGGATCCTCCGCGAGCTGGCGGCCGGCGGGCACCCGGAGAGCTGGCCCGAATCATCCCCGACGCTCCAGGTCCGGATGAGCTCGGGCCCGGTCGGCGTTCCGGTCGTCCCCGCGCCAAGCGGAGTCGGCTGACCGCGTAGTCCAGGGGGCCCTGGCCCGGGGTGTGTAACTAGTCCTATATCCGATCGCGACGCGAGCGATACAAAGACGGCCCTTTACTTGTGCGCCTCTTCGGGTTGACACTTAACCGGTATAGCCAGTTAACCGGTATAGCCCTCCCTTCGGGTGGCGACACCGAGGCGACTGAGCGGTCCGGTCAACCAGGACTTGCTAGTGGAGGAGGTAGGAGCAGGTGGGACCTACAAAGGGATTTACCGGCGCAAGGTGGCGCCGTGCTAGATATGGCGCCGTGGCGGTAGCCGTGCTGACGCTAGGCGCTGCCAGCGCTTGCAGCGGCAGCCCAGCGTCGAGCAGCAGCAGCCCCACGTCGGCTTCAGGGACCGCATCCGCGTCAACGTCATCGGCGCCAGCGGGGGTAACCAGCTTCCCGCGCAGTCAGACGCTCTACACCAGCGGCACGGCGTACTCGTCGCCGTCCAACTGGAATCCGCTCGACACGGGTAACTTCGCGACGGGCACCCAGGGCCTGATCTACGAGCCGCTGTACCTGTACGACCCGATCAAGAAGTCCTACGACCCATGGCTCGCGACCGGCGACCTGAACTCCGGCTGGAAGGGCACCAGCTACGTCATCAACGTCCGCCCCGGTGTGAAGTGGTCCGACGGCACGGCGCTGACCGGCGCCGACGTCGCGTACTCGATCAACCTGGCGCGGCAGAACGCCACCGACCCGTACTCGGCCAACGTCGCGACGGTCGCGAACGCCACCGCCAGCGGGAACACGGTCACCGTCACGTTCAAGGGCCAGCCAGGTTACACCGAGTTCACGGACTACCTGTGGCGGGCGCCCGTCCTGCCGGAGGCCGTCTGGTCCAAGCTCCCCGCGAGCCAGATCGCGACCTACGCCAACACGCACCCGGTCGGTACCGGTCCGATGAGCCTGGACACCTACAACGCCCAGGAGGTCGCCTACCAGACCCAGCCGGACTGGTGGGCGACCAGCGCGCTCGGCCTGAGCTTCAAGTTCAAGTACCTCGTCGACGTGGTCAACGGCTCCAACGACCAGGAACTCGGCCAGCTGACGGCAGGCGACATCGACTGGTCCAACAACTTCCTGCCAGGCATCAACCAGCTGATGTCGGCCGTCGGCGGCAACTCCGGCTACACGCTCAAGACCTTTTACCCCGCCACGCCCTACATGCTGTCGGCGAACACGGTCTGGCTTGAGCCGAACGACTCCGTCGCGCCCATGAGCAACGTCAACTTCCGCAAGGCGATGGCGTACGCGCTCGACCCGAAGGCCATCGCGCAGACGGTGTACGGCGGCATCGCCGAGGCGGCCGGCCCCACCGGCCTGCTGCCCGGGCTCTCGTCCTTCGTCAACCAGGGCGTGGTGAACTCGGACGGCCCCAGCTTCAACCCGGCCACCGCCAAGTCGTACCTGGCGAAGTCCGGCTACCACGGCCAGACCATCACCCTGCAGGTGCCGCAAGGCTGGTCAGACTGGATGGACGCCACCACCGTCATCAAGGACGAACTCCAGGCGGTCGGTATCAACGTCGACGTCATCTACCCGCAGGCCAACACGCGCACCGCGAACGTGGACGCCGGGCGCTACGACCTGCAGCTTGACAACAACGCCGGCGCCGACTCCACGCCGTGGAGCTACTACCAGCGGGTGTACCAGCTCCCGATCGCCAAGAACCAGGACTCCCAGCTCAACTGGGAGCGGATCAGCTCGCCGGCCGACTGGGCGCTGGTCCAGCAGGCGGCCAGCGTACCGCTCACCGACACCGCCAAGCTGGACTCCATCTACGCCCAGCTGGAGACCGACTTCTTCGCGCAGGAGCCGGTGATCCCGCTCTGGTACAACGGCGCCTGGTTCCAGGGCAACACCTCGGTTTGGTCGGACTACCCGGCCAGCACCGGTTCCGACCAGAACATGCCGGTCATGTGGGCCGGCTACCTCGGCGCGATGACCACGGTTTACGCGCTGGCCGACCTCAGGCCGACGCCGGCCGCCGCGAGCTGACGCTCGCGGTACGTCAACCGGATTAGTCACCAGCACGGTCCTGCCAACGACCCGCCTCCCGGCCCGCGTGAGCGGTCCGGGAGACGGGCCGGCGGGACCGTTGATTCACCTCGGGAGTCTGCCGTGCGGCGCTATCTCATCAGGAAACTGATCACCTATGTGCTGGCGTTCTTCGTCGGCGTGAGCGTCGACTGGGGCATACCGCACCTGATACCGGGAGACCCCATCCAGGGTCTGCTGTCCAGGTTCAACGGCCTGGATCCGGCGTCGTACGCGGCGCTTTACAAGTCGTTTGCCCAGTCGTTTGGCCTCAACGTGCCGCTCTGGCAGCAGTACCTGGACTTCTGGAAGGGCTTGCTGACCGGGAACATGGGGATCAGCATCTCGGACGACCCGAACACGGTCACGTCGCTCGTCTTCGCGGCGATGCCGTACACCCTGGCGCTGCTTGTCCCGGCCGTGGTGCTCTCTTACATCGTCGGGAACCGGCTGGGCGCGGCGGCGGCGCGGCGCAGGGTGCTCGACGACACCGTCCTCCCGCTCGGGTACATCTTCCAGGCGATCCCCTACCCATGGCTGGCGCTGGTAGTGCCGTACCTGCTCGGCGTGGTCTGGAAGGTGTTCCCTACCTCCGGCGCCTACGCCGAGACGCTGCTGCCGGCCTGGAACTGGACCTTCATAGCGTCGCTGCTCGACCACTGGTTCCTGCCGTTCCTCACCGTGTTCATCGTGAGCCTCGGCGGCTGGGCCATCGGCATGCGCAACCTGGTCATCTACGAGCTCGAGAACGACAGCTCGCGGTACTTGCGGGCACTCGGCGCCAGCGAGCGGGTGGTCCGCAGGTACGCGTACCGCAGCGCGTCGCTGCCGCAGCTCTCCGGGCTGGCGCTGCAACTCGGCGTCGTCATCGGCGGCAACATCGTTACCGAGATCGCATTCGACTACCCCGGCCTCGGGCACCTGATCTTCGGCGCGATCACCAGCCAGGACTACTTCCTCCTGCAGGGCATCTTCATCTTCATCGTCATCGGCGTCCTGGTCGCGAACTTCATCATCGACCTGGTCTTCATCAGCGTCGATCCGAGGACCCGGCTGAGCATGCAGGGAGCGGCGGCGTGAGCGGGGGAGAGGACATGAGCGACCGGAAGGGCGCCGCGGTGCTCGGACTGACGAGCGAGGGCAGCAGTGCGCGACGAGGGGAGACAGAGGTCCCGGGCGCGCGCAGGCGAGCAGGGCAACGCAGCGACTTCTTCTATTACGGCCTGCGGAACAGGAAACTTGCCTTCGGCCTCGGCCTCGAGCTGCTGCTCGTGCTTTTCGCGATCATCGGGCCGATGATCGCCAAGTACGCGCCGCAGGCTCTCACCGGCGTCCAGCTCGCACGCCCGAGCGCAACGCACTGGCTCGGCACCGACGACCTCGGCGAGGACATCTACTCGCAGCTCGCCAACGGACTGCGGGAAAGCTACCTGGTGGGCGCGCTCGGCGCCGTCTCCGCGTCTGTCGTCGGGATGGCCCTCGGGTTCGCCGCAGGCTGGCGCGGCGGCATCCTCGACGAGGTCCTGCAGATGATCACGAACATCATCGTGATGCTGCCGTCGCTGGTGCTGCTCGTCGTGATCGGCTCCTATCTCAACTCGCGCAGCGTGCTCTTCGAGGGCGTCTTCATCGGGCTGACGACGTGGCCGTGGGTGGCGCGTGCGGTCCGGGCGCAGACGTTCTCGCTGCGATCGCGCGAGTTCGTCGAGATGGCCAAGCTGTCCGGCAGGCGGCCGCTCGAAATCATCGTCAAGGACATCGCCCCGAACATGGCCTCGTACCTGTTCTTGGTCGTCATCTTGCTGTTCGGCAGCTCGATGCTGCTGGCGGCGAGCTATGACTTCCTTGGCCTCGGCCCGAGCAACGTCGTCTCGCTCGGCAACATGATGAACCAGGCGCAGGGACATGCCGCCCTGCTCTACCGCGAGTGGTGGTGGTTCGTCCCGCCGGGCGCGGTGCTGACCGCGATGGTCGCTGCCCTGCTCATCGCCAACGTCGGCCTGGACGAGGTCTTCAACCCGAAGTTGAGGCAGCAGTGAGCGTCAGCGTAGAGAACCTGTCAGTCGCCTACCGGAGCCGCCGCGGCGACGTGACCGCCGTCGATGGCGTGAGCTTCGTGCTCGCCGACGGGGAGATCATGGGGTTGGCCGGGGAGTCGGGCAGCGGCAAGTCAACCCTCGGCAACGCCCTCATCTACCTGGACCAGCGGATGAAGGCGACCGGCGGCGCGGTGACCGTGGATGGCCGGGAGTTGCCGATCGCCGATACCCGGGCGATGCGGCCGCTGCGGATGACCGAGGTATCCCTGGTCCCGCAGTACGCCATGTCCGCGCTGACCCCCACCAGGAAGATCGGCAAGCTGATCACCGACCTGCTCAAGTCGCACCACGTCAAGGACCGGCGCGCGGCGCTGACCGAGCTGAGCCGTCGCCTTGAGCTGATCGGCCTCAAGGAAGACGTGCTCGACAAGTACTCCTTCGAGCTCTCCGGCGGCATGCGGCAGCGGGTCACGATCATCATGTCCACGCTGCTCAACCCGTCGCTGCTGATCGCCGACGAGGTGACCTCGGCGCTCGACGTCTCCACCCAGCGCGCCGTGGGGGAGATGCTACTTGAGTTCCGCGACCGGGGGTTCGTCAAGTCCGTCATCACGATCACCCACGATCTGTCGATCCTGGCGCAGATCGCGGACTCCATCGCGATCATGTACGCGGGCCGGCTCGCGGAGCGGGCCAGCACCGGCACAATCGTCAACAGCCCGCTTCACCCCTACACCCAGGCGCTGATCGCCTCGCTGCCCGAGGTGGGGGTGCGGCACGACCAGGTGACGCTGACTGGGATACCCGGCCGCCCGCCGTCCCTGGCCAACCCGCCGGCCGGCTGCCGGTTCAGGGACCGGTGCCCGTTCGCGTTCGATAAGTGCATACAGACCCCGCCGTTCGCAGAGATCGAACCCGGCCACCACGTCGCCTGCTGGAAGGTCAGCGATGAACATGCCGTGGTGGCCGGGCGGGCCCGACAGGAGCAGGCTGTATGAGCACGCTGAGAGTCGACCAGGTCTCCAAGCTCTACCGCGCGACGTCCCGGGCCGGCGGCCTGACGCCCGCGCTGCGCAAGGTCAGCTTCGAGATGCCGCCCGGTGAGGTGATCTCACTGATCGGCGAGTCTGGCAGCGGCAAGACGACAATCGGCAAGGTCATGCTCCGCCTCGTCCAGCCGACTTCCGGTGCGGTGAGCTTCGACGGCAAGGACATCGCGACGTACTCCCAGCGCGGCCTCCGCGAGTACTACCGGAACGTGCAGGGCGTCTTCCAGGACCCGTTCAGCTCCTACAACCCGATCTACCGGGCAGACCGGGTCTTCGACCTGGTGCGCGGCGCGTACTTCCCGAAGATCAGTGCCGGCGACTGGTCCGCCAAGATCGAGGCGGCCCTTGACGCGGTGGCGCTGAACCCAGGGGATGTGCTGGGCAAGTACCCGCATCAGCTCTCCGGCGGCCAACAGCAGCGGCTGCTCATCGCCCGCGCGCTATTGCTTGACGTCAAGGTGCTCATCGCGGACGAGATCATCTCCATGCTCGACGCGTCCACCCGCGTGGACGTGCTGAACCTGCTGGTCAAACTCAAGCGGCAAGGGCTGGCGATCCTGTTCATCACCCACGACCTGTCCCTCGGCAACTACGTCTCCGACCGGACGATCATCTTGCGGCACGGCGCGATCGTGGAGATGGGCGGCACCGAGAAGATCTTTGGCAACCCGCAGCACGATTACACGAAGATGCTGCTCTCCGCGGTCCCCGAGCTGCACAAGAAGTGGCAGCACTCCCCGCTCGGCCCGGTGGCGGTCGCCGCGAACGGTGCGGCAATCGCCGGGCAGGCAATCGACCACGGCCCGAACGGTCCCACGGCTACCGCGCTCACCCACGCCAGCCTGGTCGACGAGCTGACCCACACGGAGCAGGTGGTCAAACGAGATCTGCGCGCCGTATTCGGCGGCACCCGGGCCGTCGCCAGCGGGAAGTCCCAGGTGGCAGTCGCGCTCGAACCCCCGACCCTGCGTGAATTCGAGCCCGATCACCTGGTGGCCGATCCCGAGTAACACCCGGACCCCGGCTCGACCGGTTAGCGTTCGCTCTGGGGTCCGAGATTCGATACACTACATCGGCGCGGTACGGAAGCTCCCGACCCGCGTTGCCATTGGGGTATGGGGTAATTGGCAGCCCAGCAGATTCTGGTTCTGTTAGTCTAGGTTCGAGTCCTGGTACCCCAGCGTTCGATGGCCCCGTGCTTACTCAGCACCGGGGCCGTTTTGCTGCTCAAAGTCATGATCGTGGGTATTTCGGGTCGTATGACGCCCCCAACCGCACACGATCACGGACCCGCACCGGGTGGGTGCTACTGGGCGAGCCGGGCTTAGCCCGGGATGGACAGGGGATGCTTCTGCCGTGGTGCATGGGATCTCTGCGGAAGACGGTGTTGGCGGCGGGCGGGGCGTACTGGTTCAGGCGGCCCTCAACGGCGGGACTACGCGGGCGGAGCATGCGGCGGTGCCGCTGACGCCCGCGGAATTGGCCGGCCAGGCTCGCGCGGCGGCGGAGAACGGCGCGCGGGCGCTCCATCTGCACCCCAGGGACGCCTCCGGGGAGCAGACGCTCGACCCCGACTATGTGCTCGCGGCGGTGGCCGCGACCCGTAACGCGACCGGGCTGCCGGTCGGGGTGACTACCGGCATCTGGACCGTCGACGGAGACGTCGCGCGCCGTTTGGACCTTGTCGCGCGGTGGACCGGACCCGACCGCCCGGATTACGCGTCGATCAACCTGAACGAGCCGGGCACCGAAGCTCTCGCGGATCTCCTCACCAGCCTGGGCATCGAGATCGAGGCGGGGGTGTGGACGGCGGCGGACGCGCGCCTGCTGGGCGCGGCCGGCTTTCGGGCCCGGATACTCCGGGTGCTGATCGAGCCCGCCGACCGCGACCCCGCGGGCGCGGTCGCGACCGCCGCCGAGACCGCGTCGGAGCTCGCCAGGCTCGGCGTCACCGCCCGCCAGGTGCACCACGGTTACGCCCTCGCCACCTGGGACGTGATGCGTGCCGCGGTGGCGATGGGACAGGACATCCGGGTCGGGCTCGAGGACACCACGGTCCTGCCGTCTGGTGACGTGGCGGTCGGCAACGGCGACCTGGTGGCCGCGGCCGTGCGCCTCGTTCGCGAGTCCTGAAATTTCCTCCTACATTCTGTCCCGGCCGCGGCCCGTGTTGGATGCACTCATCCAGAGGCGGTATCGTTTAGTCCGCCGGGGATGCGGAACCCCGGCATCTCGTAGGGCCCCGTCGTCTAGAGGCCTAGGACGTCGCCCTCTCAAGGCGGTAACGCCGGTTCGAATCCGGTCGGGGCTACGAGTCGGGAGGCCCCCGCGTGCACAAAGCGCACGCGGGGGCCTCTTTGCTTTCTCCCGGGGGACAGACTTCCCGCATGGGGGGCTCCCGCCCCCCATTCCCCCCGGCCCCGGACCCCCGATGCGGCTTCGCCGCACACCCACTCTGGCCGGTTTCTCTATCTGGTTGGCCTCGAGCCATAGGCGTGGGGTTCGCCCGCAAACCCAACCCGAAGGGCTTCCTCCTCGACGCGGCGTCGCCCGCGAAGGCGGGACCGGGTGGATCCTCTGCGCTACCGGGTCTGCAGGACCGTGATGGACTCGGCTGGGAGGGTGATGCCGGAGGACAGGGAGGAGACGGGGGCGGTTGTGTTGACTATGTTGGAGTTTGAAGTGTTCTGGGTGCCTGCGCTGTAGACGGAGGAACGCAGGGTGCCGGTCAGGCCGGCGGGCACCGGGAACGTCACCGTGTGCGCGGCGGTCGTGTCCAGGTTAATGAGCGCCACCGCGTGCGCCCCGCCGGGCAGCGAGGACTGGAAGGCCAGCACGTTGCCGGGCGACGAGGTGGTCAGCGGGCCGAGCAGCGCGCCGGGCTTGGCGAGCGCCGAGGCGAGCAGGTAGCCGTAGTAGGCAGTCTCCGGGACCGGCGACGCGGCCGAGGTGAAAAATCCGTAATCCGGCTTGGTGCAGGAATCGCTGCTGTTGCCGTAGTTGTTCAGGTCCCACCAGTCCACCGTCTGCGCGCCCGCGGCCAGCCACGACAGCACATCCCCGGCCGCGAACACCGCGCCGACGGGGGTGCACGCGCTGGTGGTCGCGGCGCTTGAGACCGCGGTCTCGCCGATCACCAGACCCGCGCCCGGATCATGCGCCGCGAGTTCCGTCTTGGTGGCCGAAGCGAGCCCGGGGATCGAGCGCAGCGCCGCCAGCACCCGCGAGTCCGTCGGGTTGCCGCCCCCGGCCGCGCCAGCGAAGGAGAAGGGGTAGTAGTGCGCGTCGACGAAACCCACGTAGCTGCCGTCGGTCCCGAGCACCGTGTTGTTCCACTCCGAACTGGCCGCCGATGACCCGTCCCCCGCGGCGCCGGCCGCGGCCGAGGTGCCGAGCAGCCACGGCACGCCGAGCCGGGCCGACGGGTCGGCCGCCTTCATGGCCCGCAGGAACGGCAGCGCGTTGGCCGCATAGGACATCGCGAGCGTCTTGGTGCCGGATAGCTGTCCCTGAGTGGTTGTCGGGCAGGTCTGGTACTGCCCGGCCGCGCTGCCGCTGCCGGGCAGGTAGCCACGGAAGTGGGCGGGCGCGCTGGCCAGCGGGTTGTTCACCTCATAACAGCCGTAGTTCTCGTTGCCGACCTCCCAGAGCGCCACCTGCTCGCCCGCCGTGCCCTTGGCGGTGGTCACCCAGGCCGCGGCCAGCGCCGGGGTTCCCGAACCGTAGTTCACCGTCACGAAGCTCTCCGCGCCGATCGCGCGGGCGTGCGCGGAGAGCTGGCCGAAGCTGAGCTGGCCGGCCGACGCGCATCCGGCGGTGAAGGACGCGGTCGGGTCACCGGGCAGGCAGTTGCCAATGTTGGCGTTGGTCTGCCAGTCGTAGAAGTCGGCGTACGAGCCGCCGCCGTAGCGGAACTGCTTGATCCCGGCCGCCGCCAGCAGCGGCTGGATGACCCCGCTGCCGGAGCCCGCGTACACGCCGTCCCACGGTGCGATGTTCACACCGAGCGGAGCGGCCGACAGCCGCACCGGGGCGGGGCCGCTGCCGCCGGGGAGCAGTTCGAGGATGATCACCGCCACGGCCGCCGCCGCCACGACCGCCGCCCCCGCCGCCAAGCCGTGCCAGCGCCCCAAGGCCACCGTTCGCTCCCCGTCCGGTCGATTTTCGTGCATAGGAGACGAAATACGAAAAACCATCATCCTGAACGGACCGTGGCGCTCCCGTCTGCCTCAGCCTAAACATAAGAAATGCCAGGCGTCATCGCCTGGCATTTCGGTCGGGGATAATGTCGTGGCCTAGCGGCCTCGTGTTGTCAGGAGGCCCTCTCCCAGGCGACCGAGAATCCGGTCCCTCCACCAGTGAGCGCACCGGGCAGCGCCTTGGTGGCGCCGGAGCTGTCGACCATGGTGATCTCGTCATCGGTGAACGAGGAAATGTTGCCGGACGTGCTGCCCTCGGTCACGGCCGCGCTAGACGCGGTCCAGCTGCCGAAGTCGGAGAGCGGCTCGACCCCGCTTGACCCGGTCGGTGCCTCCGCGATCCACTCGGCGCTGCTGTCCACACAGCTCGAGGCCGAGCAGGACTGCGTGGTGGTGAAGCTGTTGCCGGAGGAGTGGGTGGAGTCGGTGACCTTGAGCGTGTAGCTGGTGCCGCTCCTGACCACCGAGGCGGTAATGGCGTCACCGGCGGCGGCGGTCTGGCCGACGACCTGGACGTCGTTGGTCGGGTACATCTCCCACCAGGTGAACTGGTAGGCGGTCCGGTTATAGCACTCGATCATGGTGCCGTCCTGCTCGACGGAGTCCGAGCTGTACCCGTCGATGCCGACCCAGAACGCGGCCAGTGAGGTCGTGCGCGAGGTGCAGGACGCCCCCGGCTCGGTCCACTTGGCGCTGACGTTGCTGAACGAGCTGCCGGTGTCCGCGTACCCGGACCAGTTGGTCGACGTGACGTCGCTCAGGCCCTTGAAGCCCGGGGACTTGATGCCCACGCGGTGGTCGGTCGGGCTGTACCCGACCGTCAGCTTCCTGATCTCTGCCACCGCGATCGCCTTCGCCTCCGCCGCGGCGGAGTGGCTGATGGCGGTGTGCGCGGAGACCGGGCCGGCGCTCGCGGCGACTGCCGTGCCTGCGAGCAGGCCAATTGCGGGGACGAGAGCAGCGAAGGAGTAGAGGAGGAACCTGCGGGGTCGGTTTGCCATGGGGGACCTCTCTGACTTAGTGGCCGGGGTGTGGTGGCCGCTGTTGTCCGAGATGTTAACTATCAGGGGTTTCTTGTTCAATACATTGACATTTAGTTATTTCTATGATCATTTTGTTCGCCCGTTTCGAATGAAATAATCAGAAAAGAACAAGGCCTTCTCTCACGGGCCCCGGGGACGGGCAGCCGCTGTTGCCGGCTATTAGCTATTGATATTTAAGAACGCCTTATGCCAGCTCAGTGGCCACTGTGCAGGACGCCGAGCGCGGTCAGGCCGTCAAGGAAGACGCCGATGCCGACGGCGACGAGCAGGATGCCGAGCAGCCGGGAGAGGACCTCGAGCACGCTCTCGTTCATGCGTCGCAGGGCCGGCGTGAACACCCAGGTGAAGACCATGTCGACCAGTGCGACCAGGGCGAACGCACCCGCTACGGTCCATCGGCCGCCCCAGCCGTGGGCCGACACCGACTCCTCAAGGTCCGCCGCGATCGCGATCGGGCTGACCACGAACGGCAGCAGCATCGCGCGGAACCCGTTGGCTAGCGGGTGCGCCGGGGGAGCATCTTCCCGGCCGGAGTCCTCAGCGTGGTTCGGCCCCGCCGCCGTCTCGTGCTCGGGCCCCGTATCGAAGTGGATGCCGAGCACCATGGCGACCGCGTAGATGATGAACAAGAGCCCCGCGGCCAGGTCCAGTTCGGCCGCGCCGATATGGAAGAACGTGGCCAGCCAGGGTGCGGTCAGCGCACAGAGCGCACCGACGCAAGCGGTGGCGGCCGCGGTCGTGGCGGCCAGCACGCGCACTGAGCGGTCGTCAAGCGTGCGGGCGAGCCGCCCGAAGGACAGCAGCACCTTCTGCGGCCCGAACAGGGCAAGGAACGTCACGAACAAGTCGGCGAGGTTGAGGCTCTCCATCAGCCGATGATCTCCCCCGTCCCGGGCCGCCGGCGGCGTGACCCGCCCCCATAGCGAAAGCCAGAGGGTTACTACCCGTCACTGCGGTTACTAGCCGCCCCCGGCCGTGTATGATCGATCGCGTGTCTCAGTGGTATTGGCGCTTTACGCTGGCTCCGGGTGGAGCCGAGCGTTGTTGTTACGCGCGCTTATCACTACCCGGAGCCAGCCAGGGATGGGGCACAGAGGCCTCGTCCCAGTCAAAGGGCGTAGCTGGCTCGCGGTGGACCCCGGGCGAGGCGCGCCCGGGAGGAGAACCCCAAATGTCACGCACCACCGATACCCGGATTGTCGGCTACGAGCCGCTGCTTTCCCCTGCCGCGCTTTTCCTTGAGCTGCCGCTGGGCGAAGCGCAGTCGCGGACGGTTGAGGCGACCCGGGCCGAGGTTCGCGCCCTGCTCGACGGGGCCGACGACCGCCTGCTCGTGGTCACCGGCCCGTGCTCGGTGCACGACCCCAAGGCGGCGCTTGAATACGCCGCCCGGCTGGCCGGCCTCCGCGCCCGGTACGCCGACGACCTGCTGATCGTGATGCGCGTCTACTTCGAGAAGCCGCGCACGGTGACGGGTTGGAAGGGGCTCATCAACGACCCCGGCATGGACGGCTCCTACGATGTGCACCGCGGCCTGCGGACCGCGCGGCGCCTGCTGCTCGACATCCTGTCTGAGGGTCTGCCGGTCGGCTGCGAGTGGCTTGACCCGATCACCCCGCAGTACATTGCCGACACCGTGACCTGGGGCGCGATCGGGGCGCGGACCACTGAGAGCCAGGTGCACCGCCAGCTTGCCTCCGGCCTGTCGATGCCGGTCGGCTTCAAGAACGGAACCGACGGCGACGTGCAGGTGGCGGTTGACGCCTGCCGGGCCTCGGCCGCGAGCCACACGTTCTTCGGCGTTACCGAGGCGGGCGCGGCGGCGGTCGTGACGACCACCGGCAACTCCGACACCCATGTGATCCTGCGCGGCGGCCGTAGCGGCCCGAACTACTCCTCTTCGCACGTGTCCAAGGCGCTGGACCTGATCACGGCGGCCGGCCTGCCGCGCCGCATCATGGTGGACGCCAGTCACGGCAACAGCGGCAAGGACTACCGGCGGCAGACGGCCGTCGGCGAGTCGCTGGCCGGGCAGCTCACCGGTGGCGAGGCCGGCATCGTCGGCGTGATGCTTGAGTCTTTCCTCGTCGCGGGCCGTCAGAATCCCGGTGACCCGGCAACCCTGACCTACGGCCAGTCCGTCACCGACGCCTGCATGGACATCGAAATGACCGAGGCCACCCTGGAGACGCTGGCCGCATCGGTGTCCGCCCGCCGTCGCGGCGCGTCGCAGTGATGTCACGGTGATTACGGGACCCGCCCGGACAACCACGGGCGGGTAGCCGGCGTCTCTTAAGCGTGCTGAGACGTTGGTTTAGCGTGGTTTCTGTCATTGTGGCTTGCTGTGCGCTCGCCGCCGGCGGTGGGGCGGCGGCCGCCGGGACGGCGGCGATCAAGGTGCCCGCCGTGCCGAGCGCGACGGGGACCTGGGGCGATGCGGCGACCGTGCCGGGGCTTCCCAGCGCGCTATTCCAGCGGTTCAGCGCGGATGTCAGCTCGGTGTCGTGCACCGGGGCAGGCGACTGCAGTGCCGGTGGCATTTACGGGGACGACAGCGGGGCGACGACGGCGTTTGTGGTGGACGAGACGGGTGGCGTCTGGGGCAAGGCGCGGGTGATACCCGGCACCGCCAGCTACTACAACACTAGCGTCAACTCGGTTTCATGCGCCTCGACCGGTAACTGCAGCGCCGGCGGCACCGTCGGGGAGTACACGGGTGCGGATGCCCCCTGGCGGTGGCAGGCGTATGTCGTCAATGAGAAGGACGGCGTCTGGGGCACTGCGGAGATCGTCCCGGGCACCTCGGCCGTCAACGTGGGGGACGACGCCGACGTCAGTTCGATGTCGTGCACCGCGGTGGGCGACTGCACCGCGGGCGGCTACTACGACACCAGTCCCTGGGACACCGAGCCGAACTTTGAGGCCTTCGTCGTGGACGAGACGGACGGCGTCTGGGGCACGGCGCATTCGGTTCCCCGCGTCTCCGGCCTGGCCGACACCACGGTCACTTCGGTGTCGTGCTCCTCCCCGGGCAACTGCGCCGCCGGCGGAGCGGATTACACCTCCGATTATGCCCCGGTGCTTGGTCAGGCCTTCGTCATGGACGAGACCGGCGGTATCTGGGGGAGCGCCGAGGAGGTACCGGGGACGGCCGCGCTCAATGCCGGGGAGGACGCCTCGGTCGGCTCGGTGTCGTGCACCGCGATCGGCGACTGCACCGCCGGCGGGTACTACAACGTCGGCAAGGCCGGATCCAGCACCAGGGACCTGCAAGCATTCGTGGTGGACGAGGCCGGCGGCACCTGGGGCACGGCGCGTAAAGTGCCCGGCACCGCCGCGCTGAACGCTGGTGCCGATGCCCAAGTCACTTCGGTGTCGTGCGCCTCGCCGGGCAACTGCGCCGCCGGCGGGACCTACGCGGGGGCCTCGGCATCCCTTGCCCAGCAGGCGTTCATCGCCAACGAGACCGATGGCACCTGGGGCCGCGCCGAGCAAGTGCCCGGCACCGCTCCCGGCACCGCGAAGTACGACTCCGAGGTCACCTCGGTGTCGTGCGCCTCGCCGGGCAACTGCAGCGCGGGAGGGTATGACCATGGCACCGACGGCTACGGATCTGAAGCAACCGGAAGGGCGTTCGTCATCGACGAGAGTGGCGGCGCCTGGGGTACCGCGCAGCAGGTGCCCGGCATGGCCGCCATCAACACCAACGCCTATCTCACCGCGGTCGCCTCGGTGTCCTGCGTATCCGCGACCGACTGCGCCGCGGGCGGTTCCTACGGGTACACCGGCGTCAGCTGGCCCAATGCGGACGCGTTCGTCGTGGACAAGTCCGTGCACGAGCCGACAGTGACGGACCTGACGATGTCGGCGGCGAAGGTGCCGTACGGGAACGAGCAGGCCGAGCATGTCTCGGTCAAGGTCACCGCCGGCGCCGGCCGCACCCCGGCAGGGTCGGTCACCGTCACGTCAGGCTCGACCACCGTCTGCACGATCACCCTCGCATCGGGCACGGGATCCTGCACCCCGTCGGCCACGAGGCTCCCGGCTGGCCTGGTCAGGGTCACCGCCTCCTACCGCGGCAGCTTCGTCTTCGGCGCCTCTGCGTCGGCGGCGGGCTTCACGGTGGTCAAGACCCCCACCAAGACCAGCCTGAAGCTGTCGGCGCTCAAGGTCACCTACGGGCACGAGCAGCAGGAGAAGTTGTCGGTCGCCGTCTCACCGCGGTACGCCGGAACCCCAGCCGGAAGGGTCACCGTCAAGGCCGGCCGGATCACCATCTGCGTTATCACCCTCAAGTCGGGCAAGGGCAGCTGCACCCTGACCGCCAAGAAGCTCCGGCCGGGCAGCTACACCCTGTCCGCCGCCTACCCGGGCAGCGCCGACTATGCCAGCTCGGCCTCTACCAGGAAAACCCTCACGATCGCCAAGTAACCCGTCACAAGTAACCCGTCACCGCCGCACCCGCCGCTCAGCCGCGGCGGGCCTTGGCCGACTCGAGCAGGTAGCGCCCGGCCGCCTCGTAGTTCTCTTCTGAGAGGGCGACGTGCTGCCGGGCGGCGAGCACGTTGCGCAGGTGGCGTTGCAGCGGGTTGGACAGGATCAGGGCCCGGCCGCCGCCGAACTTGAACAGGTCGCTGACCACGTCGGCGCAGGTCTCGACGGCGTAGACGGAGGCCGTGGTGACGGCGAGCTGCTGCTCATCGGACGGTGCGCCATCGGCCACCGCGCTCGCGAAGGCATCCGCCATCGCCTCCCGGTGCACCGCCCTGGCCGCCCTGACCCGCACCTCGGCGCGGCCGAGCTCGTGATGGAAGACGGCGCGCTCGCTGACCGTGGGCCCGCCCGGGAAGCGGGCGGTGTGCGTGGCCAGCTCGGTGATGTCGTCGATGGCGCGGCGGGCCAGGCCGATCGCGAGCGGCGGCACCTCGTTGGAAACGAAGGCCGGCATGCCCAGCCGGAACAGGTCGCCGCCGCGGACGGCAGGGCTGCCCAGTTCGTAGGTCAGCTCCGCGGGCACGAAGATGCCGTCCACCGAGAAGTCGAGGCTGCCGGTGCCCTGCAGCCCCGCGACGTGCCAGTTGTCAATGACCTCGGCCTCGGCCTTGGGGATGGCGAAGACGACCATCCGGCCGAACCCGGTCGGCGACGCCTCATCGTCGCCACCGGCCGCGGAAGCGGCGGCGGTGCCCGACTTGAACGCACCGATCAGCCAGTCGGCGTGCACGATGCCGCTGGAGAAGCCCCAGCGGCCGTGCACCAGGTAGCCGCCGGCCACCGGGGTGCCCGTCCCGCGCGGGGCGAGCTGGCCGGCGATCACGGGGAGCCGGCTGCCCCTCGCCCCGGCTGCCGCCCCCTCCGGGCGGTCGCCGAAGACCCGCCGCGCCCCGGCCTCCGGCAGCCAGCCTCCGGCCAGCCCGTTGCAGCCCGCGCCGATCATGGCGGCCCACGCCGTTGACGTGTCGATGTAGGCGAGCTCCTCGATCACCTCGCTGAACTCGACCGGCGCGAGCGGCGTGCCGCCGAGCTCAGCGGGCGTCTTGAGCCAGAACAGCCCGAGTTCGCGCAGTGTCGCCACCGCGTCGTGCGGGAGGGTTCGCAGCTCCTCGGCGCGGTCTCCGGCGGACTCGAATTGCTCGCGGTGACTGCGGATCCGTGCCAGCAGTTCGTCGCGGAGCAAGCTCATGAAGGGGTCCTCTCCGCGGCGACGCCCAGCGGGCGGAGCGCCGGCATCACGTTGGACGCGAACAGCTCGGCACTGTGCATCACCTGTTGGTGCGTGGACGGTCCGATTGCGAACAGCCCGATCAGCTGTCCGAACCCGCCAAGTTTCTCATACAGTTCGGCCAGCCGGTCAGCGACGGCGGCCGGCGACCCAACGACCGCCTGGCCGTTGGCCAGCAGGTCCTCGTAGGAGGACCCGCCGAACCCCCGCATCCCCGAGGCCAGCACACCGCGCAGCGAGCCGGGCGACATGTAACCGGGAGGGGTCACCATCTCGGCGGTCTGCTTGAGCCCCTTACGGTAAAGCCACTCGAGCGCCGGCCTGGCCTCGCGGTGCGCTTGCTCGTCGTTATCGGCGACGTAGACAGGAACCGAGAACGCGATTCTCTCTGGGTCGGGCACGTAGCCCAGGTCCGCCGCCGCCTGCCGGTAGCCGTCGAACCAGCGCCGCACGATCGACGTCGGCGCGTATACCGACATGTAGGTGTATCTCCTCGTCGCGCAGAATTTCATCGTCTCGGTGGACCCGGCCCCGGGAATGTAAATCGGCGGATGGGGCTGCTGCACCGGCCGGGGCCAGATGTTCACGTACCGGTACTCGTAGTTGGCGCCGTACCAGGAGAACATTTCCGGCGCGGTCCAGGCCTTGATGATCAGGTCGTGCGCCTCGTCGAACCGCGCTCGCGACTTCACCGGGTTGACCGAATGCCCGAAATACTCCCAGCCGATGCCACGGACGAACCCCGAGTCCACCCGCCCGCCCGACATCAGGTCGAGCATCGCGATCTCCTCGGCGACGCGCAGCGGGTTGCCCCGGATGCCGATGGCGTTCCCCAGCACCATGATCCGCGCGTTCGAGGTCCGCCGGGTGAGCGCGGCCGCCATCAGGTTGGGTGACGGCATGAGCCCGTAGGCGGACTGGTGGTGCTCGTTGACCGCGACCGCGTCGAAGCCAAGCTGGTCGGCGTACTCAAGCTCGTCTAGGTACCGCGCGTACAGTTCGGACCCTAGCTTGGGGTCGAAGTTCGCGTTCGGGTACGTCAGCGCGGACGAGTCGTACTTCTCGTCGAAGTCGTCCGGCAGGTAGGGGTAGGGCATCAGGTGGAAGAAGCTGAACTTCACCGGCTGACTCCGCTCTCAGGGAGGGGACGAGACGCCAGAAATGACGCCACGAGCGAGGCGAACTCGGCGGGCCGTTCGAAGTACATCGCGTGCCCGCAGTCGGCGACCTCCGCATAGGTGGCGCCGCTGATCAGCGCGGCGTACCGCTGGGCATGGGCGATCGGGATGAGCCGGTCATCGGCGGGGGCGGCGACCAGGGCCGGCGCGGTGATCCGGCCCAGCCGCCGCTCCAGCTTCGGGTCCGAGAAAAAGGGGACCCAGCAGAACCGTGCGAGCGAGGTCGCCTCCCGGTACGCGGCGATGATCGCGTCCAGGTCGAGGGGAGCGCCCGGCGGCGGTGCGGGCGCGGGCGGCGGCGGGTCATGGAACAGCGTCGCCGCCAGCTTCGCGGGCGGAAGCAGGAAGATGTCCGCGACCGGGTGGTCCGGTAGCCGCAGCCCGGCCGCCGATAGCAGCGTGAGCGACCCGATCCGGTGCGGCGAGTGCACGGCCAGCTCGGCCGCGATCCAGCCGCCGAACGACGCGCCGACGACGTGCGGGCGGCTGAGTCCGAGCGTGTCGAGGACATCCAGGTAGTGGTACACGAGGTCGTCGATCGCGTCGGCTTCGGGGAAGTCGTCGGACTTGCCGAATCCGGGGTGGTCCGGCGCGATCACCTCGAATCCGGCGCCGGAGAGCAGCGCGTGGAACGGGTGCCATGCCCCGGCCCCGCCCGCCGCGTGCAGGAAGAGCACCGGCTCGCCCGTCCCGCCACGCAGCAGGTGCACCCTCCCCCCGGCGAGTTCGAGGAATTCCTCGGTCGGAACGACGTCAGCCACCGCGCTGCCTCCTGCCGGGTCGGCCCGCCACCGCAGGCGTGTGCCCAGAATCCGTTGCCGTCCTCGCCGGAGTCAAGCCCGTCAGCCACCGGCCGGCGGCTCCCTGTGCATGGCAACGATCACACTGAGGTTGCTTTGGGTTCGGCTACCGTCTGGGATGCGAGCCGTCGTTCAACCGCGGATATGGAACGGGCCGTTGCTCCGCCTCGACCGCCCATGTCCCTTGCCTACTGGCCGACGACGCAGCCAGCATTGGCTGAACGGTGCCGGCGAACGTAGGCTGGGCCGATGGACGCTGTCGGGGCTGGCGAAGAACCCGTCGGGGCTAACCGGGAACGCGGCCGGGTCGACGCCACCGTTTTCCGCGACACGCTCGCGCGGGTGCCGACCCCGGTGACCGTGGTGACCTCGCATATCGACCGCAAGCCGCACGGCACCACGGTGAGCGCGTTCTCCTCGCTCTCCCTCGAACCACCGATGATCCTGGTCTCGCTCGACCTGCGCTCCGACCTGCTGAAGATCATTCAGGAGACGGGCCGGTTCGGCGTGAACGTCCTCGCGGTCGGCCAGCAGTCGCTAGCCACCGCGTTCGCCCGCAAGGGGGGCGACAAGTTCGCGGGCGTCGCCTGGTACATGGACCACGGGGCCCCGAGGCTGGCAGGCAAGGGCCAGTGGCTGGTCTGCGGCACCGAGCAGCTCGTCACGGCGGGCGACCACGTGATCATCATCGGCCTGGTCGAGCACGCCGACACGCACTCCTTTGAGCCCCTCCTGTACCGCCAGCGCTCCTTCGGCACCGTCACCCACATGCGCTCATGAAGACGCGCCCGGACCGGGCGTCAGCCCATCAGGCCAACCGTCCAGGGCTAGGGCTACGGGCAGGGGTAGAAGACCGCGCCATCGAGGTCGTCGTCGAACTTCACCGCCGCAAAGCCGTACGGCGGTGAGTACACGGTGCGGCAGAAGGTGCTGAACTCGCGGGGGACCGGGCACTTCTGGCCTGGGTTGCACACGTAATCGTCCTGCGCGTATTCGGCTTCGCCGACCCACTTGCCAGTCGGCTGCTTCCTGGTCAGGTCCGTGCTGAAGTCGTCCCACCCGCACGGCGTGGCACCGCTCAGCGCGGTGCAGGTGACTCCGTACTGGCTGCTGCCTCTGAACTGCGAGGCGAAGCAGGCCTGGTCCAGGTAGCACTCCTCGACGATCGCGCCGTCGGCGTACTCGCGTCCCCATGAGGAGAGGTAGGGCGAGTTCTTCCACAGCCCGGTCATCCCGTCGCGGTGGATCTCGTTGAAGGCGTAGGCGAGGAAGTTTTCCGCGTCTCCCGGCGTGAGATCGAACCCGGTGGTGGACGGGGGGTCGAAGCTGTCGATGTCATCGAGCTCGACCGCGTCGAACCCCTTCCGCGCGCACCGGCCGATCCGCTCGTCGAGCATCGGCTTGAGCGCGTCTAGCTGCCGGAAGTCGACCCAGCGTTCCTCGGGGTAGCCGTAGTACACGTTGCCGAGCGTGGCGGCGGGAAAGTACCCGCCGCCCGGGCTCGCGTCCGGACGGTAGTCCTCCCAGGCCAGGTCGAGGTAGCAGATCGTACGCGGGTGCGGCAGGGTGGCCGCCTGCCACGTGGTCTTGACGGCGTGAACTTCCGCCGCGGTGGTAAGGAATCCGTCGAGGTCGTAGATGTCCACCGCGCCGCTGGCGGTCCGCTCAAGCGGAGTGACCCGGCCGATCTGCCAGTCCCATCGCATCGGCTTGCCGTTGCCTGCCAGATGCTGCGGATACCAGCATCCACTGGGCCGCGATGAGGTGCAGGCCACCGCCGCCGGCATCGGGATCACCCGCCAGCGGAACGTGATCACGGTCGTCCCCGCCCGGTCGGCGGTGCGGACGGCCACTTGATGCGGTCCGACGGCGAGCGCGCCCGTGTAGAACACGCGGCTCGCGGGCATCGCCCGCCACCGGCCCTTGTCGATCCGGTACCACTGCCTGGCCGGGCCGTCCGCCGTGTTCTCGTGCGGAGCGGATACCCGGAAGTACTCCTCGGTCGAGGAGGTCTGCCGCTCCGGGGTGCCGTTGACGAACGCGGACACCGGTGCCGCGCCGCGCGGGTAGGCGTGCACGGCGGCGACGGCCAGTCGGCTCACGGAACGCCTGATGACCTGGAACGAGAACGTGGAAGGCTGGGTTTCCACGACCTCGGACACCGTTTCTGTGACCCGCAGCCGCCGGCCGGTGTCCGCGTGCCCCACCACGTAGTCGCGCGCGCTGAACGGCGTGGCGGTCGAGTCCGCCGCCGTCTTGCAGTCTTTCCCGCTGGTGGCGCAGCTCTGCCAGGTGTAGGCCACCTCGAAGCTGAGCACCGTCAACCCGCGCGGCAGCCTGGGCTTGGACCAGCTCAGGCCGGAGGCGGTGACCGTCGCACCGTCTCGCAGCACACCGCGGATGCGGAGCGCGCCCCGGTGCGTGGGCGCCGGGATGCTCGCTGCCGCGATCGATCCCGCGGCAGTAGCGGCAGCGGCGGCGCTTGCCGTGGGAGTAGCTGGAGGCAGGGGAACCGCGGTGGATGCGGGAACCGGGGCCGCCGCACCGAGCGAGACGAACGTGACCACCGTGACGACCGCCGCCAGCCGGCCAAGGCCGCGCATTCGGGTCGGCCGGCGCGGGCGGGTCAGCCGGGCCACGCTCATCATCACCCCGATCCGCCGATCAGCGCCGCAGCGCCGGCGGGAGCAGGTCCCGGTGCGCCTCGAGCAGGTCGTCGCACATCGCCACGGTCTGCGTGGTGGTCAGGGTGGCGGCGGTATTCGGGTCGAGCAGCGCCGCCTGGTAGACGTGGTCGCGGGACTCGTCAAGTGCCGCCCTGACAGTCAGCTCCACCACGTTGAGGAAGGTCCGGTTCAGCGCGGCGAGCTGCGGCGGCAGCGCCCCGACCGGCACCGGCTTGGCGCCGCCCGCCCCGACCAGGCAGGGCACCTCCACGCAGCACTCGTCGGGCAGGCTTGAGATCAGGCCGCCGTTGCGGATGTTCACGTGCAGCTCGCGCTCGGTCCCGGTCTCGAGCGCATGGATGAACAGCGACGCCAGCTCATTCTCCGATTCAAGCTCAAGCGGGGAATCCGACGCGAGCTGGCGCTCGAGCGACTCCAGCTCGCGGAGGTTCTCCTCCGACCGTTCCAGGTAGTCGCCGACGAAGATGCGGAACCGCTCGATCTGGTCGTCATGGCGCATGAACCAGGGCACGTACTCGGCCGAGTGCTCGCTCGACTCGGTCGGGAAGTACCCGAACCGGCGGTAGATCTCGACCCGTACCCGCCGCCGCAGCTCGGGAGACCCCTCGATGATCTCGGCCAGACGGGGATACAGGGACTCGCCGTCCTGCTCGAAGCGGAGCACGAAGGCCTGATGGTTGAAGCCGGCCGTCAGGAAGCGGACCCGGTCGGGGTCGGCGCCGACCAGGCTGGTCAGGAACGACTGCGTGTCCCTGACCGAATGGCACAGGCCGTAGACCCGGCTGAACCCGGCGCCCTGGTAGGCCGCCCAGGGCAGCATGGCCATCGGGTTGCTGTAGCTCAGCAGGTAGGCGTCCGGGCAGGCCTCGTGCATAGCCCGGGCGAGGTCAAGGACCACCGGGATCGTTCGCAGGCCACGGAAGATCCCGCCGATGCCGAGGGTGTCACCGATCGTCTGGCGCACCCCGTACCCGGCCGGGATGTCGAAGTCGGCCCGGGTGGCCCGGTAGCCGCCGACCTGCACCTCGTTGATCACGTAGCTGGCGCCCGCGAGTGCCGCGCGCATGTCCCGGGTCGCGGTCACCGTCGCCGCGGCGCCGGTCTGCTCCGATATCCGGCTGACAAGCCGCTCGGCGTGCGCCAGCCGCTCCGGGCTGATGTCATACAGCGCGAAGTGCAGCCCGCCGCGGAACTCCGGGTAGCCGCACAGGTCGGTCGCCACGTTGCGAGTGAACTCGACACTGCCCGCACCGAAGAAGGTCACCTTGATCACAGCTCGTTAGTGTTCCATTGAAGCCGTTTTCTTGCAAGTTCTTGCATTAATACCTGATTTGGCTGCACAATGCTGATCAATTCATGATCGGTCCGAGCATCTTCGAGCGGAGTGCGGCATGGCCATCACAAGGCAGCACCGGCGCGGAACCGTGGCAGTCCTGACCGCTGCGCTCGCCCTGGGAGCAGGTGTCCTGGCGGGGTGCGGCACGGACGCGAACAGCGGCGGTTCGAGTTCGGCCTCGTCCGGCAGCAGCACCATCCAGATCTGGGAGGGCTACACCGACACGGAGGCCAAGGAGTTCTCGCACCTGGTCTCCGAGTACGAGGCGCAGCATCCCGGGCAGCAGGTCGACTCGCTCTTCGTCAACAACGACGACACCCTGCAGAAGGTGCTGACCGCGGTGAAGGGCGGCAGCCCGCCCGACATCGCCTACCTCTACGGCTCCTGGGCGCCCCAGGTGGCCGAGATCCCCCAAGTCGTCAACCTGACCCAGACGGTGCAGAAGCCCGGCGTCAACTGGAACGACTTCTACGTTGGCGAGCGCGACGTGGCCACCGTCAATGGCAAGGTGATCGGCATCCCGGCGCTGGTGGACAACCTGGCCGTGGTCTACAACAAGAAGCTGTTCGCCGCGGCCGGCCTGCCCGTGCCCGCCGCCGACTGGACCTGGCAGCAGTTCACGGCCGACGCGAAGAAGCTGACCGACGCGTCGAGCAAGCAGTACGGGACCGCCTACGTCACCCCCGGCAGCGAGGACACCGTCTGGCACTGGGAGGCGCTGCTCTGGGAAGCGGGCGGCGGCCTGCTCACGGCCGACAACAAGAAGGCGGCGTTCGACTCCGCGGCCGGCCTCGAGTCGCTGAACACGCTGCAGACCATGTCGGTCACCGACAAGTCGATGTACCTGGACCCGACCGACTCCGCGTACGGCAACCTGTTCAACTCGGGCAAGATCGGCATGCTGGTCACCGGGCCGTGGGACCTGTCATCGTTCCCCAACGTGGACTACGGCGTGCAGGTCATGCCGTCCTACCCGGGCTCAGCGGCCGGCCACCAGACGATCTCAGGCCCGGACAACTGGGTCGTGTTCAACAACGGCAGCGGCCAGGTCAGCGCGGCCGAGCAGTTCCTGCTCTGGCTTACCGCCCCGGCCCAGGTCAAGGCGTTCGCGCTGGCTACCGGTGAACTGCCGACCAGGACGTCGGTGGCGGACGCGTCCGGCTTCGACTCCCAGATGAACAAGCTGCTCCCCGGGGTGGACACGTTCATCGGCAACCTGGCCAACGTCAAGCAGGCCCGTCCGCAGATCCCGCAGTACTCGCAGATCTCCACCATCCTCGGCAACATGGTGGTGTCCGTCCTGCTCGGCAAGTCCACCCCGCAGGCGGCGCTGGCCTCCGCCGCCAGCCAGGTCAACGCCGCCCTGGCGGCGGGGAGCTGACAATGACTGCGAACGCGGTAGCCCGGCCTGGCCGACGCCAGGCCGGGCGCGGCGGGCTGGTGCGCAAGGCACTGGACTCCGAGCAGTTCAACGGGTGGGCGTTCGTCACCCCGGGCAGCGCGATCATCTTGCTGTTCGGGGCGGCGCCGATCGTCTGGTCGCTGGTGATGTCGTTCCAGAAGTCTTCGCTGCTCGGCTCGTCCAGCCCGTTCGTCGGCCTGGCGAATTACCGGCGGATGGTGCACGACCCGGTGGTGGCGCAGGCGATCCAGCACACGCTGATCTACAGCGCGCTGTTCGTGCCGGGCTCCATGCTGGTGGGGCTGTTCCTGGCGGTGGCGATGAACCGGAAGATCCGCGGCATCACGATCTACCGGACGGCCGCCTACGCGACGATGGCGATCTCCACCATCAGCGAGGCCATCGTCTTCATCTGGCTGTTCGACCCCTCGTACGGGATCGTGAACTACGCCTTCAGCAAGGTGGGCCTGCCGCAGCAGCAATTCCTCAACTCGCCGTCCGAGGCGCTGTACGTGATCGTCGTGATGACCATCTGGGGCTGGACCGGCTTCTCGGTGGTGGTCTACCTGGCAGCACTGCAGGGCGTCCCGCAGACGCTGCTCGAGGCGGCGTCGATCGACGGGGCCGGCCCGTGGCGGACGTTCCGCCGGGTCACCCTCCCGCTGCTCAGCCCGGCCTCACTGTTCCTCGCGGTATGGCTCACGATCAACGCGCTGCAGCTGTTCGACGAGGTCTACCTGAGTACCCAGGGCGGGCCGCTCAACGCGACTACCGTCCTCGTCTACTACCTGTACGAGCAGGCCTTCCAGCAGTTCAACTTCGGCTACGCGTCCGCCATCGCGTACCTTCTGTTCCTCGTCACCATCGTGATCACCGTGCTCCAGTTCTGGCTGGGGCGGCGGTTCACGTACTACCGGTCATGAGCGCGACCTCGGCCCCCGCCCGCGGCGACCTGCTGACCGCGTCCGACAGGGTTCCGGCGCGCCGGCGGCGCTGGCGGCTGCCGTTCAGCCCCTGGCACCTGGTGCTGATCCCGGCCACGATCGCGCTGCTCTTCCCGTTCGTCTGGCTGCTGGTCACCTCGCTGGAGACCTCGTCGGAGGCACTGCACTTCCCGCCGATCCTCATCCCGCACGTGATCAGGTTCGCCAACTACTCGGACGCGTTGTCGCAGGCGCCGTTCGTGCACTGGCTGGTTAACAGCGCGGTGGTGGCCCTGGTGACGGTGGCCTGCAACCTGGTGCTGTGCACGCTGGCCGGGTACGCGTTCGCCCGGTTCCGGTTCCTCGGCCGCACCGCCCTGTTCGCGGTGATCATGGCCACGCTGATGGTGCCGTTCCAGGTGACGATGATCCCGTGGTTCACCATCACCAAGTGGCTGGGCGTGCACGTGCTCGCCGGGGTCGGCATTAACACGATCGGCGCGCTCATCCTGCCCAACGCGGCCACCGCCTTCGGCATCTTCTTCATGCGGCAGTTTTTCAAGACGCTGCCCCTCGAGTACGAGGAGTCCGCCCGGGTCGACGGGGCGACCAGGCTCACCGTGCTTGCCCGGATCGTGCTGCCGCTGGCTACCCCGCCGCTCGCCACCCTCGCCGCACTCACATTCCTCGACTCCTGGAACAACTTCCTGTGGCCGCTTATCGCCGTCACGTCGACCAACCAGATGACGCTGCCGCTCGGCCTGGCCACCTTCCAGGGGGCGCACTCGACCGAATGGCCGCTGCTGATGGCGGGGAACGTGATGAGCCTGCTGCCGATGCTGGTGGTCTTTTTCCTGGCCCAGCGCTATTTCATCCGGTCGGTCGCCTCCACCGGGCTCGCCGGGACGTGAGCCGAGCGCGCGCCCCGACCGCGGCCATCCCCGCAACCCGACGAAGCCGACTCACGCGAAGAAAAAGGGGAAGTCACACATGGGCAAGGAAGCCCCCACGATGCACGAGAGCATGCCCGCGGGCGAGCGCACGGAGCAGGAGATCGCGAGCCAGCCAGCCTGCTGGCGCCGCGCGGGCATGCTGGCCGCCGACGTGGCAGGTTCGCTGCCGGCTCGCGGCGAGCGGGTCGCCGTCGCGGGCTGCGGTACGTCATGGTTCATCGCGCAGTCGTACGCGGCGGCCAGGGAGCAGGCCGGGCAGGGGGAGACCGACGCCTTCACCGCTTCGGAGATGCCGCTCGGGCGGCACTATGACCGCGTGCTGGTGCTCTCCAGGTCGGGTACCACCACCGAGATCCTCCAGCTGCTCGACCGGCTGAGCGGCTCCGTCCCGACGGTCGCGATCACCGCGGTCACCGGAGCGCCGATCGGTCTGGCGGCCGACGATGTCATCGACCTGGGCTTCGCCGACGAGCAATCGGTGGTGCAGACCCGGTTCGCCACCACCGAGCTCGCGCTGCTCCGCGCGCACCTGGGCGTCGATCCAGGTCCGGCGGCTGACGCGGCCGAGCGGGTGCTCGGGTCGCCGCTGCCGCCAGAGCTGCTGACGGCGCGCCAGTTCAGCTTCCTCGGCACCGGCTGGACCTACGGGCTGGCCAACGAGGCGGCGCTCAAGCTGCGGGAGGCGGCCGGGGCGTGGACTGAGTCGTACCCGGCCATGGAGTACCGGCACGGCCCGGTCGCGGTGACCGGCGAGGGCAGCCTGGTGTGGCTATTCGGGCCCGAGCCGGACGGGCTGGGCGAGGAGATCGCGGCGGCGGGCGGTACCGCCTGGTTCGGCCCGGAGGACCCGATGGCGGAACTGGTCCGGGTGCACATGCTCGCTCTCGCGCTTGGGCGACTGCGCGGGCTTGACCCGGACCGGCCGCGGAACCTCGCGCGCTCGGTCATCCTCACCCCTCGCTGAGCAGGCGGCATCCCATGATCGTCGTCGTCTGCCTCAACCCGGCGCTTGACATCACCCACCGGGTGCCCGCCGTGAACTGGGGAGGTGTGAACCGGCCAAGCCTGGTGTACGCCCGGCCGGGCGGCAAGGGGCTGAACGTGGCCCGCACGCTGCACGCGCTGGGAGCGGAACTGCTGCTCACCGGGCTCGTCGGCGGTCTCACCGGGGCAGGGATCGAGGCTGAGCTCGGCCGGCTTGGAGTACCGGCCGCCCTCACCCCGATCGCCGGGGAGACCCGGCGTACCTTCACCATCGCCGACGACGGCGGGGCAGACGGCGGCACTGCCGTCACCGCGTTCAACGAGGCCGGCCCGGAGGTCAGCGGGCGGGAGTTCGCGGCGTTTCGCGGGCAGTATGCGAAGGCCCTGGCCAGAGCGGAAGCGGTCGTGCTGTCCGGCAGCCTGCCGGCCGGGCTTGCGGCCCGGACCTACGCCACGCTGATCGAGATGGCGGCGGCGGCGGGCGTGCCCGCGGTGCTCGACACGCACGGGGAGGCGCTATGGCACGGCGTGGCCGCCGGTCCCGCCATCGTGAAACCCAACCTGGACGAGCTGGAGAACCTCGCCGGGCGGCTATCGACCGCGCACGCCGCGCACGCCGCGTACGGCGGAGACAGCGGAGACAGCCCCGATCTGGCGGCGGTCACGATCGTGGCCGACCAGCTCAGGATCCTCGGCGCCCAGGCGGTCGTCGCGTCGCTCGGCCCGCACGGGCTGCTGGCGGCGACCGGCGACGGCCGCTGGCAGGCGCGCCCGGCGCAGGTGGCGGGCAACGCGACGGGGGCCGGCGACGCGGTGGCGGCGGCCCTGGCGCACGGTCTTGTCCTCGGGCGCCCATGGGACGAGCGGCTGCGGCACGCCGCCGCCCTCGGCGCGGCCACGGTCGCGGCACCGGTAGCGGGGGAGTTCAGCGTTGTCGATTACGCCCGGGCGCTGAGCACCGTGACGGTGCGGCGGGCGGCGGCAGGCCGGGGCACGACGCTAGACCGGGACATCGCTCTCGACCGGGATGAGGTGAGCTGATGCCGCTTGCCGCGATGACCGAGATCATCGGTCCGGCGCGGGCCGCGGACCGCGGCGTCTGCGCGTTCAACGTCATCGGCATCGAGCATGCCGAGGCGATCATCGCGGGTGCCGAGGGTGCCGGCGCCCCGGTGATCCTTCAGATCAGTGAGAACTGCGTTGCCTACCATGGCACGCTTGAGCCCATCGCGCGCGCCTGCCTGGCGGTCGCGCGCTCGGCCACGGTGCCGGTCGCCGTCCACCTGGATCACGCGGCCGATCCGGAGCTGATTCACGCGGCCGCCGCGCTCGGCATCGGCTCCGTCATGTTCGACGCCTCCGGGCTGTCGTATGAGCAGAACGTGCTGGCCACCGCCGACGTCGTCGCCTGGTGCCACCGCCGGGGAATCTGGGTTGAGGCCGAGCTCGGCGAGATCGGCGGCAAGAACGGCGTGCACTCGCCGCTTGCCCGCACCGATCCCGGCGAGGCCACCGGGTTCGTCGCCGCCACCGGGGCAGACGCGCTGGCGGTCGCGATCGGGAGCTCGCACGCTATGCTGACCCGCGACGCGATCCTGGATCTCGGTCTCATCGCCGCGATCCGCCGTGCCATCAGCGTTCCCCTCGTCCTGCACGGCTCGTCTGGCGTCCCTGACAGCGACCTGGCCGCCGCCGTCAGGGCCGGGATGACGAAGATCAACATCGCGACTCAGCTGAACAAGGTCTTCACCGCCGCGGTGCGGCATTACCTGTCGGACGAGCCCACCGCGGTTGATCCAAGGCGGTACGGCACGGCCGGGCGCGATGCGGTCGCGTCCGAGGTAACCAGACTGCTTGACCTGCTGGCTGCCGGGAGCATAGTTCAGGAAGAGACTGCGGGGCCGCGCGAGCGCGGTCCGCACGGACGCGATGGCGGGAGGCGCCGGTGAGCCGTTATCGCCGGTGGAATGAGCTGCTCGAACTGCTGGCGGCGGCAGGTCAGCTCCAGGTTGAGGATGCCGCCAAGGCGCTGAATGTGTCCGCGGCGACCGTCCGCCGCGATTTCGACGAGCTGGCTGCCCAGCAGATGCTCACCAGGATCCGGGGCGGCGCCGTCGCCCAGGGGGTGAACTATGACCTGCCGCTGCGCTATAAGACGGAGCGGCATCCGTCGGAGAAGCAGCGCATCGGGGAACTGGCCGCCAGCATGGTGCTGGCCGGGCAGGTGGCCGGCCTCAATGGCGGCACCACCACCACCGAGGTGGCCAGGGCGCTGGCGACCCGTTCAGACCTGAGTTCCGGGGTGCCCTCGCCGGCGATCACGATCGTCACCAACGCGCTGAACATCGCGACCGAGCTCGCCGTCAGGCAGCACATCAAGATCGTGACGACCGGCGGGGTGGCCCGGCCGCAGTCCTATGAGCTCACAGGACCACTCGCCACCGGGGTCCTTGAGCAGGTCACGCTCGATGTGGCGATCCTCGGCGTCGACGGGATCGACGCGGTAGCGGGGGCGACCGCGCATCACGAAGGAGAAGCGAGCATCAACCGGCTGATGGGCCGTCAGGCCCGCAAGGTCATCATCGTGGCGGATAGCTCCAAGGTGGGGCAGCGCGCGTTCGCCCGGATCTGCAGCCTGGCCGAAATCGATGTTCTCGTCACCGACACCGGCATCGCCGCCGAGGAGGCGGCGCTGCTTGAAGACGCCGGGGTGAACGTTGTCACCGCGTGACACCCGCCCAGTCGACCTCGTCGTTGTCGGTGACTGCAATCCGGACGTGCTTGTCCTCGGCGGCGACGTGACCCCGGCCTTCGGCCAGCAGGAAAAGCTGGTGGACACCATCAGCCTGGTCATCGGCGGATCCGCGGCGATCACCGCGGTCGCCGCCGCCCGGCTCGGGCTCACGGTCGCGCTTGTCGCCGCGGTCGGCGCCGATCCGGCCGGGACGTTCATGCTTGACCAGCTGTCCGGGGAGGGGGTCGATGTCAGTGCCGTTGTCATCCGCGACAGAGCGCCGACTCCGATGACGGTGGCGCTGTCCCGTGGCCGGGACCGTGCGATCCTCACCGCCCTTGGCGCGATGACCTCGCTGACCGCGGCCGACGTGGCCCCCGGGCTGCTCGCCAGGTCCCGGCACGTGCACGTCAGCTCCTACTTCCTGCTCGAGGAATCGCTCGGGCCTGGCGCGGCCGGCCTGCTGGCGGCGGCGCGGGCGGCAGGCGCGAGCACGTCCCTCGACACGAACTGGGATCCCTCGGGGCGATGGGGCGACGAGCGCCTGTCCGCGGCGATGGCCCAGGCCGACGTGCTGCTGCCGAACGAGGCCGAGGTGCTGCGGCTGGCCGGCACGGCGAGCCTGGACGACGCCGCGGGCATCCTGACCGCGGCCGGGCGGAGGCTTGCGGTCAAGCTCGGCGAGCGCGGCGCGCTCTGCGCCGACGGCACCGCGCGGCATCAGGTCGGCCTGGAACCGGTGATCCCAGTCGACACCACGGGGGCGGGGGACTGCTTTAACGCCGGCCTGATCGCCGGGCTGCTCCAGGGCCTCCCGCTACCCGAGGCCGCAGCCCTCGGCTGCGCCGCGGGCGCGCTCTCGACCGGTGCGCCGGGAGGCACGGCCAGCGCGCCCGACGGGCCGGCCGCCGCCAGGCTCGCCAGCCTGGCAAAGATCACAAGCCTTCAATCCTGAACGGTCCGGGCTTGCTCTCCTCCGCACACTAGTGCGTCAGCCCCGCCCAACGCGCCGGGGCAGGGGCGTGCGGGGCGTGGGGCGGGGAATACCCCCGGCGCATCCTGGCTTACAATACATGCAAACGCATACATCGGCCCATCCAGGGAGGCCTGCCATGCAGTTCGGACTCTTCTCGGTCAGTGACATCACCCGCGACCCGACCAATGGGTACACGCCGAGCGAGGCGGAGCGCATCGACGCGGTCGTCAAGATCGCGCAGAAGACCGAGGAAGTCGGCATGGACGTGTTCGCGATCGGCGAGCACCACAACCCGCCCTTCTTCAGCAGCTCGCCGACAACCCTGCTCGCCTACATCGCGGGGACCACCAATCGCCTCATCGTCACCACGGCGACGACGCTGATCACGACCAACGACCCGGTCCGCATCGCCGAGGAGTACTCGATGCTCCAGCACGTGTCCAAGGGCCGGATGGACCTGATGATCGGGCGCGGCAACACGGCCCCGGTCTACCCGTGGTTCGGCCAGGACATCCGTGAGGGGCTGCCGCTCGCCCTGGAGAACTACAACCTGCTGCACCGGCTCTGGCGCGAGGACGTGGTGGACTGGAAGGGCAAGTACCGGGGGCCGCTGCAGGGGTTCACCGCCACCCCGCGTCCGCTTGACGACGTCCCGCCGTTCGTCTGGCACGGCTCGATCCGCTCGCCCGAGATCGCCGAGCAGGCCGCCTTCTACGGCAACGGGTTCTTCGCCAACAACATTTTCTGGCCCAAGGAGCACTACCAGCGGCTGATCAAGTTCTACCGGCAGCGGTACGCGCACTACGGCCACGGCACCGAGAAGCAGGCCATCGTCGGCCTCGGCGGCCAGGCGTTCATCGCCAAGACGTCCCAGGAAGCCAAGCAGGAGTTCCGCCCCTACTTCAACGCGGCGCCGGTCTACGGCAACGGCCCCGCGCTTGAGGACTTCGCCGAGATGACACCGCTGTCGGTGGGTTCGCCGCAGGAGGTCATCGACAAGACGCTGACCTTCCGTGAGTACTTCGGCGACTACCAGCGCCAGCTCTTCCTGATGGACCACGCGGGCCTGCCACTGGGCAAGGTGCTCGACCAGATCGAGCTGCTCGGCGGCGAGGTCGTCCCGGTGCTGCGCAAGGAGCTCGCGGCCCGCAGGGACCCGGAGGTCCCCGACGCCCCGACGCACGCGAGCCTGGTCAAGGCCAAGTACGGCGATAACCCGCCGCGCCAGCCGCGCCCGAACGCTAACCGCGGCGACAACGTGACCGGCGGCTCCCCCTACCAGGACACGGCCGAGGAGCTCAAGGCCGAGTATCCCGCGGCGTTCTGACCGGAACGGAAGGCTGCCAGGAAATGGCCGACCGCAGGCATCCAGCCAACGACGCGTGGGAGGCGCTGATGTCCGCCCATGCGTCGCTGACGAGGCGCTTTAACGCGGAAGAGGTCTGGGAAGACCTCTCGATGAAGGAGTACGACGTCCTCTACACGCTGTCCAAGTGCCCCGAGCCGATCAGGCTGACCGAGCTGAACCGGCACGTGCTGCTCAGCCAGCCGGCGCTGTCCCGGATGGTGGACCGGCTGGCGGACCAGGGACTGGTGGACCGGGTGGTCGACGCGGGCGATCGCCGGGGCGTGCGGCTGTCGCTGACCGAGGATGGCCGGGCCGTCCAGCGGCGGATCGGCCGCCGGCACGGCCGGTCGGTCGCCAGGGAAATGCTGACGGAGCTCACCCCGGCCGAGCTCCGCCAGCTCGAAGAGCTATGCCGGAAGCTGGTTCAGTGAACTGTTAACGATATCGTCAACAGTTCTCGCTACCGGCTAACAGGAATCGCGGTGGGTAAGGGCGAAGCAACGGCCCGTTCCCCAGCGAAGGATTTTGAAGTTAAGGACGGAAAATGAGTGAGACCTTCGACCTGGTGGTGGTCAGCGGTGGCACCTCCGACCCCTCCTCGACCAAGCTGCTGGCCGACCGGGTCGCGCAGCGGGTCAACGAGATCGCCCAACGCCGCGGCGCGGCCGTGCGCACCCGCGTGATCGAGCTGCGCGAACTCGCGACCGACGTCACCACCGCGCTGACCAGCCAGCTGATCGCGCCTAAACTGCAGCAGGCGATCGAGGCCCTGGGTGCCGCCGACGGGGTCATCGCCGCCGCCCCGGTCTACAAGGCGGGCCCGAGCGGGCTGTTCACGTCGTTCTTCCATGTGCTCGACAACGACCTGCTGATCGGCAAGCCGGTGGTGCTGGCCGCGACGGCCGGCACCGCGCGGCACGCGCTGGTGGTGGACGACCAGATGCGGTCGCTCTTCGCCTACCTGCGCACCCTGCCGGTGCCGACGTCGCTGTTCGCCGCCCCCGAGGACTGGGCCGA
>JBEKEK010000040.1:0-54481 GCA_050013875.1 Trebonia sp. | reverse complement strand
CCGTGCCACCATTCGGCTGGCCAGGTCCCGCTCCGCCGCCCGGATCGACCGGCCTGCCCGTCCGTCCAGCTCGACCGGGATGTCGGCGATGCGGCGGGCGGGGATGTCGGCGGCCACGTCGATCTTGCGCCGGCGGACGATGCCGAGGTCGATCACGCACTGGCGCGCCGCCGCGTAGAAGCCCCGGTCGGCGGGCGTCAGGCCGGTGTCCTCAAGCGCGTCCGCCAGCTCGTTGAGAGGCTTGCTGTCATCGATCCAGCCTAGGAACTGCCAGATCGCCCGGAAGTCGTCGATGTCGTTGATCAGCGGGGTACCGGTCAGCGCCATCAGCAGCGGCCGCGCCGTACGGGACCGGATGCGGTCGGAGAGCGCGAGGACGTGCTGCGAGCGCTGCGAGGTCTTGTTCTTGATGAAGTGAGCCTCGTCCACGACCATGCCGCGGAAGCCGAAATCACCGAGCCACCCCCGGTGGCGGTCGAGTACCTCGTAGTTGAGCACGACGATGTCGGCGAAGCCATCGACAGTCTCGCCGTCGCTCTGCACGACCGTCGCCTGGCGGTGCGGTGTCCATTGGGCCGCCTCACGGGCCCAGTTAGTCTTGACCACGTTCGGCACCACGACGAGCAGCGGGTAGGCGTTCGCCGCTTCCGCTGCGATCAGCGCCTGGGCCGTTTTCCCCAGACCCGGCTCATCGGCGAGCAGGAACGTCCGGTGACCGGCAGCGGCCGCGGCGACGAGCTGCCCCTGATGCGGCATCAGCTCCAGGCCCGCCGGGGTGAACCGGGCCGTCGGCGACGGGAGCGCCATGCACGCCGAGGCTCCCCCGCCGGCGCGCTCGAAGGAAGTCAGCAGCGGGCCGAGGAGTTCCCAGCCGGCTAGGAGTCGCTGACGGGAGGTGCGCTGCGGAACGGCGGAAAAGTCGGGGGCGAGGAAGGGGTTCGCCAGCTGCCGGGAGATCACCGACTGCGGCACGACCTGCAACTCCGTGTCGGCGGGAGCGGTCACGATCTCCGTCGGCGCGGTCTCCTCTGTCGCCGGCTTGATGCCCAGGTCCAGCTCCATGTCGCGCTTGAGCGACCGGGCCGCATCGGAGACGGGGGAGTCCTCGGCGAGCAGCGCTAGCAGCCCGTCATTGCGGACGGCGGTCGCCGCGAGGATGGCCGCGATGCCGTCCAGGCGCTTGAGTTGCTCAGCCCGGCGACCGCCATTCCCTGGTGCAGTCTGGACGCGGGCACGCTCGTCCCGCAGCAGCAGGGCGACGGCCTGGAACTTCGCGCGCACGGCAGGCGTCACGCGGCCGCGCTGGACCGCCGCCTCGACTTCACGGACGGTTCTGGAGAGAACCGAGACGACGTCGCCGCGGTCACGGACGCGTCGCTGCGTCCGCGGAACGGTACGGCGAGCGCCCTGTTGGCGCTGGCCTGGTCGAGCCACAAACTCCTCCTGTGGAATACCGGGCACGGTGGTGCGGCAGCATGCCGCACAGTCCCGCCGACGGTGCGGGGAACGTCCCGGGCAGAGGGCCTCTTGCTTCGGACGCCAAGCCGACTTGCGGATCCCCGAGGATCGACGCAGCCGACCATAGCAAGCTTCTCACGCGGCCCCGTAGCCGCCGGCGGGTGGGCTGTTAACCACGACACTGGGGAAAGCCGCCGGCGGGCAACCGGCTCGGTTTTCTGGTGCCTCACTACTCACAACGCCTGCGCGGGCGCATAATTCCCGGCCGCGGCAACGGTGTGGCTACCCGGCAGGCTGACCCGGGAGGGAAGGGCGGATATCGAGGGCGGGCGGCACGTGCTGTCCGCCAGTGCCCTATCCGCCGGATTGGCCAGCGAGCCCGGCGAGGCGCTGCTCGCGCGGCGCTGCGCAGACGAAGGCGCGGTCGCCATGCCGCCATTGCCCGATAACGTGCAGGCCGGCCTCCGCGGCGGCGCGCAGCAAGGGAACCGCGCCCATCCGGGCCCAGGGGAAAAGCGGGCCGTGCCGGCCGTCGAGGTGTTCGAGCCATGCGGTCATCTGCTCGTCGACGTTTCCTGGCTCGGCTTCGACGAGGAGCCGCCCGCCCGGTGCCAGCAGCTGGGCGCAGCGGTGCAGCAGCCGGGCGGGGACGCCGCCGATGCCGATATTGCCGTCCGCGAGCAGCACGGTGGCCCAGCGTCCCTGACCGGGCAGCGGATCGAACACCGAGCGATGCAGGGCGGGTGCCCCCGCCTGGCGCACCCGGGCCACCGCGACCTGGGAGATGTCCACGCCAAGGGCCGGAATTCCTCGCTCGGTAAGCGCCACCGTCAGCCGCCCGGGTCCGCAGCCCACGTCGAGGACGGGACCCCGGCATCGCCGGAGCAATTCCTCGTCGGCGGCGTCGGGCGGCCCGCACCACCGGGACATCTGGAGCGGCAGCGCGCGGCCGTCGGCGGTCCGCAGGACCAGCGCCGCCGCCTGCTCGTCCATTGCCTCTTCGTAGAGGGCGATCGCGCCGGCCATCATGCCGTTTCCCCGAGGGCGCTTTCCGCCGTGACGCTGCCAGCTGTGCCCAGGACCGTGGCGAGTTCCCGCGCCCGCGCCGCGAAACGGCTCCGCGGTGCCCGGCGGGCCACGGACACGGCGTCCGCTGCCGTGTCCACATCGCGCAGTTGCGGCAGATCGGCGACGCGCAGCCCGGCCGCGACCAGCCGGGCCCGCTGGATGGCGCCGGTCCCGGCGGTCGACATGGGGACACCGCGCAGCAGAGCGGGGTCAGGGACGCGCAGGCCGAGTGCCCAGAATCCGCCGTCGGCGGCCGGGCCGAACACGGCGTCGGCAGCCCGCCAGTCGACGGTCAGCAGACCCGGGGTGACCTGCGGCGTGTCCATTCCTATCAGCAGCGCAGGCCCGCGAACGGCGGCGAAGGCGCCGGCCAGACGCTCGTCAAGCGGGCCGCCGCACTGCGGGACGACGTCGAACCCGGGGGGCAGCCACGGGCCTGGCCGCCCCTCCAGAACAAGGACCCGCCGGCGGGCCGGCACCATGAGCACGGTGCGCAGCGTGTCGGTGAGCGCGGCCTCGGCAAGCGAGGCAGCCTGCTCGTGCGTGCACGGTGGCACCAGCCGCGTCTTTACCCGGCCGGGAACCGGCTGTTTCGCGATGACGAGCAGGGTGGTGGCCGATTCCGGCAGCGGAGCGGTCACCGCGCGAGTACTTGGCTCATGTCGCGCACGGTGCGTACGCAGCCGCCCACGGTTCCCGTCACCTTGGACTTCCCGATGCGCGGCAGGTAGGTCACCTCGACCTCCGACACCCGCCAGCCGGCCGCTGCCGCGTTCATGACCATCTCAAGCGGGTAACCGAATCGCCGGTCGGCGAGGTTCAAGCTGAGTAGGGCCTCCCGGCCTGCCGCTCGCATCGGCCCCAGGTCATGGATGCCCAGTCCGGTGCGGCGGCGGACCCGCCGCGCGAGTTCCCAGTTGGCCAGTCGTGCTGGCGCTGGCCAGGCGTTCCTCGCCTGCGTTCGGCGGCGGCCGAGGACCAGGTCGGCCTGCCTGGCTAGCAGTGGCTTGGTCAGGATCGGAAGCTGTCGCGGGTCGAGGCTGCCGTCGCAGTCGCAGAAGCACACCAGGTCGGTGGTCGCCGCCAGCAGTCCGGCGTGGGCGGCCGCCCCGAACCCCCGGGTCGGCTCGGGTACGACCGTCGCGCCGAGCGATCGCGCGACCTCACCGGACCCGTCGGTGGAGCCGTTGTCGACAACGATCGGGCGGAAGCCGGCCGGCATCCTATCGAGCATCCAGTGCAATGCCGACGCCTCATTCAGGCACGGCAGGATCACGTCCACAATCATGGTTGCGACCGTATTACCTGTAGCGGCCCGGCATTGGCGATAAAGCATTACGAAACAGAGAACTCACGCTCAGGCGGCCCGCGCGCGATTTCGCAATAGGTAAGCCGAGCCACTTTATGACAATCTGAAGAAATATTGCGCGGTGCTGCCAGAATTAGGGGACCTGCTGTTAGGCCGGCACCCGGCCGGCCGGCGCCGCGGCGAACTCCGCGACTCCCTCGGCGAACGGTACCGTCGCCCGCCACCCCAGTTCCCGCTGGATCCGCGCGCTGGATGCGGTGATGTGCCGGACGTCGCCGAGCCGGTACTCCCCGGTGATCTCGGGAGCGGGACCGCCGTAGGCGTCGGCTAGCGCGAACGCCAGCTCGCCCACGGTGCGCGGGGTGCCGCTGCCCACGTTGTAGGTGCGCAGTATGCCCGGCTCGACCGGGGCAGCGCGTCCTGCGACCGCCTCAACCGCGGCAGCGGTGGCGTCGGCAACGTCGCGGACGTGCACGAAGTCCCGTCGCTGGGCCCCGTCCTCGAAGACCCGTGGCGCGCGGCCGGCTGCTAGCGAGGAACGGAAGAACGACGCCACCCCGGCGTACGGCGTGTCGCGGGGCATCCCTGGGCCGTACACGTTGTGATATCGCAGCGCCACCGCCCGCCCCTCGGTCACCCTGGCCCACGATCCGGCGAGGTGCTCCTGCGCGACCTTGGTGTCGGCGTAGACGTTACGCGGCCCGAGCGGCGCTTCTTCCAGCACCAATTCCGGTGCCAGGGGCTCGCCGCAGCGCTGACAGCACGGCTCGAACCTGCCCGCGTCGAGGTCGGCGGCATGGCGCGGCGGCGGCGTCGCGGCGAGCCCATGCTCGGCGCACGAGTAGGCGCCCTCACCGTAGACGACCATCGACGAGGCGAGCACGAGCCTGCGGGCCCCCGCGCGGGCCATCGCTGCCAGCAGGACCGCGGTCCCCAGGTCGTTGCATCCGGCGTAGAGCGGAGCGTCATCGAAGTCGACGCCGAGCCCGACCATGGCCGCCAGGTGACAGACCGCGCCCACGCCGAGCAGGGCCGCGTCGACCGTCTGGGCGTCGCGGACGTCGCCATGGATGAACTCGAAGCCGGGATCGCCGCGGAATGGCGGAAGGCCGCCGGGGTGGGCGCACGCCAGCAGCGCGTCAAGCACTCTGACCTCGTGACCTGCTCCCACGAGCGCCTCGACTACGTGGGACCCGATAAAACCGGCGCCGCCGGTCACCAGTACTCGCATGGTCAGAGGCTAAGCGGAGTCACGGCTGGGGTCCCGCCGGTACCGTCAGCCCTCATCAGTTTGTAAGGTCCCAACTCCTGATGGGTTCTGCCGGGTTGCGCTACAGAAACGACCATCTAACGCTTTGGGTCGCCGGCACGTAGTCTGGCCCGATGGGCATGATCATGGCGGTCAGTTTCGAGCGGTATGGGCGGCTTTACTACCTCGACCCGGGCGGCCATGAGCCCAAGATCGGCGACAAGGTACTGGTGCCGACCGACGGCGGCCCGGAGATCGCCGAGTGCGTCTGGGCGCCCCAGTGGATGTCGGAAGACGTCGATGGCCTGCCGGTCTGCGCGGGCTTGGCCGACTCCGATGACCTGGCCAGGGACGAGGACAACAGGCGGCGGCGGGCGGAGGGACGGCTGGCCGCGCGGCGGCTGATCCGCGAGCACCAACTGCCCATGAAGGTTGTCGCGGTGGACTACGTGCCCACCAGCAACGTCTTCACCGTTTACTTCAGCGCTCCGCAGCGAGTCGATTTCCGTGCGCTCGTGCGCGACCTGGCCGCGCGGCTGCGGACCCGGGTCGAGTTGCAGCAGATCGGCCCGCGGGACGAGGCCCGGCTGCAGGGCGGCATCGGCCCGTGCGGCCGTGACCTGTGCTGCGCGACCTTCCTCAAGGACTTCGAGCCGGTCTCGGTCCGGATGGCCAAGGACCAGGACCTGCCGGTGAACCCGATGCGGATCGCCGGGGCCTGCGGGCGGCTGATGTGCTGCCTGAAGTACGAGCACCCGCTCTACCAGGAGTTCAAGAAGGACGCGCCCCGCACGGGGACCCAGGTCGAGACCGAGGAAGGCCCCGGCACTGTCGTCGGGCACAACGTGCCGTCCGACAGCGTCGTGGTGAAGCTGACCGGTGACGGCCGCAGTTGCGTCTGCTCGGTCGCCAGCGTGTGCGGGTCCCGCAAGGCCTACGAGTCGACTCATCTGGCCGGCGAGCAAGCCGGCGGGTAATCCGGTGTAACGCTTGGCCCTTCCCGGGGACTGAACGGGCGCAGCTGCTGCGTCCCAGTCAGGTCTATCCCCAAGGAAGGGGAACCTCGTGAAGGCACTCAGTCGTCTCGCGCCAGCCGCCGTGGCGGCCATCGCGCTCGCGGCAATCGCGGTACCCGTCGCGTCCGCGTCCGCCGCCACCAGGCCGGCACCGGCATCCCCCGCGCATCGGCACGGTCCCCAGGCAGGTCCGGCCGTCTTCGTCATGACCGATAACACGGCGGCCAACGCGGTCGCCGCCTACCATCGCGCCGCCGGCGGCGCGCTGACGCTGGCGGGCACCTACTACACCCACGGCCTAGGCGGCATACTCAGCGGCTCCGTCGTTGACCACACCGCCTCGGAGGGGGCGCTCACCTATGACCAGGCCAGCGGCCTGCTCTTCGCGGTCAACCCGGGCAGCGACAATGTCTCCGTTTTCAAGGTCCGCGGTGACCAGCTCAAGCTGACCCAGGTCATCTGGTCGGGCGGCGACTTCCCAGTCAGCGTGACGGTGCACGGGAACCACGCCTACGTTCTCAACGCGCTCGGCGGCGGAACGCTGTCCGGGTACCGCATCTCCGGCGGCTGGGTCTCGCCGATCCCCGGCTCAGCCCGGAGCCTCGGTCTCGGCACGACGGCCGCGACGCCGTTCACCGGCACGCCCGGGCAGGTAACCTTCAGCCCCGACGGGAGGTCGCTGCTCGTCACCACGAAGGCGGCCACCAACGCCATCGACGTCTTCGCTGTCCACCCTGACGGCACCCTGTCGGCCGCGCCGACCGTGAACACCCTGGCCGGAGACGTGCCGTTCGCGGTTGCGTTCGACCGATCCGGGCACGTAGTTGCCGCGGAGGCCGGGCCGAACGCCGTCGCGACGTTCTCGCTGCGGTCTGGCGGCGTCCTCGCGCAGCTCGCGGTCTCGGACACCGGGCAGATGGCGACCTGCTGGATTGTCCGCGACGGCCGGTACTTCTACGCGTCCAACGCCGGGAGCGGGTCGGTCAGCGGTTACTCGGCCGGCTCGTCCGGTGGCCTGACCGCGCTCGGGAACACGACGACCGACGCGGGGACCGTGGACGCGGCGGCCGCCGGGCACGGGCGGTTCCTTTACGTGCAGACCGGCAAGGCGGGCATCGTCGATGAGTTCGCCGTGGGTGCCGGCGGTTCGCTGGCATCCATCGGCTCGGTCACCGTGGCGGGCTCAGCGGGCGGCGAAGGCATCACCGCCGGCTGATCTGAACGCGACCGAACACCGATGAAGTGAACAGGACCGGCCGCGGAGAGACCGTTTCTGACGATCCGCGGCCGGCCTGCCAGGAGGGCGCTACGCTGCCAGCGATGGAATCGGACGGGGAGCTGCTGCGGCGGCTGCGGGCGGGAGACGAGCGGGCGTTCGTCACCCTCGTTGAGCGGCACAACGGTGCCATGCTCCGCCTTGCGCTGTCATTCGTCCCCAGCCGGGCGGTGGCCGAGGAGGTTGTCCAGGACACCTGGCTGGCGGCGTTGCGCGGGCTGACCGCGTTCGAGGGCCGTTCGTCGCTGAAGACCTGGCTGTTCTCCATCCTCGTCAACCGGGCGCGGACGACCGGCGTGCGCGAGGCGCGGTCGGTCCCGGTGGCCGACGCCGGGCCGGTGGTGGACGCGTCCCGCTTTGGCCCCGATGGGGCGTGGGCGGAGCCGCCCGAGCACTGGATCGAGGAAGCGGAGAACCGCATCGATGCGGTTAAGGTCGCTGAGCTCCTCCGGGTCCTGCTCGACACGCTGCCCGCGCGGCAGCGCGAAGTCGTGCTCCTGCGCGACGTGGAGGAACTGACCAGCGCGGACGTCTGCCAGGTGCTCGCGATCAGTGAGGCCAACCAGCGGGTCCTGCTGCACAGGGGCCGCGCGAAGCTAAGGCAGGCGCTCGAGTCGGAACTGGGAGGTGCGGCGCGATGAGTATCAGATTCCAGCGGGCCTTCCCGTGGCTGCGCTTCCGGTCCCGCCTTCCTGACCTAGTCTGCCAGCAGGTCGTGGAGTTGGTGACCGACTACCTGGAGGGTGCGCTGTCGGCGGCCGACCGGCGGCGGTTCGAGGGACATCTGGAGGGCTGCCCGCACTGCACCGAATATCTGGCGCAGATGCGCGAGACGATCCGGCTGGCCGGCCGGCTCACGCCGGAGGACCTGACGCCTGACATGCGTACCGACCTGACGGACCTGTACCGACTGTGGCGCGCCGGGGGCTGACGTGCTGCTGAGTGCCGCGCGGTGCGGGTCAGGTGCTTGACCAGCCGCTCCAGTTGTCGGCCTGGATGACGATGACGGGACCTCCCGGGCGGGTCGTCCGGTACTGCTCGTAGCGCTCGGCGAGCGCGTCGATCGGGTGCGCGACGGCCCGGCCGTCCTCGACGACGCTGGCCCAGCCGTCGACGCGTACCCACCAGAGCTGGTCCCAGTCGTCGTCGTAGTGATCGGCGAGGATCGCGACGCGCGGGTTCTCCCTGATGTTGCGGAGCCGCTTCAGCTTCGTTGTCGTCTTGGGCTTGTGGTCGACGGTGATGTAGATCAGGTCGTCATCAACCGCGAACGTGACGGGCACCAGGTACGGCTGCCCGTCAGCCCCGGCCGTCGCCAGCCGCGCCACCCGCGCGGCGATCAGCCGCGCCCGCGCTTCATCTTCACTCAGTCGCACCCACCGATTGTCGCACCTGCCTTGTTATGCCGGGCGCGGCAACGCACACTGCGGAACCTGTAGACTAGCGGGGCGCAGTCCGCAAGGACGGCACGCCGCGTTAGCTCAGTCGGCCAGAGCGACGCACTCGTAATGCGTAGGTCTGGGGTTCGATTCCCCAACGCGGCTCGCCTCTCACCTGCAGAAACACGCCGACCAAGACCCCGGCAGCGTGGTCGCCCGCGACCCGACACGCCGGACTGTCGGCGCGGGGAATTTCAGTGCCGGCCGCTATCAGCGGCGTGTCAATGATCAGTGAACGCACTGGCAGCCGGCTGTAGATCGAATCATTGACGCACTGGCCCGGCCGGGTGACGGTGGTCGCTTGCGCACAGTAACAAGTGGGAACGGAGAGTACCTTCCTGCTAGCTTCGTGTCACCGGTTCCCTGACTTCCTCAGCTGCGCAGGGTTCCGCCGGGGCAACCATCGTCTACATTGTTGGGACTTTAGAGGAGCGGCGGATATGAATATCGTGTGTGTTGGCGGCGGGCCAGCGGGCCTTTACGCATCCATTCTCATAAAACTGCGTGACCCGGGGCACGACATCACGCTCTTCGAGCGGAGCAGTGCGGGATCGACCGCTGGCGCCGGAATAACGATTGGGCGGGATCTTATCGCGCGGCTGTACGAACAGGATAAAGAATCAGCCGACCTGATACACAGGAACGCTTTTATCGTCCGCGAGCAGGTGCTGTACAGCCGCGGCGAGAAGGTAGTGGTTCAGGTCGGCGAGGACTACAACATCACCCGGCAGCAACTGACGGGCATCCTGGCCGCCAGGGCGGCGGCCCTGGGCGTGCGCATCGAGTACGGCAGGGAAATCGTGGACCTGTCCCAGCTACCGGAGGCGGACCTCATCATCGCGGCCGACGGCGTCAACAGCCAGGTGCGCAGTGAGGCCGGCGGCTTCCAGACCACTGAGAGGCCGGGCTCTAACAAATACCTCTGGCTGGGTACGGACAGAAAACCCGACTCATTCGACTTCACCTTCGTGCCGAAGGGTGACTATTGGATATGGGCCGTCACCTTCGCAGTGGGCGCCGAGTCGAGCGCGGTCGTCGTGGAATGCACCGCGGCCGCGTGGGCCGGACTTGGTTTCGGCTCGATGTCGGTAGACGATGCACTGCCAGTTATCGAAGGCTTGTTCAAGGATTGCCTGGATGGCCATCGGCTGACTAGCGATCTCGGTGGCGGCAGCAAGGCGCGATGGCTGAACTTCAAGGCCATAAGCAACGAACACTGGCATTCTGGCAAAATCGTACTCATCGGGGACAGTGCACATACCTCGCACCACTCCATAGGAATGGGCACGACACTCGCCATCGAAGATGCCATCGCGCTTGCCGACCACCTGCATCGGCACGATGATATTGAATCCGCTCTCAAATCATACGAAAAGCAACGAATAGCCGAATCGATTCCCGTCTTGACCGCAGCCCGATGCAGCCAGCGGTGGTTCGAGAACCTTCCCCGGTACATGGATCTGGAGCCGCGGCAACTCGGCGTCCTCTTCGGGGCCCGCCGGTCCCCGATCACCCAGTTCCTGCCGCCCAGGGTCTCCTATGCGCTGCTGCTGGCAGCCAAGCGACTCGCGATGCTCGATACGGTCCGCGATTGGGCGGCGTCAACCGCGGTGGCGACCCACTCGCGCCGCATCCCCTTTCCGTGAACCTGGCTCTTGTCGGTCCTGTTACCATTGGGTAGTCGCCCCGACCCGCCTTGGCCTGGGCCTGACGTTTCTCCTCCGCTTGGTGTCGGGGCGGCGGCTAGGGCGTGTGTCCCGTCCAGCCGCGGTCTTGGACGTCCCTCGGCGGGCCCAGGTGGCCCGTCCCGCCGTGCGGCGATGAAGGACGCTCATGTCCCACGCCGATGCCGGTTACCGTCCTCTGCTGCGCACTCCCGGCGCCGCCGCCTTCTTCTTCTCCGCCGCTGTCGGCCGTACCGGCATCGCCATGACCGGCCTCGGGCTGGTCTGGCTGCTGCACGCCCGCACCGGCTCCTATGGCACCGCCGGTCTCGCCGCCGCCGGGTTCGCCCTCGCCGAGGCGCTGGTCGGCCCGCAGTTGGCCCGCCTGATCGACCGATTCGGCCAGACCCGCGTCCTGCCCTTCTCCCTCCTCGCCCACGGCGCGGCCATCGCCTGCGTCCTGCTATCCACCACCCCGGCCGCGGCGATAGCCGCCGCCACCTGCGCCGGGGCAGTCGTCCCGCAGCTCGGCGCGCTGTCCTCGGCTCGCTGGGCCCACCTGCTGCGCGGCGAACGGGACGACGAACTGCCCGCCGCCTTCTCGCTGGAATCCCTGGCCAACGCCGGTTCCTTCCTCCTCGGGCCGGTCCTGGTCACCTCGCTCGGCGCGGCCGGCGACGCGACCCTGGCCAGCATCATCGCGGCGGTCCTGATCCTCGGCGGTGGCGGAGCGCTGGCCGTCCAGCGCGGCACCGCGCCCCCGCCCGCCCGCGAGCACGCCGGGCACGCCGGGCACGCCGGGCGTGCCCGCACCGGACGGCCCCTCCTGCAGCCGGCCTTCGTGCTGCTCGCGCTGCTCAACCTGGCCATCGGGCTGTACTTCGGAACGATGGCGATCTCGGTCAGTTCCTTCGCCGTCAGCCACGGCGTTCCCGGCGTGGCCGCGCCGATCATCGCGGCCTCCGGCCTTAGCGGGCTGCTTTCCGGCTGGCTCTACGGGCGGCGACGGCACACCACCCCGGCGCGCCGCCAACTCGTCTTCGCCGCCGCCTACCTGACCGGCACGGCGCTGCTGCTTCCGCTCGCGCCGTCCGCCGTCTGGCTCGCCGCGGCGGTGGTAGTCACCGAGGTGGCGGTGCCGCCAACGCTCACCCTGCTGAACGTCCGCACGGAAAAGGTCGTCACCCCGGCCGTTCTCACCCAGGCGTTCACCTGGTGCAACTCCGCCAGTGCGGCCGGCTCGGCACTGGCCGCGGCGCTCGCGGGCCGTGCCGCCGACGCGTGGGGCTCCGCCGCCGCCCTGGCGCTGGCCCCCGCGGCTGGGCTCGTCCTCCTCGTCCTCGCGGTTACTGCTCTACGGGCGGGGAGGAGGCAACCGAATATGCGCGGGATTCCGGACAAGTGCCTGCCGCGCTGGCAGACTCGTGCCCCGTGATTGATGAATTCGCGAAGGATTATCTCCAGGACGACCTGCGGTGGATACGCGAGGGGCTGCTCTCGAAGCTCGACGGGCTCTCCGAGTACGACATCCGCCGCCCGCTGACCGTCACCGGGACTAACCTTCTCGGTCTGGTCAAGCACCTGACGGTAACGGAGGGCTGGTACTTCGGCGAGATCTTCGGCCGCCCGTCCCCCGAACCCCTGCCCCGCTGGGACGACGACGAAGCGACCCGCGCCTGCATGTGGGTGGCTGAGCACGAGACAAGGGCCGGGATCATCGACGGCTACCGGCGGGCGTGGGAGCACTCTGACGCGACGATCAAGGCACTCCCCATCGATGCCGCCGGCTATGTCCCCTGGTGGCCGCGCCCCGACGTAAAGCTCTTCAACATCCTGGTCCACGTCATCACCGAGACCAGCCGGCATGCCGGTCACGCCGACATCCTGCGTGAACAGCTCGATGGCGCGGTCGGCGCGGGCGCGCAGAGCGTGGTCCTGGAGGGACGCGACGCGGCCCACTGGGACGCCTACCGCGCAAGGATTGAGCGGGCGGCCAGAGCCGCTGATCCGGCCGAGGCCTGACCGCGCCGGCGCTCAGGCGCCGGTCTTATGCGCCGGTCCTTGAGATGCGCAGGCCGAGGGATGCGAACTGGTCGAACGGCCGGTGGTAGCCGCGCTCGATGTGGTGCACGCCGTGCAGCGTCGACGGCCGGTCGGCCACGGACGCGGCGAGCACCGCGGAGAAGCCCGCGCGTACATCCGGCAGCTCGACCTCGGCGCCGCGCAGCTTGGACACGCCCCGGATGACCGCCGAGTGCATGGCGTTCCCGTCGTGGAAACGGCAGGCGGGACCGCCCAGGCAGGCCGCGAAGACCTCGATCTCGCAGCCCATCTTCTGCAGCGCGGGCACGTACACCAGGCGGTTCTCAAAAACCGTCTCGTGCAGCACCGACATGCCGTGGGCCTGCGTGAACAGCACCATCAGGGGCTGCTGCCAGTCGGTCATGAAGCCGGGGTGGGTGTCGGTGTGCACCGCGGCCGGGCGCAGCCCGCCCGGTGCGGACGCGGTGATCCACTCGTCGGTGATGTCGAACCGGGTGCCCATCCGGGCCAGGGTGGTGATCGCGGTGACCAGCCGGTCCTGCGGGCAGCCGTGCACCCGCACCTCGCCGCCGGTGATGAGGCCCGCGACCAGATAGGAGAAGGCCTCCAGGCGGTCGCCCGCCAGCCGGGTGGACGCGGCCTTGAGCTTGGGCACGCCTTCGATGACGATGCGCCGGTCGGGGCTGAGCTCGATTTGGGCGCCCATCCGCTGCAGGAACAGCGCGAGTTCGACGACTTCCGGCTCGGTGGCCGCGTTTCGCAGCACGGTCTTGCCCTCGGCGGTGACCGCGGACAGCAGCACCGTCTCGGTCGCGCCGACGCTCGGGTAGGGCAGCGTGATGCGCGCGCCATGCAGCCTGGTCGCCTTGGCGGTGATCCCGGTTGGCCCGAAGCTGACCTCGGCGCCGAGGGCCCTGAGCGCGTCGACATGGAAGTCGACCGGCCGCCGCCCGATCGGGTCGCCGCCGACCAGCGGGACGAACGCTTCACCGGTCAGGTGCAGCAGCGGGCCGAGCATCAGGATCGGGATCCGGTTGAGGCCAGTGAACGCCTCGGGGACCTTCGGCCTTACTTCGCTTCCGGGGGCGATCGTGATCTCGCCGTCCTCGCGACCGACGTGGAAACCAGCCGACTCCAGCATCGCCGCGGTGATGTCCACGTCCCCAACTTGCGGGGCGTTGCGGATGACACTCGGGGCGTCGCCCAGCATCGCTGCCACCATGTGCTTGGTCACGGCATTCTTAGAGCCGCGCACGGAGATGTCCCCGCGCAGCGGCCCCGATGGCTCAACTACCCACGTTTGCGTCACGCCGTTCACGATATGTCCCATTCGCCAAGTAAGTTCCGGCTTCCGGAGAACGCGGCGGCAGAGCTGCCGAACAGATTATTACTCAACGGCAGCCGCAGCTTTCCCTGATGATGAGCTCGGCCGGGAGGCGCTCGGACCGCGGCGGAAGCGACGGATCGGCTATCCGCTCAAGCAGGCGGGAGCAGGCGCGCTCGCCGAGCAGCCGCATTGGCTGGCGGACGGTGGTCAGCGGCGGCGCGAGCAGGGCGCTGAGGTGCATGTCGTCGAAGCCGACCACTCCGACGTCGGCCGGTACCCGAAGGCCGGCTGCCTGCAGCTCGCGCATGGCGCCGATCGCGGTCTGGTCGTTGCCGCAGATGATCGCGTCCGGCAGTTCCCGGCGCGGCCCGGCCAGGATCTCGCGCACCGCCAGCTGGCCGCTCATGGCAGCGAAGCGGCCTTCGAAGAGGCCGGCCACGGTCGCCGCTGGATACGCGGCGACCGCCTCCTCGAACGCGCCGCGCCGTTCCCGCGCGTCCGGGGCTTCCGCCGGGCCCGCGATGTAGAACAGCCTGGTCCGGCCGTGCTGCTCGATCATGTGGCGGACCGCGGCGGTGGTGCCCGAGCGGTTGTCCACGCCGATGGCGTCGGCCTGCAGCCCGTCGGGATAGGCGGCGATCAGCCCGATCGGGACGCGCGTTGCCAGCAGCGCCAGCTGCTTCGGGTCGGCGATGCCCTCGGCGATGATCATCCCGTCCACCTTGGCTGAGATCTTCCGCATCCGCTGGTAGGCGCTTGCCAGGCCGGAGCCGCGCAGGAAGGAGATCAGCACCGACCAGCCGAGATCACCAAGCGGCCGCTCAACGCCGCGCAGCACCTCCTCGATGAACAGGAAGCCCTCGCGCTCGACATCGGTCTCGGGCCCGCGGCTTTCTACGGCAACCAACCCGATCACTTCCTTGCGCCGCTGGGCCAGGCTCTGCGCCGCGCCGTCAGGGACATAGCCGAGCGCGTCGATGGCATCGAGCACGCGCCGCCGGGTAGACAGGCGGACACTTTCCTGGCCGTGGACCACCCGGGAGACCGTGGCGGTAGAGACGGCGGCCGCCCGCGCCACGTCGTAAAGCGTCGCCGCCGGGGAACTGCCAGACCCAGCCGGCCTGCGGCTTTCCATGAGCGCCTCCCGACCCCTAATGTAAGCAGGCCGCGAGCCGGCGCGCCATGATCATCGGCGTCCCCGGAGAGGACTATCGCGACTACTACGTTGACTGATATATTGACCGACGTAGTAAGGAGGCGGGTGGCCGTGATCAAACGGGACGGCAGTGACGGACGGGACGTCCTGCGGCGGGTTGGCGAGGCGTCGGTGCTGATTCTGATCAGCCTGGCCGACGGGCCCAAGCACGGCTACGTGCTGATCCAGGACATCAAGGGGCTGGCCGGCGTCGAGCTCGGGCCCGGCACGCTCTACGGCGCGCTTGACCGGCTCGAGCGGCTCGGCCTGATCGAGCCGCTGCCTACCGACGACCGGCGCCATCCCTACCGGATTACCGAGCCGGGTGCGGCCGCTCTCCGCGTGCACCTCGATTCGCTTGAGCGAGTCAGCGCGGCCGGCCGGCTGCGGCTGCAGCTAGGCGGCATCTGATGGACGAACCCCGGGCGACGAGGCTGGTCGGCACCGCGCTGCGCTGCTACCCGGCCCGCTGGCGGCAGCGGCACGGTGCGGAGGCGGCCGAGCTGGCCGCGCTGCTCATGAAGGACGGGACCCCGGCAGGCTCGATTGCCCTGAGCTACCTAACCGGCGCGGCGCGGGAGCGTCTGACGCGGCGGCCCGGCGCGCGCCTGACCGCGGTGGCGTGCGCGCTGCTGGTGGCGGCCTGTTCGCTGGGCGCCTCGGCCGGACTGCTGGCCTCGGCGGCGCCGGCCAGGGCGGCCAGCACGAGCCAGGCGAGCGGACACGCGCAGTGCCGGCCCAACTTGGCCGAGCCCGCTCCCGTCATGACCTCCGCCATGAGCCGCCCGCAGCTGATCAGCTGGGAGGCCGGCCATGGCCGATCCTGCTGACGCCGGCCCGGCTGACTCAACCGGGCGCCGGCGCCGCGGCTGGAAGCGGACGCTGGTCGAGACGGTCGGCACCGTTCTGGTGGCGGTGGTGCTGGCCGGCCTGGTGCGGACGTTCGTGTTCCAGACCTACTTCATCCCCACCTCGTCTATGGTGCCCACGCTTGGCGTGTACGACCGGATCCTGGTCCAGAAGGCGTTCTTCAACTGGCATGACGTACGCGAGGGCGACATCGTGGTGTTCAGCCACCCGCCACTCGACGACTGCCCCGGGCCGGCCAACGGCGATCTGGTCAAGCGCGTCATCGCCTTGCCGGGGCAGACGATCTACTCGTCGGGCAACCACATCTACGTGGACGGGCGGCTGCTGGCCGAGCCCTACCTGCCGTCCGACGACCCGCTCGGGCCGCCGATACCGGACGCGAGCGAACAGCACCCCTACCGGGTGCCGGCTGGTGACTTCTACGTGCTTGGCGACAACCGGGCGATCTCGTGCGACAGCCGCTACTGGGGGCCGATCGAAGGACCGAGCATCGTCGGAAAGGTGATCCTGGTGTGGTGGGCGAATAGCCACCCCGTGTTCCGCGCGTTCTGACCTCGGTCGCCGCCACTTGCAGGGCCGCAGAGGTATAGCGTCGGGTTAGGTCAGCCACCCCCAGAAGCGAGGCCGACATGACAGGCGCGGAGCAGGTCAGGACCGGGCAACCGGAGTTTGTTCCGGCCCTGCCGCCGGACCTGCGGCTCGCGAGCCGCGCACAGGTGGCCGCCTCTTTCCTCCTCGGGCTGCTGCTGTTCGCCGTCACCCTCGGGATCGGCTATATCGGCTGGAGCGTGTTCACCTGGGGCCACGGGCAGACGCCAGCGCAGCGGATCATCAGCCTGCGCTGCTGGCTACCGCAAGATGGCCGGGTGGCAGGCCGGGACGAGATGGCGATACGCCAGGTTCTCGGCCTTTTCCTGAGCGCCGGGCTGGTCTGGGGGTTTTTCGTCTGGCTGCTCAGCAAGACCCGGCGGTCAGCGGGCGATCTCTGGGCCGGCACGGTGGTTCTTTACGACCCGTGCAACTGATCTTCGCTAGAACACCTGGGCCGGGGCGGTGCCCGCCCAGGCGGCGCGGAGCAGCGTGCGGAGGTCCGCGGCGGAAACCAGGCGCGGGTTGGACGGCGGGACAGACGGGAGGATCGCGTCGGCCGCGTCGGCGATCGAGTCCTCGGTAAAGCCGTAGTCCCGCAGCGCGCGGGGGGCGTTCAGTTGCCGCTTGAGCGCTTCGAGGCCGTCGAGTGCGGTCGCCGAGCCGAACGCGTGGGCGATCCGATGCTCGGCGTCCGGGGCCGCGGGCCCGTTGAACGCCAGGACATAGGGGAGCACGGTCGCGTGCGTCTGGGCGTGCGGCAGGTTGTACCTGCCGCCGAGGACATGGCAGATCTTGTGATGCAACCCGGAGCCAGCCGACGCGAACGCGGCGGCCGACAAGTACGCCGCGTACAGGGTGCGCTCGCGGCCCTCGAGCCCCTCGGGCTCCGCGGCCACCTGGGGCAGGCCGGCCGCGAGTGACCTGATGCCCTCGGCTGCGATAGCGGCGTCGATGGGATCCGCGTTCGGCCCCCACATCGCGTCGACGCAGTGGGCGAGCGCGTTCAGGCCCGATGCGACGCTCAGGTCGACCGGCAGGGACGTGGTGAGCGCGGCGTCGTAGATGATGACCTTCGGCAGCACCTTGAGGTCAACGCCGGTCGTCTTCCTGGCGCCTTCGGTGAGGCCCCAGACCGCGGTGGCCTCGGACCCCGCGTACGTGGTCGGGACCGCGATGATCGGCAGCCCGGTCGTCATCGCGATCGCCTTGGCCAGCCCGGTCGCCGAGCCGCCGCCGACGCTGACCAGGGCGTCAATGTCGCTCGCGGCCGCCGCCTGCCGGGCGCGTTCGGCCACCTCGACGGGGACGTGCATGACCACGTCGTCGTGCCGGAGCGCGACCGGGAGGCCCGCGGCTATCTCATCGGCCGTGCGCATACCAGACTTGGACGCGATCAGCATGACCCTGCCCGCACCGAGACCGGCTATCTCGTTGCCGAGGTTGGCCGCCGCCTCGCCGGAGCCGAAGCAGACGCGCTGAGGCAGGGTGTCGTGGATGAAGCGCATGCTCCTATCTTCCGCTACCTGACACGCTGCCGACTCGGCAGGCTGCGGGCTAAACCGGTGTAAGTTGTCGTGGAACCAGAGGAGGCCTCATGACGCCCATGACCCCGGCGGAATTGCGCGCCTGGCTCTACGACGTCGACCAGGACGGCATGAGCCACGCGATGTGGCCGGCCGGCGGGCAGCCGATGAAGACGTTGTTTTCTGGTGGCACCCTGCGTGTCTCGGTGGAGGGCGGCCAGGACACGCCGACCGAGAAGTACCTGAAGCCGCCGCCCGCGGTCGGGATGGCGTCCGAGCCGGTTACGGTCAGGTGGGAGAGGGACACCCAATTCTGGATCATCCGCAACAGCGGGCACACGAACACCCTCCGGGTTCAGCAGTACGGGCTCTCCGCGGTCCCCCTCCCGCCGCAGTCAGAGATGCCGATGTGCGGCACCGACGTCGCCGTCTGGATACCGGTCAAGCCCCGCGCGCTCAGGCGCAACGAGAACGGCGAGGCATTCCGGCTGCTCATCCTGGCCGCCAAGGAGCCGGCGTCGCTCTCCGGGCAGACCCAGCGGCTCACCTATCCCCGGATTAACCCGACGCCCGCCACCCAGGAGGCGCTGATCGCGTATTTCGGCAGCCACCTCTCCTGGCCGCCGCTCCCGGCCCCGCACGTCCGCCAGCAGAGCGAGGTCGAGGACATCGCCCGGCGGCACGGTCTGCGGCGTGACCAGACTTTGGAGAATTGGGCCAGGAACAGGCACGACGTACTCGCTGGCCCGGACGGGCTGTTCAAGACGGCCGACTGGTACCCGAACCTGGGCGGTAAGGGCCGGACCCTGGCGAACCACCTGGCCGCCTTCCACCGGCTGGTGGAACTCGGCACGATCAAGTTGTACCGAGTCCAGCGATGGGCGAACCAACACGATGTCAGGCCGTACCTCATCATCGACGAACAGCTGGGGCGCGCGGGCTGAATTGCCCGCGGGCAGGCTCGCCTAATCCCTGTGAGGCTCGTCACCATCGCGGCGCCGGGCGTTTGGTAACTGTCCTGTGAAATGGGGCTGCCCGGCCCCGGCTCATCAGTACCGTATCCACGAAAGCCGATACCGTTCGCAAAGAGGAGAAAGATCCCCACATGGCGCTCACACTCCAGGAGACGCTGCTCACCCCGGCCACCAAGCCGCAGGTTGTCGCGGACACCCAGGCGCTGGTCGATCAGGAGCTGGCCAGCAAGTCCGGGATCTCCGCGACTGGGCTCAAGGTCGCTTACAAGGGGATAACCGCGTTTGCGCCTGGCTACTACCAGCAAACCATCGAATCTCTGCTCCCGGGCTGGGTGGACGCGCTTGAGCCGTACTGGGCGGACTTCAACGCGACCGGCGGCGCGGGGTTCGGTGACTACCTGGCCAAGCGGCCCGAGGAGGTCGCTGAGGCGCTGCTCTCGGTCACCGATGCCGCGGGGCGCGATTCCGGCAGGCCCACGGTGGTCAAGCTTTACAACGCCGTGCGCGGCGGCGCCGCCAAGCACATCGAGGCGGCGCTGCCGAACCTCGGGGCCATGGTGCAGCGGCACGCGTAAGTAGCAGCCGACGGCCCGGCCCGGCCCGGAAACGGGCCGGGCCGGCGTGTGCCCTCATGAAGGAAAAGTATCGCCTATGGGCGGGTCGCAAATCGTTGTGCTGCGGGTCCCCATCGCGGATCTAGACATTTGGTAACTGTCTCGTGAAATGGCGTTGCCGGCCCGCGCCTTATCAGTACGGTAGCCATGAAAAACCCTAATACAGTTCGTTAAGAGGAGAAAGATCCTTTCATGGCCCCCACACTGCAGGAGATGCTGCTCACCCCGGCCGTACAGCCGCAGGTTGTCGCGGACACCCAGGCGCTGGTCGATCAGGAGCTTGCCAGCAAGTCCGGGCTTTCCGCGACCGGGCTCAAGGTGGCTTACAAGGGGCTAACCGCGTTTGCGCCCGGTTACTACCAGAACATCATCAACGTTCTGCTTCCGGGCTGGGTGGAGGCGCTTGAGCCGTACTGGGCGGACTTCAACGCGACCGGCGGCGCGGGGTTCGGCGACTACCTCGCCAAGCGGCCCGAGGAGGTCTCGGAGGCATTGCTCGCGGTCACCGACGCCAAGGGCCGCGAGTCCCGCAGGCCCACGGTGGTCAAGCTTTACAACGCCGTGCGCGGCGGTGCGACCAAGCACATCGAGGCGGCGCTGCCGAACCTCGGGGCCATGGTGCAGCGGTACGCGTAACGTTGCAGAGGTGCGCGTAAGCAGGAGCTGAGGCCCGGCCCGGAATCGGGCCGGGCCTCAGCGCACCCGCCGTGCGGGCACGCCGACATACACCGCGCCGGGCTCACAGTCGTGGGTCACCACCGCGCCCGCGCCGATGATGGTTCCCTCGCCGATGGTCACGCCGGGCATGATCGTCGCACGGGCCCCAAGCCAGCATCGGTCGCTGATACGCACCTGACTGAAGACGGGCGCTCGCGCCGCCTGGCCGTTCGAGTCGATTTCATGGATCGACGTCAGGACCATCACTCGCGGGCCGAGGAAGACGTTGCGGCCGATGTCGATGCGCCCACCGCCCTCAAACCAGCACCCGACGTTAATGTACGAGCCGTCTCCGATGCTTACCCGCTTCGTCTCGAACCCGCACTGCTTTAGGCCGGTCACTTTCCTGCCTACCTGCATGCCGATCAGCCGCAGCAGGCCACGTCGCGCGGCGATCGGGAGCAGGAACGAACTGGGCAGCGAAACCCGAGCCAGCCAGGTGAGCACCTCTCCTACGTGAAGCCGCGACGACGACAGCACGCCGGGACCTGGTTGCGCCAGGTCAATTTCCGTCAATGGCCGCACTCCAGGTGTTGTCACGGTATCCCCCCTACCGTCGACTACGCATGATGGCCCGACGCAGCAAATGCCATATCGGCACCGCTATGACCACTGGCATGCCGAATCTCGGCTGCCGCTGTACCCCGCGCAGCGATCCGCCGGCTGACAGGCCGCGGCGCTCCCAGCGTGGCCACGCGGCGCGCAGCCCGCGGTGTCGGATAGCACGGTATAGGGACACCAGGTAGTTGATGCTCCGCAGGTCCGACGTCCAATAAGGCGTCAGGCAGGTCCAGCCCCACGGGACACAGATGTCCTCGGCCCAGACCGGCTCGGTAGTCTCCTTGGCGAACGTGATCTCGGCCGCGGAGAGTGGCCGAAGCAGAAGCTCCTGGCGAGACTTAACTTCGTGTCCGACTACCTTTCCACTGCGCACTACCGCGGGCCACGGGATTGGTGCGACGGTGGGCAGCGGATGGATGAATACTTGTAGCCCCTGGTTGAGGTATTTGAGCGCGTGTGCCGTCTCGCTGTCACTAAATCGCATATCTCGAGCACGCCACTTGGCCATGTCATACAGTCCGGTGTCGGTAAGTCCATATCTGGAGAGAAGTATCAGCTTCGGCTTCACGTAATCCAAAAGGCGGGAGAGGCGGAATGTCACGGAAGGTACTTGCATTGAAATGTTGACGCATTCGGGATATTCTGCGAATATTTCCCGTGCGCGCCTCATAATGGAATCATCCCACCAGAGCATCTGCATGTCGTGCTGCATGATATGGACGTAGTCGTATCCTTGCTCGAGTGCGTAGGTCATGACGTCGTTGTATGCGTCATAGAGGCCGCCGACCTTGCTGTTGCGTGAGAGGTCGTTGCTGGTGCGGAGCACGAGTCGAATACGGGGATGGGCACTGGCGAGCGCCCGGAGTCGCTCGGTGATGTCTGATTCATTGCTCGCGTTATCGACAACGAGAATGTCATCGTCTGTCGTCATGTGCAGGACGGAATTGATCGCGTTCTCGAAATAAATCGGGAATTTATGTCCGACAATCACCTGTAGTAGGCGGCATGGAGCGCTTGCTCCAACGCCATTCTGCATTTCTGGCACCTTCTTCCCAAGTGGCGCCTATCTAAACGCCTGCGAGTAAGCGGCCGTAGCGTTCGGAATGGCCAAACCCAGTGGAATTACCTCGTCGGTACTCTCGTCGAAGTAGCTTTCGAAAGAGAAATTGTCGTCACTGAACATTTGTCCCAGATCGGTGACATAGGTCGGATCGTCCGGCCAGCCATTAATAAGGCCCCATTCGGGGAAGCTCAGCGGCTTTCCGTTGGCCGCGGCAAAGGCCTCGATATCGGCGAGACTCGGGAAATCGTTATCGCCCGGAGTGCTGGCGGCCTTGTCAGTGTAATACGCTGACCACCCTTCCTGCGACACCGACTTGAGCGTCCAGCAATCTATATCGTAAGCGTCGACCCCGATAATATCGACATAAGAGTTGCCTGGATACCATTCGCTCAGTGGAAGGTCGGCGGTGCAGACGTTCGGATTCCAGACGAAGAGGAAATTCGCCCCGGATACTGCGCGCATGGCGGCTACCTCATTGTCATAACACTTAGCCCAAGCGCTCATTTCGGGAGCAGTCGACCCGACATAGTCGTCTTCCCAATTCCCATTGGCCTCAACGCCAAGACGGATGACTATGTCCCCGGCACCATACGATACGAGGTTCTGGGCCAGTGCGGTCGCGTACTGGTCATAGCTGCCGTCGGCGCACGGTTGTTCCCAGGTTAGTGGATCCGTATTGTCGGAGACTGACTGCGGTATGAGGTCCATGCCCATGACAACCTGGTGTGCGGGGCTCTTGGCCAGCCACGCATCCCAGCCGTCATAACCAGTGGAGAACATCCATGGGGTCTCCCACTCGGCCCAGGTCGGAGTAGGGCTCGCGAATGTCCCCAAGCAATTGTAGGTAACTCCCGTCAAGAGGCCTGCCACCGTAATCATCGATTGGTCAAGTACCCCGCCCGGAAATCCCAGGGTAATGCAATGAGCCTTTGAGTCCCCGGCCGTAATTGTGGCACCAGGCGCTCCGTGCGCAGGCGTCAGAAGCATGGGTATTCCCAATATTGCGAGAATGCCAGCAAAAACCGGTGACGGGCGGCGGCCCGCGTGAAATGTTTTTTTCATCATATCGATCGAAGCCCCGACGATTCCAGGGCGGCGACGACCGCGCCGAGCACAGGCCCACGGCCCGCGGCAAGTCCGATTGGACCGGCCCAGACGTCCTCCATGACCGACCGCAGGTCGGCGGAACTGACTTCCATCGGCGTGCTCGTCTCCTTTAGTAACTCACTCGTCTAGTAACTCACTCGTCACTGTCGGTGCGCGCACACACACTACGGGAGAGGCATGCGCGAAGACTGGCTTTGGCTCAAGTTGGCCCGGCGGAGTTCCGTCCGCGCTGATGCCGCCGCCCGAAATTCCCTAATTGCACATTTTCGGAACGGGCGACTCGTGGTTCCGCCGAACGCGGCTCTGTGGACATAGCTACAGACATCGAGGCGAATCCGACGTGGCCAATTAATCCTTGACAAGACCAGAGATCCAGGTCGTTTACGTCACGTAACTATTTGGTCGATTGAAAGGACAGGCGACGGCTGGATATGGTTAATTTGGCAGGGCGACGGGCGGGGAAGCCGTCGGGGGCGCCACCGGTATCAGTGCGTATTCCGGACCCTTTGCTATGGACACGACGCCTGCTGGCCTCGGCTCGTCTCCACTTTCCCCTCGATGCCGGGTTGGTTTCCGCCCGACGATGACGGCGGTCCTTCCTTGGTGATGGATTCGAGGCCGGGACACTCATTGCGGAATGACGCGAGCTTGTCGGCGACACCAACGACGCAGTTATCAGTGCCAAATTCACACGACCGGAGGGATCTTGCCCATGAGGCTGACGGTGATCGGGTGCGGGCATCTAGGCGCTACGCACGCCGCGTGTATGGCGGAGATCGGGCATCAGGTGCTCGGCGTGGACATCGACCAGGACAGGGTGGACCTGCTGTGCACGGGGCGTGCATGGTTCCTCGAGCCTGGCCTTGACGAGATGCTGGCCCGCCACGTTCGCTCTGGCCGGCTTAGGTTCACCACAAGCTTCGAGGAGGCGGCGGCTTTCGCTGCTGTGCATTTCCTCGGGGTGGGCACCCCCGGCCTGCCCGACAGCGCCGGATACGACCTATCGCAGGTGTTCGGCGCCATCGCCGCACTGGCACCGCACCTGACCCGACCGGCCCTCATTATCGGCAAGTCGACCGTGCCGCCGGGCACCACGGCCCGGTTGGCCGGCCAGCTGCGGGACATGGCGCCGGCCGGAGATGGCGTCAAGGTCGCGTGGAATCCCGAATTCCTGCGCGAAGGCCACGCGATCGAGGACACGACCCGCCCCGACAGAATCGTGGTTGGCGTCCCCGACTCGGACTCCGAGGCCACCATCCGCGAGATCTACCGGACGTTGACCGACATTGGAATACCGCTGATCGCTACCGACGCGGTCACGGCGGAACTGGTCAAGGGGGCGGCGAACGCGTTCCTGGCCACGAAGGTGTCGTTCATCAACGCGATGGCCGACGTTTGCGCGAAGACGGGTGCGGACGTGGCCACGCTGGCTGACGCGATGGGCCTGGATGCCAGGATCGGGCGCGCGTTCCTGACGGCGGGCATCGGCTACGGCGGCGGCTGCCTGCCCAAGGACGTCCGGGGCCTGGCCGCGTTCGCCGCCGATGCGGGGGCGCACAGCGCGGCTGACCTCCTCGCCGCGATCGACACGATCAACTCAAGCCGCCGCCAGCAGGTCGTGGATCTCGTGCAAGCGGCCCTCGGAGATCTGTCGGGTAAGCGGATCGCGCTCTGGGGCGCGGCCTTCAAGCCCGGCACCGATGACGTCCGCGACTCGCCGAGCTTGGAAGTCGCGGACCGGCTCAGCCGCCTTGGCGCGCGGGTCGTGGTCTACGATCCGCAAGCGGCAGGTAACGCGCTTGTCGCGTTCCCGCACCTGCGCCAAGCCGACGGGGCAGTCGCCGCCGCCACCGGCGCGGATGCCGTACTGGTCGGCACTGCGTGGGCGGAATTCGCGGCGGTCGACCCCGCGGCGGCCGCCGCGGCGGCCGCGAATCCACTGCTCATCGACGCCTGCCAGGGAGTCGAGGCAGGCCGGTGGCGGGCCGTGGGCTGGACGGTGGCCGCCCCCTTCCCCGCCTCGAACCGTGGTCCCGCATACACGCAACCGGCACCCGCACCAGCACCGGCTCTGGACTTCCGGACGCCTTAGCCGAGCACGGCAGTAATTGCGGCTGAGGGAGAATTGTCCGGCTAGGACGGATTGGTCGGCAGCCGCGAAAAAGATCCTTACTGGCTAGATATAGATCCAAATAAGCTAGGTGGTAACGGATTTAAGTCGTACCCATCTCCCTTTCCGGAGGGGATCGGATACAAGTCGTTACGCTGTGCGCGGCGGTTCGTCCACCAAAGCGCCTTGTCTGTCGTACGCTATGTACCTGCGGTGGCGGTCGACCCTGAGTGGACGCCAATAGGCACATCGGGGAACCCTCCGGCCGCTGCCGCCTAGGGTCATTAATTCCGCTAAGGGGGCGAGGGATGTCGGTTACTCAGCATGCCCGGGAAGTGCGGATCTCGAGTGATTCGCGATCTTTCGATTATAGGCCGATCAACGTAGATGGGGAGACTGTCGACGCGGAAGTCGGTGCTCGGCAGATAAAGATTTCTATCCTCATGTGCGCGTACAACGAGCATAGAACTATCAGGCGCGCCGTCCTTGAGGTGCTGGCGGCTGACTATCCCTGTGAAGTCGAGCTCATTGTTGTCGACGACGGTAGCAAGGATGCCACTGCGGAGATCGTCGCAGAAATCGCTGATCCCCGGATCATCCTGCATAAGCACGCACGGAACACGGGTAAGGGAGCTGCACTCCGCACGGCCGCCGCACTGGCCACGGGCACGCACGTGCTGCCATTCGATGCAGACCTCGAGTACTCGCCTAAGGACATCGCGAGGCTGGTCGAGCCGCTACTGACAGGACGGTTCGAGGTCGTCTACGGAACCCGCCTCTTCGGCTACAACACTGTGTACCAGTCATTCAGGTACGCGGCCGGCAACAGATTCCTCACCACCCTGACGAATGTGATGTTCGATGCCTACCTGAGTGACATGCACACCTGCCTGAAGCTCATGCCGCTAAACCTGTTCATCGGCCTTTCGCTGACTGAGAACAGGTTCGGCCTGGACACCGAAGTGACCGCTGCCCTGCTCCGTCTGGGCTTCCGGCCGTTTGAGGTACCGATCAGCTACTATAGCCGCTCGCACGCCCAGGGAAAGAAGATCAACTCGCGCGATGCGCTCAAGTGCCTGTGCATCCTTTTCCGTGTCCGGTTCAAGAAAAAAAGCAAGCTCACACTCCCGACCGCGAAGCGAACAGCGCCGAAGGGCCGCCTTCTCGCGCCCGTGCCGACCGAGTCGGATGGCGCCAAGCGTCCTGACTTCACGGGACCCGGAGCGAGGTTATGAAAGGTCGGTGGCCTCTGCTGTCGGTTGTCGCGGCGGTATTGATCTGCACTGGTCTGGCGCAGACCCAGCGGGGACATGTACTGCTCCGCGACACCGGACTCTATGAGACGCCTGCCGTCTACACGGAGTTGGCATTTAACGACCCGGGAGCGCTGCCAAGCGCCCTGGAAAAGACGAACGGCACCGTCAAGGTGTCGTTCGGCATCCATAACGTCTCGTACGCCGCACGCTCGTACCAGTGGTCCATCCAAATGGTGCACGACGGCAAGAATCGGGTCGAGGCTGGCGGCGCCGCGCAGACGCCTGCACACGGCCGCACCGGGGTCACCCGGTCGGTCGCCGCCGCCTGCGTTGGCGGTCGCCTTCAGGTAGTTGTCCGGCTGGCTCGCCCCGCGGAGTCGATCAGCTTCTGGGTGACGTGCCCACCAGCGGCGGCCAGGAAGCGGGCCAAGCGATGACCGCGGCCAGGCGGCCCGTCGTTGCCCTGGTGAGCGACGCCATATACCCGTACTTCCGCGGAGGCAAGGAGCTGAGGTACCACGAGCTCGCGACTCGGCTCGGCCAACGGGCGGATGTCCATGTCTTCACGATGAAATGGTGGGAAGGCCCGTCGACCCGCAGGGAAGGGCAGGTCACCTTCCACGCCGTGTCACCGCTGTACGCCATGTACGCGGGGGAGCGGCGGTCATTCAGGGAAGCCATCCTCTTCGCCGTTGGGTGCCTGCGGCTGCTGTGGTTCCGCTTCGACGTACTTGAAACCGACCAGTTCCCCAATTTCCATATCTTGACGCTCAGGCTGGTCGCGTGGATCAAGCGCAAGCCACTGACAGTGACCTGGCACGAGGTATGGGGCCCTGACTATTGGCGGCACTACCTCGGCAAGGGCGCAAGCATGGCGTGGTTTGTCGAGTGGCTCTCCATGCGCGTGCCTGACCAGCTCATCGCGGCATCGGAGCAGACCGCCGCACGGTTGCGGGTGATCCTGGGTAACCGGGCCTCGATCTCCGTCGTCCCCAACGGTATCGACCTCGACGGGATAGGCAACTCGTACCCGGACGCCGCGAGGGTCGACCTTGTCACCGTGGGTCGGCTTCTGCCCCATAAGAACGTGGACATGCTGCTCGACAGCGTCGCCCTGCTGCGCGCTTCCGGCCTGCCCGTCACCTGCCGGATCGTCGGCGACGGGCCCATGCGCGCGGCCTTGCACGGCCAGGCGCGGCGGCTCGGGATCGAAGCCGTCGTCGACTTCCGGCATAACGTCTGGGAGCAGAAGGACGTCTACGCCCTCATGAAAGCCGCACGGGTGGCCGTATTCCCCACCTCGCGTGAAGGATTCGGCATCGCGGTTCTCGAGGCCATTGCGTGCGGTCTGCCGGTAGTGACCACGTCGGCTCCCGACAACCTTGCGCAGTACCTCGTGCTCCAGTCCGCCGCGGGCGTCGTCTGCGCCCCTGCCGCCGATGCCATCGCGGACGCGCTGCGTCCAGTACTCGGGCAGCCCGGCGACCGGCCGGACGGGATGCCCGCTGCCCGGGAAACATGGCTGGCCGCCCGCGGCTGGGACGCAGCCGCCGACCACGTGGCCGAGGTCCTCGGTCTATGAGAACGAAAGGAGGGTCGTCCCAATGCCGGCTGACCTCAGCGTCGTCATCTGCTCGCTCAACGGCGCGGCAGGGGTGGATCGCTGCCTGCGCGCCCTAGCGGCGCAGAAGGACGTCGAACTCCAGATCATCGTCGTGGACGACGGGTCAACCGACGACACGAGCGACGTCGCCAGAGAGCACTGCGTGACCGTATTTCGCCATGAGGCCAACCTCGGTGCCTCCGTCGCGCGAAACACGGGCATCCGGGCGGCCACGGCCCCCGTCGTGGCATTCCTCGACGACGACTGCGAACCCGAACCTGAATGGGCGAGAGAACTGCTCATGGCCTACTCAGGCGGCGTCATCGGTGTCGGAGGCCCTCTCGTCCCGGAATCATCAGAGAGCTACCTGCTCGGTTTTCTCCAGCGCAACAACCCGCTCCTCCCGCTTGAAATGAATCTCGCGCACAGTGAGAAGCTGCTCTACCGGCTTTACCTCTATGTGCTCAGGCAGTGGGCGCCGGAGCAACCGCCTGACCTGCGAGAGGTCTACACGCTGGTCGGCGCCAACATGTCATTCCTGCGCGACGTGACAGCCGGGATCGGGTTCGATGAGCGGTTCCGATTTGGCGCCGAGGATCTTGACGTCTGTCTTCAGCTGCGCCGCGGATTCCCTGGCGGACGCCTGGTCGTGACCCCGAGCGCCGTAGTGCGGCATCACTTCGACCCGTACCTGCGCGATACTCTGCGGCGCAGCCGTGCATACGGGCGTGGCTGCGCCATGCTCTACCTTAAATGGCCGACGATGCGGCCGACGATCTTCCCCGGGCCTGTGCTTGTCGGCGCCCTGCTGGCCGCGTCGATCTTTGTACCGTTCCTGCTTGTCGTGGCTGTGCTGCTGCCGCAGCTCTTGTACCCGGCCGGGCTACGGCTCGCGGTGACAAGCAGACGACCCGGCTGCTTGCTTGACCCCTACGTGCGGCTGGCGCAAGAGACGTATGCGAACATCGGCTACCTGCAGGGCCTATGGCGATACCGCGGGTTTGACTCTGAGCCCGCCGCCTCGACGGCGGCACGACTGCCACAGGAAACGACAGCCGCGAGGTCACTGCGATGACCATCACGCGAGGAGCGGTCCGCGTCCGAGGTCTGTCGCCGCGCGCGCGGCCGCCGGAAGCAGGGCAGAAGCCTGCCAACCCGGTCACGGTTCAGGTAGCGGGGCTGGTGGCACTCGCCGCGCTCACGCCGTTGCACGCGGCCTGGGCTGTTCAGTTGCTGATGGTGCCAGTGCTGCTCATCATCCCCGGCGTTGTCCTGCTGCGGGCGCTACGCGTGCCCGGGGCGGCCATCGCGGCCTGCCCCATTTATGTCCCCGCCGCATCGATTCTGGTGCTGATGGGCTCTGGCCTCGCCATCGACCTCATCGGCCCGGTCATTGGAATCCCTGCCCCACTACGCGCGGCACCGCTGCTCATCACCCTTGAGATCGTTTGCGTTGGTCTCTTGCTGAGCGCGCGGAACGCCTCGCCGCAAACTCGGATCCCCTGGGGTGCGCTCAAACGGCCAGCCGCCCTTATGTGGCCGCTTATTCTGCCCTTGGCAGGAGCCGCTGGAGCGCTACGGTTGAACAGCGGCCACAGCAACGCGGTAGCGCTCATTGCGATAGCCTTGGTAATTATCACGCTGATCATGGCATTCCTGCGTGCGCCCTGGCATGACGATGCCCTGCTCATCGCCATTCTTTTCGCAGTCGGCCTCGCACTAATGTGGTCGTTTTCGCTCCGCGGCGATCTCGTCTATGGTTTCGACATCTCTAGTGAATACTACTCACTGAACCAAACAGTGACTGGAGGCGTCTGGCACATCTCCCACCCCAACGACGCGTACGGCGCCATGCTGAGTCTGACCGTCTTGCCCGCGGCATTGCATGAACTGTCCGGTGTGCAGACGCTGTTCATCTTCAAGGTCGTCTACCCCGTTATCGCGGCTCTGTTCCCGGTGGCGGTCTTCTGTCTCGGCCGTCGATTCATCGCAGGTCGCTGGGCATTCATGGCCGCGGTTCTGGTGATCATGCAGCAGACGTTTTTCGAGCAGATGCCTGCCTTGGCCAGACAGGAAATCGGAACGTTTTTGTTCGCGGCCCTCCTCGCGGTGCTGCTCGACACTAGCGAGTCAAAACGGAGTCCCGGTCGGTGGATCTTCGTGTGTCTGCTGAGCTTGGGTATGGTTGTTTCCCACTATTCAACGACCTACCTTGCCATTCCACTGTTCGCGCTGACAGCCGCGTTCCAATGGATATTTTCTTTGTTCCGATCCATCCCGCGCATGAGTGGTGCACTACTGCTTGCCTGCGGCGTCTCGCTAGCAGGCGCGATATTGTGGTACGGCCCCGTCACCCACTCCGCCTCGAATTTGTCACAGTTCAAGCAGAGTGCCGACACTAAAGGCGTTGCCATACTCCCGAACAAGGGCGGGAGCGCGCTGTCCACCTATCTCCAAGGCGAGGAGAGCCAGGAGCTGTCGCCCGCTCAGTATCAGATCTATATCAAAAATTACTATCAAACGACGTATCCGTTCGTCACCCCGCTGTCCACGGCCGGTGACCCGCAGTATGACCTAAGGATTGCTAGCGATCCCACGCCGCCTGTCAAGATAGATTCATTGTCAAGCGGACTCAATCTCGCTGATCTACTCGTGCAGCAAGCGACCAATCTGCTCGCCGGGATCACGGCCCTGGTTCTCGCATTTCGCAGGAAGGCGCCAGCCGTTGCCCGCCAGGTTGCATTGATGGGCCTCGCTGGCGTGGCCATGCTCATCGTGGTCCGGATCAGCGGGACGATAGCGGTGGCATACAACCCGGCGCGCGCCTTCATGCAATTGCTAATTGTCCTTGCTGTATCCATCTCCTGGTTTTTCCAGTGGCTGGGCGCGAAGCTCAGCTGGACGCGGCCCTGGATTCTCATTGCCAGCTCGGCTTCCCTTGGCGTATTCGTTATCGGCTCAACCGGATTTAGCGATGCATTCCTGGGAGGCGGCACGGCCTCGAATCTGGCCAACAGTTATACGGACTATCAGCGTTTCGTCGCCACTACGCAAGATCTCGCCGCTGGGGCGTGGGTCCTGCGAGAAGCTCCGCCTGGCCAGATTATCGAAACAGACAGGTATGGGGAACTCCGGCTGGTAACAATGGCCGGCCAGCGTCCGGGGATACTCGGTGACATCACTCCGGAAACGACCGATCAGCATGCGTGGGTTTACGCTACCCGCGCGAATATCATCGATAACGTCGTGCAATCGGAAACCGGGAATTATGCGGCGTCTTACGCGTTCCCGACGCTCTTCCTCGAGTCCAATTTCAACGTCGTTTACGCGAACGGCACATCAGAGGTGTTTCATCGATGATCTCTGTCGTCATTATCAGTAAAGACGAGGCGAGCCTCGACGATACGCTGGCCGACGTCTCCAGCCAGCTGGCCGGACTGGACGAGCCGGGCGAGGTCGTGGTGGTTGATGCGTCAGCGGGCCGCCTTGACCATGTCCGGCGGCGTCATGGGGCGCAGGTCCGGTGGATCGACTTCCAGCCGCCGGAAGGCGTCCGTGTTTCCATCCCGCACCAGCGGAACGTCGGCGTCTGCGCGGCTCTTGGCGACATCATCGTGTTCACCGACGCGGGGTGCCTGCCGGACGGCGGATGGCTTGACCGGATGACGGCCCCACTGCGCCAGTGCGAGAGCGCTGTAGCGGGGACGTCACGCGACCTGTCGGGAGCGGTGGCGTTCCCGACCGTGCACATGAGGCGGGTTGAGCACACCGGGGACGGCAGTTACCTCACCGAGTGCCCGACACTCAACTTTGGCTTTCGCCGCGAGGCGTTCGACGCCCTCGGCGGCTTCGATGAGGGCTTCGCCTACGGCTCCGATGTGGACTTCACCTGGCGCCTGAACGACGCGGGCTACCGGGTGCTGCACGTCCCAGAAGCTTCCCTGCGACACGACTACGGCGCGTCGCGCCGTCGGAATCGCCGTTCCTACATGTACGGCAAGGCTCGGGCCCGCCTCTACCGCAAACATCGAGCCCGGCGCTTGAGCATCCTCCGCAGCGACCCGATTGCGGTCGTCTACCCGCTGTTCCTGCTGGGCCTGCCACTCACCTTGATCTTTCCCTGCTATCCGCTGCTGCTGCTCATCCCGGCCTGGCGGAATCGGTCTGAAGGGGTGATCCGGGTACTTGTCGATCACCTGTGGTTCGGGGCCGGGGTCTTGGCAGAGTTGGCGGGCAGATGAGAATCCTGGTGCTGCCCCGCAATAGCGCCAACCCCTACCAGGAATTGCTGTACCGGGAATTGCGTCACCGGAACGTAGACGTCACCTACATCGGATCGCCGACGCCTTCATACACGCTGAACCAGCTACTGATGCCGGTTGAGCTGGTGGTCAGACGGCTTGCCGGAGCGCACTTGGTCCACTTGCACTGGGTCTACGATTTCGCCCCGCGCGGGACGGGCCGCTCTCGGCTACTCGGACGGGCCGCGCAGCTGTGGTTCGGCTTCTGGCTGTGGACGCTGCGGATGGTCGGGCTGCGGCTGGTGTGGACGGCGCACAACGTGCTTCCCCTGCAGCCCGTGTTCTCCGATGACCCGCGCGCACGGCGGCAACTGGTCGGTAAGTGCGATCTTGTTATCGCGCATTCCCGGGCGACGGTTGAGGAACTAGCAGCGCTCGGCGTAATCCCGAGATCAACCGTCGTGATCCCGCACGGGCCGTTTACGCCGGCCAGCCAGCCGGGGACGCCGAGCGCGTCTGGTGACACAGGCAGCTCGCGGCGACTGCTGTTCTTCGGGAACATCCGAGAGTACAAGGGCGTCGATGACCTGCTCGTCGCGTTCGCGGCGCTGCCGCCCGATCTCGACGTACAACTGACCGTCGCGGGACAGTGCGACGAGGCGCTCCGGCCGGTGCTCACCGAACTGGCCGGACGCTCACCTGGACGCGTTGAACTGTGCCTTGAGCGTCTTCCCGACGAGGAGCTGACGCGGCTGCTGGCAGCGGCCGATGTGGCGGTCCTGCCCTTCCGGAGATCTACTACGAGCGGCAGCGCGCTGCTGGCCTTGGGACACGGCCGGCCGATCGTCGTGCCTGATCTTCCGGGCTTGGCCGAACTGCCCGATGAAGCGGTGTTCCGCTACGACGGCACGGTTGCCGGGCTTACCCGCGCGCTGACGGAGGCGATTGCGGCCGACTCCGCCACGCTCGACCGCATGGCGGCGGCCGCGGATGCGTACTGTGCCGCGTTGAGCTGGGGCGACATCGCGGAGCAGACTCTCGCCGCGCTGCGCAAGGTGCTTAGCGCCGGCGTCGATGTGACGGCCGAGCCGGCGGCCCGCGCATGGTCGGCGAAAGAATAGAAAAGGGGGCATTTGATGCGGCAGTCGAAGAGAATCGGCATTGTCTTGCCGGTCGGGCCGAATGATGGCCAGGCCGCTTTGGACACGCTGGACAGCGCCCTGCACTACGCTGGGTCATCGCGTGTCATCGTCGTCGTCGATGACACTGGCGGGCACGACGAATTCGCCAAGCAGGCTGGAATGATGTCGGATGACATCGTCGTAATTCCGGCCCCGCCGCGGGCAACTGGAGGCTACGGGGGACTCTGGGTGAAGATCGCGGCCGGCTACCGGTGGCTGCTCGAGCGGTTCGCGCCCGAGGTCATCCTGCGGTTCGACGTGGACGCACTGCTCATCGGCAGCGGGCTCGCTGACCGTGCGATTGAGAAGTTCGCGGCGGACCCGAAGGTCGGGCTGATCGGCTCGTACAGAATCGCCGCTGACGGTGGCGCCCGCGATTGGTCTTGGGGCGCGCGCATGCTCCGCATCGAGTCGGGACCGCTGGGCCTCCGCTATCCGGGCATGCGCAGCTGCTATCGGGACCTGCTCGGGCACGCGCGGCCGAACGGGTACGTCTACGGCGAGCACGCGCTCGGTGGCGGGTATATCCACCGGCTTGACCTCGCTGATGCCATCCACGCCAGGGGATGGTGGGATATGTCTTCCCTCGCGCCCAGCAGGCTAGGCGAGGACATGATCATGGGACTCCTCACGGCGGCAGCCGGCTATCGCACCGCCGACTTTGGGCGCCCCGCGGACCCAATGGCCATGCGGTGGCGCGGACTGCCCGCGCATCCGGATGAACTGCTGGCCAAGGGCAAGCTGCTGACGCATTCAGTGCGCTTTTGGGACGATCTACGAGAGCCGGAGATCCGGAGCATCTTCAGGGCCGCCAGGACGCGGGAGAAAGGCGAACAGAATTCACTCGTGCCGCAGCGCAATGGACAGCCGTAGCTAGCTAGGTCGCCGGAGGCTGGATTCCTTGCTTATCCTCGCGCGCAGATTCTTCTCGGAAAGCCTTTTTAAGAACTCTGCGTTCCTCATTATCAACCTTGGTGTTGGCGCAGTGTGCGGATTCGGTTCCTTGACGCTGCTCACACACGTGTTCTCTGTGCGTGACGTTGGCCTTTCTGCGATCGCAGCGGCCGCCTGTTCACTCGTTATCTCGATCACGCAGTTCGGCACGACCTGGACACTACCGCGCTATTTGCCGACTGCCAAGGACCGCACCGCGTTGATCAACACGCTTCTCACCGCGGTGGTCCTGGCCACGGCCTTCGGCTCCGTAATCTTCCTGGCGCTGCCTTACGCCAAGAACCTCTGGGTTCTCGGCGGCATAGCGTTTGACATCGTGTTCGTTATTGCCGCATGTCTTTCGGCCGCCCAGGCGGTACTCTCGGCTATCCTAGTTTCCGACCGCTCCTCCGGTAAGCTCGCGGTTCTGGGGCTCATACCGAACGTGGCCCGAGTGGCTGCGCCGCCCGTATTCCCCTTTCTCGGGGGTCTCGGCGCTTTTATTGCCCGCATGATCGCCACCCTCTTCGGTGTCATTCCGTTCGGGGTATTGCTGTCAAGACGCGGACATCGCTTCCGAGTATCACTCGACCGCGGGGTTGTGCGTGATGTCGCCAAGTTCTCGGTCGGCATGTACGTTGCGACCCTCGTCGGCAGCCTGCCGCAACTCGTACTTCCCCTCATTGTCCTCTCTCGGGTGGGCGCGCAGCAGACCGCATACTGGTCGATCTCCATATCCATCGGGGCGCTCCTGTTCTCCCTGCCGTCCATGATTACGCAGGCGCTGCTACCCGAGGTATCGCTCCGCCACACCGAACGTAGGGCTCTGCTCGCCCGCTCGGCTAGGGTGAGCACAGCCCTGATAGTTCCAGTGCTGTTGATCGCCTTCTTCGGCGCGCCAATCGGCTTGGCGGTGTTCGGCCGCGCCTACGTCTCAGGCGCCCTGGTGCCACTGCGCTGGTTGATCATTGCCGGGTTCATCACGATGCTTAACTATGCATCGGGCGCTATTCTTTTCATCGCGAAGAAAAGCACGATGATGACAATCGTCAACGTCATCAACGCCGTCGTCGTGCTTGGCCTAGTGGCATTCTGGGCGGCTAACGTGGCGGATGTCGCTATCGCTTGGATGATCGGTGACATCTGCAACACGGTGTTCTTCGGGCTGTTCGCCTTCCTCGCGCTCCGGCAGGTCGGGGGCCGTTGGGAGGAGCTCGGTGGTGGCAGTCGGATGGCAGCCGCCGCCCGGCTGTACAAACCGCGGCACAGGAGACCGAGGGCACCGTTTGGCCGGTTCTCCGTTGCGGTCGATCGCGAATCAGATTTCGATAGCCCGGTCAAGCCGGATAAGCAGGCACTCAACGTGCTCTTCGAATTGGCCGAACGTCAGCCGACCGCGCCTCCAGCCGGGCCGGCGGAGAATTAGGCAGAGCACGATTCGGAGCCGTCCCGCGGAAAAGCAAGTGACCGGAGTGTCCGGCAAAATCGGATAAGCACGATTCGCCACCTGACAGGCGGCAGCTCCAGTCACCCGCGGGGTACCTAATACGATATTTGGCGAGCGCCGGGAAACGTAATCCTTTAAGGTAACTGGATACTAGCTGAGCCGATGCAAAGGGAGAACTGAAAATGCCACGGCGGACATACCTGTACTATAGCTGTCATTTTGGCGGTATATTCGACTGGGCTGCACTTTCGAACGCGCTCGCTGCCGTTCGCGAGGCCACTGGTGGCGACTGTGGCTGACGTTCACGGCCGCGGCCGACTCTTGGTGTGCTTTGACTTCGAAGGCAGCTACGGGATGCCACATAAGGTGCCGTTCGACGTTCACAGGGGTGCCAGGCTCATTCTCGATGAACTCGCAAGGCATGCCGCGCGGGGGGTCTTCTTCGTCGTCGGCCGAATGGTCGAAGACTACCCCGATATCGTGCGCGACATCGCGAGCGAAGGACACGAGATCGGCCTGCACGGCTACGAGCATGATTCCTTGTCGATTTACGATGCCGAGGCGCTCGCGCTGCTGGACAAGAACCTTGCCCGGGCGGGTTCGCTGCTTGCGGGCATAACCGGATCACGCCCGCAGTGCTTCCGTGCGCCGTACCTGCTCGCACCGCACTTCTACCGGGCCGAGGTGTACGCGATGCTCCGGGCCCAGGGATACCGCTGGGTGTCGAACATGGAGATCCGGCACCCGGCGGAACTGCTCCGACCCGGTTTGCTCCCGGTGCCTGAGGCCTGGCGGTTGAGTGACGGTTTCGCGCGACTCATAAACGGCCGGCTGGTACTCGGCCTGCTCAACCTGCGCCTTATCGCGAACGGGAACTTTGGCGGTTCGCCGGCCGGGCGGCTGCGGTGGCTACTCGGCCAGCGCCGGCCGTTCGTCCGTGACGGCCTCATGGAAGTCCCGGTCTATTCACCGCTCGACTGCGACCTGCTCGGTGTGCCCAAGCCAACCGAAGAAACGCCGCCAGAGACGCTGGAATACGCGCGCGCGGTCGTCCGTGCGGCCGCCGCCGCCCCTGGCCGGCTGTCAATGATCACCTTCCATGACTGGATCGTCAGCGGCGGCAATCGACTGGCACTGCTCGGCGACGCCCTGGCCGCCGCCCGTGAGAGCGGCGCCGACATCTCGACGATCGCCGAGCGACCGGACTGGCTGCTTACGCCTGGCTGACAGCCAGGACAGTCCGGCAACGCGGCCTGCGAAGTAGGCCAGCAGATGGGCGCTATCGAGGGCGACGGCCAAGCTCACGCTGGGCAGGCGGACCAGTGGCGTTACGAAACGGCTGCGTACGTGCGCCACACTGACGGTGAGAAGGACCGCCACCGGGATCCCGGCGCCGACAAGCGGACCGGTCAGCACGCCGACCAGGCTGCCGGCTCCCAAGCTTGAGAGGAAGGCACCGGTCACCAAGTCGGGCGTTCGCACCTGACGGTAGACGAGCAATTGCCTCGTTGCTCCCCTGCCGGTGTTGAACAGCCAGCGGAGGGAGTCGGGAAGCGTCTTGCTCTCGGTGTGCTCTACGAGCAGGCCGGGCACGGTCCCGAACGACAGCCCGTGCCGCACCGTCGCCTGATTCAACGCAACGTCCTCGCCCTCCCGCAAAGAAGGATCAAATGCCACAAGGTCAAAGACCTGTCGCCGGTAGAGCGCGTTACTGCCAGTCACCGCGGTGGTATGGCCGACAACCCGGGGCACCAGCCTGGTTGCCTGAAACACGTACGCGACATCCCCGTCAGGGACCGCGGTGCCGCCGACCGCATCGTAACCCGCGAGCGCGGCCTCGGCCAGCAGGAGCCAATCGCCGGGCAGGATGATGTCCGCGTCGACAGTCGCGATGAGTTCACCTTGCGCTGCCCCGATTCCGGTGGCCCGGGCATATCCGCGACCGCGATTCGCCGGCAGATCGATCAGATTGATACGCGGGTTCCGCGCAGCTCGATCGGCGACAATATCCGCAGTTCTGTCACGTGACCCATCGTTGACGACGATAACCTCGTAGCGTTGCTGCGCAAGGCCCGCGAGCGCTGTGATCCCATCGAGCGTGCGGCCGATGTTCCCCGCCTCGTTATAGGCGATGACCACGAAACTAACCAAAATTCCCATCTCGTCCCCCGCGTGCAATCATGCGATAGACTATTTCCCAGAAAAAGAAGGAAGGCGAAGTCGCATGTCACGACCTTCGCTGGCCTGATACCTGTTCAGGCGGATTAGCTTGACAGCGCCAAGCGAAGCATAACCGAACTGAGCGTCCTCAAGTGTAAGAAAAGCGCGACTGGAGTAGGGCGCCGACGATAGTTCCGTGCCATGGCCGAATGGCGACGAAATAGATGCGATCGGGGTACATGTTCAGGAACCAACCTGATTGAGGCGTTTGTCCACATCTCCGGCTCGCACGAGGAGGTCAGAGGAGAAATGGATACTGGTTATTACAGACTGTGGCGGCTTTCCAGGCGCTTCCACAGAAACGGTCGAACCCAGGCAGCCGAATTCGTCAGGTTCTGGCTGCGCTTGATGTATGCCTGTGACTTGCCGCCGGGGATAGAGATGGACTTCCGGGTCGGACTCGTACATAACGGACTAGGCGTGGTTATCAATCGGCAGACGGTGTTCCAGGGGTATGCAGTTGTCTTTCAGCACGTGACCATCGGAGATAGGGCGCTTGGTGAGCGGGTTGAGGGCATGGAAGCCCCTGTTATCGGCAACCGGGTCTTCATAGGCGCTGGCGCCTGCGTGCTCGGCAATATCAAAATCGGCGATAACGTGATCATCGGGGCGGGTGCCGTTGTAACGAAGGATGTGCCGCCGGGGCACCGCGCTCTCGGCAACCCGGCAGTTTACACACCAATCGCAGATACCAGTGTCCTCGACCGCTGGTTCGGCCCTGAGGGTGGGTCAGGAAACAGTCGCAAGCTAACCGCCAGAAGTCGATAGAGGTGATGTGGTGCCCGAGATCTCCGTGGTCATTCCCACGAAAGACCGCCTGCAGCTTTTGCGGCGGGCAATACCGATGTTTCTTTCTTATGCCGCGGTTAAAGAAGTCATCGTCATCGCCGACGGATGCCAAGATGGCACGCCGGAGTATCTCGCTACCCTCAGCGCGAGCGAAGCCCGTGTTCGGTACGTGATCAACGCAGTGAATAGAGGCGTTTGTTACTCTCGCAATAGGGGAATCGAACTCGCGCGCTGCGACTATGTCTTCACCGCGGAAGACGACCTGGAATTGTCCGAAAACTTTTTCACTGTACTCTTCGATCACATGCGGGAGACTGGCGCGGACATAATCTCGGCGCGTAATATCTTTCAAAACGGACGTGAGACGACAGCTCAGGCGAAGGAACGCGCTGATCGTCTCAGCGGGCCCTTCATCGACCGCAGCCGGATCATGGTCAGGCACGAGATGGATACTGGAGTCGACACCGTCCAACCGCTGCTCTCGTCTCCCGTACTGGTGCGAACCGAGGTCTTCGGCAAGGTCCGTTTTGATGACGGCTACCGGGTGAACTCATGGCGCGAGGAGTCGGACTTTCAGCTTGCCGCTCACAGTGCGGGATTCAAGCTCGTCTTCTGCCCGCATGCGATCACCTACAACCTGATGATCGAAAATGACCGAGGCGGCGTGCATGCCACGATCGGAATCAGGCGTGTTGTGTGGATAGTGCGAAACAACTGGCGTTTCGTAAAAAAGCACCGCGAGGCGGTTGCCCGAGAGTTCGGCGTTACCAACCTAACCGCTTATATAGTCAGGTTCGCCGCGTGGAGAGTGTTCCACGAGATCGTCCTTCCACCGCTCATCATCACTAAGCGGAGGATTATGCGGCGGCGGCAGTCCGCCTGACGCCCGCCGCGGTGGGACTACCGAAGGATGACGCACTGGTCAGCCGTCGATCCTGGCTGGCCCATTTCGGCGCCTAGCGTCGCAAACCCTGTCTCCACCAGGCACACCGTCTGCGTCGTGCCTAAATCCCCGTATCAAGCACTTTCACCCGGCGAGGAATGCCGTCCTGCCAATTATCTCGCCCACTCAACCTCCGTTTCATGGGTGACTGGGCCAGCGCCGGCGTGGGCGTGGGAGCGAAAGCCCTATGGGGTCGTGGAATCCCGTCCGCGGTGCGACAAGTCGGGTCGGCGGGCACGGTCGGCAATCAGCCGCAGCCAAAAACCTCAGGCCAGAACATAACGGGTGCGAAGGGCCGGAACATAACGGGTGCAAGAAAAACGGGCCTAGTACGCGGAGGTGTCAAACGAAGCCCAGCGGGCAAGGTGACCTTGAATCGATGTTTATCAATCTATCCAAGTGATCCTGTGTGGCGCTTCGGTTAGTTCGGCCAAGAGGTGATTTGCGATGAAATACCACATTCAGTTCCCGGGCTCGCTCCGGCGTCGGCTGCTGGTCCTCTTTGGGGTCGTAGCCGCATTGGTCGGCATCGTTATAGCGGTAGCCGAGGTCCAAACCCGGCCAACTCGACAAACCACCACGGTTACGGCCGGGGACTCAAAGGCGAACTGTGTTAGCCCGGACTTTCCTGGCGGGGTAGTGAGCCAATCGATCATCAACCAGATCACCAGTTTTACGGGCAAAACCTACAATTGCCTGAATGTTTTCGCGAACCCGACGCCGACCTGGGCCTCTTGGGTTAGCCCCTGGATGTTCAGCACCCCCAGCCAAGGCTGGGATGCATGGCTGTCGTCGAGCTCGAGTCACCAGGTGATTATGGCCCAGGACCTGATTCCGCAGTCGGTTTCCAACACCAGTAACCCACTGGCCTGGGAGCAGCCGTGCGCGAGCGGCGCCTACAATCAATATGCCACGACATTGGCTACGAACCTCGTCTCCTACGGTGCCGGAAGCATCGTCATCCGCCTTGGCGTCGAGGCCAACGGCTCATGGGAGGCCGACTACGTCGGCTCGACAAGCGCTGAGATGAGCGACTGGGCGAAGTGCTATGACAATGAGGTAACGGCCATGAACAAGGTCGCGGGGACGCATTTCCTGTTCGTCTGGAATCCGAACATCTGCACCGCGAACATCCCGCTCAGCAGCTGGTACCCGGGCAACGCGTACGTGAACATCATAGGCGCGGATGCCTATGACGAGGACTGCAACACACTCCAGACGGTGGGCCAGGAGGGATGGTCAACCTACTTTACCAACAACTCAAACGGCAACGTGAGGTCGGCCAATTACCCCAGCCTGTCCAATATAGAGGCCTTCGCCGTCGCCAACGGCAAGGCGATGAGCTTCCCGGAATGGGGCCTCACCACCGGTGATGACGATGCCGCCTACGTGAACGGGCTAGTAGCGGCGTTCAATTCCGGTAACTTCTCCTACCAAAGCTACTTTGACGACGGTGATAACGGGGTAGCGCAGCTAGGCTCGTCCATCCCGAACTCCACCACCGCTTCCAGGGCGTTCAAGTAATTCCCCGCGGTGATCTCGCCGCCCGGGTGCGCCGCCTTGCACTCCGGTCGGCGATATCACCACTGTCCTGCGAGCCAGCTCAGTACCGGAGTACTCTTTGTCGACTCTGATGGATGGCTCAAGTTTCGAGGCGGGGGGCACTATCGCCCGACTCGCGGCACCCTAGTCCGCTAAGTCGGAAATGTCATCGCGGGGTCGTGGGCAACACCACATTCACCTATCTGGAAGGCAGTGCATGGTCGTGTCAGCAGGCTCTACGCGAAGCCCCTTCAGAGGTGGCACGATGTCATCCGTAGTCGGTTACCCATTGCTGGTCTCCTGGCAGAAGGGTTGGCTCCGCGCCCCGCAGGGTCGCGACGAAGTCCGCCTCAGAGATGGCAGGACGCTGCTCTGCGACTTGTCTGACTCGACGCAGCGAACCATGGCCCTCGGCCTTTTCGAACCCGCCGAGACCCGAGTGGTAACTCAGATTCTCAAACCGGGGGACACCTTCATCGACGTTGGTGCGCACATCGGCTGGTTCACCACGATCGCCGCACGTATGGTCGGCGCTGACGGCTCCGTTATCGCGTGCGAGCCGTACCCGCCCAACGCCGCTGTGCTCAGGGGAAATCTTGCGCTGAACGACCTCAGGAACGTCCGACTGGTCGAGATGGCGCTTGGCAGCGAACCCGGTGAACTGAGCCTCGCCCAGACCTCGGACAGCGGAAGCGTCACCGCCTTGGACTGGGGGCCAGGCCAGCGCACCACGACCACAATGACCACACTTGACGAAGTAGCCGGTGACGCTCCTGTTATCACGCTGCTGAAAATGGACGTCGAAGGGTGGGAACCGAACGTCTTGCGCGGCGGCAGTGCGACCTTGCGGCGCACCAGAAACGTGCTCTTCGAGATCAACAAGTCCGCGTTGGCGAAGGCGGGCTCTTCGGCCGACGAACTCTATGATCTGCTACGCGAAGCGGGCTTCGTCACCTTCGTCCCGGTGGCGCAGCGCGGTCTGCGCCGGCTGGTCTCGGATGACCGCTTGTTCAACGTGCTGGCTAGCAGGTGAGGCGTTCACCCGCCGAGCCGGCGGGTGAACCCCGGCGGTATGACCAGGTCCTCGGGGGAGAGCTCGGAGATCGACGAGTGCCCGAGCCCGAGCAGGCAGGCGTCGATCCCGGAGCGCATCAGGTCGAGCACGTTCTCGACGCCCGCCTGCCCGTTGGCGCCGAGCCCCCACAGGTAGGCCCGCCCGATCATCACGGCCCGCGCGCCAAGCGCGAGCGCCTTGACCACATCACCACCGCGGCGCACGCCGCCGTCCATCAGCACCTCGACCTGGTCGCCGACGGTGCGGGCGATGTCCGGCAGCAGCCGGATGGTGGCCGGGGTGCCGTCCAGGTTGTTGCCGCCGTGGTTCGAGACGGAGATGGCGGTCACCCCGGCGTCGACGGCGCGCTTGGCGTCGTCGATCCGGGTGACGCCCTTGAGCATGAACGGGCCGCCCCACTGCTCGCGCAGCCAGGCCACGTCCTCCCACGACGGCGGGGCCGAGGCCATCCACTGCCCGTACGCGCCGAAGAACGTCGGGGCCGGGGCGCCGCCCACCGGCAGGTTCGGCACCGTGAGCGCGGGGATGGCCCCGGTGCGGAGCCACTGGTACAGCCACGCGGGCCGGGTGAGGGCCTCGGGGGAGAGCCTGACCGCCTCCTGGAGCGACATCTTTTCCGGGATGTGCGGCGACCCCCAGTCGCGGCCGAAGGAGAACGACCAGTCGAGGGTGACGATAATTCCCACCGCCCGGGCCGTCCGTGCGCGCTCCATGCGCGCCGCCATCTCATCCCGGTCGCCCACCCAGTACATCTGGAAGAAGGTCTGCGGGTTGGCCGCGATGACCTCCTCGATCGGCTTGGAGGCGAACGAGGAGAGCCCCATCGCGGTGCCGCGGGCGGCGGCGGCCCGGGCGACGGCGACCTCGCCGTCGGGGTGCACGGCCTGCACGCCGGTCGGCGAGATCACCACCGGCAGCGAAATCGGCTGGCCCATCACCGTGGTCGCCATCTCGCGGGTGGCCGGCAGCCCGGCGACATGCGGGGCGAACCCGAGTTCGGTGAACGCGTCCACGTTGTCGCGGATCGTGACGCCCGCCTCGGCGCCGGCCACCAGCGCGCCGTACACCGACTTAGGCAGGTGCCGCTTGGCCCGCCGCTGCGCGACCGCTACCGTCTCGAACCACTTGTTAGCCATAGCCTCTTCACTGACCTTCGCTTATGCGCATCCGGTATGACCCGGCTTGAACCTGGTTAAAGCACGCCCTTATCGGCCGACCCGGCCGGGTGCGGCGTGAGCAGCTGCACGTCCATCGGCTGCGCCAGCTTGCCGTCCAGAGCGGCGACGAGCTCGGCGAGCTCCGGACTCTTCGAGTGAGCGCCGACCGCCTCCATCGAGGTGTACTTCTCGATGAACACGAGCCTGCCGTCCCGCCCCTCGTGCAGCGCGTAGAGCAGGCAGTCGTCATCGGACACGTGCACCTTCGCCTGCACCGTCTCGATGGCGGCGATCACCTCGTCCCGGTGTTCGGGGACGGGGAACAGGGTGGCGACAATGACAACGGCCATGATTGGACTCCTTTGTCTTAGCGGTGCTGTCTTAGCGGTGCTGTCTTAGCGGTGCTGTCTTAGCGGTGCTGTCTTAGCGGTGCTGTCTTGGCTGGTGCTGTCTTGGCTGATGCTGTCTTGGCTGCTGTTAACTCGGTGAAGAACGAACTGAGGGCGGGTGCGACGTCACGGTAGGTACCGGCCACGCGGAGCTTCCCCCGGCCGAGCCGCGCGAGCTCGCCGCCCAGCCAGCGGTCCTGCTCGCCGGTGGTGTCGAGCAGCACGTCGAGCCGGGGCAGCCGGGCCGCGAACGGCCGGGGGTCGGGACCGGCGTTGTGTACGCAGTCTGACAGCAGCAGTACCCGCGCGTCACGGGCCGGAATCCGGGCCAGCTCGCGGGCGGCGACCTGCAGCGGGAAGGCGACATTGGTGAGCCCCCGCGCGGGGATGCGCACCATCGACTCGACCAGCGACTGCGGGCCGATCCGCTGCCCCAGCCGGCAAAGCACCGCCGCGTCCGACCAGAACGCGACGACCGCGAGGTTGTCGCGGGACAGTTCGGCCGCCAGCGCGCCGACGGTCGCCGCGGCGGTGCGCACCCGCTCGCCCCGCATCGACCCGGACACGTCGACCAGCAGCACTACAGAACGGGTGGCGGCGATCCGCTCGCGCACCACGATGTCGTCCTCCTCGACCACCGGCCGCCCCGCGATCCTGGCCCTCCCAGCGATCCTGGGGAGGGTCGCGTCCAGGTCGATGTCGTCCGCGCCGCCCCGGTAGGGGACGCTGGCGAGCACGCCGCCCGGCCCGCGGCGGCTGTCGGCCGCCCGCCGCGGCCGGCGGAGCGCGAGCTGCGCGGCGATCTCGCGCGCCCGGCGCAGGGCCTCCGGGTCGGGCGCGGCGCTCGCGTCGTTAATAAGGGAGGCCAGCTCGGCTTGCTCCTCGGTGGTGGCCGGCCCGCCGCTGCCGGTTGCCGTTCTCGATTTGCCCGAACGGTCCCGTGTTTCACGATCTCCGGCCACCGCCCCGCCGGGGCCGGCGGTGGGGGAGACGTCAAGCAGCACGGGATCGTCCGTCAGCGTCTTGGGCTTGCGGCGCAGCGGCGCCAGGCCGCGCGCGTCGGGACGCCGGCTGCGCTGCCCGGGGCGGGTGATCGGCGAGTCGGCCTCGATCTCTCTTCAACCGGGGGCCGCCGCGGCCGGGTCGAGGATGAAGTGGTCCTCCCAGATCTGCCTGAGCACCTGCTCGGGGGAGAGGTCTACGGTCTCGTCGAGAAAGATCCGCCCCGACAGGGCGACAACCATCGCGTCGTAGACCGTCTCCCGGTACTGCTTCTCGTTGTCGCCCGCGGGCACGTCCTGCCCGGAACCGCTGTCGTGGGCGAGTTCGGCGGAGTCACGCGTGCGTTCAGAATCCAGCTCGAGGAGTTCCCCGGCGATCAGGGTCAGGTCGATCGCGCCCCGCACCGAGGAGCCCTGCCTGATGTCCTCATGCGCGCGGGTGGCGCGCGTGACGGCGACCGCGTCGGCGACGAGCCGCCGGTAGACGGCGGGCGGGCAGTCAGGGAGCGGGGCGCGCAGCGCCACGATGTCGCGTTCGGCGTGCTCGTCCTGGTAGCCGATCGAGAGCCGGCAGAACCGGTCATGGACCGAGGTGGACAGCCGGGTGGTGCCGATGTTGTCGTAGGGGTTCATCGACGCGATCACCCGGAAGGTGGCCGCGGCCTGCACCTCGCCCGCCCGGGGCACCGCGATCCGGCGGTCGGCCATCGCGGTGAGCAGGGTGTTCACCGTGTCCTCGGGAGCGCGGTTGAACTCCTCGATGTACAGGAACCCGCCCGAGCGCATCGCCTCGAGCAGCGGCCCGTCGGTGAAGTTCTCCGGGGTGTAGTCCTCGCGCAGCACGCGGGCCGGGTTGTGGTGGCCGACCAGCTTGGACGGGGTGAGGTCGGCGTTCCCCTCGACGAAGACGAGCGGGATGTCCCACTCGGCCGTGATCGCCTTGAGCAGCGTGGTCTTGCTGGTGCCGGGCGGTCCCTCGAGGAGGATGTCCCGGCCGGCCGCGACGGCCGCGAGCACCAGGGTAAGCTCGCGCTCGCGGCCGACGACGCGGGTGCGGATCCGGTCCCTGGTTTCAGTCAGCTGTTCGCGGCCGTCGTGGTTGCTGCTCATACGCTTCGCGGTTCCCTCTGCTTCTGCTGTCTTTCTTGCTTACTTGATCATCGCGCCGGCGTCGACCGGCAGCGTCACGCCGGTGATGTACCTGGCCTCATCGGACGCGAGGAACAGGATCGCGTTGCTGATGTCGATCGGCTCCACCCAGGGAACGTCGAGCGCGTTGATCGTCTTGAACACGCCCTCCGCCGATTCCCTGGTCGGGTCGGGGTTGTCCGGGTCGAACAGGCCCCAGACCGCCTTGTTCTGGATCATGATCGTGTTCACCGCGGTCGGGTGAACGCTGTTGACCCGGATGCCCTGCAGCGCGAACTCGTTGCCGATGGTGCGCATGATGCCGACGACGCCGTGCTTGGCCGCGTTGTAGTGCACCGAGTTAGCCAGCCCCTTCAGGCCGGCCACGGAGCTGGTCAAGATGATCGACCCGCCGTTGTTCGCGACCAGGTGCGGCAGCGATACCTTGACGGTGTTCCACACCCCCGTCAGGTTGATGTCGATCGTCTCCTGCCAGCCCGCGTCGTCCAGCTCAAGCGCCGGGTGAATCTGGTAGATGCCGGCGTTGGCGCACACGATGTCGAGCTTCCCAAGCTGGGCGACGCCGTCGTCCAGGGCCTCCTTGAGCGCCTGCGGGTTCCTGACGTCGGCCTTGTGCGCGACGATCCGCCGGTCGAGCGCCTCGACCTCCTTGACCGTCTCGGCGAAGTCCTCGTCGGTGGCGCCCGGGTAGGCGGTGACCGACTTGACCGGCCCCGCGATGTCGACCGCGATGATGTCGGCGCCCTCCTGGGCCAGCCTGATGGCGTGGCTGCGGCCCTGGCTGCGCGCGGCGCCGGTGATGAAGGCGACCTTGCCCGCTACACGTCCTGCCATGACAAACTCCCTACCTGATCGTGTTGCCGGCGTCGACGGTGAACTCGAGGCCGGTCACGTACCGGGACTCGTCGGAGGCGAGGAACAGCACCGCGTTGCTGATGTCGCGCGGCTCGACCATCTCCACCGGCAGGCCGTTCATGGAGATCGGGCCCAGGTTCGGGTTCTTCTCGATCATGTCGGTCAGGCCGCCGAGCCCGGCCACCATCGGGGTGTCGACGCCGGTCGGGTGCACGGTGTTGACCCGGATGCTCTTGTCCGCCAGCTCGTTGGCGAGCGACCGGCAGATGCCGACGACGCCGTGCTTGGCCGCGGTGTACGGGCCGAGGAACGGCAGGCCCTTGATGCCCGCGGTGGAGCTGGTGGCGATGATCGACCCGCCGCCGTTGGCGAGCAGGTGCGGGATCGAGACCGACAGCGTGTTCCACACGCCGGTCAGGTTGGTGTCGATCGTGTCCTGCCAGACCGCCGGGGTCACCTCGTCCCAGGCCTGCACGGTGCAGATGCCGGCGTTGGCGCACACGATGTCGAGCTTGCCGAGCTGGGCGACGCCCGCGTCGACCGCCTGCTTGAGCGCGCCGAGGTCGCGCACGTCGGCCTTGCTGGCGATGATCCGCCGGTCGAGCGCCTCGACCGCCTTGACGGTCTGGTCGAGGTCGGATTGAGTGCTCATGCCGTAGCCCACGGTGTCGTAGTCCGAGAGGATGTCGACCGCGATGATGTCGGCGCCCTCCTCGGCCAGCCTGATCGCGTGACTGCGGCCCTGACCACGGCCCGCACCGGTGACGAAGGCGACCTTGCCCGCTACACGTCCTGGCATGTGACAGCTCCCTTGCTGCGATGGCTTTCGGCTGTTACGGCACCGGGCGACGCTGTTTACGGCACTGGGTGACGTAATGAACCCGATGTTAATGTCAGCGGGTGACAGAAGCAACAGGAGTGACGTACGTCACAACTTATGACTATGCGTGATCGTGCGACTGCTTTGAGGCGCGATTGCATTCGGTCGCGCCCTCTCTCCTCATTCAATCGCTACAATCGGCCAAGCCCTTCAATTCGCTGGCCGGCTTCGCCCCGCTGTCATTTTCCGGGCCTAATCCTTGTGCAGGGCCTAGTGTTATTGTCATTAGGTGACATAAACGCAGTCCGGTGGAGGCGGTGCGAGTGAGCCAGCAGGCCGTGGTTGGTCCGGATGGCGGGCGCCGGGGACGGCCCCGCGCCACCAGCCGCCATGAGCTGCAGGCGATCGCGGTCAGGCTCTTCGCCGAGCAGGGATTCGAGGCCACCACGATCGAGCAGGTCACCGGCGAGGCCGGGGTCAGCGAGCGCACGTTCTTCCGCTATTTCACCACCAAGGCGAGCGTGCTGTGGGCCGACTTCGACACCGAGGTTTCCGCCATTCGCGCCGCGCTGGCGGTGGTGCCCGATGACGTGCCGATGATGGACGCGATCCGCGGAGCGGTGGTTACCGCCAATCACTACCGCGCTGAAGACGTCCCCGAGATGCGCCAGCGGATGAGCCTCATCGCCACCGAGCCGGCGCTGTCCTTCGGCGCCGCGGAGCACTATGCGGACTGGGAGCGCGCCATCAGCGAGTTCGCCGGGCGGCGCCTCGGCCAGCCCGCGGAATCGCTGTACCCGCTGGCCATCGGCCGGGCCGTGCTCGCCGCCTGCCGCGCCGCCTACGACCGCTGGTCCGCACGGGCGGACAACGACCTCCCCTGGTACTTGGATGCCGTGCTTACCGCCCTGGCGTCCGGGTTCGACCCGGCCGTGGTCAAGGATGCCGCTCCGCCACCGCCCGCTTAGCTGTGGTCTCTTGTACTCGAGTGTCTGCGGTCGGCTCGGGCCGACGGTGTCAACGACACGCATACCGGGGGCCCTGCTGTGTCATGCCGCGAACCGCCGCACTGACACCACCTCCTAACCCAGATCCCGCCCACCGTTCGAGATGCCCGGCCGAAGGCCCGCCGGATCCTCGATGTAGGTCGCGTTCCAGGTAGCCCAGGGCCCGGCACCAGAACACCGCCAGCGGCTGGCTCGCCAAGCCGCTTACCGCACCTTGGGGCCAAACTTGTACGGATGCAATCGGTCTAAATAGGGATAAATCGGTCGGTGAAGCGTACAAGTTTGGCCCCAAGACGATTCCGCAGCGATCGCGGGGTGCCGTTGAGAGTCATGGCAGAGGTGAACGAGGCGGATGGGGTGCGTGGTGCCGAGCAGGACGGCCACCTGAGCCCGTGTCGTCATGGCCGGCCCGCTACCGTCACGCGACATGCTTTGATCACGGGTAGAACAAAGGTACCCTAACCGGCATGAATCACCCCAAAGAGATTTCCCCGGAGTACGCCGAGGGCCTGGTGGGGCTGCTCAGCATGATGGGTGATCTTGATCGCGACCGGTTGGGCTTTCTCGTTGGCCATATGGCCGCGCGGAACCTGGACCTTGCTATCGAGGCGTACAGCGCGCTCATGGCCACCGAACTGCCGTCGGCAGGCTCCTGAAAGGCGTGCGTTCACTGGCCGTGCGCGCGCGGCTGGTCAGTGCTGTCAGGCGGGCCTCCTACCCGATGTACGTCGCCAGGCTGCCCACACCTTCTATCTCGGCCACCACGTGGTCGCCGGGCACCAGGTAACGGTTGCCGTGCGCAGCGGCGGTGCCGGCTGGGGTCCCGGTGAGGATCAGGTCGCCCGGCTCAAGCGGGACCAGGGTACTCAGCGCGGCGATCTGCCGCGGCAGGGAGAAGATCATCCGTCCGGTGCTTGAGTTCTGCCTTTCCTCGCCGTTCACCGAGAGCCGGAGCTTTAGCGCGTCAGGGGACGGCACGAACCGCGCGGGGACCAGGGCGGGCCCGAGTGGCTTCAGCCCCCGCCAGCCCTTCGACAGCAGCCAGTTGATGCCGAAGACGGGCACCGACATGGCTCGCGCATCGCGGCAGGACAGGTCGTTGGCCACGGTGTAGCCCGCGACGTAATCGAGGGCGTCCTGCTCGGTCACCGCATCGGCGCGGCGCCCGATCACCGCGGCGAGCTCTACCTCCCAGTCAAGGCGCTCCATCTTGGCCGGCCGGACCGCGACGCTCCGGTGCCCGGAGAGCGCGGCAGGTGGAATGAGGAAGTGGAACGGCTCGGCCGGGGCGGTCTCGCCGCCCATTTCGGCGAGGTGGTCGGTGTAGTTGGCCCCCGCGCAGTAGACGGTCGGCCGGTGCGTCACCGGCGGCAGAAAGACCGCGTCCTCTTCGGTCAGCGCGGGTCCGTCATAGCCGGAAATTGCGGCGGCGACGTTGTCGATCCAGTCGTCCCAGGCTGGCAGCAGCGAAAGCACCTCAGCCGGCGCGGGCTCGCTCAGCAGCCGGCTGAGCGGAACGAGCCCGCGGTCGGTCGCGGCGGCCAGGCCGGTGGAGAGCGAGGCGAATCCGAACGGCGTTACCGGCCTCACGACTCGACCTCGTACATCGCCTTCTGGTAAATGGCCTGGATCTCCGCCTTAGTGAGGTCGGTCCGTCCGGTCAGGTCGAACCGCTCGTCGCGGAACCGGAACGAGTAGCCGCCCTGGGGCAGGTAGCAGATCTCCCACCAGTTGCCGTCGAGGTCCTGCAGGTAGAAGGCGTAGGTGCCGTGCTGGTTGACCGGCTTGGTGATCTGGCGGATGCCGTACTCCTCGCTGACTGCGAGTAGCTTCGCGTGCGCCTCGTCGACCTCCTCCTTGGAGCCCAGGTCAAGGCCGTTGTGGTAGAGCAGCGGCATATCCGGGCGGTCACCATGGGTCTCGACGCAGGCGTACACATGGTTGCCGCCGAGCCGGATGAAGAGCGCCATCGGTGCCTGCTGGACCACCTCAAGGCCAAGCACCTCCTCGTAGAAGCGGCGTGACGCGGCGAGGTTCCTGACCTCGAGCGTCCCGTGGGACAGGAACCGGGTCCGGAGCAGTGGCTTCTTGGTCGAGCGATGGGTGATTCCTGGCACTGTCTCTTCTCCTTATCGCGTCAGCCCGTGCAGGTGATGGCGGCCATCGGGCAGTTGCGCACCGCCTGCTCGACCGCCGATCGCAGTTCTTCACCCGGTTCGGAGTCGAGCAGATGGATGGTGCCTTCTTCGTCCAGTTCGAAGAGGTCTGGTGCGAGGCCGGTGCACATGCCGGTTGCCTCGCACAGGCTCTGGTCCACGGTGATCTTCATGAGACTGCCCTCCAGCAAGGGATACCTGTCTCCATCAGACGTCAGCCGGCGCTGGCGGTCCAACACTTTCCGCCGCCCTTCGTGCCAAATCGTCACCTGCCGTGCGGTTCTGGGTTTTTTCGGGCATGTTAGGGCCGTTACTTTCCGGTAAACGTCATCCGCGACCCTTGACCCGAATATGTAAGTATGGTCAACTAACAAAATCTTCCCCCCGGGGCGGTCGCCGTAGGACAGCCCAGTTCATTGAACAGAAGAGAGACTTGATGAATAAGAAGCTCACGAGCCGCATCGCCGGCGGCGTCGCGCTCGCTTCCGCCGCGGCGCTTGCTCTCGCCGCGTGCGGCAGCAGCGGCAGTGGCGGCGGTGGAACCTCCGCCTCGGGCGGCACGACCACCCTCAAGCTCGTCGTCGCCGACTACGGGACCGGCCCGAGCAACACGAGCAGCAAGTACTGGGCCACCATCGTCACCGCCTTCGAGAAGGCCTACCCCTCCGTCAAGGTCAACGTCACCACGATCCCGTGGACCAACTTCGACCAAGAAGTCCAGACGATGATCCAGAACAAGCAGTACCCGGACATCACCGAGGGCGACTACTTCTCCAACTACGCACAGGACGGCCTGCTCTACCCCGCCTCCGACGTGCTGGCGAACCCGGGCAACCTGCTGCCCGCCTTCAAGGCGCAGGGCACCTACAGCGGCACGCAGTACGGGATGCCGTTCACCACCTCGAGCCGCACCCTCTTCTACAACAAGAAGCTGTTCACGCAGGCGGGCATCACCGCGGCCCCGCAGACCTGGGCCGAGGTCGAGACCGACGCCGCGAAGATCAAGAAGCTGGGCGACGTCGGTTTCGGCCTGCCGCTCGGTTCCGAAGAGGCCCAGGCAGAATCGCTGCTGTGGATGCTCGGTGACGGCGGCGGCTACCAGAGCGCCGGCAAGTACACCATCGACAGCCCGGCCAACGTCTCCGCCTTCACCTTCCTCAAGGGCCTGGTCTCGGCCGGCGACACCGAGCCCAACCCCGGCACGGTCGACCGCACCCCGCTGTGGGAGCAGTTCGCGCAGGGCAAGATCGGCATGATCAACGGATCGCCCGCCCTGATCCCGATCATCCAGTCGGCCGGCGACCTGACCAGCTCCGACTGGACCTCGGTCCCGATCGCGGGCAAGAACGGCCCGCTGACCACCACCCTCGGTGTCTGCGACAACGTCTCCGCCTTCTCCGAGAACGGCCACGAGGCGCAGATCAAGGAGTTCCTCGACTTCGCCTACCAGGACAAGTACCAGCTCGCCTTCGACCGCGAGTACGACCTGCTCCCGGCGACGGTCACCGCTTCCAAGGCACTGTCCTCCGACCCGGTCTTCGGGCCGTTCCTCACCGCCCTGCCCAACTCGGTCCAGTACCCGAGCGACACCTCCTGGGCGAACGTCAAGGCCAAGATCCAGCAGACGATCGGCCTGGCAGTCAGCGGCAGCCCGTCGACGGAGCTGACGCAGCTGCAGCAGATCGCCACCTCGTCGGCCAGCTGAGTCAGTCTCGGCTGACCGATTCCGTGTGGGACCCGGCGCCCCCCCGCCGGGTCCCACTCGGCGCTCCTACGGACTTGAGGATGATTTGATGCCTGCCGCCCTCCGCCGCCTGGCGCCCATGCTGTGGCTCGGCCCCGCCGTCGCGCTGATCGGCGTGGTTGTGCTCTGGCCGGTCGTGGTCATGGTGCAGTCGTCGTTCCAGCGCATCGGCGGCGAAGGCTTCGTCGCCGGCTACGACGGCATCGACAACTACGACAACCTGTTCCACGAACCCGACGTCGTCTCCGTCCTGGTACGCACGCTCGTCTGGGTCGTGGTCGTGGTGTCGGTGACCGTGCTGATCTCGCTCGGGCTGGCCCAGCTGTTCGACCAGAAGTTCCCCGGACGGCGGGTGGCCCGGTGGGCACTGATCATCCCGTGGGCCGCCTCGGTGATGATGAGCGCGCTGATCTTCAAGTGGGCGCTCGACCCGAACGTCGGCGTGATCAATGTGATCCTGCACCACCTCGGCATCTTGAAGCAGCTCGGCTCCAACCAGGCGGACGCGCTCGGCAACCCGACCAGCGCGCTGGCCTGGATGATGGCCGTCGCGGTGTTCGTCTCGCTGCCGTTCACCACCTACGCCATCCTGGCGGGCCTGCAGGGCATCCCGGGCGACGTGTACGAGGCCGCCTCGATCGACGGCGCGACCTCGTGGCGGGGCTACCTGGGGGTCACGCTGCCGCTGCTGCGGCCGGCCATCCTGGTGGCGACGCTGATCAACGTCATTAACGTCTTCAACTCCTTCCCCATCATCTGGGAGATGACCGGCGGCGGCCCTGGCTACGAGACGTCAACGTCCACCATCTACATGGTCGATCTCAAGGAGAGCGACGTCGGCCAGTCGGCGTCCATGTCGGTCATCAACTTCCTGCTGGTCATCGTCATCGTCATCGTCTACCTCAGCACCACCCGCTGGAAGGAGCAGGTCGACCGGTGACCGTCGCGACCAAGCCCGCCCCACGGCTGCGCACCCCGGCCAGGCCCACGCCGCGCAGGCGCCCGTCGCTGCGCACGTGGCTCATCGCAGGCACGGCCTACGTCGTCGCCATCATCTTCCTGCTGCCGTATCTCGAGATGCTGGTCATGGCCGGCCGGCCCAATAGTGAGCTCGGCGACCCGACGATCTTCCCCGCGCACTTCACCTTCTCCAACTTCACCACCCTGTGGTCCACCGGCCTGGGCGGCAGCATCGGCACGAGCCTGCAGATCGCGGCCGGCGCCACCGTGATCGTGCTGCTTGTCGCGCTGCCCGCCGCCTACTGCACCGCGCGCCAGCGCTTCCGCGGCCGCACCGCCTTCCTGCTGCTCGTCCTGGCGACCCAGATGTTCCAGCCGGCCGCCATGCTGGTCGGCATCCAGCGGGAATTCAGCAACTTCGGCATTCCGCCGACGCTGTCGCTCGTCTTCATCAACGCCGGGTTCAACCTCGCCTTCGCCGTGTGGATCCTCAACGCCTTCTTCTCCTCGATCCCGGTCGGGCTTGAGGAGGCGGCCATGGTTGACGGCCTCGGGCGGGTCGGGGCGCTGGTGCGGATCACACTGCCGCTGGCCGCGCCCGGCATCGTGACCGCCCTGATCTTCACCTTCATATCGGCCTGGAACGAGTTCCTGGTCGCCCTCACCCTCAGCCTGGGCGAGCCCACCTCGCAGCAGCCGCTGACGGTCGCGATCAACCAGTACATCGGGGAGTACTCTGTCGATTGGGGGCACCTCTTCGCGGCTGGCCTGGTCGCAACAGTGCCGGTGATCATCCTGTTCGCCTTCATCGAGCGGCGTGTTGTGAGCGGTCTGACAGC
>JBEKEK010000039.1:0-55250 GCA_050013875.1 Trebonia sp. | reverse complement strand
ACCGCGCCGGTCGGCTTGTCGTTGATGTAGAAGTTGCCCGCGCTGTAGCGGAGCCGGTCGGCCGCCTGGGCGATCGCGGTGCGGTCGGTGGCCAGGATCGAGCCGGTGAGCGCGTACGGCGTCACGTCCGCCGCCTGGCCGAGCATCTGCAGGTAATCAGCGTCCTGGTAGACGTGGACGGCGAGGATCGGGCCGAAGTACTCGGTGCTGAACACCTCGTCGCCGGGGTCGTCGCATGCCAGCACGGTCGGGCTGACGAAGTAGCCCTGCTCGTCGTTGATCTCGCCGCCGGTCAGGAAGCGAACCGACGGACGCGTCCTTGCCCGCTCGAAGGCGGCCCGGTGCTTGGCGACGGCGCGGGAGTCGATCACCGCTCCGCCGAAGACCGACAGATCCTCGGACACGTCACCGTAGATCAGCGACCGGGTGGTGGCGATGAGGTCGTCACGGACGGTTTCCCACAGCGAGGCGGGCAGGTAGGCACGGGAGGCGGCCGAGCACTTCTGACCCTGGTACTCGAAGGCACCGCGGACCAGCGTGGTGACGATCGAGGCGGGGTCGGCGGACGGGTGGACGATCACGAAGTCCTTGCCGCCGGTCTCCCCCACCAGGCGCGGGTAGTCACGGAATTTTCCGATATTTTCACCGACCGTCCGCCACAGGTGCTGGAAAGTCCCGGTCGAACCGGTGAAGTGGATGCCGGCCAGGTCAGGGTGGTTGAGCGCTACCCGGGAGACCGCCTGGCCGTCCCCGGTCACCATGTTGATGACGCCTGGCGGCAGCCCCGCCGCCTCGAGCAGCCGCATCGTGTAGTGCGCGGCCAGCTGCTGGGTTGGCGACGGCTTCCAGACAACCACGTTGCCGAGCAGCGCCGGGGCGGTCGGCAGGTTTCCCGCGATGGCGGTGAAGTTGAACGGGGTGATCGCCAGCACGAACCCCTCAAGCGGCCGGTACTCCATCCGGTTCCAGGTGCCCGGTGCGGAGGTTGGCTGCTCGGCGTGGAGCTGCCGCGCGAAGGCGACGTTGTACCGCCAGAAGTCGATCAGCTCGCAGGCGGCGTCGATCTCCGCCTGGATGACCGACTTGGACTGGCCGAGGACGGTCGCCGCGTTAAGCGTCGCGCGCCAGGGACCGGCGAGCAGGTCGGCGGCACGCAGGAAGACGGCCGCGCGGTCCTCGAAGGACAGTGCCCGCCAGCCTTTGGCCGCCGCTCCGGCGGCCGCGATCGCCGCCGCCACGTCGGAGTCGGTCGCGTTGCCGAACCAGCCGAGAACGTGCTGGTGGTTGTGCGGCTGGACCACGGGTACCCGCTCGCCGGAACCCATGACCAGACGGCCGCCGACGGTCATCGTCAGATCCGCCCGCTGGCTGGCCAGATCCTTGATCCTGGCCGCGAGCGCGCCGCGGTCAGCGCTGCCCGGCTGGTACTGCCTAATCGGCTCGTTGTAAGGCGAGGGAACCTGAGTCACGGCGTCCATGCCGGCACCTTTCCCGAAGAAGCGACCACTAATACACGTCAGGAAGTTCCTGAGTGGCGTACCAGGCTAGCTCATGGGCCTCAGCGGAATCGACGGTGAACGATGCGTCGTCGTCGCCCGCGTCGGCGGCGGCGATCGCGTTCGCCGCGGCGGCCACGTCCGCCGCCGCGTCGGGGTCGTCGATGTGCCCGGCCGCCAGCGCCGTCACCGGGATGGGCTCGCTGACCAGCACCGCAGCCGACTCGTCGTCGTACGCGGGCCAGCTCACCCTGGCGTCGGGCACGTCAGCGGCGAGTACCACCCGGCGGCGCGGCGCGTCCGGGTCGGCATCGAGCAGCCGGAGCGACTGCCGCCCGGCCGTGAGCATAGCCACATACTCAAGTTCCTCGTCGTCACCGCTCGCGTAGGCCTCACGCAGCGCCGGGGTGACCGCGAACGCCCGCAGCGGGGCCGGGCCGGTCCCCGCGTTGGCGAGGATGTCGGCCAGCGCAGGCAGCGTGGAGGGCAGGTAAACCCGCATGACGCATCATCCTAGCGACTTCGGCTCCCCGACGGCGGCCACCACCAGGGCGACGGCGTCCGCGACCGGAACATGTTCCCAGAGGCGGATCACCGTCCAGCCGGCCTGCAGCAGGGCATCGTCGGCGGCGCGGTCGCGCTCGACGTTCCTGGCGAGCTTGGGCGACCAGTACCACTCGTTGCTCTTCGGCTTGGATCCGTGATCCGGGCAGGCGTGCCAGAAGCAGCCGTCCACGAACACCGCGACCTTGCGCCGGGTGAAGGCGATGTCCGGCCGGACCCGGCGCGACGGCAGGTCAAGCCGGTGGTCCTTGCGGTACCGGTACCCCATGGCGTGCAGCGCGGTGCGCAGCGCGAGCTCCGGTTTGGTGTCGGTGCGGCGATTGGCCTTCATGTTCGCCGTCACACCGGGCGTCTTCGGGAAAGGGTAGGGCTTGCCCGTTGCCCCGGAGGGCTCGTTGGCAACCCTTTGCGCTACATCCTGCGCCACGCGGGAGAGCCTAATACCAAAGAGCGCGGCCGGTGCTGCTCTACGGATTCTCGCCACCGTCGCCGTGAGGTGGGCAACCAATCCCATGCGGAGGTCTCCTGGGTCGACTCCCTGGTAACAGCGGGAGTCCCGTTTCTCCGGTGGCAACAAGGGTCTCGCTCGGGTTAATTCCTAGTATTTCAATTGACTTTATCTAGTTCAGCGGGAATGATGAATTAACTCGATTTATGGCGGAAGAGGTGGCGGTGTCTGTACAACTTCTCTCGCGTTCAGACACGCGGGACATCGCCCGGGCGAATCTCCCCGGTGGACGAGCCAGGCGGTTCCTCGGAGGCCGCGGCTGGCTCCGGCTGATCAGCCCGTTGGCGCTGGTGGGCCTATGGCAGCTGCTCAGCTCGACCGGAGTGCTTCCGGCCGGTCGTCTCGCGTCCCCCGTCACCGTCGTGCACACCGCCTACGCCCTGATCACCACCAACTCACCGACCTACGGGACACTCCAGGCGTCGCTGCTCGTATCGGCCGAGCGGTGGGCCAGCGGGCTCGCGATCGGCATCGCGATCGCGGTGCTGCTGGCAGTCATAAGCGGTCTCAGCCGGATCGGCGAGCACACCTTCGACCCGCTGCTTAACGCGGCCCGTTCGGTCCCGCTGCTCGGCCTGCTGCCGCTGTTCATCGTCTGGTTCGGCATCGGCGACATGCCCAAGATCCTGTTCGTCGTGCTCGGCGCGCTGTTCCCGATGTACGTCAACACGTTCGCGGGCATCCGCGGCGTGGACCCAAAGCTCGGCGAGCTTGGCCAGGTGCTCGGGCTCTCCCGGTGGGAACTCGTGCGGCACATCGTGCTGCCCGGTTCGCTCCCTTCCGCTTTTACCGGGCTGCGGCTGAGCGTGGTCGGCTCGCTGCTCGCGCTGGTCGTCGCCGAGCAGATCAACGCCAACGCCGGGCTCGGCTTCATGATCACCACGGCACAGGAGTTCCTGGCCAACAACATCATCGTGGTCTGCCTGGTCGTGTACGCGATTCTCGGGCTGCTGGTCGATGCCCTGGTCCGGCTGGTGGAACGGAGGACGCTGTCATGGCGACGCGAGTTCGCGCAGTGAAGGGGGCGACTGACGTGTCAACCTCCGAGACGGCCACCGCGACGGATCAGGCCGCTGCCTCCGTGCGGGACCTCACGAGGCGATTCGGGGACCGGGTGGTGCTTGACGGGCTCAGCCTTGACCTTAAGGCGGGCGAGTTCGTCGCGATGATCGGGCGGAGCGGTTCTGGCAAGTCCACGCTGCTCCGGGCGCTGGCCGGGCTCGACCGGGAAGTGTCCGGGTCGATCACCGTGGCCGAGCCGGTCGCGGTGGCCTTCCAGGAGCCGCGGCTCGTGCCATGGAAGCGGGTGCTCGACAACATCACACTCGGGCTGCGCGCTCCCGAACCCACTCGGGTGGCCACCGAGGCGCTCGAGGAGGTCGGCCTCACCGAGCGGATCTCGGCCTGGCCGCTGACCCTGTCCGGCGGCGAGGCGCAGCGGGTATCGCTGGCCCGCGCCCTGGTCAGGTCGCCATCGCTGCTCTTGCTCGATGAGCCGTTCAGCGCCCTGGACGCGCTCACCACGATCTCCATGCACCGGCTGGTGCTCGAGCTGTGGCAGCGCCACCGGCCCGCCGTGCTGCTTGTTACCCATGACGTGGACGAGGCGCTAGCGCTGGCCGACAGGGTGCTCGTGCTCGGCGCCGGGCGGATCGCCTACTCCGCCACCATCGACGTACCGCGCCCCCGCGACCGCAACCACTCGACAATGACCCGGTTGCGTCTGCGGCTGCTCCGCGAGCTTGGCGTGCCCATGGGTGAGACCGACGAGCTGATCTAAGCCCGGCCGTGAGGACTGCTCCCAGCCGGTTTCCCACTGGCTATTTTCGTTAAAACCATCGGAATAGAAGGATTTGAATGAACCACAGACGGAAGCTTCTGGCGTTCTCGGTCATCGCCGTAATCGGCCTCGGCGTGGCCGCCTGCTCCTCGTCAAGCAGCTCAAGCTCCTCGTCGGCCGCGTCCTCCACATCGGCGTCCGCCGCCACGTCCGCCAGCGCGTCGGCGTCGAGTTCGGTCAACTTGTCCTCGGTCACGCTGAACGTTGGCGACCAGAAGGGCACCGGCGCGGAGGCGGTCCTCAAGGCGGCCGGCCTGCTGAGTACGCTCCCGTTCCACGTGAACTGGTCCGACTTCACCTCCGGGCCGCCCATGCTTGAGGCGATGGCCTCGGGCTCGGTCGACGTCGGCGGCGTGGGCGACGCCCCGCCGGTCTTCGCCGCGGCCGGCGGTGAAGGGGTCGAGATCGTCGGCGCCCGCCAGGTGCCAGCCGGCGACCAGGACGCGCTGCTGGTGCCCAAGGGGTCCTCCATCACGTCCATTCAGCAGCTCAAGGGCAAGAAGATCGCCTACGGTTCTGGCAGTTCCGGCAATTACCAGATGCTGACGGTGCTGACGGCGGCCGGGCTGACCACCAAGGACGTCACGCTGGTGAACCTGCAGCCGGCCGAGGCGCTGGCCGCCTTCACCTCCGGCTCGGTCGACGCCTGGGACATCTGGCCGCCCTACGTCCAGCAGGCCGTCGCCCAGGACGGCGCGAAGGTGCTCGCGCGCGGCTCGCAGTACGGCAGCCCCTATAGCTACGAGGTCGCGTCCAAGGCGGCCGTGGCCAACCCGGCCAAGGCAGCGGCCATCCAGGTCTACCTCACCACGCTGGACAAGGCCTACGTGTGGGCTGAGAAGAACCCGGACGCCTGGGGCGCCGCCTGGGCCGCGGCGACCGGCCTGCCGGCCAGCATCACCGACGTGGCGGCGACGGTCGACGCCACCACGCCGGTGGTGATCAACGGCACCATCACGACGTCGGAGCAGAACCTGGTCACCCAGTTCTACAGGGCCGGCCTGATCCCCTCGTCCCCCAACATGTCCGGATTTATCACGCCCCAGTTCAACTCGTCGGTCAGCGGCGGCTGACCACCGCCCTAGCGCGAACCCGGCCACCAGCAGATCGCTGACGGCCGGGTTCAGCTATGCGTGCCGTCGGCGTGGAATGTCGGTAGGGGCGAGTACAAGTGATTACGCAAGCAGTTGCTTACCCCCGGCTCTCCCCTGGACGATCCCATGCCCATACAGCAAGCTCCGGTGCCAGAAGACCTGTCCGCGATGCGGCTGCTCACGGTGCCCGACGTGTGGCCACCGCTCGACTGCGCGTCAGAAACCGCCCCTGAGTGCCCGCGCCCGACCGGAGCCGCGTTGGCCGCGCAGAGCGGTGACCGGCGCGCCGAGCAGGCCGACGGCCACGCCTGGCCGCGGCAGTTCGCCGTGCTGCTGGCCGAGGCGCTGACGGGCGTCCGTCCGGTCCGGCAGATCCTGCCGTGGCTGTCCCCGCGCGGCAGCGTTCACCTGCACCGGCTGCTGCCGCTTTTCAGCGGCGGTCAGGGTGCCCGGGTACAGCGGGTGCTGACGACGCGGCCAAGCCCGGACGTGATCGAGATGACCCTCATCGTGGCGATCGGCCCCCGGACGAGAGCGCTGGCCGTGCGGCTAACGCGGGCAGAGCCGATACGCAGGCCCGAATGGCGGGAAAGACTCGCCACCCGGACCGCGGAAGCCCGGTCGGCGGCGCCACCGCGCTGGACCTGCACCGACATCGAGGCGGCGTAACGGAAAGCCCGGCCGGGCAACCGCCCGGCCGGGCCTCAACCGCGCGCCGTCAGGACCGCCCGGCCCCGCCGTGGCAGCGCTTGAACTTGCGGCCAGAGCCGCACGGGCACAGGTCGTTACGGCCGACGCTGGCATAAGGGTCGAGCGAGGCATCGCCGTGCGTCTCCACTCCGCCGTCCTCGGACGGGGCCGAGTACTGGAGCTGGCGCGGACGGCGCGGCTCAAGTCCCGCCGGCGCCACGGCCTGCGGTCCGGCCGCCGGCTGCGCGGTCCCCGCCTGCGCGGCGGCGGCGGGCGCACCTGCCGCGTGCGCTCCGCTGCGGGTGGCCGCCTGGCCTCGGCCCGCCGCGGTGGCGTGGCCCCGGCCGTCACTCGCCGCGTGCCGACCGCGGCCGCGGCCGCCCGGCTGCTGCCCGCCCGGCTGCTGAGCCGGCTGGCCGTTCCCCTGGCTCGCGGCCGGCCGTTTGCCGAAGGCCGCCGGTGGTGACGCAGGCTCGGGAATGCTCGGCGGCACGGGCGGTGCCGGCCTCCTGGCCGCCGCCGGAGCAGCGGCCGCGGAAGCCGCGGCCGCCGGTGCAGCGGCTGGCGCGGCGGGAGCGGAGGCTGGCGCGGCGGGCGGGGCGGCCGCGGTGACGCCGGGCAGGCTGCCGCCGAAGGCGAGCTGTGCCCCGGCCCCGACCTCCTCGACGATCGGGTTCTCCTGGATCTCGAACTGCCGGTTGAACAGATTACCGACGGACTCTTCCTTGATCCCGTCCATCATCGCGTTGAACATGTCGAACCCTTCCCGCTGGTACTCAACCAGTGGGTCACGCTGCGCCATCGCCCGCAGGCCGATGCCCTCGCGGAGGTAGTCCATCTCGTACAGGTGCTCGCGCCACTTCTGGTCAAGCACCGACAGCACGACGAGCCGCTCGATCTGGCGCATCAGATCCGGCGTGTACTCCTCCTCGCGCCGGTCGTAGGCCGCCTGGGCGTTCTCCTGGACCATTTCGATGAGCAGATCGGCGGTCAGGTTCCCCTTCTCGCCGCCGGCCTCCTCGATCACCTCTTCGGTGGACAGTGTGATCGGGAACAGCTGCTTGAACGCCCGCCACAGCTTGTCCAGGTCCCACTCTTCCGGGTACCCGTCGGCGGTCGCGGCGGTCACGTAGGAGGCGATCACCTCGTCGATCATCGAACGGACCTGCTCGTGCAGGTCGGCGCCCTCGAGCACCTGATGCCGCTCGGCGTAGATGACCGTGCGCTGCCGGTTGAGCACGTCGTCGTACTTCAGGACGTCCTTGCGGATCTCGAAGTTCTGCGACTCCACCTGGCTCTGCGCCGACCTGATCGCCCGGGAGACCACCGAGTTCTCCACCGGGACGTCGGCCGGGATGTTCAGCCGGTCCATGATGGCCCCGACCCGCTCGGAGTTGAACATCCGCATCAGGTCGTCCTCCAGCGACAGGTAGAACCGGGACTTGCCCGGGTCGCCCTGACGTCCGGACCGGCCGCGGAGCTGGTTGTCGATGCGCCGCGACTCGTGCCGCTCGGTGCCAAGCACGTAGAGGCCGCCGGCCCCGACGACCTGCTCGTGCTCGGCCGCCACGGCGGCCTTCGCCTTGGCGACCGCTTCCGGCCACGCCGCCTCGTAGTCATCGGGCGTGTCCACCGGGGACAGGCCGCGCTGGTGCAGCTCGGTGTCGGCGACGAACTCCGGGTTGCCGCCGAGCATGATGTCAGTGCCCCGGCCTGCCATGTTGGTCGCCACGGTCACCGCGCCGAGCCGCCCGGACTGGGCGATGATCATCGCTTCCTGCTCGTGGTACTTGGCGTTGAGCACGTGGTGCGGCACGCCGCGCCGCTTGAGCATGACCGAGAGGATCTCGGACTTCTCGACGCTCACCGTGCCCACCAAGACCGGCTGCCCGGCCTCGTGCCTGGCCACGATGTCATCGACGACCGCGTCGAACTTGGCCTGCTGAGACTGGTAGATCACGTCGGTCTCGTCGGCGCGGACCATCGGCCGGTTGGTCGGGATGGGGACCACGCCAAGCTTGTAGATCTGCATGAACTCGTTGGCCTCGGTCATCGCCGTGCCGGTCATGCCCCCGAGCTTGTCGTACAGCCGGAAGTAGTTCTGCAACGTGATGGTGGCGAACGTCTGGTTCTCGTTCTGGATCTGCACGCCTTCCTTGGCCTCGATGGCCTGGTGCATGCCCTCGTTGTACCGGCGGCCATGCAGCATGCGACCGGTGAACTCGTCCACGATCAGGACCTCGCCGTTCATCACGACGTAGTCCTTGTCCTTCTTGAACAGCTCCTTGGCCTTGAGCGAGTTGTTGAGGAAGGACACCAGCGGCGTGTTGACCGGGTCGTAGAGGTTGTCGATGCCGAGCCAGTCCTCGACCTTCTCGACGCCCGACTCGAGGATGCCCACTGTCCGCTTCTTCTCGTCCACCTCGTAGTCACCCTCGCCGTCCTCGCCACGGCGCAGGCGGGGCGCGATCTTGGCGAACTCGACGTACCAGCGGGAGTTCTGCTCGGCCGGGCCGGAGATGATCAACGGGGTCCGCGCCTCGTCGACGAGGATCGAGTCCACCTCGTCGACGATCGCGTAGTTGTGACCACGCTGCACGCACTCCTCGATCGACCAGGCCATGTTGTCGCGCAGGTAGTCGAAGCCGAACTCGTTGTTCGTGCCGTAGGTGACGTCCGCCGCGTACGACTGCTGCCGCTCCTGCGGCGTCATCTCCGCCAGGATCGCCCCGACCTCAAGACCGAGGAACCGGTGCACCCGGCCCATCCACTCGGAGTCGCGCTTAGCCAGATAGTCGTTGGTCGTGACGACGTGCACGCCCTTGCCCGACAGCGCGTTCAGGTAGGCGGGGAACACGCCAGTGAGGGTCTTGCCCTCACCGGTACGCATCTCAGCGATGTTGCCAAGGTGCAGGGCCGCGCCGCCCATCAACTGCACGTCGAAGGCGCGCTGGCCGAGCGTGCGCCGCGCCGCCTCGCGGACCGTGGCGAACGCCTCGGGGAGGAGGTCGTCGAGCGTCTCGCCGTCGGCGAGCCGCTGACGGAACTCGTCGGTCATCCCTCGCAACTCAGCATCGCTCATCGCGACGAAGTCGTCCTCGATGGAGTTGATCTGCTCACTGATCCGCTTGAGTTGACGCAGGATCTTCCCTTCGCCTACGCGAAGGATGTTGTCTAGGATCGAAGGCACTTGTCGTCGTGCTCCTTGCGGACTTGCGGATCGGCTTCGGCTAAAACTAAACACGCCCCGAGTGCCATGGTAGGCGAAATGGGGGCCGGCTTCCGAGTCGCCAACCCTCTTGGGGTATTTTCGTGACACTCAGCATCTGGGCAGGGCCGACCAACAGGCCCGTCGTTGGAGGAGGAGTCGTGCCCGAGCAGGGATCAGACGTCGAAGAGAGCCTGGCCACCGCGGTCACAGCGTTCCCTGGCACCCCCCACGACGAGGAGCACAACCCGGGCAGGCCCATCTCCTGGCTCGGTACATCGATCGTCGTCATCGGTTTCATCGTCGGCGGCATCGGGTTCGTGCCTGGCCCCCACTGGACGATCTTCTGGATCGGCGCGGGCGTCGCGATCATTGGCTGTCTCATCCTCCTGTTCTCTAAGACGATGAGCGAAGACTGGTACTAAGCCGTTCTGCCCGGGGGTTCCCCCCACCGGGGAAAACGAAGACCGGCACTAAACCGTTCCTGCCACGGGCCAGCACCCCTGGAATGTCGGCCACCGCGACTACTCTCGTGAACGTGGGAGAGACTGCCGCGTCCGTTCAGTACGTAGAAGAGAGCTCAGCACGGGGCGACCTTGAGCTGAGCGGGGACGAGCACCGGCGGCTCACCCTTTACGCGCAGGGGTTTCTCGGGGCCGCCGCGAAGCGCGGCGGTGTGCCCGCGGTGCTGCGGCGGGTCAGGGCGGTTCAGCTCGACACGATCTCCGTGCTCGCGCGGTCCCATGAGCTTGTCGCTTACGCCCGCCTTGGGCCGGTTGGGCGGGCGGCGGTCGAGCACGCGTACTGGCCGGCCAAGAGGCCGCAGACATTCGAGTACTGGGCGCACGCCGCCTGCATCCTGCCGATCGAGGACTGGCCGTACTACGCCTGGCGCCGGCGGGCCTTCGCGGCGCAGGGCCAGCGCTGGCACCGGGTGAGCGAGCAGGCCTGCACCGAGGTTCTCGCGCGGCTGCGCGATGAGGGGCCACTGACCGCGACTCAACTCGGCGGGGCGAAAGCCGGCGGCCCGTGGTGGGACTGGTCGGAGGTGAAGATCGCCGCCGAGTGGCTGCTCGACACCGGTCGAGCGGTCTGCGTCAGGCGGACCGGCTGGCGGCGCGTCTACGACCTGCCCGAGCGGGCCATTCCCAAGGAACTGCTCGAGACCGAGCCAACCGATGCGCAATGCCTGGTTCATCTGGTCGGCGCGACCGCCCGCGCGCTCGGCGTGGCCACCCACGCCGACCTCATCGAGTACCAGCGGCTCAACGGCCACGGCCTGCATATCCGCGGCGGCGAGGCCCTCGATGCGGCCGCCGAGGACGCCGGGCTGACCCCGGTCACCGTGCCTGGTGCGAAGAAGCCGGTCCGCGCCTGGGCCGACCCGGCCGCGCTGGCCTGGCTGGCGGCCGGCGGGCGCGGCACCCACCGCACGACGCTGCTCTCCCCGTTCGATTCGCTGGTCTGGGACCGCAAGCGGACGCTGCGGATGTTCGGCTACCGGCACCTGTTCGAGCCCTACGTGCCGAAGGAGAAGCGCGAGCGCGGCTACTTCACGATGCCGTTGCTGGCCGGCGGGCAGATCATCGGCTGGGTGGACCCCGCCCGTTCCGGCCGGACACTGATCGCCAGGAACCTGCTCATGGAAAAACCGGCTGCCGTCGCACCCATGGCGCGAGCTCTGGCCGAGGCCGCCCAGTGGGCCGGCTGCTCGAATGTCGCTATTGAACGGACCGCGCCGACCGCACTCAGCCAACCGCTCGCAACAGCGTTGCGGGCCATCGGATCTAGCTGATCTCGATCAGCTTCTCCCGCACCGCGATCATCACGGCCTCCATCCGGGAGTGGATCTGGAGCTTCTCGAGGATGTTCCGCACGTGGTTCTTCACGGTGTTCTCCGAGATGAACAGCTCCTTGGCGATGTCACGGTTGTTCATACCGCGGGCCACCAGGCGGAGCACCTCCATCTCCCGGTCCGTGAGCTTCGGCGCGGGCGCGTGCTTGGCCGGCTCTTCCTCGGCGTCCCTGCGGGCGAGGGTGGCGAACTCGCTGAGCAGCTTGCCCGCCATCGAGGGGTTGATGAGCGACTGGCCGCCGTGCACGGCGCGGACCGAGTCGGCGAGCTCGTCAAGCGGGATGTCCTTGAGCAGATAGCCGCTCGCTCCCGATCTGATCGCCTCGAAGAGATCCTCCTCCTCGTCGCTGATCGTCAGGATCACGATCTTCGCCGACGGGGCGACCTCTTTCATCTGACGCGCGGCCTCGATGCCGGTGATCTTCGGCATCCGGATGTCCATCAGCACCACGTCGGGGAGCGCCTCCCCTGCCAGCTGCACCGCCTCGGCACCGTCGGAGGCCTGGCCGACGAGCTCGATGCCGGGGTCCTCGCCGAGGACCATCTCAAGGCCGCGGCGGAAAAGGGCGTGGTCATCCGCGATCAGCACCCGGATGGGGTCGCTGCTTGCCACCGTTTCCGGGTCCGGAGCCAACCGTCCCGCTGCCTTCGCGGCCGGCACGGTCGGGGGGGTTGGCAGGCTCACGCTGCCCAGGGGTTTTGCAGTCGCCGTCTTACTGGCCGTAAGGGACCTGTCGGTCACGGCCACTCCTTCCGCTGCGTTCGCAGTTCACGCACAGGATAGGACATGTAACTAAAGCTACGCGTACCGCCCTGGTTGTACCAGGGCGGTACGCGCGTGTCGTCGACATCTATCAATCTATTCAGCTATTCATCGACGAGGCGGATGACGCCATAGTCGTAGCCGCAGCGGCGGTAGACCACGCTGAACGCGCCGCAGTCGCTGTCGTGGTAGGCGAAGAAGGCGTGTCCAACCAGCTCCATCTCGAACAGCGCCTGGTCGATCGTCATCGAGTGCGAGGCGTGGAATTTCTCCCGCACCACCAGCGGCCCGTCGCCCTCCATCTGGATCGGCAGCAGGCCGGAGACCGCCTCCTGGGCCTCGGCCCCGTCGCGGTAGCCGTCGAAGTCGCGGTCGCTGAAGCCGCCCTCGTAGTCGTCCTCCGGCATCGACGGCAGCGGGACCACGGTCTCCCCCCGGCGATGGCCGTTGGCCTTGGTTCCCGGCCGTCCGCTCGCCTTCCGCCGGACCGGCGTGCCCTTGAGCATGGCCGCGGCATCGGGCGGGGGAATGGCAGGGATGGCGACATCGGCCAGGGTGGCCACGTCCGCCGTCATCGCATTCGCCCCGGCCGCCGCGGCCACCGCCGCCAGCGCGTCGGTGGACCGGACGGTCAGGTCGCCGTGCCGGACCTTGCGCCGCTCGGCCGCCTTGCGCAGCCGCCCTTCGAGCTTGGCGAAGGCGAGGTCGAGAGCCGCGTACCGGTCGTCGGCGGCCGCTTCGGCCCTGATGGCCGGCCCTCGCGATCTGACCGTGAGCTCGACCCGTTCACTCCGGTCGGCCTGCCTGGGGTTGCGCTCGGTCGAGACCTCCACGTCGACCCGAATCGCATTGTGATCGAGCTTCTCGAGCTTGGCCAGTTTCGCGCTCGCGTGCCTACGGAAGCGCTCGGGGACACTGGTATGCCTGCCCTTGAAGGTGATTTCCATCTCGATCCTCCTACGGCGTTAGAAAAAGCGGGAGTAGACACTCGCCCGGCCGACCTGGTCTTCGACCCCACATCCGCCTGCTGAGAGGTTCGCGGCCTTCCATGGCCACTACTGCCCTTCTCCCGGGTCGGGGGACTTATGTATCTCCCGGCGGGGCAGGACTTACTACTAAGCCGCACCGTGATCGATCGACGAGAAGTCGTCTTACGTGGGCCGTTTTGCCTGCGGCTGGCGTCGGCTTGCCTGATGGGCCCTGCGGGTGCGGCTACCGCACCGAGGGCCTGCCCGGCGCAACCACGGACCCGGGCGAGTGCCATAGGTGAACGGTAGTCCTCCCGGGCCGAAATGTCAGGGGGGACATTGGTTGCGAAACGTCACATAGGCCATACGGCATAACGTTTCACCTGGAAGGTTCTTCCGCGTTACCGCAGGGGTAGGTGGCTGGTTTCAGCCCGGGTAGGTCGGAGAGACGCCTTTGCCGGAAACGGGAACCCAGGCGCCGGTCAGGGTCGGGGCTTGGAACATCCCGCCCCTGGCGACCCCGGCGATGAGCGCCTGGCCCGAACTTGCGGTGATGGAGTCGACGTTTTGATCGAGCGGCTGCGAGGTCGACGTGCCGCCGTTCACCGGGTATTCCGTCAGGGTTGACCCGGGGCCGCCGAGGGTAATGACGTCGTTCGGCCCGTACCAGGTCACGGCCGTGAAATCGGTATTACCGACGCTGAACGGCGAGAGATCGATCTTGGCGGCAGCGCTGGCAAGACCGGGGCCTGGTCCCTGCTGCCACACGATCGCTCCGAAGGTCAGCTGGTCCCCGTCGATGATGAGCGCCACCCGCACGCCGTCCGGCGCGATCCGCACCGCGGTGATTTCCCCATCATCGGGGAACACCGGGGCCTCGATCGGTTTGGGCTGAGGGCTGGCGGTGCTGGCGCCGACCCGGAACGTGAGGATCTGGCCGGCGCTCGTCGTCCACAGATTGTCGGTCGGGTCCCAGCTGATCGTCGTGTAGCCGGAGCCCCCGCGTTTGACCAGCGGGCCGTTGACCGATCCCATGTACAGCGATCCGCCGCGCAGGGCGGCCAGGTACTTGCCGTCCGCGGAGACGGCGATCTTCGAGTAGCCAGTACCGATCTTGGCGATCTGCACCTGGGTGGCGTTTATCCCGGCGCGGCGGCACAGGTAGCCCGCGCTGTCGAGGTAGTAGAACCGGCTGCTGGCACCGGTCGCGGGCTGGTAGCTGGCCAGGGACAGGTTCTGCACGGGATTGTTCGGGCTGCTCTTGGGTGACCACGGCTTGCCGTTCACGAGCAGCTCGACCGACTGCACCTGCGAGCCGCCCTGGCCCGAGCCGACCAGCGTCGATAGCAGCTGCGCCGACACCTGCGCCCGCAGGGTCTCCTGGTTCGGGGCGGTGGCGATCGCGCCACCGAGGTTCACCGCGGCGGTGCCGCCCGACAGTGTGACGCCGATGATTTTCGTGCCGGCCGGCAGAGCGGTTTGGGTGGCGCCCTCGCCCAGCCAGTCCTTGGGCGGCGTGATCAGCTCGTTCACCAGCCGGTTCATCAGGCTGGCGGTCGAGGCCTGCAGCGGCACGTATACCGGGTCAGGCACCAGGTAGAGGTTGTTCGGATCGAAGAAGTACAGGTTCCTCAGCTCATAGTCGTCAGTGAACTGGTCCTGGGTGAGCAGCAGGGTCGACGGCGCGCTGGAGATCCGCCACTGACCGCCCGTCATCACTAGCTGGAACGTCTCCGGCTGCGGCCCCGACTCGTTGGACGACGAGGCGGCCGCGTAGGTTCCATGCCCGGACAGGCTCGCTGAGACGTGGCCGTCGACAAAAACCGTCGCCTGCTCGGGCGGCGGCTTCTTGCCGCCCTTCGGCGCGGTCTCGCCGGCCTTCTGGGAGCCGGTTGCCTGGGCCGGGTACAGGGGGTTCTGGACAAAGGGCCCGGCCGAGTAGACGTAGGCGCTCCAGGAGGGGTGCCAGTTCTTGCTCGCCTGAGGCGTCAGGTACTGCCTGGCCACCTGCTGCTGGCCGCCGATGGCGGCGGCGGCGGTCAGGAACCCGGTCACGATCTGGCTCGGCGTCCATTTACTGGTCGGGCCCGCCGCGATGACCTGAACGTTCTGGCCGTTCTGGCCGCTGGTCTGCTGGCCTACCGGGTAGGAGAGCACCGGACCGGCGTTAGGCACCGACACGCAGCCGGCCACGGCGAGCGCGGTCGCCAGCGCGGCCAGCGGCGCCAGCACGGCGCGGGCGCGGCTAGGCACGTCCGCCGCCGCTGAGGTCGGTTTCGAGAACGGTGACCACGGTGGTGACGATCTCCGCCTCATCCGGGCCGAGCGGCAGCGGCGACCCGGCCAGTGGCTGCCCGGCCACCCTCGGCACGGTCAGCCGGAACACCGAGCCGCGGCCCTTCTCCCCCCAGGCCTGCAGCCAGCCCCCGTGCAGCCGCGCGTCCTCCAGGGAGATGGCCAGGCCGAGCCCGGTCCCGCCGACGGTGCGAGCGCGGCTGGGGTCCGCCCGCCAGAACCGCTCGAAGACCAGTAGCTCTTCACCGGTTGCCAGCCCCACGCCGTGGTCGCGCACCGCGATCGCGACCGTGTCCCGGTCGGCCGCCACGGTGACCACCACATCCCGCCCCTCGCCGTGCTCGACCGCGTTGACCAGCAGGTTACGAAGGATCCGCTCCACCCGGCGGCGGTCGACCTCGGCCATGCAGACCTGGGCGGGCAGCCGGAACTCGATCCGGCAGCCGCGGCGCTCCGCCAGCTGCTGCGCATCGTCGGCGCTGCGGCGCACGATGTCAGAGATATCCGCGAGTTCGGCGTCTAGCGTGGCGACGTTCGCGTCGTGTCTGCTCATCTCGAGCAGATCGGTGAGGAGGGTCTCGAATCGCTCGATCTGGCTCTGCAACAGCTCAGCCGACCGGCCCGAGACGGGATCGAACTGCTCCCTGTTCTCGAAGAGGATCTCCGCGGCCATCCTGATCGTGGTCATCGGCGTCCGCAGCTCATGCGAGACGTCTGAGACGAACTGCCGCTGCGCCTTTGAGAGTTCCTCAAGCTCCCGCAGCTTCTCCTGCAGACTGGCGGCCATGTCATTGAAGGACGAGGCGAGCGACCCGAGATCGTCCTTGCCGCCGACCGCCATCCGTTCCTCGAGCCGGCCCGCCGCCACTCGCTGCGCTGCCCTTGCCGCGTGCCTGACCGGCAGCACCACCCACCGGGTGACCAGCGAGGCGATGGCCGCGAGGAGCAGGACAAGTGCGATTCCGGCGCCGATCAGCGTCGTCTGGACCAGTTGCAGCGTCTGCTGCTCGTTGTCGAGCGGGAAGAAGTAGTAGAGCTGGTACCAGTCGCCGAGCGGCGCGCCCACGACGATGGCCGCCTTGCCCTGCCCGTTGCCGAGCGTGAGCGTGGTCGGGGCGTAGTAGAGCAGGGTTTCCGCCTTGCCGTCAACGGCGGCCATTTGCTGGGCCTGAACGTCGTTGAGCAGCGTCTGCGGCAACGAGGCGGCGGGATTGCTCACGGTGGTCGCCCACGGCGGGTACCCCGCCGTGCTCGCCAGCTCGGCATTCAGGCCGACCGCCAGGTAGTACCTGGTCGAGCCGCCACTGCTGCTGGGCTGGAGCGCACCAGCCAGGTTGGTCATGAACTTCCAGGCGGCCGGCCCGTCGGCCGGCTTCGTGGTCAGGCCGGCCTGCCCGCGGGCGGTGTTGAGCCCGGCCAGCATCTGGGTCCTGGCCGAGCTCTCCGCATTGGCCACCAGGCCCTCGGCGATCTGCTCGGTGAGGAAGAAGCCGAGGACCGCGATCACCGCGGCGGAGATCACCAGCGTGGTCCCGACCACCCGCAGCTGCAGTGACCGGTGCCAGCGGTACCTGACCTTGGCCACCAGGAGATGCTGCAGCCGCAGCAGCGAGCGGACTCCGATTGTCAGCCGGTGCGGTAGCCAGCTGACAATCCAGCGCACCCACCTCTTCCGGCGCATCGCGACTTCCCACGCCGCGCGCACGTCGCGCTGCTCGCGCTGCTCGCGCTGCTCGCGCTGCTCTCGCTGCGAATCCGTGGTGAGCACGAGCGCGGACGGAGCGGACGCGGACGCGGACTGCGAAGGCGGCACTGGCGCGACGGGAACCGGCACGACGGGAACCGGCGCCGGCGGTGCGCCGACCGCGTCGGGGTTAACCGCAGACCGCTCCATACGCCGATCAGCCAGGTCCCGCCTTGTATCCCACGCCGCGGACCGTGACCACGATCTCGGGGTGCTCGGGATCCTTCTCGATCTTGGCCCGCAGCCGCTGCACGTGCACGTTCACCAGCCGGGTGTCGGCCGCATGCCGGTAGCCCCAGACCTGCTCGAGCAGCACCTCGCGGGTGAAGACCTGCCGCGGCTTGCGCGCGAGCGCGACGAGCAGATCAAACTCGAGCGGCGTGAGGCTCAGCGTCTCGCCGCTGCGCTTCACGGAATGGCCCGCCACGTCGATGGACACATCGCCGATCTGCAGCATCTCCGGCGCCGGGTCGTCCGTCCGCCGCAGCCGCGCCTTGATCCTGGCGACGAGCTCCCGGGACTTGAACGGCTTGAGAATGTAGTCGTCGGCCCCCGACTCAAGCCCGACGACAACGTCCACGGTGTCGGTCTTGGCGGTCAGCATGACGATCGGCACCCCCGACTCGCCCCTGATCTGACGGCATACGTCGATGCCGTCGGTCCCTGGCAGCATCAGGTCGAGCAGCACCAGATCCGGCCGGGTGTCGCGGAAGGCCTCAAGTGCCTTGTCCCCGTCGGCGACGAACGTCGGCTCGAATCCCTCACCGCGGAGAACGATGCCGAGCATCTCCGCCAGCGCTGCGTCGTCATCGACGACTAGCACGCGTCCCTTCATGGGCCCCATCGTTCCATGTGTATTGCTCCAAGCGAGCGCTCACGGCGGCAGACGGTCCTGCCCGCCGCGTCGACCCACCACCATGCGCAGGTTAACCCCTTTTTACCAGCTCCGCACCACCGAGGAGCCCGTTTGCCCGTACGCGGTCACGGGCGTCACACGCATCCCGCCAATGACGAGACCGGTCCGCGGCCCGCCACGGAAGCCTTCGGCCGCCCGTCGGCGTATACGGACAAACGCGGACTTCGACGCCTAAGTGACTGAATCAAAGCATCGAAACGGTTTATAGGAGATTGTGAAGAATTGCGGAATATCGACTGTTGTAAACTATCAAGAAATCACATCGTCGGAGGTCGCAACGCGGCCAACACGCCGATGGACCTTGCCGGGATCAACCTTGATCACCGGCGAATCAGGCTACCCGTTGCCGCGTGCGCTCGCTGGATACACGGCGCGACCGGGGGCAGGTAGGCCACGGCAATTACCGACGGGGGAAGTTGATTGCCGACTTATCGTCGCTAATCAACGAAATCAACGGGGAGAATTATGGGCATCTTCGACAAGGTCAAGAACGAGGCCGAGGACGAGCAGCAGAACATGGGCCAACAGGACATGGGCCAACAGCAGGGGGATGGCCAGATGGGCGGCATGGAGGCCGCCAGGAACACGGTCGGCCAGCAGGGCGGCCCAAGGGACGACCAGGGCCAGGGCCAGGGCATGAGCCAGGGCCAGGGCCAGGGCCAGGGCGGCAGTGGTCAGGGCGGTCTGGGTCAGGGCGGTCAGGGCCGGGGCATGGGCATGGGCCAGGGCATGGGGCAGGGCGGCGGCCAGAGTGGTCAGGGTCAGGGCATGGGCCAGAGCGGCCAGGGCCAGGGTCAGGGCATGGGCCAAGGCCAAGGTACGGGCCAGGACGACCAGGGCCAGGACGACCGGGGCCAGGACGACCAGGGCCAGGGCGACCGGGGCCAGGCAGGCGACCAGGGCCAGGGCAGGGGCATGAGCCAGGGCCAGGGCGGTCAAGGGCAGGGGCAAGGGCAGAGCGGCCAGGGCCAGAGCGGCCAGAGCCAGCAACAGGGACGGGGCCAGGGCTGGTAACCAGCTACCAGGGCCGACCACGCGTCACCCCAGGTGCCCGGCGGTTCCGCTGCCGGGCGCCTTCAGCGCGCTACAGTCTTTATCGTGCCTGAGCCGTTGCGCAAGGTCGTCGAGGCAGGATGGGCCGACGCCCTTGAACCAGTCGCCGATCAAATCACCCGCATGGGTGCCTTCCTGCGCGAGCAGATCGCCGAGGGCAAGCGGTACCTGCCCGCCGGGGAGAACGTGCTCCGCGCCTTCACGCAGCCGTTCGACGATGTCCGGGTGCTGATTGTCGGCCAGGATCCGTACCCGACACCGGGCCACCCGGTCGGTCTCAGCTTCTCGGTCGATCCGGGCGTCAGGCGACTCCCCGGCTCGCTGGTGAACATCTTCCGCGAGTACTCCCAGGACCTGGGGTACCCGGCACCCGCGACGGGCGATCTGACCCCCTGGGCGGAGCGCGGTGTGCTCCTGCTCAACCGGGTGCTGACAGTCGAGCCGGGCAAGCCGGGCAGCCACCGCGGCAAAGGCTGGGAGCAGGTCACCGAGCAGGCCATCCGCGCGCTCGCCGCCCGCGATAAGCCACTGGTCGCCATCTTGTGGGGACGCGACGCCAGGAACCTGGCCCCGGTGCTTGGCGACACGCCCCGCATCGAGTCGGCCCACCCAAGCCCCATGTCCGCTAACAGCGGATTTTTCGGCACGCGCCCTTTCAGCCGGGCCAACGGCCTGCTCGAAGCCCAGGGCGCCCCGCCGGTCGACTGGAAGCTGCCCTGACCGCCGTCAGCCTGCCTACCTCCAGGACAATTTTTGACTTTGCATAGCTGCCGGACATTCTCAGCCCTACTGAAACGTTTCATTTTGTCCGGGAGCTATGCAATGTCGCCCGGACGAGCAAAAGACCGCTCCGGAGCGGCGCCCGTGAGGAGGATGCGGGCACCGCGCAGAAAGAAGGCTGGCCCGGTGCCTAGACCGATGGCGGAATCACTCACTCAGACCCGGTCGGCGGGTCGCGCGTGCCCTCACCCGGCGGGATCTAACCCGCCAGGCCGACGCGGCTGATCCTTGGGTGAACGTAACCTGAGTAACCGTGGATAGCGAGTCCGTGCCAAGGGCTAACGGCGCACCGGCAACGGGGCGGTCGGTGCAGACGACGCCCCCCGCGCGCGCGGACGAACACGTCCACGCCGACGAGGTGGCCGGGGCCGACGAGGTGGCCGGGGCTGCCTCGACCGGGCACTTCGGCCTGCCCAGCCGACGCGCGATGACCTGGTGGTTCGCCGCCTTCACGGTGTACGCGGGCGTGACCATCCTCACCGGGCACGCCGACGGCACCTGGGCGGCCTGGGCCTGCGGCGGCTACGCGGTAACGACGATCCTGCTGCTCGTCACCAGGAACTGGGCCGTTCCGCTGGCGGCCGCCGTCGGCGGGGCGCTGATCGCGCCGCTGCTCTGGCTGATCACCAACGCCGCCCCCACCGGGGAAGTCGTCGTCATCAGCCAGTCGGCGAACTACCTGATCAAGCACGGAACTCCCTACCTGCCGCAGAGCCTGCTTACCAGCTGGACGTCCTACAATCCGTACCTCCCGTTCATGGAGATCTTCGGGCTGCCGCGCTCGGCCGGGCTCACCGGCGTCCTCGGCGACCCGCGGATCTGGACGACGCTGGTCTCCATCGCGGCGCTCGCCGTCGCCTTCACGGTCGTCTCACCGCACCGGATCCGCGACTGCCGTCAGTGCCAAGGCCGCCTGGCCTGGCTCACCACGGTCGCTGTCGTCTCGCCGGTCATCGCGTTCCCGCTCTCGGTCGGCGTCACCGACCCGCCCGTCATCGCGCTCACCTGCCTGACGCTGGCCCTGGCCTACCGGGGCAGGCTGGTGCGGGCGGGCCTGGTGCTCGCACTCGCGTGCGCCATGAAGACCACCGCCTGGGCGGTGATCCCGGTGCTCGCGGTGATGGCGTGGGTTCGCTACTCGCCGCGGGTCGCCGCCCGGTTCACGGCCGCCGCGATCGGGCTCACCGTCATCCTCGCGGCCGCCGCCGCGCCGGCCGCGCTGGCGACCGCGACGGCGGTCAACGCGGTCAAGCAGAACCTGATCGACTACCCGCTCGGTGCCACCAAGTACAAGACCCCGGCCCAGAGCCCGCTCCCTGGCCACCTCATCGCCGAGCTTGGCCGGGCAGGCCACACCGCCGCGGTGGCGCTGATGGTGATCGCCCTGGTGGCATTCGCCGCCTGGCTGCTGCTGCGGCCCCCGCGCGACGTCCGCGATGCCACGTTCCGCCTCGCGGTTCTCTACGCGGCCCTGTTCACCCTGGACCCGACCACCCGGTTTGGCTACTACGCCTACCCGCTGGGACTTCTCGGCTGGCTGGCCCTGACGCCAGCAGAGGACGGTTCGGACTTCTCGTGGCTGACCGCCCTGGCCAACCGCCTGCCGTACCGGACGCGACCCCAAGCGCAGCCCTAGGAGCCGAGCCGCCAGCTTGCCAGGTAGGCGCGTTGGGCCGGGGTGAGCGAATCGGTCCTGGTGCCGAGGGCGGCAAGTACCATGCGGGCTGCCTCGGCGTCGATGTCCGGCGGCACCGGGTGAACGTCGGCGGGCAGCCGCTCCGCCTGTCCCGCCAGCCAGGCCAGCGTCAGTGCCTCAATGCCGAACGCCAGGTCCATCACCTCGGGCGGGTGGCCGTCGGCGGCGACCAGGTTGACGACGCGTCCCTCGGCCAGGAGCAGCAGCCGGCGACCGCCGGCGAGCTCGTAGGCGTCCGCGTGCGGCCGGACGTCGGGGTGCACCCGCACCGCCATGGCGGCCAGCGCCCGCACATCGATCTCCACGTCGAAGTGGCCGGCGTTGGCGAGGATGGCACCGTCCCGCATCACGGCCAGGTGCTCGCCGGTGATCACGTCGGCCGAGCCCGTCGCGGTGATGAACACCTCGCCAAGCGGTGCGGCGTCGGCCAGCGGCAGTACGAGGAACCCGCGCAGCACCGCGTCGAGTGCCCGCACCGGGTCGACCTCGGTGATCAGCACCCGCGCCCCGAGCGCCCGGGCGGACTCGGCGATGCCGACCCCGCAGGCACCGAACCCGGCCACCACCATGGTCTTGCCCGCCAGCAGGGCCCCGCTGGCGCGGAGCAGCCCGTCGATGACCGACTGGGCGGTGCCGTGCCCGTTGTCCACCAGCCGGGTAACGGGCGTGTCGCTGGCCGCGATCACCGGGAAAGCGAGCGTGCCGTCGGCCGCCATCCGGCGCAGCCGGAGCACGCCGGTGGTCGTCCCCTCGCACCCGCCGCGGACCCGCTCAAGCGTCGTCGGCTGGGCCCGCGTGTGCAGCGTGGACACGAGGTCACCGCCATCGTCGATGACCAGGTCGGGGCCGGCCTCGCCGTCGGCCCCGAGCGCGAGCGCGATGTGCTCGTAATAGGCGTCCCGGTCCACCCCGGCCTTGGCGAAGACCTCGACCCCGTCCCGCGCCGTGAGCGCGGCCGCGATGTCGTCCTGAGTGGAGAGCGGGTTGGAGGCCGCCAGCCGGACGGACGCGCCCCCGGCCCGCAGCGTGCGGACCAGCACCGCCGTCTCCGCCGTCACGTGCAGGCAGGCGGCGATGGTCAGTCCGTCGAACGGGCGCTCCGCGCCGAACCGTGTGGCCAGCGCGGACAGCAGCGGCATGGACCGCTGCGAGTAACTGATGCGGCCGTCCCCGAGCTCGGCGAGCCCGGGGACGGGCCGGTACCGGCGCGATGCGTCGGTGTTCATCTGCCCACTGATTTAGGAGATGTCAGTACCGGTAGTGGTCCGGCTTGTACGGGCCCTCGACCGGGACGCCGATGTAGTCGGCCTGCTCCTTGGTGAGCACGGTCAGCTTGACGCCGAGCGCGTCCAGGTGCAGCCGGGCGACCTTCTCGTCCAGGTGCTTGGGCAGCACGTAGACGCCGACCGGGTAGGCCTCGGGCTTGGTGAAGATCTCGATCTGCGCCATGACCTGGTTGGTGAAGGAGTTGGACATCACGAAGGACGGGTGCCCGGTCGCGTTGCCCAGGTTCAGCAGGCGGCCCTCGGACAGCACGATGATCGTGTGGCCGTCGGGGAAGACCCACTCGTCGACCTGCGGCTTGACGTTGTTCCGCTTGATGCCGGGCAGCGCCGCCAGGCCAGCCATGTCGATCTCGTTGTCGAAGTGGCCGATGTTGCCGACGATGGCCTGGTGCTTCATCCGCTCCATGTCGGAGGCCTTGATGATGTCCTTGTTGCCGGTGGTGGTGACGAAGATGTCGACCAGACCAACCACGTCCTCGAGCGTGGCGACCTGGTAGCCGTCCATCGCCGCCTGCAGCGCGCAGATCGGGTCGACCTCGGTGATGATCACCCGGGCGCCCTGGCCGCGCAGCGACTCCGCGCAGCCCTTGCCCACGTCGCCGTAGCCGCAGACGAGCGCGACCTTGCCGCCGATGAGGACGTCGGTGCCGCGGTTGATGCCGTCGATGAGCGAGTGCCGGCAGCCGTACTTGTTGTCGAACTTGGACTTGGTCACCGAGTCGTTGACGTTGATCGCAGGGAACTTGAGCGTGCCGGCCTTGGCCATCTCGTAGAGACGGTGCACGCCGGTCGTGGTCTCCTCGGTGACGCCCTTGATCGTCTCCACGGCCTTGGTCCACTTGCCGGGCGTCTCGGCCAGCGAGTTGCGGAGCCGGCCGATGATGACCAGCCACTCCTCGTTGTCGTCCTCGGACGGCGACGGGACCGCGCCGGCCGCCTCGTACTCGGCGCCCTTGTGCACGAACAGGGTGGCGTCGCCGCCGTCGTCCAGGATCATGTTCGGGGCCTCACCACCCGGCCAGGTCAGCGCCTGCTCGGTGCACCACCAGTAATCCTCGAGGGTCTCGCCCTTCCAGGCGAAGACCGGGATGCCCTTGGGATCGTCCGGGGTGCCGTCCGGGCCGACCGCGATCGCGGCGGCGGCGTGGTCCTGGGTGGAGAAGATGTTGCAGCTCGCCCAGCGGACCTGCGCGCCCAGCGCGACCAGGGTCTCGATCAGGACGGCGGTCTGGATGGTCATGTGCAGCGAGCCGGTGATGCGCGCGCCGCGCAGCGGCTGGGATTCGGCGTACTCCGCGCGGGTGGCCATCAGGCCGGGCATCTCATGCTCGGCCAGCTGGATCTCCTTGCGGCCAAAATCAGCCAGGTGAATGTCGGCGACCTTGTACGGTTCGGCGCTCATGCGCGTTGACTCCTCCATTGACGACAGATGCGTCAGCGACGGCTGTGGGGTGCGGCGGGCGAGGCTCGCCCGCGGCGACGTTCTCGACGCTACGGCATCCGGCCGGCTCGTTGCACGCGACCCACTTTGTTTTTGACAAAAAAATGTTAGGTTGATGGATATGCGGATCACGGAAGCCGCCGAGCGGCTCGGCATGTCCCCCCGGATGCTCCGCTACCGGGAGGATCTGGGGCTGCTGCCGCCACTCCGGCACCGGCCCACCGGACGCGGCCAGGCGCACCGGCAGTTCACCGACGAGGACGTGGCCGCGATCACCACCGCGCTGCGGATCGAGCAGCAGTACGACATCACCCCGGCCGCACTGGCGTTCGGGCTGCGCGTGCTGACCGATCCGGCCGCCCGCGCCGCCGTCGCGGATCTGGGCCGCCGCACCGGCCATGTCCCGGCGGGCCCCGGCGCGGGCCGAGCGCTCGACTTCGAGAAGGAGCGCGCGCTGCGTGCCCTCGGCACCGCGAGTTCTCCCGGCCGCCCGCCCCGGCGCGGCTGACGGGCCCGGGAGGGCGGTCTTGCGGTCGGCACCGGCCGGTTAGCCCGGGCGGCGGCGAGGCAGCCGCGGTCGGTGGCTGGTGCGCTGCACCACGGTGATCGACGGGTCGGTCAGGTCTTCCTGGCCCGGACGGTAAATATCCGGCTCCAGGTAGATCGTCTCCGCGATCGGCACCGCCGCGCGGATCCGCTTCTCGGTCGCGTCGATGCCCGCGGCCAGGTTCGCCGCGGTCAGCTCGGCGGCCACCCCGATCTTGCCCGCTACCAGCAGCGAATCCGGTCCGATGTGGGACGTCCGCAGGTGGATGAGGCGATACTGCTCGGGACCGCTTTCCACCGCGACGACGATCCGCGCCGTCACCTCCTCTGAGGCCGATTCGCCGATGAGCAGGCTCTTCGTCTCGTACCCGACGATGAAGGCGGCGCAGGCGAGCAGCAGGCCGATGCCGACCGACCCGATCCCGTCCCACTGCTCGTGCCCGGTCAGCTGGGACAGCAGGATGCCGAGGAAGGCGAAGAGCAGCCCGAGCAGAGCCGCGCTGTCCTCGAGGAGCACGACCGGCAGCTCGGGGATCTTGGTCAGGTGGACGAACTGCCCCCAGTTGCGTTCGCCCCGCACCTGGTTCGACTCGCGGATACCGGTCCGCAGCGAGAAACCCTCCAGGACGGCCGACAGGCCAAGCACGACGTAGGCGACCACCGGGCTGTCGAGCTGGCCGGGGCTGATGATCTTGTGGATGCCGTCGTAGAGCGAGAACGCGGCCCCGACGGTGAACAGCATCACCGCCACCACGAATGCGTAGAAGTACCGTTCCCGGCCGAACCCGAACGGGTGCTCGGCGGTGCGGGCCCGCTGCGACCGGCCGCCGCCAATTAGCAGCAGCACCTCGTTCCCGGTGTCGGCCACCGAGTGGATAGCTTCGGCCAGCATCGACGCCGAGCCGGTCACGAAAAACGCGGCGAACTTGGCGATCGCGATGCCCAGGTTGGCCGCCAGCGCGGCGATGACTGCCTTCACTCGCGCCCGGTCAGGTCTCGCAGATCCTTGATCGCGGCGATCGCCAGCGGGTCGATCCCGCTGGCGATGCCGAGGTAGACCGAGGCGTAGTCGATCAGCTGCACCAGCCCGGCCAGCCGCCGCAGCGGCCCGCCGCGCTCCATCGCGATTTCGGACACATCGATGCCGCGGGCCTGCGCGAGCGCCGCCGCGGCGATCCTGGTCCGTTCCACGGCCGGGTGCTCGCCGGTCTCATCCGCGAGCAGCACGAGCCGCAGCTGCGCCTCGTCCATAGCCGGACCGTCCAGGCCAAGCTCGTCGTCGCCGGCATTGGAGAACGCGCCGAATCCGGCGTCGCCGAACCCGCCCTCTTCCAGCCCCCCGAGCTCTCCGAGGCCATCGAAGTCCTCAGCGGCGGGGAAGGCGGGCTCGGGCGACGGCGCGTACGGCCCGTCGAACGCGGCCACCTGGTCGTGCCCGGCGGCCGGCAGCAGCCCGAGCACCGCCGGGTACTTGGCGTTCGCGGCGAGCTGGGAGGCGAACCGGCCCGCGGCCGCCGCCGCCAGCGCCGACCCACCCCAGATCACCGGGAGGCGGCCGACCAGGTCAAGCGCCAGTGACTTGGCCGGGTTGACGAACGATTCGCTCGACGGCCGGCACTGGTGGGACACGTCCTCCATGATGGCCGCCGCCGCCTCGTAGTCCTCATCGGAGATCCGCGCGACCCCGAGCCTGGCCGCGGCCACTAGCAGCGGCACGGTCAGGGCCCACGCCATCGCACGAGCCGGGCCGACCGTGGTCACCGGGATGAACGTCCCCCGGGCACGGGCCGCGAGCTCCTGCAACGGCGAGCCGGGCGCGCCCACGCCGAGCAGATGGCAGCCGCGCCTGGCGGCCTCGCCGGCCAGCGCGATCGCCTCGGCGGTGTGCCCGGAACGCGACACCGCGATCACCAGGTCGGCCGCGCCGATCCAGCCCGGCAGCTGGTACCCGAAGGTGCCGGTCACCTGGACCGGCGACCCGCTTCCGCAGATCGCGGCGAGCGCGTCGCACGCGAACACCGAGCCGCCCGCCCCACCGGACCCGGCCACCACGATCGCGCGGGGCCGGGCGTCCGGGCGGAGCTCGGAGAGGTCGGCCTCCGCGCACGCGCGCAGCGCGGTGCGGACCTGCGCCGCCGAAGAGGCGACTTGCCTGAGCATGCCGCCCGGGTCGCCCGCCTCGACGAGCTCGGCGTCATCGAGACGGAGCGCGGCCAGCGCTACCCCGCCCTCCGGCGTATTCACCCCGCGCTGCCCTCTGCCTGCGGCACCGGTGTCTGGCGGGCCTCGTCCACCAGCAGCACCGGGATGCTGTTACGGACCGGGTAAGCGAGCCCGCAGCCGGTGCACACCAGCTCGCTGGCGCCGTCGTCGGGGCGCAGGTCGGCGTGGCACTTCGGGCAGATGATGAACTCCATCACCCAGTCTTCAAGTTCCATAAGTTCAAAATCCTTCTGAGTTAACGGTCCGTGTCTTTGCGTATCAGGCCAAGTACTTCGTCGCGGACGGCGGCCAGCTCGGCATCGTCGGATGCTTCCACGTTCAGCCGGAGCAGCGGCTCGGTGTTGGACGGACGGACGTTGAACCACCACGTGTCGCCGGAGACGGTGAGACCATCCAGCTCGTCGAAGGCAACCCCGGCCCGGTCGGCATAAACGCTCTTGATCTTCGCAATCGCGGCGGCCTGGTCGGCCACCTCGCTGTTGATCTCACCGCTATCGGCGTAGCGGGAGAAATCGCTGAGGATGACCGAGAGCGGACGGTCGTCGTGGCCGAGCGCGGCCAGCGCGTGCAGCGCCGCCAGCATGCCGGAGTCGGCGAACCAGAAGTCCCTGAAGTAGAAGTGGCCCGAGTGCTCGCCACCGAAGATGGCGTTGTTCTCTGACATCTTCGCCTTGATGAACGAGTGCCCGACCCGGGTCCTGACCGGCCTGCCGCCGTGCTCGGAGACCAACTCGGGCACCGCGCGGGAGGTGATCAGGTTGTGGATGACCACGGCGCCCGGCTCGCGGGCCAGCTCCCGGGTCGCGATCAGCGCGGCCAGCACGGACGGGGAGACGATCTCGCCGCGCTCGTCGACGATGAAGCAGCGGTCCGCGTCGCCATCGAAGGCGAGGCCGATGTCGGCCTTGTTCTCCTTGACCGCCCGCTGCAGGTCACGCAGGTTCTCCGGGTCGATCGGGTTCGCCTCGTGGTTGGGGAACGAGCCGTCGAGCTCGAAGTAGAGGGGGATGGTGGTGATCGGCAAATCCGCGAACACGGTGGGCACGGTGTAGCCGCCCATGCCGTTGCCGGCGTCGACGGCGACCTTGAGCGGCCGAATGCCGGAGAGGTCGACGAGCTTCTTGAGGTATTCGGCGTAACCCGGGAGCAGGTCTTGCTCGGTAGTCGTGCCCGGCTTCCCGTCGTAGCCGGGGACGCCGTTGGCGACCATCTCCTTGATCTCGGCGAGGCCGGTCTCGATGCCGACCGGCTTGGCGCCGGCCTTGCAGAGCTTAATCCCGTTGTAACGGGCCGGGTTGTGGCTCGCGGTGATCATCGCGCCCGGGATGTCGAGCGACCCGGCTGCGTAGTACACCATGTCGGTGGAGCCGAGCCCGCCGCGGATAACGTCCGCTCCCTGGGAGGTCGCGCCGCGTCCGATCGCCTCGGCCAGCGGCCCACTGCTTGGGCGCATGTCATGCAGCGTGACCAGCTTCTTCGTCCCAGTCAGGCGGACAAAAGCCGCCCCGACCGCTTCGGCCACCGTCTCGTCAAGCTCATCAGGGACGACGCCCCTGACGTCATAGGCCTTGAAGATCTTGTCAAGGTCGCTCACTTCGTCCCCGCCTTCTGACTGATCCCGTCTCAACTGACTTTCCCACGACCAAACCTATCGGTCGCGGGCGGATGCGGGGGATACGACGCGGGCAGGGATCCGGCTGCGGCCCGCCTAGCCCTCCGGCTGCGGGGACGGCGCGGAGCGCACCACCCGCAGGTGCCCGCGGCGGCCGACCTCGACCCCCTGGCCGACGGGCTCGGAGACGGCGGCCCCTGGCGCCGCCGCCCGGGGCTGGGCAGCCGTCCTGGGCTGCGGGGAAACCGGGCGCGGGCCGCCGCCGCGGTCGGGGCGGCCGACTTCACGGACGATGTTCGCCAGCGCCTCGAGATCGTCGGCCCGTTCCTGGGCCGGGTCGGCCGGCAGCCGCACCACGTCCCAGCCGCGCGGCACCACCAGCCGCCCGGCGTGCATCTCGCACAGGTCCCAGGAGTGCGGATCGACCGCGACCGCGAGCGGCCCAAGCACTGCGGTCGAGTCCCTGTACACGTACGTGAGCGTGTAAACGGGAGGCTTCTTGCACGCGGTACGCGAGCAGCAACGGGTATTCACCGGCCCACCTCCTGTCGTCTCCCGGGTCAGCGTGAGCACGCGCGCGGTCGTCAGACCGCTCGGCCGGCGCCGCCCCCCGGGTCGCCGGCCGGTTTTCGTTCTCGCTCACAACGGCTGACGGTACCTATCCGGAGCCGGTTTCGCCACCACCGGCGGCACGGTTCACGATCGTGTCGTTTTGTCCGTCAGGCAGGCCCGCCGCCGGACGGCCGGACCGCGCGGCAGGCTGGGGTCTTCGCGTCGCCGCGCCCGCCCGATATCCTTGCCATTCAGCGGGCCGCCGCGACAGCGCAGCGGAGCGCGTGGGAGTCGCCGGAGGCGAGGTGGTTGAAAGTGGGCGGAAACGTGCAGAGCGGGGAGAACGGCGGCGCCATGCAGCCCGCCCAATCCCCCAGGATCCGGCGGCGCGACCGGCACGGACGGGGCCTGCGGGGCCGCCTGGTGCCGCCTGGGGTGCCGCTCTACCGCACGAGGTCGCAGCAGTTCGACGACTTGGTGCTCGACGCCGTGGCGCGCCTTGAGGGCCGCTGGGAGACCGAACTGGCGGGCGTTGAGTTCGCCGTCCAGGAAGTGCCGGAAGCCGACGAGCTGACCGACGACAGCGTGCCGCTCCCGCTGGCCAGGACCGTGCCGGGGTCGCCGGACCCCGGCGACCCCGCCCGGCCGGCCTCGCCCACCCGGTTTGTCATCTACCGTCGGCCGCTGCTCGCCCGGTCAGAGAGCGACGGCGAGCTCAGCGACCTCGTGTTCGACGTTGTCGTTGAGGAGTTCGCCGACTACCTCGGCGTCGAGCCGGAGACGGTCGACCCCGGCTACCGCGGCGGCCTCGACTAGCTGGTTAACGCACCACTAGGGCAGGACCGCCGTGTAGGTGTTCTGCACCCCGGGCAGCGTGATCTCGGTGAGCGCGCTCGGCACCGGGAGCAGCGACAGCAGCGGGGCCGCCAGCCCGCCGGAGCCGGTGGTCACCACCCGCGCGGCGTACAGCGGGCCGGAGTCGGCGCCTGGCGTGAGCACGATCGCGAACGGCTGCCGGCCCGGCGGGCGCGGCACCGAGAGAGCGAGGGTGCGCCCTCTGGCCACGGTCACGTTCTGCAGGCGGGCCGGGGACGTGACAGTCCCGTCCGCGCTGATGACGCTGACGCTGGCCGTACCCGCGGCATTGGGCGCGGTGAGCAGCAGGCCGACCGTGAGACCAGCGGAGGCTGGGTTGCCCGCCACCACCCCTTGCTCGGCCACCGGGGCGACCGCTGTGGTGAACGACCCGATCCCGGTGCCGGCCACAAGCACGCCCGCCACGATCGGGACATTCGAGGTCAACTCAAGCCCGGCCGCCGATGCTCCAAGCGAGCTGAGCGTAACCGGGGTGGTGGCCCCGGCCGAGGCCTGTACGGGGACGTTCGCGAACTGCTGGAACGCCCCGGCCGGGGTGTAGGCGACCACCTTCACATGAGCATCGGCCTGCCCGGGAACGGTCACGAAGAGCCGGGCCGCGCTGCTCGCCACCGTCAGGCCGGGGATCACCAGGGTGGTCGACGGCTCGGCCGACTGCGGTACCCAGGCACCACTGCCCTTCCCGTCGCCTTCCCAGACCGAGGCGGCGATCTGGCCCGAGCTTGTCTGCACCTCCATGGCGACCGCCTGGGCGCCGTGCACGTAGGGGGAGATGTTCTCCTCGATGACCTGATCGGGGGCGACTGTGATGGCGTTGGCGAGGCCGTTCTGCTGGCCCGTGTCCGTCAGGATGTTCACGTTGACGTTGGCCGCGAGGTCCCCGGTGTTCATCAGGTACAGCCGGACGTCCGGCGCTCCCGCACCCACGAACCACATGTCGGAACTTGGGTGCGAGCAGCTCACCAGGCCCAGCCCGGCCGAGGTCGCCTGCTCCGCCTCGAACCCCTCGGCCATCTGGCCGGTCGCCGACAGCGCCGTGCCGGCGGCAGCGCCGGCGGACGGTGCGGTGACGGTGGTCGCCGTGCCGGGCTCGGAGACGGTAACCGGCGCGGCCGGCGCACTGTCGTTCACCGACCCGGTCTTCGCCGCCGACGTGCTGCTTGGACCCGGCTTGCCCTTGACGGGCTTGGTCGCGGCGGGTGAGGCGGACGCGGCCGGAACCGCGCTCAGGATGGCCGAACCGGCCGAGGCGGCGGCCGAGCCCTTGGCCGCGGCGCCTTGCGACGGCACGGCGATCATCGAGACCCGCGTCGTCGTGCCCGCCAGCGTGGCCGGCGGGCAGGACCGGGTGACTGACGTCACCGCGGCGGCCTGCCCGGTCGTGCTGGCGGGCTGACTTGACGCCGGCCTGGTGGACCAGGCGAACGCCGCCACCACCACCAGCGCGACCACGACAGCACCGAAGAGAGCGAGACGACGGCGCATCAGGACTCACCGCCGGAGCCGGAGCGATCGCCTGAGCCACGCCACCGGCTTGGCTTCCCATGCTTGCTCGCCCGGTGGGAGTGGCGTTCCGGCTTAGCCGCGGCGGGCGTGGCAGGCCCGGTGGCCATCGGCCAGGGCCCCGACCCGGTCTCCCGCTGGGCGGGGTAGTCGGCCGCGGCGGGATAAGCGCGCTCAGCCGAGTATGCGGTCTCATCTGCGTGAGCCGACTCAGCCGGGTAAGCGGGCGGCGGGGGTTCCGCGGGCTGCGCGGGCACTTCCCACTCTCCGGTGTCGCGATTCCAGGCCGAGGGCGCGGACCGGTTACCGGCATCCCACGGCCGCACGACCGGTTCGGAGCCCGACGCGGACAGCGGACCCGTCGGCCACGGCGCCGATCGCTGCGGACCGGTCCCGGAGACTGGCGGCTGCGGCCCGCTCTCCCACGGGGCGGATCCGTGCGGACCGGTCCCTGACGCGGGCGCCTGCGGGCCGCTGTCCCACAGATCACGTTGCGGGGCTGGGGTTTCCCGCGGCATGACCGGCTGCTGGCCGGACGCCCGCGACACCGCGGCATGCGGACCGGTGAGGCCGCGCCGGCCCGGCTCGCCCCACTGCTCGGTCTGGTCAGCCCGGCCTGTGCGGCCCCACTGCGCCGCGGCCTGCTGCTCTTCGGACCTGCGCTGGACCGCGGAGTCCTGTTGCCCCGCCGCGTTCTGCCGCTCCCGATCGGCCCACGGGTCGTCGCCCCACGGGTCCGGATCCGCGCGTCCGCTGCTGCCCCAGTCGCCCGCCATGTCCCAGGGCGCGCGCTCCTCGCGACGACCGTAGCGGCCGCGGTCGTCGTCATCGCCGCCGTCGCGGTGGACCTGCTCGCCCTGATTGCCGCGAGCTTGATCCTCGGTGCCGTCATCAGCGGAACCCGGGCCGGCCAGGCCGGCCACGCCGGGGCCGCCCGCGGTCTGGCCGGCCGGCCACTCCGCCACGGCAACGGTCTCCGGCAGCTCATCGGCGCCGAAATCGAAGTCGCCGCCGTCCTCCTGCCTGCGGCCGCGGCGGCGGCTTCCGGGCATGGCGAGGCGGGTCGCGCCAAGGCCGGCGATCGCCGCGCCGGGACGCCGTGTGCGTGCCCGGCGGTCAGGGGCCCCCGCCACGACGTCGGTATCGGCGTTGCCGCTGCCGTCGGCGGCGGCAACCGCGGCGGCGGCCCTGGCCGGCCGCAACGGGCCGCGCGCAGTCCGTTTCGTGTCCCTTGCCTCGCGGAGGGCGGCCAGTGCGTCGGCCTCTTCCGCCGGGTCGGCGCGTTTGCCGGGCAGCGCCAGCACGCAGACCGCGAGCAGCGCCAGCAACTCCAGGAGCAGCGATGCCTCCCGCGCCAGGTTGTTCCTGGTGATCGAGAGCCGACCGCCGCCCGACGGTAGCGCAAATCCCTGTGCCCAGCCGTCGACCGGAGTCGCGGCCGGCTTCAGTGCACGCCCGTTGAGTGTCGCGGTCCACCCGCCGTACGGCTCGGCCAGCACCAGGGTGCCGCCCGCGGCCGGGGCGCTGGCACCGCTCATGCCCACCGGGCCGGAGGTGAGCACCGTCACCGTGCCGTCGGGGGCGATCACCCGGACCCGCCCGACCGGGCCTGCCACCTGCCACAGGTCGTAGCTTGGCGAGGTGCTCAGCAGGACCAGGCCAACCGCGGCGTCGAGCCGCTGCGCGAGGGTGGGGTCTACCGGGCCAGGCAGCAGCACCCACCTGATGCCGAACGAGCCGAGCACCAGACCGGGATCCCCCGCGTCCGCCCCGTCGGGAGCGCCGAGCGCCGCGACCTGGCGGCTCAGCGCCTGCGTAGCGGCGGTGGCGGGGGTCAGTTCCGGCTCGCCCAGGGTCGGGTCGCTCTGCCGGACGACGTCATAGTCGAGAACATTGCCGTTGGGACGGAGGATCAGCGTCCGGTACTGCTGGCCCGAGGTGGACGACGCGGCGACGAACGCGGGCAGCAGCGGTGCGCTGACACTGCCCACCGGCCCCCGTACGCCCTCTCTGACCCAGTACCCGGCGACCAGCAGCGGCGCGGACCCGGCGGCGGCCAGCGCGACACAAGCGATGATCCGCCGCAGGCGGCCGTAGCCGCCCCCGGCGGCCGTCTGGCGCTGGCGGAGGTCGCTGTCCTGGCCAGGTGAAACCACGCGGCCGTGCCTGACAATCTGGGCGAGCCACCCGGCGGCGGGCGCCGCGGCCACTAGCAGCCCGAGCGCCGTCAGCGCGAGCGCCACGCCCGGCCAGCCCGCGGCGGACTGGCCGCTGTCCGTCGGTACATGCAGCCTGCTCACCGTGACCGCGGCGAGGAGGCCCGCGATGGCCGCACCCCAGCCGACGGCGGTCACCCAGGTTTGGCGGGTCGGCAGGACCGCCGCCACCAGGGCGAGCCCGAACCCGGCGGTGACCCAGACCGGCGGCACGCCCGGCCCGCCCGGGCTCAGCGCGAGCAGCGCGGACGGCTCGAGCCCGCTCGTGGTCAGCCCCGCCGTCTGCACGCCTGCCTCGGTGATGAACGCGGTCGGGTCAGTCAGCAGGTGCAGCGACCAGGGGAAGAGCACGAAGAACGGGACAACCGCGACGATGGCGGCATTCACCGGGTCCGCCGAGATCAGCCAGCGCCTGGCGGCGAGCACCACGACCGCCAGCACGACGGCGAAGACCCAGGCGAGCGGCGCGAAGGCGGCCGCGAGCGCGACGAGCAGGCCGACCGCCCAGGCGGCCCGGCGCGCCTTCTTGGGGGCGCCGGTCAGCATTCGCCCCGCGCTGATCCCGATTAGCGGAAGCAGGATGAAGGCCACCGCCGTGCCGAGACGGCCGGCCGCCACGGCACCGGTGGCGACCGGGAGCAACGCGTACGAGGCGGCCAGCAGCACCCGCGCCGCGGTCGCCTTGACCAGCCGCCTGGCGGCCAGGTAGGCGGCCAGCCCGGCGAGCGGCACGCAGCCGAGCAACAGCACATCCACCGCAAGCCAGACCTGGCCGCCGAGGATCGTGCCCAAGGCGGCCACGACCGCCAGGTACGGCGGGGCGGACGCGGTCGACCCGAGGCTGACGGTGTGGAAGCCGGCCAGGTACTCCCCCCACAGCGCGGAAGAGCCGCCCCAGGCGGGCGCCAGCGCGCCGCCGCCGAGGGGGCTGGTGCCGAGCAGCCGCCGTTCCGCGATCAGGGCGGCCAGCAGGAGCGCGGTGAAGAGCTGGACACCGGGGTTGCCGATGATCTTGCGGACCACCGACTGCGTATCAACGAACTGGGCGTCCTCTTCCGACTCCTCGGCGGCCTGGTGCCGCCCGCCCGATGCCTGCGGCGGCCCGTCCGAGATCAGCCCCGCGATCCGCTCCGCGACCTTGGAGAACGTGCGCGCGGGCGGGATGAGGCTGCGGACCGCGCCGTAGGCCTCCGCGCGCCCGGCGGCCCGGCTGCGGCGGCCCTGCCAGAGCCTGATCGGATGGAAGAGCAGCCAGGTCGCCGCGGCGGCGTGTGCGCGCGCCATGTCCAGCTGCTTGGTGAGGGCGAAGTAGGCGGCCCTGACGAGCGATCCGACGACGCACCCGCCCACGACCCACAGCATCGTGAGCAGCGGGAGGTTGACGGCAAGTACGTAGACCGCGTTGCGCCGGTCGAGCACGCGCGCGCTGGCGCCCTCGGCCGGGCGCCGCCGCCGGGCGGACAGTTCCCGGTGGTAGAGCACCGCGTCCGTCACGACCTGCACCCGGTAGCCGGCCGCCTGGACCCGCCAGCAGAAGTCAAGGTCGTCGCGGAACAGCCGGAGCCGGGCATCGAACCCGCCGAGCTGATCCCACACGTCCCGCCGCACGAGCATGCCCGCCGAGCCGACGGCGAGCACGGCCTTGTTGTGGTCGTGCTGACCCTGGTCGATCTCGCCCGGCTCGATGCCGGTGACCCGCCGGCCCGCCCGGTCGATGGAGACACCTGCCTCGCGGAGCGTCCGCCGGTCCTGGCCGTCGAGCACCTTGGGGCCGAGCACCACGACCGAGCGGTCCTTGCTCGCCGCCCGCAGTAGCCGCTCGAGCGCCTGCGGGTCCGGCTCGCAGTCGTCATGCAGCAGCCAGATCCACTCGACGCGGGTCAGGTTCGGGTCGGTTTGACTGGAACCGCGGCGGGTGGCGTGCCTGAGCGCTACCGCGACCGCCTCGCCGTAGCCGGCGGACCGGTCCATGCCGAAGACCGCGTCCCGCCCGATCAACTCGGCGAGCACGGCACCGCTGCGGTCACGGCTTGCCGTGTCCACCCCGACCGCCTGCTCGACCGGATAGGTCTGCGCCTGGAGTGCTTGGACGAGGCCGGGCAGCAGGCGGGCGCCGTCGTGCGCGACGATCAGCGCGGTAACGGTGTGCCTGGTCTGTGCTGCAGTAGTTGACACGTGGTCCAGCGGAGGTCGGTGGTCAAGGGCCGCCCCGCGTGGAGGCACGCCGAAGCGGTCAGCCCTCCCCGCGGGAACCCTGTGAACAATACATCGAGTGCACGACGACGGCAGGAATACGGCCAGATGTCCGGTCCGGCCGCCATGCACCGTCCCCCTAAATCACCTGGCGTTTGATCCGCCGGCGTTCCCGTTCGGACAGACCACCCCAGATGCCGAACCGCTCGTCGTTCTCCAGCGCGTACTCCAGGCACTCAGCCCGGACATCGCACCCCCGGCAGACCCGCTTGGCCTCCCGGGTGGAGCCGCCCTTCTCTGGGAAGAACGCCTCCGGATCTGTCTGTGCGCATAGCGCCCGGTCCTGCCAACCCACGTCATCTACGTCTTCCGGACGGACAACAACCTGCGTTAGCGGGACGATGACTTCAGTCAAAGCGCATCCTCCCCTCGTGGAGCCCCCTTGACGCTCACCGTCCTTCCCGAGACGGCGAGAATCACACCAATGAAATTACACCCGCGTGTCTTGCTTCACGTCAAGCGAAGAAGGTGGTATTGGCCCCCTGGTTGTCTAAGTTGCGAGATAAGTTCTCCAAAAAACTTCGCTCCGCGACCACTTGGATACCTTCCGATACTGAGATCTTCGGGACGTCTCGGGAGCCGGCGGGAACGGGGGCGGGAGCCCCGCCTTGCGGGGGGACCGGGGAATGGGGGGCGGGAGCCCCGCCCTGCGGGAGACCAGCGTCCTCGGGGGATAATTACCTCATGCGGATTACCGTGCTCGCCGGCGGCGTCGGCGCCTCTCGCTTCCTGCGTGGCCTAGTGGCGGCCGCCCCCGGCGCCCAGATCACCGTCGTCGGCAACACCGCCGACGACATCACCCTGTTCGGCCTGCGGGTCTGCCCGGATCTGGACACGGTGATGTACACCCTCGGCGGCGGCATCAACACCGACCAGGGCTGGGGCCGCGCGGACGAGACGTTCAGCGTCGGCGGGGAACTCGCCGCCTATGGCGCGGAGCCGTCCTGGTTCACGCTCGGCGACCGCGACTTCGCGACGCACATTCTCCGCAGCCAGCTGCTCGCGTCCGGCCTGCCGCTCTCGGCAGTCACCAGGACGCTGTGCGAGCGGTGGCGACCGGGCGTGGAGCTGATCCCGATGTCCGATGACAAGATCGAGACGCACGTCAGGGTCGAGCGCGCCGGCGACCCGGCCGCGACGGAGCTGATCCACTTCCAGGAGTGGTGGGTGCGGCTGCACGCGGCGGTCCCGGCGTCGGCCATCATCGGTGTTGGCGCGGCCGAGGCGGCGCCCGCGCCTGGCGTGCTCGAGGCGATCGCCGAGGCCGACTTCGTGCTGTTCCCGCCGTCCAACCCGGTGGTCTCGATTGGCCCGATCCTGGCCGTGCCCGGCATCAGGGAAGCCGTCGCGGCCAAGACGGTGGTCGCCGTCTCCGGGATCATCGGCGGCGCGCCCGTCCGCGGCATGGCCGACGTCTGCCTGACGACAATCGGCGTCGAGACGTCCGCCACCGCCGTGGCGGCGCACTACGGCGCCGAGCTCATCAACGGCTGGCTGGTCGACGAGCAGGACAAGGCGGCGGCCGATGACCCGGTGCTGGCAGGCATCGCGGTGCGCGCGCTCCCCCTCTACATGCGCGACGTCCCCTCCACCGCGGCGATCGCCCTGAGCGCCATCGACCTGGCACAGGAGCTAGCCCGATGACGTCCGCCCCGGACCCCCTGGCGGGCCTTTACCCTCACTTTCATATTTCCGGCATTTCCGGCATTCCAGAAATTTCGCCCGGAGATGACCTGGCCGCGCTGATCTGCGAGGCCGCGACCGCCCCGGGCGGGCCTGGGCTGCTCGACGGCGACATCCTCGTGGTGACGTCGAAGGTGGTCAGCAAGGCCGAGGGCCGGGTCTTCGCCATGTCCCGCGAGGACGCGATCGCGGCCGAGACCGTGCGCGTGGTGGCCAGGCGCGGGGCGACGACGATCTCGCAGACGAGGCACGGGTTCGTGATGGCCGCGGCCGGGGTCGACGAGTCCAACACCGCCGCCGGGACCGTCGTGCTGCTCCCGGAGGACTCCGACGACTCCGCGCGCCGGCTGCGCAAGGCGCTGCGCGACCGGCTCGGGGTGACTGTCGGGATTGTCGTCACCGACACCATGGGCCGGCCGTGGCGGGCCGGGCAGACCGACACCGCGGTCGGCGCGGCCGGGGTGCTGCCGGTGCGGGACCACCGGGGCGAGCAGGACACGTTCGGCAACACCCTTGAGGTCACCATGGCGGCGGTCGCCGACGAGATCGCCGCGGCCGGAGACCTGGTCAAGAGCAAAGCACGGCAGATACCGGTCGCGGTCGTGCGTGGCCTCACCGCCCTGGTCACCGACGACGACGGCCCGGGGGCCAGGGCGCTGGTCCGGGTGGCCAGCGAGGACATGTTCCGGCTGGGCGCGGCCGACGTGCTGCCGGCCAGGCGGACGGTCCGCTCGTTCACCGCGCAGCCGGTCGATCCCGACGCCGTCTCCCGTGCCATCGGCGCCGCGCTGACCGCCCCCGCGCCGCATCACAGCGAGCCCTGGCGGTTCGTGATCGTGTCGTCCCCGGCCGCGCGGACGGCGCTGCTCGACGCGATGCGTGCTGCGTGGGTGGCGGACCTGCGCGTCGACGGGTTCAGCGAGGAGCAGATCGCCCGCCGCACCCGGCGCGGCCTGCCACTGCGCGATGCCCCCTTGATCGTCGTCCCCTGCCTGGAATTGTCGGCCGCGCATGCCTACCCCGACAGCCGCCGAGCCCAGGCCGAGCGGGACATGTTCACCGTCTCCGCGGGCGCGGCCGTGCAGAACTTCCTGGTCGCCTTGGCCGTCGAGAACCTCGGCTCGGCCTGGATCTCGTCCACCCTGTTCTGCCAGGACACCGCCGCCCGCGCCCTCGACCTGCCGCCCGGCTGGCGTCCCATGGGCGCGGTGGCCATCGGCCACCCGGCCGCTGCCCCGCCCGACCGCCCGCCGCGCGACCCGGCCGCCTTCACCCTGAACCGCTAACGGCGGGCCGGCCGGTGCAGCAGCCGCCAGGTCACGAGGGCGAAGACGGCGGCCAGGATCAGTTGAAGGACCATGTTGACCGCCCAGGCGTGCACCGAGTGGTCCCACAGGGGGTCCGGGGTGCCGCCCGGCGGCGGCGGAGTGACGTGGTTGAGGTCGACGGTGGACGCGACGGCGGCGAAGCCCCAGCGGGAAGGGGTGAGCCAGGCCAGCTGCTCTAGGCCGGCGGTGCCGTTGAGGCGGATGACGCCGCCGCTGAGGACGACTTCCACCAGGACCGTGACGACCAGGAGCGGAAGCGTCTTGTCGGAGGAGTTGACCGCGGCCGAGATGAGCAGGCCGATGGTCATGGAGGCGATGGCGAGGACGGCGACCCCCAGCATGATTTCCGCGAGCGGTGACGAGGTCAGCACGCCGCGCGCGGGCATTGGGCGGCCGCCCAGGCCGATGGCGACGAGCACCACCGACTGGACGGCGCTGATGACGCCGAGGACAACGAGCTTGGAAGCGAGGTAAGCGGCGGGCGATAGGCCGGCCGCGCGCTCCCTGGTGTAGATCGCCCGTTCCTTGACCAGTTCCCTGACGGCGTTGGCCACGCCGATCAGACAGGCGCTCATCACCAGGATGAGCAGCAGCTGGATGGCCAGGCCGTTGCTCGGCCCGGTGAGGCCGCCGGCATCGGGGATGGCTCTGATCAGTCCGCCAAGGATGACGGGAAGCAGCGCGATCACACCCACGTAGTTGCGGTCGGAGGCGATGACCGACAGGTACCGACGGACCAGGGTGGACAGCTGCGCGAGCCGGCTGGCCGGGCGCGGCGGCGGGGCGGCGACGGCCCTGGCCGCCCTGGCGTCGGGCTGCGGGCCCTGGGCGGCACCCAGGGCTTGCAGCGGGCCGCTGGTGTAGCGGGCATAGTAGGCGGAGCGGCGGTAATCCGCGGCCCAGTCGCGGTCCGGCTGCGCCTCGAAGTCCTGGAAGACCTCGGCCCAGTCGTCGCGGCCGAAATGGCGGAGCCCGTCCGCGGGGGTGCCGAAGTAGGCGACCTTGCCGCCCGGCACCAGCACGAGAAGCCGGTCGCAGCTTGATAGGTTGGCGACGCTGTGCGTCACCACCATGACCGTGCGGCCGTCCTTGGCGAGCTGGGCGAGCATCCCCATGACCGACTTGTCCAGTCCGGGGTCGAGGCCGGAGGTGGGCTCGTCGAGGAACATCAGGCTCGGCTTGGTGAGCAGTTCGAGCGCCACGTTGACGCGCTTTTGCTGGCCGCCTGAGAGGCTGCCGGTGCGGGTGTCGGCGTGCCGGTCAAGTGACAGCTCGCCCAGCACCTCGTCGACCCGGCGAGAGCGTTCGGCCGGGCTCGTGTCCTGGGGGAACCGCAGCTCGGCGGCGTAGGAAAGGCCGCGGCGGGCCGAGAGCTGAGTGTGCAGGATGTTCTCCTGCGGGACCAGGCCGATGCGGTGCCGCAACTCGGCGTAGTTGGCGTACAGATCCCGGCCGTCATACAGCACGCTGCCGCTGGTAGCGGGGCGCGTCCCGGTGAGCGCGCCAAGCAGCGTTGACTTGCCGGCGCCACTCGGGCCGATGACGCCGAGCAGGCAGCGCTCAGGCAGCGGGAAGGAGACGTGGTCGAGCAGTACCTTCCCGCCGGGCAGCGTGACCGTCAGCCCGTACGCGTTCAGCAGCATCCCGTCGGCCGCGTCGAACTCGCGCAGCTCGTCGCCTGCCAGCCGGAACGTGGCCGATCCGATGCCGATTAGGTCGGCTTCTGTGACCACCTCGGTGGTGATCCGCTGGCCGTTTACGTAGGTGCCGTTGCTGCTGCCGGTGTCGGTGAGCTGAAAGCGACCGCCGCCGAGGCGGCGTAGTTCGGCGTGGCGGCGAGACACCTGCAGGTCTGCGATGACCACGTCGTTGTCGTCGGCCCGGCCGATGAGCAGCGCCCGGTCGAGAACCCGGGTGATTCCCGTCGGCTGCCGGCCCGCCAGCGGGTGGCCGGGCCACAGCGCGGTGGAGGGGTGAGCAGCCGGGGCCTGGGCTGCGCCGACGAGGCCGGCCGGGCCGGGCTCGGGGACCGTGCAGGACAGCAGCGGCCCTTCCTTCGGGTGGCCAAGCCGGAACTCGGCGGTACCGGTGATCTGCATGCGGCGTACCCGCAGCCCGCCCGAGAACGTGCCGTTGGTGCTGCCCGCGTCCTGGATCAGCCACTGCCCGTCGGTTGCCAGCAGCTGGGCATGCTGCCAGGAGACCACGGGCGCGTCGACTACCACGTCCGCCTCCGGGTCCCGGCCGATCCGGTAGACCGGCCCGGGCGACAGCGTGACGGTGCCGCCACTGCCCCGCACGACCAGCGGCGGAGCTTCGGCCGGGCCGCCTCCGGAATCGGCCCCGAGCCCGACGGCGCCGAGTTCTCCGTCGGAGGCCGCTGCGTCGGCTGCCGTCATGTGCGCGCTCCGTTTAGTCCAGGCGAGGTGTCGGGGCGGTACGACCGATTAGGCGGGGACATGTTTACGTCCGAATCCTCTGGCCTCCGCCCGCCCGGGGCAAGAGGGTACCGAGTAAGAGCGCACTGAATCCCTCTCATCGCCGGTTCCCGCGGACATACAGCCACACCGTCACCGGCATGAGCACGGCTAGCAGGACGAGTGACCAGGCGGCCGACGCCACCTCGGGATGGCGCATCGGCCAGGCCGCGATGGCGGCCGTGGGATCGGGGTTGCCGAGGAGCTGCCGGCAAGCGGCCGCCAGGACACTGACCGGGTTCCACTCCGCGACCACCTGCAGCCAGCCGGGCATCGCCGTCGTCGCGATGAACGCGTTCGAAGTAAGTGAGAGTGGGACGATTACCGTCAGCCCGACCGCCTGGGCTGCCTCGGGGCCGCGGGCGAGCATTCCGACGCACGCCCCGGCCCATGCCGCACAGTAGCCGAAGAGCAGGGCGAGCCCCACTGCTTCGGCGATGCCTGCCGGGGTGCCGTGCACCCGCCAGCCGACCGCGAGTCCGGTGCCCCCGGCGACAGCGGCGGCGAGCACGGTGGTCACCAGGTCGGCCAGGGTCCGGCCGGCGATGAACGCTACCCGGGACATCGGCAGCGACCTGAGGCGGTCGACCAGACCGGTGGACTGGTCGACCGCCATGCTGATCGCTGCCCCCTGGGCGGCGGCCCCCATGTTCACCGCGATGACCCCGGCGATGAGGTAGTCCCGGTAATTGCCGCCGCCGGGCAGCTTGATCGCGCCGTCGAAGACGTAGCTGAACAGCAGCACGAGGACGACAGGCTGGACGGTGACGTTGAGCACCTGTTCCGGCGTGGTGGCGATCCGCGCGAGCGCCCGCCCGGTGAGTACGCCGACGTCGCTCAGCGCCCAGCCCAGCGCGCTGGCGGCACCGGAAAGCCGGGTCCTCGCGGTCCGCCGCCCGACGGCGGCGCCCGGCTCAACCGGCAGCAGAGCCAGGTCGGTCAGCGCGCTCATGATGCGCTCGCCCCGAGACTCATGCCACCGGTCAGCGCGAGGAAGACGTCGTCAAGGGACGGGGTGCGCACAGCGATGTCCTCGGCCCGGAGGCCGGCCGCCTCCATGGCCAGGACGGCGTCGGCGACCAGTCCCGGGCGCGGGATCACCGGCATTTCGAGGCCGTGCCCGGCGGCCAGCCGCCGGGCCGGGCCGGCGGCGACGCAGCCGAGCGCCGCGGCCACCGCGGACAGCGGGGCAGTGGCGGCGACGGTCACCCGCAGCCAGGATGCGCCCGCTGTCGCCTTGAGCTCAGCCGGGGTTCCCTCGGCGCTGACCCGGCCGCCGTCGATGACGCAGACCCGGTCCGCGAGCCGGTCGGCCTCCTCGAGGTACTGCGTGGTCAGCACCAGGGTGGTGCCGCTGGTGACCAGGTCCGTGATGATCTCCCAGAGTGCGAGCCTGCTGGCCGGGTCAAGGCCGGTGGTGGGCTCGTCGAGGAACAGCACTGGCGGCCGGGTGAGCAGGCTCGCTGCCAGGTCAAGGCGGCGCCGCATCCCGCCGGAGTAGCAGCGCACCGGCCGGTCGGCCGCCGCGTCAAGGCCGAGGGTGCACAGCACGTCGGCCGCCCGGTCTCGCGCCTGCCGCCTGCCCAGCCGAGACAGGCGGCCAACCATGATGAGGTTGGCGCGGCCGGTAAGGCACTCGTCGACGGAGGTGTGCTGGCCCGCCAGGCCGATGCTGCGGCGCACCGCCGCCCCGTCGGCGGCCACGTCGTGGCCGGCCACCTGGGCGGTGCCGGAATCGGGCCGCAGCAACGTGGTGAGCACCCGGACCGCGGTGGTCTTGCCCGCCCCATTCGGGCCGAGCAGGCACATCGTCGTGCCGGCCGGGACGGTCAGGTCAAGGCCGCTCAGCGCGCGGGTGCGGCCGAAAGATTTGACCAGCCCCCGAGCATGCACCATCACGGATACAGGCACAGGCGGTTCCTTCTGCTCGGGGGTACGTAAAACTGGCAGCGACGGAGGATACTCTCCAGCCGGGAAGCAAACCAGACTACGGATGGTGCTGGCAGGTGGGCAGACGTCGCTCGATCCTCATCGACGCCCGGGTGAACGGGATACCGGGCGGGCACGGCCTCGCCCGGTCGGTGCTTGGCCTTGCCAGCCAGCTGACCGAGCCCGATGACGGCAGCGCGCTCCGGGTCCTGGTCAATACCCACCGCAAGCAGCTTTTTTCGCTTGACTGCCTGCCGGCCCACGCGGACGTAGTGGACACCGATATCACTCCCGGCGCGGCCCATCGATGCCACGAACTCGCCGCGGCGCTGCGCACGCTGCACGCTGCCGCGCTCTACGTGCCCTACATGTCCTTCACCCCGCTGCTGCGGCCTTGCCCGTTCGTGGTGACGCTGCATGACACCACGCTGGAGAAGGACGCCGGGTACGCCGGGGGCTGGCTGCGCCAGCAGGCATCGGTGGCCGGCACCCGGCTGGTGCTGCGGCACGCCGCGGCGGTGACCGCGCCGAGCGGCGCGAGCCTGACCGAGATCAAGGCGCGTTACCCGCGGGCGCCGCACTCCACGCTGGTGCCCAACGGGATACACGCGGCCGCCTTCGCCGACGTGCCCGCGGCCGCGGTCGCCCGGGCCAGGGAGCGCTACCAGCTGCCATCGGAGTTCGTCCTCGCGGTCGGCGCGCACCGCCCGCACAAGAACCACCAGGTGCTTATCCGTGCGCTCGGCCATCTTCCCGAGCGGGTGCACCTGGTGCTTGTGGGGTACTTCGACCGGAATTTCCGCGACCCGCTGCCTGCCCTGATCGCCCGGCTGGGCCTGCGCGACCGGGTGCGTCTGGTGCCCGAGGTAGAAGACGAGTTGCTGCCGGCCGTCTACCGGGCCGCCTCGGCGTTCGCCTTTCCCTCGCTGTCGGAGGGGTACGGACTGCCGGCGCTCGAAGCCCTGGCGGCCGGACTGCCGTCGGCCGTCAGCGACATCCCCGTCCTGGCAGAGGTCACCGGGGGCGCGGCGCTGCTCATCCCGCCTCATGACGTGAGGGCATGGGCCGAAGCGCTCACCACGCTGCTGCACGACTCCGCGCTCCGTAGCCGGATGGCCGCCGCGGGGCGCGCCGTCGCGCACGCCGCCACCTGGCGCCGCGGCGCGGACATCCTCGGCCGCCTGCTGTCCGACGTGGCCGACGGCCGCTTCTCCCGCTCCGAGCACGATATCCCCCGCTCCGTGTTGTAAGGCATGACCCCCGTTAATTAGATTCGGCTATCGCCGTAGACCTGCGCAACCGTACGTTAGACCCGTTTTCGCGGCCGCACGTTACGCGCTCGCCGGAGAATGGCGCGGCGCCGGGATTCGATATCACATAAACCGCCACGTTCCCCCAATGGCCCCGTCACCGTGATCTGCCGCCACCCGCAATATCGTCGCCAGGCCGGCCGCCGGGGCTCCTATGAGGTTCCCTGGCCGCCCTCGAATACTTTGCTTTCCGATTTTTGGTGCAGGTGCTCGTATGACACCGGGACGAAGGTGGCGAGGCGGTCGCGGAAAGACGTCGCCGAATCCGGCCACAGCAGCGTGACCCGGCCGGTCCGCTCATCGCGGTACCAGCTCGTGCACCCGCCCTGCACCCAGACCGTGTCCTGTGCCATCTTGTCGATGTCGCGCATGTAGGAGTGCACGGCTTCGGCGGTGACATCGAGCGCGTCGGCGCCGCTGGTCGCGAGATGATCGAGCGCGCTGAGCACGTAGCTGACTTGCGTCTCGATCATGTAGATGGCCGAATTGTGGCCGAGTGCCGCGTTCGGCCCGTCCAGCACGTACATGTTCGGGAAGCCATGCACGGTGGTGGAGGCGTGCGCGGCCATGCCGTTGCTCCACTCATCGCCGAGCAACCGGGATCGGCGGCCGCGGATGTGGCCGGCGATGGACGGGCGGGTGGAGTTGAACCCGGTCGCGAGCACGAGCACGTCCAGCTCGTAACTGCTGCCGCCGGCGGCAATCGCCGTGCGGCTCCCGCAGCCGCCGGTGCTCCCGCTGCTGCCGGTGTTCCCGCTGCCATCCGCGATCCGGGCCAGCGGGGTCGGCTCAAGCCGCACGTGACCGAGCTGCAAGGCGGCGTAGTAGTCATCGGAGAACAGGATCCGCTTGCAACCGATCTCGTAATCGGGAGTCAGCCGACGGCGCAGACCCGCATCGGGGACCGAGCCGGTGAGGTGGTCAAGCGCCCGCTGGCGGAGCAGGTCAATGTCCGGGTGCCGCCGCTGGCGGGCCCCGATGCCGCGTTCAGCCTCGGCGAACAGCTCGTCCCGCAGCGCCGTGACGGTTCCCGGATCGGCCGCGAAGCGTTCCATCTCTTCCCGGCTGTACTCCCGGTCACCGCGCGGCAGGATGTAGGGCGCCGAACGCTGGAAGACCACGATCTCGCTCGCCTCGGCCGCCAGCCGGGGCAGGATCTGGATCGCCGAGGCGCCGGTGCCGATTACGCCGACCCGCTTGCCGATCAGGGATACCTTCGCGTTCCAGCGGGCCGAATGCCACCAGCGCCCGCCGAATCCGTCCAGATTCTTGATCAGGGGGATCTTGGGCTCGGACAGCCGGCCGGTCGCGATGACCAGGTTGGCGGCCGAGAAGTCTCCCCGCGTGGTTCGGATGAGCCAGCGAGCGTCGTCGTCGCTCCATTCCGCTTCCGACAGCGCGCAGTTCAGCCGCAGGTGGTCTTCCAGCCCCTCCTCGCGAACGCATGCGCGCAGGTAGGCATGGATCTCACGTCCTTCGGCGAAGACCCGGGACCAGCCGGGGTTCGGCCGGAAGGAGAACGAGTACAAATGCGAGGGGATGTCGCAGGACACGCCGGGATAGCGGTTGTCCCGCCAGGTCCCGCCGACATCGTCGGCCTGCTCGATGATGACGAACGATTCCCCGCCCCGGCGGGCGAGCTGGATACCCATGCCGATCCCGGCAAAGCCCGCGCCGACGATCAGGACGTCCACCGGCGTCACCCGGCGGCCGTCAGGCACCGGCAACGACCTTGCCGTATCCGGTGGTGCGCTGCCGGGCCGGCCGTCCGAGCCGCCGCGCGACCCGCTCGATGTCGTCGCGGGTCAGCACGAGGCCGGCCTCCGCCCCCGCGTCGGGGGCGAGACGGCCGTCGAGCAGCAGGCCGCCGAGGTCGTTGGCGCCGCCGCGCAGCAGGTCAACCGACGCGTCAAGGCCAAACTTGGGCCAGGCCGCCTGGATGTTGCCGATGCGCTCGTGCAGCATCAGCCGGGCCACCGCGTGCACCGCCCGGACCTGCCGCCAGGTGGGACCGGGAACGTCCGCGCCGACCAGGCCGGGGGCGGGGGTGGGTGCGGGGGCGGGCGTGGGTGCGGGGGTCTCGATATGCCCGAAGACCATGGTGGCGGTCGAGGTCAGCCCGGCCCGGTGCGCGGCCTCGATCACCTCGGCCCAGCGCGACACCGGAAGGTCAGGACCGCCCGCGAGGCGGGTCCGTACTTCGTCGTCGAGGATGCGCGCCGCGGTGCCGGGAACCGAGCCGAGCCCCGCCTCCCGCGCGGCGAGGAGGAACTCCGCAAGCGGCAGGCCGCACCGGGCCGCGCCGTCGAGCAGTTCCGTTGCCCGGAAAGCATGCAGGTGGATCTGCGGCGCGGGCGCTTTGACGGCGGCGATCAGCTCCAGGTAATCGTCATCAGAGTCCGGCGGCAGCGGTCCCTGCATGCAGATCTCGGTGGCACCGAGGTCACTCGCCTCGGCCACCAGCGCGGCCAGGCGATCCCGTGACCCTCGATCGCGGCCTGCCACGGCGGACGTGTCGAGATTGCGGTTCACCACGTACGTGAGCGCGCTGCCCACTGCCTGCTCGCGCAGCGAGTCGGCCCATTCGCACAGTTCTTCCAACTGCGGGCCGGCCGCGCCGAGCAGCGCCGCATAGCCCTCGTCGGGCAGGCCGGCCGGATCGGCGGTCGCCGCGCGCAGCCATTCGCCGACTAGACCGGGTGGCGGAAGACCTAGATCGGTCAGGCCCTGACTCATCAGATCAGCATAAGCGGGGGAGGGAGCGGCCGCCGCTGGCCGCAATCGGGTCGGCCGTCCCCGGCCGGGGACGTCCCCGCGGGATAGCGGACTCGTCAGCGAGGCCGCTCGCTGGGTCAGCGAGGGCGGCGACGTGCGCCGCGACGCGCGGGTCGAGCCACGGCTCCCGCTGGTAAGGCGGGTAGATCGTCAGGCGTTCGCGCAGCGTGAAGCCGCCGTTCTTGGTGACCTGGGCAAGTTCGTCGATCTGCGGCCAGGGGCGCTCGGGGTTCACGTGGTCGGGGGTGAGCGGGGAAACGCCGCCCCAGTCATCGATCCCGGCGTCCAGGATGAGCTGGTACTGCTCGCCGACCAGGTTCGGCGGGGCCTGGATGCGGGCACCAGGCCCGAGCACCAGCCGGGTAACGGCGATGGTGGCGGCGAGGTCGGCCAGCTCGGCGTCTGGCGTGTCGCGCATCTTCGTGTCCGGCTTGGCCCGGAAGTTCTGCACGATGACTTCCTGGATGCCGTTGTAGTCGCGCGACACCTTCTGCAGCGCGAAGATCGCGTCGACGCGCTCTGCCAGGGTCTCGCCCAGGCCGATCAGGATGCCGGTGGTGAACGGCACCTTGCTGCGCCCGGCGTCCTCAAGGACCTGCAAGCGGACCTTGGGGTCCTTGTCGGGCGAGCCGAAGTGCGGTGCGCCCTTCTCGGTGAACAAGCGCTCGGCCGTCGTCTCGAGCATCATGCCCATGGACGGGGCGACCGGCTTCAGCCGCCGGAAATCCTGCCCGTTCATGACACCCGGGTTGAGGTGCGGAAGGAGGCCGGTCTCTTCCAGCACCCGGAGCGCCATCGCCCCTACGTAGGAGAGCGTGTCTTCGTAGCCGCGGGCGTCTAGCCACTCCCTGGCCTGCTTCCAGCGCGCCTCGGGACGGTCGCCGAGGGTGAAGAGGGCTTCCTTGCAGCCGAGGGCGGCACCCTGCCGGGCGATCTCGAGCACTTCCTCCGGGCTGAGGTAAAGGCTGTCGAGCCGGCCGGGGACGGTCGCAAAGGTGCAGTAGCCGCAACGGTCCCGGCACAGCCGGGTCAGCGGGATGAAGACCTTCTTGGAATAGGTGATGACCCCCGGCCGCCCGGCCGCCGCCAATCCCGCGTCCCTGGTCCGGGCCGCGCAACCGAGCAGCGCGCCGAGGTCGTCGCCGCTGGCGTGCAGCAGGATCGTCGCTTCGGACTGGTCAAGCGGATCGCCGTCGGCGGCCCGGGCCAGTGCCCGGCGGATGGCCGCCTCGCTGACGCCGTCGTTTTCACCCTGGCCGATGCTCGAAGCGCTCATACTTTGCACCTTACGGCAGCTCGCTGCGGGCTTTGAGCCCATGGCGATGGCGACAACCGCTTCCGCTGGCTCAGAAATTCCGGTAGTCGCGGACGGACATCCGCGGGCCGCGGCGCTGTGGTCCGCGGGCACGGCTGCCGTAGCGGTTCTGGCCTGCGCCGGGGCGAGGCCGGGTGCCCTGGCCGCTGAGGCCGATGAGCCGGGTGGCCCGATGCCGGTGCCCCTTGAACGGCTCCAGGAGCGCCAGCATCTCCTCGTCGCTTGAGCGGTCCTTGCCCGCCAGGGCCCAGCCAACGACGTTCTTCAGGTGGTAGTCGCCGACGGAGACCGCGTCCGGGTCGCCCGCCGCCCGCTGCCGGGCCTCGGCCGAGGTCCATACGCCGATGCCGGGGATGGTCCGCAGCCTGCGGTCGGCTTCCTCGTGGGACAGCGCGAGCAACCGCTCTAGCGAGCCGGCCACCGTCGCGGCCCTGATGATGGTCTCGGCGCGGACGCCCTCTACCCCGGCCCGATGCCACTCCCAGGACGGGATGCGCCGCCAGACCCCCGGCTCAGGAAAGACGCGCATGCCCGCGGGCGCGGGCCCCGGCGGTTCGGTGCCGAACTTGGACAGCAGGATCCGCCAGGCCCGGTGCGCCTCCAGAATCACAACCTTCTGCTCCAGGATCGCCGGCACCAGCGCCTCCATCAGCCGCCCGGACCGCCCCAGCCGGAACCCCGGATTACTGCGGGCAGAGTCCCGGATCAGCGGGTGCTCCGACGGATCAAATCCCGAGATATCGTCATAAAGCCCCAGCGCCCCAGGCAGCCCGTCGAGCAGCCACCCCGCCCCCGGCCCCCAGGCCCGCGCCCGCACCCGCGTAGCCGCGAGGCTAGGGGCGGAGTCGGTCGAGGCGGAGGTGGCGCCGTAGGTGAGGGGTGCATTCGGCAGCACCCGGACAGTGCCGGGCCCATGGGGCGTGAGCGACGTCCGCCAGATCGCGCCCGCCTCATCGACCCGGTACGTCGGGTCCCCCTTGCCGCGCCCCTGCACGCCAAGCGTCACCCGGACGTCAACCGCAAAAGGCGCCCGCCAGTCAAGCTCCAGCATCGGCTCAGCCATCCGCACCACCCACGAGCCCATGCTAGGCCTCCCGACGAGGCCAGACCGGGTTAATCCGACGTGTCGGGCAGGCTTCGCCTCTGGCTGCGGAGCGGGGGCGCAGACACGCCTAAGCGTCGGTAGAGAACCGCACTGACGTGGGCTCGAGCCGCATGCCCGGCCACACCCGCAGCCCACGAGCCAGCTCGTTGCCCGCGCCGACGAAAGCGCCGTCGCCGATGACCACGCCGTCGGCCGTCGCCGCGCGGACGGTCGCGCCGCCCACGGTAGTGGTCCCGGCGACCGTCGCGCCGTAGCCGACGATGCTGTTACGGACCACGGCGCCGGCGCCGATGGTCGCGCCCTCGAAGACCACGCTGCCCTCGACGACCGCGCCGACCTCGACCACCGCCCGGTGGCCGATGGTGGTGCCGGCTGAAACCCGGGCGCCTGGCGCCACGCGGGCATCGCCGAGCACCAGGGCCTCGGCGGCCGGCCCGGGAAGCGCGGTCGAGGCCAGCGCGCCGAGCACGAGGTCGCACGAGCCCTGCACGAACGCCTCCGGGGTCCCGACGTCCAGCCAGTAGGCGGCCTCGGCGTAGCCCATCACGACCGCGTCGGCCTCGATCAGGCCGGGGAAGGTCTCCCGTTCCACCGATACCACCTGGCCGGCCGGGATCGAGTCGATGACCGACCGGCGGAACACGTAGCACCCCGCGTTGATCTGGTTCGTCACCGGGTTGGCCATCTTCTCGAGGAAGGCGGTCACCCGCGCGGACCCGTCGGTCGGCACGCAGCCGTACCGGCTGGGGTCCTCGACCGGCACCAGGTGCAGCGTCACCGCCGCTTCCGTCTTCCGGTGCAGGTCCACCTGCGCGGGCAGGTCGTGGCCGGTGAGGACGTCGCCGTTCAGCACGACGATCGGGTCATCGGGCCCGCCGTGCAGCCGCGCCGCCGCGTTCCTGATGCCGCCGCCCGTACCCAGCGGCTCCGACTCGTACTCGTAGTCGATCGAAAGGCCGAACTGCGCGCCGTCACCGAAGGCCTCGGTGAACATCTCGGCCCGGTAGGAGGTCGCGAGCACGACGTGGGTGATCCCGCACTCGGCCGCCCTGGCCAGCTGGTGCGCGAGGAACGGCAGCCCGGCCGTGGGCAGCAGCGGCTTGGGCGCGGACAGGGTGAGGGGGCGCAACCGGGTGCCCTTGCCCCCAACAAGCATGATCGCTTCTAGCGGTTCACGAGGCATTGGTTTCTGCCTTAAGCGGTCGGTTCCATGGACAGCGGGTGACGCCGGCCAGGACCGGCAACTCACGCAGCATACTCAGGGCGCCGTGGGCGGTCGCCTGGACATGCCGGAATTCGCCGCCGTAGCGTTATCCCTCGTAACGTGCTCTTCCGCCGCTTAGACGCGACCGGGCGAAAGCATTTCGGCGCCTACCCGGCGGCGCCATCGGGTGACGCCGACTCGGCGGCCCGCTTGTAGCTCGCCGCGTGCGCGGCCGCCGACGCCGCCCAGGTGAACTCCTTGGCCCGGGTGTACCCGGCCTCGCCAAGCGCGGTCCGCCGCTGCGGGTCGTCGAGCAACGCGCGCAGTGCGGTCGCGATCGAATCCCCGTCCGGCTCGGTGTAGGCCACCGCTCCCCCGCCCACCTCCGGCAGCGACGTCCGGTTGGTGGTCAGCACCGGGGCACCGCACGCCATCGCCTCAAGCACCGCCAGACCGAACCCCTCGCCCCGGGACGGCGCCGCCACCACCAGCGCCCCGCCGAGGAAGCCGGGCAGGTCGGCGAACGGCAGGTAGCCCGGCCTGACCAGCCGCAGGTTAGGCGGCACGGCGGCCACGGCCTCGTCCAGTTCCTCGCTCCAGCCCCCGCCACCGCCGAGCACCAGCGCGGGCGGGTTCTCCATATCGGCCACCGCCCTGGACCAGCCGCGGACCACGGCGGGCGCGTTCTTGCGCGGGGTCAGCGAGCCGAGGAACGCGACGTACGGCTTGCCGCGCAGCCCGAGCCGCGCCGTGACGTGCGTGACCTGCTCAGGGCTGGGCCGGTGGAACAGGTTATGGTCCACCCCGTGATAGGCGACGTCGATCTTGGCCGGGTCCATGGCGAGCATCCGGACCAGTTCGTCGCGGGTCGCGTTGGACGGCACGATCAGCCGCGTTGCCTGCCGGGCGGCGGTCATCGTGGCCGACTTCAGCGACCTGGCGCTGGTCGGCGAGTACCGCTCAGGGTCGGTGAAGAACGTGACGTCATGGATGGTGACCACGGTCGGCAGGCCGGGCCGGAGCGGCATCGAGTAGTACGGCATGTGGAGAACATCCGCGCCCACCCGCTGCGCCACGACCGGCAGCCCGCTCTGCTCCCAGGCGAGCCGCTCGGTGCGGTGCCCGAGCCCGACCGGCCCGGCCACGATCGCGGCGTCCGGCGCATGCCGACGGTACCGTTCCTCGTCCGCGAGCTGGCAGGCCACGGCGAGTTCGATGCCGGTTGACCCGAGCGCGCCGATCAACCCGTCAACGTAGCGGCCGAGCGCGCCCCGGTCGGCCGGCACACCGGTCGCATCGACGAGTACTCGAAGTGCCACGATTCACGAGCTCCCTTCGACTGACATGCCTCGTCAAGCCTACGCCGGCGCCTGAACGCCCGACGCGCATGACCGGTTAACAGTGATACCCATCAGCATGACGGGGCGGACTTGCCTGCCTTGATCGCCTCAAGATCGGAGATGGCCTGCGACAGCGTGGACACCTTGACCAGCCGCAGCCCGGCCGGGACCGCGCCCACCGTGTCCGGGCAGTTTCCCGCCGGGGTCAGGAAGATCGTCGCGCCGGCCGAGCGGGCGCCCACCATCTTCTGCTGGATGCCGCCGATCGGCTCAACCTGGCCGGCGGCGGTGATCTCGCCGGTGCCGGCGATGAATTTCCCGCCGGTGAGGTTCATCGGGGTGAGCTTGTCGATGATCCCGAGCGCGAACATCATGCCCGCGCTCGGCCCGCCGATGTTGCCCACGGTGATCTTCACGTTGAACGGGAACGTGTACTCCTGCTGCACCTCAACCCCGATGACCGGCGTTCCGCCTGATGACTTGCTCGCCACCGGGAGCGTCAGGGTCTTCCCGTCGCGCAGCACCGTGAGGGTCAGCACCGTGCCCGCCGGATGCGACGTGATCACCGAGCTCAGCGAGTTCTGGCCGCTCACCGGCTTGCCGTCCACCGCCTCGATGACGTCCCCGGCCCGCAGCTGCTTGCTCGCCGGGTAGCCGGGCACCGTCGAGACCACGCCGACCTGCGTCTTGTACGGGATATGGAGGGTGGACAGCGCGGCGGCGGTGGCCAGCTGCTGCGAGCCGGTCATCTGCTCGGTGTCCTGTGCCTGGGTCTGCTGCGCGGACTGGCCGGCCGGGAACAGTTCGCTCTCGGGGACCACCGCCTCCGACGGGTCCAGCCAGGCCCGCAGCGCCTGGAAGACGTTCATGTTCGAGCCGGGGCCGCCCTGGTAGCTGACCGTGACCATGTTGAGGTGCCCGCTCGTCGAATACGTCGGGTGCCCGCTGATCGTGATCAGCGGCTGTCCCGAGAGCTCTCCGAGCGTGTTCAGCGTTGGCCCGGGCCCAAGGATCACGTACGGCACAGGTAGAAGCACCGCCACCGCGATCGCGACCACCGTCGCGAGGCCGGCGATGGCCAGCGTCAGGGAACGTCGGGACATGTTGGGAAGACTACGCGCTGCCGACCCATTCGTCGGTACCGTCGGTGAACCGCTGGTGCTTCCAGACCGGGACCGACGCCTTGAGCTCGTCAATCAGCGCGTGGCAGGCATGAAACGCCTCCGCCCGGTGCGCGCAGGAAACACCGACGACCACCGCCAGCTCCCCCACGTCCAGGTCACCGATCCGGTGCACCGCCGCCACCGCGATCGCGTCGGGGTACTTGGCCGCGATCGACTCGGCCACCCGGCGCAGCTCGGCCTCGGCCGACGGATGCGCCGAGTAGGAGAGCCCGGTCACGCCCCGGTCGGTGTCGTTGTCGCGCACGGTGCCGGCGAACAGCACCTCGCCGCCCGCCGCCGGGTCCGCGATCGCGGCCCGCACCTCGTCCACGGACAGCGCCGTATCCCTGACGGCGATCAGCCTGATCTGGTTCACCCGTCCAAAGTACCGCGCGCCCCACTGATGGGCGCACCGCGTGCGTGCCAGTGGAACCACGCATCCGTTCGGGAAAAGCTTCTTAGGTTTTATTTCTTTTGCGGGCGCGCCGGACAATCGCGGCGGTGCCGAGCACGGCGGCGGCGGTGCCGGCCGCGCCGGCCGCCGTCAGGGCCGCGTCCTTGCGGGCCAGGCGGCGGCCCACCACCGCGTGGTGACCGCCCCGGGCGGCCAGCAGCACCGACAGGGCCTCGGCGTTGCTGACCGACGGCTGCCAGCCCGCCGTCCGCAACGCCGCGCAGTCCACCACCCACGGGTAGACCACGTAGCGCAGCTCCGCGGCCGGCGCGGGCGTCGCGCCGAGCCGGTGCAGCCGCTGGGCGGTGCCGAACGTCAGCCGCGCGGGCAGCTCAATCGATTTCATACCGCTCAGCGACTCCACCTCATGCTGCGAGAGCGAACCGTCGCAGCCCACCGCGAAGTCGCCGCCGACCAGCCCCGCCGCCGCCAGCTCAAGCGCGGACACCAGGTCATCCACGTGGCAGAACTGCCAGCGCGGCGCACAGCCCCGCACTGCCAGCAGCCGTGGCGCCTCGAAATGCCTGGTCAGCAGGGTGTCGACCGCATCTCCGACCAGTGCGGCGGGCCGCACCACGGTCACCGACGTGCCCGGGTTGGCCCGGCGTGACCGCCGGGCGAGTTCCTCCACCTCAAGCAGGTCGCCGGCCATGCTGCCGTCCGCGTCGGCCAGCAGCGGGGCGTCCTCGGGCAGCGGCACCGGGTTGTCCGGGCGTGCCCCGTACACCATCGCGCTGGTCACCAGCACGACCCGGCCGATCCGCTCCGCCGCCGCGGCGGTCAGTACCGTCTGCGCGCCGCGCACGTTGCGCGCGCGCCGCTCCCGCGGGTCCTGGTCGACCGAGGTGGACATGTCGGTGTGCACCACCACGTCCACCCCGGACAGCCGCGCCGCCAGCGCGGGGTCCCGGACGTCGGCGACCCGCCAGGTCACCCCGGCCACGTCCCCGCGGTGATCGTCGATCGCGACCACCCGGCCGACCAGCGGCGAGCCCGCGAGCCGCACCGCGAGCGCCTGGCCGACCCCGCGCGCCGCACCGGTGACCGCCACCACCGGCGGTACCTGGGCGGTGCTACGCTCACGGCGAACGCTGCGCTCATGGCGAACCTGCCGTCTGCCGTTTCTCAAAATCGGCTGCTCCCGAATAGCGTGTCGATGTATGACCCTTCTATCCTGCCCGACCCCTAT
>JBEKEK010000038.1:0-73042 GCA_050013875.1 Trebonia sp. | reverse complement strand
CGGGAGCGCCTGAAGATCCGGGAGCGCCTGAAGATCCGGGAGCCCCGGAGGAATCACCTGTCTCTGGGGATGCGGCGCCTGATGGGGATACTTCCGTCGGCCGCGCAAAGGGGCGCCGGCGCAAATACGACCCAAGAGTCCCGCCCCGATGTGATTCCCCTATTTGATCTTGAGTGCTCTGCTCTTGAAAACCGCCATCCGGAGCACCGTGAGCACCGTGAGCACCGTGAGCACCTTCAAGACCCGGATCAACGCCACGCCCCACCGGAAAGAAGCAGCGGTAGGCATGCTCCCCGCCCGCGTCCGTCAGCGACGGCTCCGTCTCCCGGCATGAATCTTGCGCATACCGGCACCGGGGGGCGAACTTGCAGCCACGCGGCGGGTCGGTGAGGTCCGGCGGCTGCCCGGGGATGTTGTAGAGGCGCCCGCTGCCGGTGCCGTCGGCGGCCGCGGCGGCCGCCTTCTCCGGCAGTGCCTCGAAGAGCGCCTCGGTGTACGGGTGGCGCGGATTGGCGAACAGCGCCGTTGTCGGCGCCGTCTCGACGATCCGCCCGGCGTACATCACCGCCACCCGGTCCGCGGTGCCGGCGATCACGCCGAGGTCGTGGGTCACCAGGATCACCGCCATCGACAGCCGCTTGCGCAGCGAGTCGATCAGCTCGAGGATCTGCTTCTGGATGGTGACGTCAAGCGCCGTCGTCGGCTCGTCGGCGATCAGCAGCTTCGGTTCGCACGCCAGGGCCATCGCGATCATCACGCGCTGCCGCATGCCGCCGGAGAGCTGGTGCGGGAACTGCGAGACGCGCTCGGCGGGCCTGGGCATGCCGACTAGGCCGAGCACCTCCACCGCCCGCGCCAGCGCCTCCTCATGCGTGGCGCCGCGGTGGATCCGGACTGACTCGGCGATCTGGTCGCCGATCGTCATCGTGGGGTTGAGCGAGGTCAGCGGGTCCTGGAAGATCATCCCGATCAGGTTCCCGCGAACGTCCTCCATGCCCGTCTCCGACAGCCCGGCGATGTCAGTCCCGTCCACCAGGATTCGGCCGCCGGTAACCTCGCCGCCGCCGGGCAGCAGCCGCATGATCGAAAGCGCGGTCATCGTCTTGCCGGAGCCTGATTCACCGACGATGCCGAGGCACTCGCCTGGCGCCACCGACAGCGACACGCCGTCGATCGCGTGCACCGTGGCGCGGCGCAGCCGGATCTCGGTGTGCAGTTCCTGGATGTCGAGCAGTGCAGCCAATAAATCCCCCAAACAAGAACAAACAGTAACAAATAAGAACAATAGCAAAGCGAGGAGGCGTCAGCGCCGCTGGAGGCGCACCTCGAACGAGTCACGGAGCGCGTCGCCGACGAAGTTGATCGCGATGACGACGAGGATGATCGCGATGCCGGCCGGGAAGATCTGCCACCAGTAGCCGTCGTAGACCGCGTTAATGCCGGCGTTGAGCATGCCGCCCCAGTCGGTCTGCGGCGGCCGGATGCCGAGCCCCAGGTAGGAGAGCGCGACGACGAGCAGGATCGCGTCGGCGACCTGGAAGGTGGCGTTGACGACGATGGTGCCGATCGCGTTCGGCGCGATGTGCCTGGACACCGCCCGCGCCGAGCCGCCGCCCATCACCCGCATCGCCTGTACGTAGTCGCGCACTCGCAGCGAGAGCGCCTCGCCGCGGATCAGCCGGGACGTGGTCAGCCAGGAGGTCAGCGCGATGACCAGGATCAGCTCGCCCTCGGTGGGCGGGAACAGGGAGACCACGACGAGCGCGAGGAATAGCGTCGGGATCGAGAGCAGCGCGTCGACCAGCCGCATCATGACCGCGTCGACCGCCCCGCCGAAGTAACCGGCGATGGCGCCCCACACCGTGCCCACGACGGTGGCGAGAACGGCGGCGGCCAGCCCGACCTCAAGCGAGATCTGCCCGGCGACCATGAGCCTGCCGAGGATGTCGTAGCCGTTCTGGTCGGTGCCGAGGGGATGCCCGGCGGCGGGCGGCAGGTTCTCGTTCGCCAGATCCACGTCGACCTGGTTGGTGTGGTAGAAGTACGGGCCGAGGAAGCAGAACGCGAAGATCAGCACCAGGATGACGGCACCGACGATCGCGAGCTTGTTCTCCAGGAACACCTCGAGCCCGCGCAGGAACATGCCGCGCGGTTTGGTTGGCGGCAGTGCGGCCGCCGCGGAGGCCGGGGCTGGGGCGGCGGGAGCGCCCGGTGCGGGCGCGGCGGAGGCGGTCATGCGTACCTCACCCTCGGGTCGAGAACCGCGTAGGCGATGTCGGCCAGCAGCGATCCGACGACGGTGGCGATCGCGACGACAATGATGAAGCCGAGCAGCACGGGATAATCCTGCTTCTGTGCCGACTGGTAGAAGAGATAGCCCATGCCCGGGTAGTTGAACACCGACTCGGTGATCAGTGCCCCGGAGAAGATGCCGGGGATGGACAGGCCGAGCAAGGTGGCGATCGGGATCAGCGAGTTGCGCATCACGTGGCGCCATAGCACCCGCTGCCGCGACGCGCCCTTGGCCCGGGCGGTGCGCACGTAGTCCTCGGTGATGTTGTCCAGCACCGACGAGCGCATATACCGGCTGAACAGCGCAATCGTAACTAGCGCGAGGGTGGCCACCGGCAGTACCAGATCGCGCCAGTCGGTAAGGTCTGACACGATCCCGCCCTGCGGCGCTTCCGGGCCGAACCAGCCCAGCTTGACCGAGAAGACCAGGATCAGCACCGTCCCCACGAAGAACGTGGGCGCCGCGTAGAACAGGAACGACAGCGAGGTGAAGGTGTAGTCGACGGGCTTGTTGCGGCGCACGGCCTGCCAGAGGCCGATCGGCACCGCGATGATCAGCGCGACGATGGTGGAGATCCCGACCAGGATGATGGTCTTCGGCAGCCGCTGGCCCAGCAGCGACGAGACCGACTGGTCGAGCGTCCACGAGAACCCGAGGTTGCCCTGGAGCAGGTGGCCCAGCCAGAGCAGGTACTGGCTGTACCACGGCTTGTCGAACCCGTACTGCGCGTTGAACTGCGCCAGCGTGGCCGGGTTGCGGTAGGCCGCGGGCCCGAGGATCGCCACCGCCACGTTGCCCGGGATAGACCGCAGCAGGAAGAAGACGATCACCGTCACGATCAGCACGGTCACGGCCGCCTGCAGGATTCTCCGAATGAGAAAACCGATCAAAACCTTTCCTCCGAACGGTCCCGTGGTGCCAGTCAGCCCTCAATTGCTGCCACCCCGGGGCAGCGAATGCCGCCCCGGGGTGTACTGCCGCAGTGCTAGCTGTTGACGAAGTACCAGTCCTCCGGGTTGATGTTGAGCGTGGTGGACTGCGGGATAACGCCCCGCAGGGTGTTGTTGACCTCGGTGAGCTGGTACACGCCGTTCGGCTGCCAGATGACGGGCAGCTGCTGCGCCAGGTAGTCCTGCCAGCTGTACAGCGCCTGCATCGAGCTGGTGGTCAGCGTGGCGTCGATCAGCGAGTCGTTCTGGGAGTTGGTGTAACCACCGGAGTTGGCGCCGGATCCGGACAGGAACAGCGTCTCGCCCGACGGGTAGTAGTCGGGAACGAACGTCCAGCCGCCGCCCCAGTTGCCCATGTCCCAGTTGCACGAGATCTTGGCGACCACGCAGTTGCCCGCGGCGATCGCGGTCACCTGGTTGAACGGCTTGGGGTCGAGGCTCAGCTTGATGCCGACCTGCGAGGCGTTGGACTGGAGCTGGGTCATCTCCTGCGCGATCCACTCGGTCCCGGTCGCGTAGGGCAGGGTGAAGGAGAGCTGCTGGCCCTGCTTGATGCCGGCGCCGCACTTGGTGGGGTCGGAGCAGGAGGTGGTCCCGTTCGGCACCACGGTCCAGCCGTGGCTGGTCAGCAGTGACTTCGCCTTGCCCGGGTTGTAGGGCCACGGGTCGCCCGCCCTGCCGGTGGACGACAGGTAGTTGGTCACCGGCACCGACCCGACTGGGCCGACCGTCGGCACGCCGTACCCCTTAAGCGGCCCCGAGATCACCGCTGCCTGGTTCATCAGGTACTGCAACGCCTGACGGAAGTACAGCTGCTTGAGGATCGGGCCGTTGCCGGTCGTCGACTGGTAGTTGACCGGGAAGTAGTTGATCCCCCACGGATACAGCGGTGAAAGGTAGTAGTTGTTGACCGGGTTCCGCCCGATGATCGCGTTGGCCGGCTTGGTCGGCGCGTCGACGGTGGGCAGGTAGCCAACGTCGATCTTCTGGTTGCCGCCGGCCGAGCCTGCCTGGAGCACGTTGTACTCGGCGGACTCGGTCGTGAACGGCACCTCCTGGAACTGCGCCAGCCTCGCCTTGACGGGGCCGCCGTAGCTCTTGTTCGGTACGAACGTGGAGTTGCCATCGGAGTTGAAGGCGGACAGCCGCCACGGGCCGTCGACGATCCCCCAGATCGGCGACCCTGCCCAACTGGACAGGGCCTTGGACTGGCTGTCGAGGTAGCTGTAGACGGCGGAGCAGTCCGACACGGTGGTTGTGCAGTGGCTCGGGCCGGAGGCCGTCTTGTCCCACGCCTCAGGCATGGGGGTGATCTGGCTGAGCTCGTTGTAGGTGAACCAGGTCGGGTTGTACGCCTTGTTCATCGTCATCGTCAGCGTGGTCGGGCTGGTCGCCTTGATGTCGCTGACGTTGGTCGGGAAGCCGCCGGGGACGAACGCGCCCCAGTCGGAGCTGGCGACCGCCTGCATCATGTGGATCCAGAACACCGCGTCCTGGGCGGATACGGTCGATCCGTCCGACCACTTCCAGCCCTTCATGGTGATGGTGACGTTCTTGCCGCTGAACACCGGGGCGTCGGCCAGGCTCAGGCCGGTGTTGAGCGTCGGGGACGCCCCGTTGCCGAACCAGTACAGCGGCCGGTACATCAGGTACTGGAAGTCCTCGGAGTTGGTGACGCTGAAGTAGGTGCTGCTGTCGAACGGGAAGATGTAGTTCGGCACCGTCGAAGGTGGCAGCGCGTAGGTCGCCGTGCCGCCGGCGATGGCCGTCCCGCCCGTCGGCGCGGTTGCTCCGGACCCGCTGGCCCCGCTGGTCCCGCTTGTCCCGCTGCTCCCGCAGGCGGCTGCGGTGATCGCGATGGCCGCCGCACCACAGGCCGCGGCAAGCAGTCTGCGGGACCGACGGCGCCTCCCTGGGAATTCACCCATTGTGCGCTACCCCTTACTTTCAGTAGTCATCACTCGGCGCGGTCCGGGACGTTCCCGGCGCGCGAGCCGCCGAGCGCGCGAGCCATGGTTACCCGCTATATAAGCATCATGACGCAACGTCATCAAGTGTGGGCCAACAGAAAGTAACGAACGCGTCGCGTATTGGATCAAGACCCATCACATAATGGTGCAAACGGGAACAACAACCGCAGGAATGCGGTGCCTGCGACGCATGGGACCCATAGGGTTAATCAACTCGCCCAAAAACACACAGAACAGACAATGGCCGGGCTGCTTGCGAGCACGCGGGCAGTCGGGCCAGCTTCACCAGCTCGGGACAGACGCTCGCGACCCGGTGCCAGTGGCGCGTGCCGGCCGGTCTGGGCCGGGAGCCAGCCGCAAACGCGTGCTAGTCGGCCTGTTCCAGTGCTGTGCGCATCGGGCGGAGCTTGGTGATGGTCTCCGCCAGTTCGGCGGCGGGGTCGGAGCCGGTCACGATGCCGCAGCCGGCGAACAGGCGCGCCCGGTTCCCTTCCAGCTGCGCACAGCGCAGCGCGATGCCCCATTCGCCGTTGCCGTCGGCATCCACCCAGCCGACCGGGCCCGCGTACCGCTCGCGGTCCATCGACTCGAGTTCGCGGATCAATTCGACCGCGGCGTCGGTCGGGGTACCGCCGACCGCGGCCGTGGGGTGCACCGCGGCCGCCAAGGCGAGCGCCGACCGATCGGCGGAGTCCGCGGTCAGGGTGCCCCGGACGCGGGTCCCGAGGTGCTGGAGGTTGGCCAGCCGGATGAGCTCGGGGCGCGGGGCGACATACATGGCCTGGCAGAGCGGGGCCAGCGCGTCCCGCAGCGACGCCGCGGCGTACTGGTGCTCCTCGTTCTCCTTGGCCGACCCGAGCAGCGCGCCCGCCAGCGCGGAGTCCTCGGCCGGGGTGGCGCCGCGCGGCACAGTGCCCGCCAGGACCAGCGAGCTCACCCGCCAGCCATCCCGGCTGATGAGCAGTTCAGGCGTGGCACCCACTAGGCCGTCGACGGCGAAGGTGAAGCAGCCTGGGTACCGGCGGGCCAACCGGTCAATGAGAACCCGCGCGTCGATTGCGCGCGTGGTAGTGGCGTATAGATCCCGCGCGAGCACAACCTTGCGCAGGTGCGCCGAGTGCGTGATCCGCCGCACCGCTTCCCCGACGGCCTGCTCCCACTCGGGCGCCGTCAGGGCTCCGTCGTGCCAGCTGATGGTGTCCGGCGCGGGCGGGGGCTCGAAGGGGGCCGAGTGCCAGGCGGCCTCGCCCTCGGGGGTGATGGTGGTCAGCCAGGCGTGCCCTGTGCCGTCCCGGCCGAGGATCGCGCGCGGCACGATGAGCACCGAGCCGTCGGAGGCGTCATCGAAGGTAAAGCTGCCGAACGCGACCAGGCCCGAACCGCGCCGGCGTACCTCATCGTCGATGTCCGCGCTATCGACCACCTCGCGCAGCCACTTCTCGCCGTCGGCGAACCGGTCCGCTCCCGCGGGCAGCGTGATACGCGCGGCCTCGCCCCATCCGGCCAGGCCGGCGCCTTGGCGCACCCATGCGAGGGCCTCCGGTACCGGGATCTGGCGGCGGAAGCCTTCGCCCGGGTCCGGGATCGGCTTGCTGCAGACCAGTAGTCGCTCTGACATGTCAGCAGATTCTAATGGCCGTCCGGTGCCGTCCTCGCCGCCGGACGGCCACCGACCACTGGGCTGACTGCTCGCTCCCGGTGAGCAGTTCCCCGCGGCTTGCCCGCCGCCTGCCCTTCAGTCGATGCTCTCTCGGGGCGAGAGCATTTGCGCCATGGCCGGGAGCACGCCGGGCGCGACCCGGCAGTACACCCAGGTTCCCCGGCGCTCGGAGATGATCAGGCCTGCCTCCCTCAGTTTCTTCAGGTGGTGGCTGACCGTGGGCTGAGAGACGCCCACGTTCTGTATGTCGCAAACGGAGGCTTCCCCGCTCTGGTGCGCGGCGACCCGGGAGAAGAGCCGCAACCGGACCGGATCGGCCAGCGCCTTGAACATGCCGGCCATTCGCTCGGCCTCAGCGGCCGATAGCTCCGCCGCACCGAGGGGTGGGCAAGGAAACTCAGCCGCAGTCTCCGCGATGAGTTCCGCTGGAATCGTCATGGACCCAATACTCGCGTGCCACACTGCCCTCTTGCCACCGATCTGGCGATAACGTGACATCACCTATATCAACGGAGACATGTCAGCCCCCGAGTCAATCGCCGTCCATTGTTTTGTGGACCACTTCACAGCGGGCCAAACTGGCGTAACGACCGCCAGGAGCCGCTGCTGCGTCGGCCATCCAGATCCCAGCAGCCTCGCGGCCGCGGCCGGCCCGCGTCGCCCGGAATCAGGCACCCGGTGCCATTGTAGACGGTGCGAAATCCGCTATCAACTCGCCCGCTGACAGGTGAAACGGGATCAAGGCGGCCCTGAGCGCGCACGGAATCGTTAACACGGGCCGGATACGCCCCGGAATCGGCTTACCGCCGGACCGGAGCCGGGCAGAATCTGTTTACGGTCAGGCCTAGCCGGTGCCATCCATTTACCCTGTAAATGGTTACTTGCGGGTAAGCCATTTTGTTCAATTTAGATCGATATTGATCTAATTCAGAAGAGCGAGAGCTGCTCGCGCACGCCCGCCTCGCGGCCGGGCGCCAGGCTGGCACTGCGCACTTCATCGGCACTGCGCACCTGGCCCGCACCGCGCATTTGATCGGCACCGCGGACTTGATCGGCACCGCGCGCGTTGCCGCCGCGCCCGACGCGGTCGGCCAGCAGGTCGCCGCGCCCGACGCCATAGCGTTCCGTGAGGTCGCGGACCTCGGCGGCGATCCTGGACCGGTATTCCTGGCGCGCGTAGGCGCCGCGTCCGTACAGCTCGCCATAGCGCGGTACCAGGGTTGGGTGCGCCTCGCGGAGCCAGGCCAGGAACCACTCGCGGGCGCCGGGTCGCAGGTGCAGCACGATGGGGGAGACGTGCGTCGCGCCGGCGGCGGCCGCCTGCCGCACGGCCGCCTCCAGCTGGCTGGGGGAGTCGGACAGGTGGGGCACGATCGGCCCCATCAGCACGCCGCAGCGCAGCCCGGCGTCGTTGAGGGCGGCGCAAGCGTCCAGCCGCCGCTGCGGCGCGGGCGTGCCCGGCTCGATGGCCCGCCACAGGTCCGCGTCGACGAACCCCGCTGAGACGTTCAGCCCGACGTCGGTCACCGCGGCGGCCTCGAGCAGCAGATCGAGGTCACGCAGGATCAGGGTGCCCTTGGTGAGGATCGAGAACGGGTTGGCGGCGTCCCGCAGCGCCGCGATGACCCCGCGCATCAGCTGGTAGCGCCCCTCGGCGCGCTGGTAGCAGTCCACGTTGGTGCCCATCGCGATGTGCTCGCCGGTCCACCCACGCGAGCGGAGCTTCGCCCGCAGCAGCTCGGGCGCGTTCACCTTCACGACCACCTTGGAGTCGAAGTCGCGCCCGGCGTCCAGGTCCAGGTACGTGTGCGTGTTCCGCGCGAAACAATATTTACAGGCATGCTGGCATCCCCGGTAGGGGTTGATGGTCCAGCGGAACGGGACCTTGGACGCGTCGGGGACGCGGGAGACGATCGACTTCGCCTGCACCTCGTAGAAGGTCATGCCGCGGAACCCGGGGGTGTCAAACGTCCGCACCACGGCGTCGCGCTCGATCAGCGGCAGGATCGTTGCCTGCCCGTCCGGCGTCCGAACGCCGTCGCTGCCAGAAGTCGAATCGATTCGCAGGTTATCCCAGCGCATAAGGAGGAGTATAGAAGACCCGTTCGATTAAGTCAAACAGGTGTTCGCTTATGCTGACCGCGTTGTCACGACCGGTGACCAATTGATTCTTGTGTGAACGCGTTTAGTGGTTGGTTCTTACAGGTAGCAAAAAGACTCGGGCACAAAGTAAGAACGATTGGATAAACCTTCCTCCGTGGGGGATAGTAAGGTAGTTCCCATCGGCGCGCGGAACGCGGAGGTATGGCGCTATGGCGCTATCCATGGACGAGCAGCGGATGCTCGCTGAGATAGAGCGGCGACTCGCCGCACAGGACCCTGGCCTTGCGACCAGGCTGTCCTCCTTCAGGCGGCCAGGGCCGGCCGCCCGGCTCCGGACCACTCGGGGCAAGATCGTCGGCTCGATCTGCACGATTGCCTTGCTGGCGATCATCGCGGTGACGGTCTACGCCACGATCCCCTTCCGGGCGAGTGGACAGAAAATAACAAAACAGCCCACTGCGACCTCAAGTAGTGCCCCAGTGAAGACCAGCGCCGCCGCTAAAACCGGCGCCGCCACCAGCGGCACGGTGAGGAAGAGCAGCCCCAACTCGTTCTCCACCACCCCTTAGCTCACAGCCCCCGTTGGCGCGCAGCCCCCGTTGAGGCGCAGCCCCTGTAGGACACTGCCCCCGGTAATAGCTGACTGTGGCTGATAATCGTGACTAACGGGAGCGGTGAAGCTAACGGCGGTAACGAGTCGCGCCAGAGCTGCACCAGGTACCGCTCTACGCCCTCCAGCTTGCGCTTCTCCCGCTGAAAGTCATCGCTCAGCGGGTCCTTGTGCTGGCTGAACAGGTCCGTGTACATCTGGACGACAGCCTCGCGGTAGCGCGCGTATACGCGGACCTCGTAGTTGCCGACCCCGCCGGACAGCCGGAGCCCCGAGACGGCGGTGCCCGCGGTGCCCATGTCGATGGAGAGTGCCCCGCGCAGGTAAAGGCGGGCCTTGGCCTCCTCGTCCCAGGCGTCGGGCAGCAACGGCTGGCCGTCCCACTCCTCGAGCACCAGCCGGACGTCGATGTCCTGCTGCAGGCTGCCGACCCAGAGCTGCTCGCGGGTGGCCGACACCAGCACGCCGATCGGCGGCAGCGGGCCGCCGGGCGCGTCCGGATGTACCTCTGGGTCATGAATCCGGAACATGCGACGGTCGGGGAAAACCGGCATCACAAGCTGAAGCAGCCTGCGGCTCACGTAGCCCCCCTCCGCCACGGCCACACCTCACTTACCATGCGTCCTTGTATGGACACCAACCGCGACTGCCGGCCTCCCCGGCATCCTGCATAAATGTAGACCGACGCACGGTCCCGTGTTGGCCGAACTTATCGGAACTGTGCGGCAACATCAACGGCTGGCGCGGGCAGCAGGCCGATTCAGTGACATTCCGCAGTGTTACCTATTGACTACACCGCGCAGCAATGTAGTGTCATATCCGTATAAACACTCGCTGACCCCCCAGGCGGTGCGTAATGCGGTCGGTCTCCGCTGCCCCACATCAACTACGGAACGTGTCCTTGCGATCACATGCTGAAATAGTCCCGGCTTCTACTCCAATAACGGCCTCGGTGTCCACCGTGGTTCACGAGACGGGCCAGTCACTTTCCGTAGCCCTCGGTTCGGGTCGCCGCGCCGTTGTACTGGGCGTCTGTTGTTCCGCGCTATTTATGGTGGGGCTGGATAACACGATCGTAAACGTGGGCCTGCCGGAGATCGGCAAGTCGCTGCACACCTCGGTCGCGGGGCTGCAGTGGACGGTGGCCGGCTACACCATCGTGCTCGCGTCCCTGCTGATGTTCTCCGGTGCCGCGGCCGACCGGATCGGCCGCCGGACCATCTTCCAGGTCGGCCTGAGCCTGTTCACCCTCGGCTCCTGGCTCTGCTCGCTGGCGCCCAGCCTCAGCTGGCTGATCGCCTTCCGCGTCCTGCAGGGCGTCGGCGGCTCGATGCTCAACCCGGCCGCGCTCGGCATCATCACCAACACCTTCACCACGCCGTCGGACCGGGCCAAGGCCATCGGCGTCTGGGACGGCGTGTCCGGCCTTTCGATGGCGCTCGGTCCGGTCCTCGGCGGAATCCTGGTCGGGACCGTCGGCTGGCGCGGCATCTTCTGGGCCAACATCCCGGTCGGGCTGGTCGCCATCTCGATGACCGCGCTGCTGGTGCCGGACTCCAGGGCCCCCAGGGGGCGCCGGGCCGACCCGCTCGGCCAGGTCCTGGTTATCACCATGCTCGCCTCGCTGGCCTACGCGATCATCCAGGGGCCGGCCAACGGCTGGTTCTCCACCGCTACCATCGGGTTCTTCCTGCTCTCGATCACGGCCCTGCTGATCCTGCTCCGGTACGAGCCGCGCCGCGCCGACCCGCTGATCGACCTGCGGTTCTTCAAGTCGGTGCCGTTCAGCGCGGCGAACGCCACCGCGGTCTGCGCGATCGCCGCCAGCGCCGGGTTCCTCTTCCTGACCACGCTCTACCTGCAGGACGTGCGCGGGTTCAGCGCGTTGCGGGCCGGCCTCACCCTGCTGCCGATGCCGATCATGATGGCGCTCTCCTCGCCGATCTCCGGCCGCATCCTGGCCCACCGCGGCCCGCGCGTCCCGTTCGTCATCGCCGGCGCGGCGCTCACCCTGTCCACCGCGGCGCTCTCGCAACTCTCGGCCACCAGCGGACCGATCTTCCTGATCGCCACCTACGGCCTGTTCGGCATCGGCGCCGGCATGGTGAACGTCCCGATCTCCAACGGAGTCATGTCCGGCGTGCCAAAGTCCCAGGCCGGCGTCGCCTCGGGGATGAACTCCTCAAGCCGCCAACTCGGCCAGTCCCTCGGCGTGGCGATCGTCGGCTCGGTGCTCGCCGCGTCGCTGCGCGGTTCGCTGCACGGCGGCTTCCTTGAGGCCGCGCACGCGGGCTGGTGGATCATGGCCGGCTGCGGCTACGCGGTCCTGGTACTCGGCGTCGTCGCCACCACTCAATGGGCCAAAGCCACCGCTGTCGGCGCGGGCGCCGAGAGATAACAGCAAGAAGCGACGAAGTCGCTGGCGGGGATGATGGGCCGTCAATCGCCGGAAACCGTGGAGATCGAGGGCGGCCAGGACAGCCGCCGGAAACCGTGGAGATCGAGGGCGGCCAGGACAGTCGCCGGAAACCGTGGAGATCGAGGGCGGCCAGGATCAGGCGCAGCCGCAGCCTCCGCCGCAGCAGCCCCCACCACCGCCGAGGGTGGTGGGCCGGGCGGTCGAGGGGCCGGCCGCGCGGCCGCCGACGGCGACCGTGGACAGCAGCTTGACCGTGTCGTCGTGGCCCTGCGGGCAGGTCGCCGGGGCGCCCGACTCGCTCATCGGGCGGGTCACCAGGAAGGTGTCGCCGCAGGCGCGGCAGCGGAATTCGTATCGTGGCACGACAGTGATTCTACTCTGCCCAACCCCCGCTGGCCGTAGCCGTAAGCCGCGCGTTTCCCCCGCGCCGGCGCCGAGCGGGATAACCGGGCGGGGATAACCGGGGGTAACACCGCCTCGACGTCGGAGGCGGCGAGGGCGGTGTCCATCGTCGGCTCGCTGGCCGACGGCAGTTCGTCTTCCGGCTTCTTGCCGCGCATCCACGAGACGGCGGCGCCGGTGAGCGCCATCAGCGCCGCGGCGGTGAACACGATCGTCAGGCCGTGGTGGAACGGCCCGGAGATCAGCGTCGGGAAGAACTGCCGGCCGGTCAGCACGGCGACGTTCTTGGCTGGCAGGGTCTTCAGCAGGCCGGTCGGGGCGAGCATGTTCTGCACCGGGTTGTAGCCGAGCATGGCCGAGAAGACGGTGGAGACCGGGGGCAGGTGCGCGATCGCGAGCGCCTGCTTCAGGGGCACGCCCTGCCCGGTGAGGCCGGCCGTGAGCGTCTTGGGCAGCGTGTTGGCCAGGCCCGCGATCAGCAGCGAGAAGAAGATGCCGATGGACAGCGACATCCCGGAGTTCTGGAAGGTAGAGCGCATGCCCGACGCCACCCCGCGATCGTGCGCGGGGACCGACGACATGATCGCCGCGGTGTTGGGCGAGGCGAACAGGCCCGAACCGACGCCGTTACCGAAGATCAGCAGCCCGAACACCCAGTAGCTGAAATCGATCGGCAGCAGCAGCAGGCCGGTGAAGCAGCACGCCGCGACGAGCAGGCCGCCGGTGGCGAACGGGCGGGCACCGAACCGGTCCGACAGGATGCCGGAGAGCGGGCCGGCGATGAGGAACCCGGCGGTCAGCGGCAGCATGTAGATGCCGGCCCACAGCGGAGTGACCGTGAAGTCGTAGCCGTGCAGTGGCAGCCAGATCCCGGCGAGCCAGATGACCAGCATGAACTGGAGGCCGCCGCGGGCGATCGCGCCGAGCAGCGAGGCGATGTTCCCGGCCGCGAACGCGCGGATGCGGAACAGCGACAGCCGGAACATCGGGTCCTTGACCTTGGTCTCGATGAGGCAGAAGAGCGCCAGCAGCACGACACCGAGCGCCAGGCCGCCATCGACCATCGGGTTGGCCCAGCCGGTCGCGTCGTTGCCGTAGGGGCGGATGCCATAGGTGATGGCGACCAGCAGCAGCCCGGCGCCGATCGCGAAGGTGGCGTTGCCGAACCAGTCGATGGAGGCCTTGCGGGTGGTGGCGATCTCCCGCAGCGACCGGTAGGCCCAGACCGTGCCGAACAGGCCGATCGGCACGTTGATCCAGAAGATGGCCCGCCAGTCCCACGCGGCCAGCAGCCCGCCGAGCAGCAGCCCGACGAATTGGCCGGAGATACCGGCCACCTGGTTGATGCCCAGGGCCATGCCGCGCTGCCCGGGCGGGAACGCGTCGGTGAGGATGGCGGCCGAGTTCGCCATCAGCATCGCGCCGCCGAAGGCCTGGGCGAACCGCCAGCAGATCAGCCACAGGGCGCCGTCCGGCCCGGTCATCGGGTCCAGGGAGAGCGCGATGGAGGCGAGGGTGAAGACCAGGAAGCCGAGGTTGTAGATCTTGACCCGGCCGAACATGTCGCCAAGACGGCCGAGCGTGACCACCAGGACCGACTGCACGAGCAGGTAGCCCATGATCATCCACAGCAGGTAGGTCACATTGCCTGGGGTGAGCGGGTTCAGGTGAATGCCGCGGAAGATGGCCGGCATCGCCACGATCACGATGGACGCGTCGATGGTCGCCATCGTCATCGCGAGGGTGGTATTAGACAGGGCGACCCACTTATAGGCCCTGCCCGCGGCGGCGCTGCCGCGGCCGCTCGCGCGATGCTGCTGCCCGCTGTCGTTCTGCCCGCCGCCGTCGCCCGCCGCGCTCGCGCTCGTCCTCGTAGCCACGTCTACTGAGCCTAGCTGATAGTTGCCTAATGGCAACTATTGCCCGCGCTAACGATACTGCTGGGCTGACGGCGGTCAGGATCTTGTTCACCGTGTACTGGATCTGCTGCTGCCTGCCGGGCATGTCCTTGCTCGCGAAGTTGTCCAGGATCGCCAGGACCTTGGTCTGGCCGTTCAGCAGGTCGAGCTGCTGGGTGGCCATCGCGTGCAGCGCGATCAGCGTCTCGTGGTCGGCCAGCGCCCGGCGGTCGCTCGCGGCCTGTGCCCGGTTGGCGCTGACCTGGAGCGAGATCATGATCGAGAGCTGCGGCAGGTTAAGGATGGTCAGCAGCAGCGGCCACGGTGTCTTGTCGAAGCCGACGACGTTGCCGAGGAAGAGCCAGACCACGATGCCGAGCGTGATGCCGATGAACACCCACATCGACCCGCAGATCCGGTTGACCGCGTCGGCGATCTTGTCAAGCAGGCTGGTGCCGCGGACGTGCTCAGAGAGCACCAGCTTGGGCTGGTGATCCTGGGGTGCGCGGCGGATCTCCTCCGCGCGCTCGTGCATCTCGCTCTTGACGCGATCGATCGCGCGCAGCGCGTCCGCGTCGGTCTGCGGCCGGGGGATGACCGGGTGATGGTGCGGCGCGGGGGCCGGGGGTTCAGGTGCGGCGGGGGTGCTTGTGTCGGTCATGGGGGCCTCCTGGGGGTGCTGCCGTTCCCGGCAAAGTAGCGCACCCAGGACAAAGAGCGGGCCTAACTAAAGGCGAAGTGAACTAGCGCATCGCTGGCAGGAAGACCGACTTCGAGGTCAGGTAGGTGTCCATCCCCTCGGGCCCGTAGGCGCTGCCCGAGCCGCTGGGGCCGCGGCCGCCCCAGGGCGAGCCGAAGTCCGGCTCGTACAGGTTGACGCCGAAGGTGCCGACCCGCGTCTGCTTGGCGATGTCCAGGCCGCGCCGCGGGTCGCCGGTCCATACGGTGGCGGCGAGCCCGAACCCGTGGTTGGCGAACGTGACCGCCTCGGCGGTGTCCTTATACCTGATCAGGGTGGCGACCGGCCCGCAGATCTCCTCCTGCGCGATCGCCATCGCCGGGGTCACATCGGTCAGCACGGTCGGCTCGTAGAAGTAGCCGCGGACCGGTGAGGCCGGCCGCCGGGCGCCGGCCACCACCCGGGCGCCGTCGGCGACGCCGGAGCGGACCCGCGCCTCGACATCGGCGCGCCGCCGCGACGACGCGAGCGGGCCCATGGTGGTCGCCTCGCTCAGCGGGTCGCCGACCCGGAGTTGGGCAGCCTGCTCGGTCAGCGCGTCCAATAGGTCGTCATAGCGCTGGTCGGGGACGAGCACCCGGGACATCGCGAAGCAGGTCTGGCCGGAGTTGCCGAAGATCAGCCGGCCGAGCGCGGCCCCCGTCTGCTCCAGGTCGGCGTCGTCCAAGACGATCGCGGTGGACTGCCCGCCGAGCTCGAGGGCGGCTGGCTTGAGCTCCGCGCCGCAGATGGAGGCGATCCACCGGCCCTGCTTGGTCGGCCCGGAGAACGAGACGATGTCCACCCCCGGGTGCCGGGCGAGCGCGCCGGCCGTCTGGTGGGTGCCGGTGACGAGGTTGAACACGCCGGGCGGAAAATCGGCCGCCTCGAACGCCTCGGCCAGGATGAAGGCCGACAGCGAGGTGGCGGCGGCGGGCTTGAGCACGATCGTGCAGCCGGCCGCCAGCGCCGGGGCAAGCTGGCTGAACGCCAGCATGATGGGGTAGTTCCAGCTGGTGATCACCGCGGCGACGCCAGCCGGCTCCCGCCGCACCACCGTGCGGCCGGCGAAGGAGACCGCCGTCCTTGTCTCCTCGTTGTCCATGCCGCGCGCGAGGTTGGCGTAGTAGCGCAAGACCGCGCAGGGCGAGGCGGCGTTGTGCAGCCGCGAGGATCCGATCGGCATCCCCATCTCGGCCGTGACCAGCCGGGCGGCCTCCTCGGCGCGGGCCTCGAGCGCGGCCGCGAGGCGGTCGAGCGCGTCGGCCCGCTGCGCGGGGGCGCAGGTGGCCCAGGCGCCGTCGTCGAACGCCCGCCGGGCGGACCGGACGGCCTTGTCGACGTCCCCGCCGATCGCGGCCGGGACGGCGCCCACCACTTCCTCTGTTGCCGGATTGACGATTGTGATCACGTCGGGGGAGCCGGAGCAGACCAGACGACCCCCGGCGTAGATGTCGCGGTACTCGAGCAACTCAGGGCCCCTTCACAAGTTCACAAGCTTCGGCGCCTGCAACATTTGCCTGTTTGATAAGGGAATGTCAAGTACACGTAACATAACTGCCTGCCTGGGCCGGTTCAAGATCAGCCGTCGGCGTCGTTGTCAGCCACTAAAGGACCATGCCGAACGGCTGTGTGCGGACACAGTCGCGCGGTTGGCCGGGTACGTTCGCCGTTGTGAGGTATTTGCACGGGCGGAGAAGCATGGTACAGATCCATTTGTGTGCTTACACAAACGAGCCGATAGATCGAGGTCGTATAGTTCAGTGACCATGCCGGAGACGCCAGCGGCCGCTAGCCGGCTCAATGCTGCGCCGACGCCCAGGGAGAGCCCGCGGGACGTCGACCGAGAGAACTCTGTCCTGCGGGAGCTGGTAACCGTCTACCGGCATCTGTCCGGTCTGGCCATGCAGGACGCCGATCTGGCCGGGGTCGTCCAGCTCATCTCCGAGCGGGCGTCCGCCACCGTCGCCGTGGTCAGCCAGCTGATGGACGTGCAGACCGCGGCCTCGCCCGGCCTGCCGCCAGAGAAGGCGGCCGCGCTGGTCAGGGAGCACGTCGTGCACCCGCGGCTCGGGCAGGTGCTGCGCGCCTCCCGGCTCTCCCAGCGCGCGCTGCGGCTGCCGAACGTGGGCGGGATGCCGGCCATCATCGTCGCGCCGATCCTGGTCGGCGACGAGGTTCCCTCCTACCTGATCACCCTCGACCCCGCCGAGGAGTCGTTCGGCGAGGACATGTCGCTGCTGGTCACCGAGCACGCCGCCACGATCTGCGGTGTCATCCTCGGCCGCGAGCGGGTGGTCGCGGCGGCCGCCCGCCGGGTCCGTGACGACCTGGTGGAGGGGTTGCTGCTCGGCCGGGGCAGGGACAGCGCCGACGCCGCCCGGTGGGCGGCGCACCTCGGCTATGACCCGGGGCGCGCGCACAACGTGGCCGCTATCGCCTTCGAGCTGCCGCCGTCCCGGGCGGCCGACGCCGAACCGCTCCGCCAGCGGATCAGGGAATCCATCGAGCACTTCGTCACGACCAGGGCGCCCGAGGCGATCGTGTCGGCCCGCGAGTCCGAGGTCGTCGTGGTGGCCGCCGCGGTACCGGACCCGCGCAAGCTCGGCCAGGCCTGCCTGGCCCGGCTGGCCGAGCTGTTCCCCGGTGCCAAGGTGGTCATCGGAATCGGCGGCCCGTGCAAGGACCCGGAGGAGATCGCCCGCTCCTACGACCAGGCGCACCGCACCACGCAGACCCTCTGGCGGCTGGGCCGGACGGGGCCTGCTACTTCCGGGAGAACAACAGCCCGCAACGCGCGTCGCGGCTGCTGCACGTCCACCCCAACACGGTGGCCTACCGGATCAAGCGGATCGAGGAGATCACCGGCCTGCGGCTGGACAATTACCGGGACCGGCTCATCGCGCAGGTGGCGCTCGAGATCCTCGACGCGCTGCCGGAGGGGCAGTCGTGAGCCTGGCGGGCGGACGAGGGAGACCCGGTGGGCAAAGCAGGAGGGAGACGGCGATGAGCGGCCCGACGGTCGGCCTGGTGCCGGCGGCGCAACTGCTGTCCGGGGACCGCGTGCTGGTCTGCGATGGCGCGATGGGGACCATGCTGCACGCGGCCGGCGCGGCGCTCGACCGCTCGCTGCCGGAGCTGAACCTGTCCGACCCGGGCCTGGTGGCGACCATCCACGACAGCTACCTGTCGGCGGGCGCGGACCTCATCCAGGCCAACACGTTCGGCGCCAACCGGCTCTGGCTGGCCGACCACGGCTTCCCCGACAAGGTCGCGGAGATCAACCGGGCGGGGATGCGGCTGGCCCGGGCCGCGGCCGACCGGTCCGGCGCCCCGGTGCTGGTGGCCGGGTCGGTCTCGCCTGCCGTGACCGCGCTGCAGCGCCGCCGGGTTGGCGCGGCCGAGCGGATGGAAGTACTCAGGGAGCAGATCCTGGCGCTGGTCACCGACGGCATGGCCGACGTGCTGATCCTGGAGACCTTCGGCTACCTGGACGAGCTGGTCGAGGCGGTCTCGGTGGCCGCCTCGGTGACCGCGCTGCCGCTGATCGCGCAGGCCACGTTCGCCGACGACGCGCACACCCTCGGCGGTGAGACGCCGCGCGAGGTCGCGACCGTGCTGTCCGGCCTGCCGGTGACGATGATCGGCACCAACTGCACGATCGGCCCGCAGCGCATGCTCACCATCGCCGAGGACCTGGTCCGGTACTCCGCGGTGCCGGTCAGCGCGCAGCCGAACGCGGGCCAGCCGCGCCGCACCGGGCCGCGGTCGTTCGAGTTCGCCATCGACGGCGGCTACTTCTCCCGGTACCTGGCCCGCTTCGCGGACGCCGGGGTGACCGTGGTCGGCGGCTGCTGCGGTACCACGCCCACGCACATCAGGGCCGCCGCCGACGCGCTGCGCGCATCGGCCGTACCGGTGGCGCGGCCGGCCGCCCGGGTGGCCGAAGCGGCCGCCAGGCCGGCCGGCCCGCTGTCGGGCGGCCCGTCGGCGGCCGCCGAGCTCTCCGCCCCCGGTCAGGCGTCCGGATCGCTGGCCGAGCAGCTCGCCTCCCGGCGGTTCGTGGTGGCGGCCGCGCTGACCCCGCCCGCGGGTGGCTGGGCGGGCGACACCGAGCGGGCCGCGGCCGAACTGGCCGACCGGGGCATCGGGCTCGTCCTGGTGGAGCCGAGGGACACGGTGCGCACGCACCTGGACTCGCTCAACATGGCGCTCCAGCTGCAGCAGCGGGTCGGTGTTGAGACCATCGCCACCGTCACCACCTGGGACAAGACGATCATGTCGCTCCAGGCCGACCTGCTCGGCGCGCACGCCCTGGGCATCCGCTCGGTGGTCTGCACCACCGGCTCGCCGCCGGTGTTCGGCGACTACCCGGCGGTCGACGGCACCTGGGAGGTGGACTCGGTCGGGCTGACCGCGCTGCTGGCCGGGCTCAACGCCGGCCGCGACTCCAATGGCCTGGCACTGACGTCGCGGATGTCCTTCTGCATCGGCGCCCGGATCAACCCAGGCGCGCGCGACCAGGCCGCCGAGCTCGCCCGCGCGCACGCGAAGATCAGGGCCGGCGCCCAGTACCTGGTCAGCCGGCCGGTCCACGACCTGGACTCCCTCACCCGGGTGGCCGAGGCACTGGACGGGACCGGGGTTCCGCTGCTGCTGTCGGTCAACCCGCTGACCTCCTTCGAGGAGGCCGACTACCTCGCGCACGAGGTGCCGGGGGTGACGATCCCCGCCGCCACGCTCGAGGCGATGGAGCGGGCCGGGCGCAGCGGCGGCCGGGCGGTCGGGCTCGAGCTGGCCGCCACCGTGCTGGCCAAGGCGCGCCCGCTGGTGAGCGGCGTGATCCTGGCCGCGTCGGGCGACGACCCGGCCGCGCTCGAACCGCTCCTGGAGGTTCTCGGGTAGGTTCTCGGGGCACTCTAGGAACGGATCGCGGGCTACGGGCGCATACGAGTGCAGGTGCGTGCCAAAATGACGCGTGTGGACGGAAGCACCAGCCGCCGGGCTTTCCTTGGCATGGCCGCCGCCGGCGTGGCCGGCGCCGTATCGGCCTGCGGTGGGGGCGCGCGCCCAATCGGCGGCCGCCCGGTCGCGGAAACCGCCCGCCCGTGGCGGGCCAAGGCCGTCGCCGTCGCGGAGAATTCGCGGCCGGGCACCGAGCATTGGGTGATCCACCACGTGGGCGCCTCGGACGAGATCCTGGGGTTCGCGGGCAAGGTGAGCGTCGCCCAGGGGGAGCCGTTCCAGCTGTTCGTGTCGACCACAGCCGACGGGTTCCGGGTGAACGCCTACCGGCTGGGCTGGTACCAGGGGCTGGGCGGGCGCGAAGTCTGGTGGTCGAATAAGCTCCGCGGCGGGCGGCAGCACCCGTTCAGCGTCTCCGGTACCACCAACACCGTCTCCGCCGCCTGGGATCCGGTCCTCGAGGTTCCCACCGACGACTGGCCGCCCGGTGCCTACCTGCTCAAGCTCACCGCCTCCTCCGGCGGGCAGCGGTACGTGCCGGTCACCGTCAGGTCGCCCTCCTGCGCGGGGAAGGTCGTGCTCAAGGCCTGCGTGCAGACCTGGCAGGCGTACAACATGTGGGGCGGCTTCGACCTCTACAAGAACGCCAGCGGCGACTACGGGAGCCGTTCGCTGGTGGTCAGCCTGGACCGCCCGTACGACCTCAACGGCGCGGATATGTTCCTCACCTACGAGCGGAACGCGATCAAGCTGGCCGAGCACCTGGGGCTCGACCTGGCCTACGTGACCAGCATGGACATCGCCGCCGACCCGCACCTGCTGGACGGGGCGAGCGCGCTGGTGTCGATGGGCCACGACGAGTACTGGACCCCGGCCGAGCGTGCGAACGTGACCGCTGCCCGCGACAGCGGCGTCAACCTGGCCTTCCTCGGCGCGAACGCGATGTTCCGCCGGACCCGGCTGCAGTCAAGCACGCTGGGGCAGGCGCGCGAGGTGGTCTGCTACAAGAGCTCCTATCGGCAGGACCCGCTGTACGGCGTGCACGACGCGCTCGTCACCAGCGACTGGCGCGACGGGCCGGATCCCGACCCCGAGTCCTCGCTGATCGGCATGAGCTACGAGGGATACCCGGTCAACGCGCCCCTTGTCGTCTCCTCGCCCAAGAGCTGGGTTTTCAAGGGCACCGGGGTCTCGGCCGGCGACAGCTTCGCCAACCTGGTCGGCGTCGAATACGACCGGGTCGACCCCGCGTACCCGCTGCAACGCCCCATCGAGGTGCTCTCGCACTCCCCGCTCACCATCGGCGGGGCCGCCAGCCACGGCGACTCGGCCTACTACACGCACGCCGGCGGCGCCGGCGTCTTCAACTGCGGCACCATGCGCTGGGTGGAGGCCCTCTACGGCGACGAGCCGCACGGCATCGGCGGCGCCACCCCCGGCTTCGTCCGCGCGGTCACCGCCAACGTGCTGCGCGCCTTCGCCGACGGCCCGGCCGCCGCGAAGTATCCGGCGCACGACAACCTGGCCGCCATCAAGGAGCCCGTCGGCTCCCCGACCGGCTCCGTCGGCAACCTCCAGTAGCGCCTGGGTCCCGCGTTCCCGCGCCCGTTTGAATCCGATCGCGCCCGCCGCCCGTAGTACTCATGTCCGAGTCCACCGACGGGTTCGGGCGCGACGTTGCCAGACGAAGGGACCGTCATGCGGCACGCACTACCCAGCAGGGCCGGGGAGCCTCCCGCGAAGAATCAGGCCGGCGGCAGGCGATGGCCCGCCGCCGTCACGACGTTCGCGGCGGCCGCCGGACTGGTCGCGATCGGGGTGCCCGCCTGGGCCTCGGCCTCGGCCTCGGCTGCACCCTCGGTGCACGTGGCGAACAGCTTCGGGCAGACCAACCTGATCGCCAACAAGGCCTCCTTCAAGGGCAAGCTGACCGACAAGAACCTGACCAACGCCTGGGGGCTTGCGGCGGGCCCGGCCACCCCCATCTGGGTGTCCGATAACAACTCGGGCTTCGCCACCGTCTACGGCGGCGGGATCAAGGGCAGCAGCGTTTCGCTCGACCTCACCGTGCCGGTGCCAGGCGGCAACCCCACCGGGCAGGTCTTCAACCCCGACACCAGCGCCTTCCCCGTCGGCGGCCCGACCGGAATGCCAGCCCACTTCATCGTGGACACCGACTCGATCGGCAAGGCTCAGTCGCCGGGGGAGATCGCCGCCTGGGATGGCGGGGCCGCCTTCGTCGTCGAGGACAGCCCCAAGGGCGGAGCGGCCGGCAAGACGCCGGCCCGGGCCGTGTTCAAGGGACTTGCCCTGGCGACCACGCCCGCGGCCGGCCCTGAGCTGTTCGCCGCGGACGTGGCCAACGCCAAGGTCGACGTCTTCAACAAGGACTTCCACCTGGTGACCAAGCCGGCGCAGTTCAGGGACCCGAAGATCCCGGCCGGCTACGCCCCGTTCGGAATTGCGGAGCTGAACGGCCGGGTCTACGTCTCCTACGGGAAGCAGAACAAATCCAAGACCGACGTCGTCCCCGGCGCTGGCCGCGGGTTCGTCGATGTCTACAGCGTCAACGGCAAACTCATCAAGCACCTGGTCTCCCACGGCCCGCTGAACGAGCCCTGGGGTCTGGTGCTAGCGCCCAAGGGGTTCGGCCCGTTCGCCGGCGACCTGCTGGTCGGCAATCTGGGAAACGGCCGGATCAACGCGTTCAACCCGAACACCGGCCGGTTCCTTGGCCCGCTGAAAAACGCTAAGGGCCGCCCCATCGCGATCAACGGGCTGTGGGGCCTCCTGGTCGGCAACTCGGCGTTCGGCGGTGCCTCGTCGGTCGTCTTCAGCGCGGGCCCAAGCAGCTACGCGAACGGCCTGGTCGGCGTCCTCAACCCAACCGCCCCAAGCCCCGCTCCAACTCCGGCGCCGACTCCCACCCCCACCTATCCGGTCGGTTGGTAACCGGCCCACTGACCAGCCCCCGGCGAGCGTGCACTCGCCGGGGGCTGCCCGCTTTCCGCTAGCCGACCAGCCGGTCCACCAGCTGGCTCAGGTCGGCGACGAGCAGCCCGAGCAGGCGGTCGCCCTCGGCCGCGGATGCGCCGGACGGATCACCGAGAACGCCGTTGGGGCTGACGTGCCGGACGCCGCGGGCGGCCAGGTCCGGCATGATCTCGCGCAGCGGCCGGGTGTCACCGCGGGAAGCGGCCGCGAGCCGCACATCACCGGGGGCGAGCGCCAGCATGACCGACGTCTCCACCCGCCCCGCGTGCGCGTCGGACACCAGGGGCTCCGTTGCCAGCTGGGCGGGGCGCAGTCCGGCGTGCCAGACGTGGCACCGGCGCCCCTCGTCGGCCAGCAGCTTGACCGCCTCGCGGATCGCGGCGGCGTTGCCGCCGTGGCCGTTGACCAGGAGCATCGCGGGCCAGTGGAGGGACGCGTGCCGGCCGAGCTCGACCAGCATTATCGACAAAGCGACACTGCCGATCGACAACGTTCCGGGGAATTCGGCGTGCTCGCCGCTGGCCCCGAGCGCGATCGGCGGCGCGAGCCCGACCCCGGCCCTCCCCGCACAGGCACGCGCCGCGACGGCCGCGGCGATCCGCGTATCGGTGTCGAGCGGCAGGTGCGCCCCGTGCTGCTCAAGCGATCCGACCGGCACCACCAGCAGCCTTCGCGGCCCGGCCTCGACCTCCGGCCAGTGCGCGGTGCTCAGCGTGAACCCGGCACTCTCGGCCCCGATCGAAGCGGGCACCGCTAGCTCAGGGTGCCGGTGAAGGCGGCGTCGAGCTGGCGCATCGCGTCGTCGAGAAGGGCGCCGAGCTCGGCCGCGGGGTCGTCGAGCCAGTGCTCGTAGGCGGCGATGGCAACGCCGAGGACCGCGTGCGCGACCGCCTGCGGCGCGAGGTCATCGGGACGCTGGCCGGACCGCTCGGCGACGAACTCGGCGACGACCGCCCGCCAGGCGGCGAACCGCAGCGTGGAGTGCGCCAGCAGCGTGGGGACCCGGAGGATGAGTTCCATCCGCCGCCGGTGCAGCGGTACCTGGGCCGGGGCGACCTGGTTGAAGTCGATCAGCGCGACGCGGATGGCCGCCATCAGCGGCACCTCGGCCGGGCAGGCCTTGAGCCGGACCCGCATCCGGTCGAGTTCGGTCTCGAAGGCGCCCCACGGGATGTCGTTCTTGGACGGGAAATACCGGAAGAAGGTCCGCCGCCCGATCCCGGCCGCCGCCGCGATCTCGTCCACCGTCGTGGCGTCGAACCCGCGCGCCGCGAACAGCCCGAACGCGGCCTGCTCAAGCTCGGCTTGCGAGGTCACCCGCCTGCGGCCCGGGTGCGGGCGCGCGGCCGGGACCGCTACGGCCGGTGCCGACACTGGTATCACCGTCCTCGATCGGGGAATGCCCATGTTAAGGCAACAATAGAGCGTTCTGCGGTGACGATGCGTGAGGGTCTTGATTTCGGCACCAAGTGCCCTTTAGGCTCGTCCCAATGTCCTACCTGGCACTTGGTGCCACTAATGCGGGAGGTACCCGGATGGCCGAGCACGAGCCAGAGACCGCGCAGACCGAGGCCCTGACCGGCGACGAGCTCCTCGTCGAAGAGGTCTCCATCGACGGCATGTGCGGCGTCTACTAGACACCGCCCGCTGATAAACACAGCCATCCGATCAGCAGCCGGATCAGTCGTGAGCTTCGACCTCGACCACGCCTGGCAGGTTCATCCGCAGGTGTCGATGCGCCCCGAGCCGTTCGGCGCGCTGCTGTACCACTTCGGCACCCGGCGGCTGTCCTTCCTCAAGAACCAGCGGGTGCTGGCGGTGGTCAGGTCGCTGACCGACCACCCCAGCGCCCGGGCGGCGTGCCACGCCTGCGGCGTGACCGAGGCTGAGCTGCCCGCGTATGAGCGCGCGCTCGCGGCCCTGGCGGATTCAAAGATGATCTCGGAACGGACGCTGCATGACTCTCGCTCCTGACATTGCCCTGCCCGCGGGGCAGACGGCGACCGCGCCGCCCGCGGTCTCGCCCGGCAAACTCACCGACCTGTTCCAGCTTGGACTGGACGCTCCCATCTGCCTGACCTGGGAGCTCACCTACGCGTGCAACCTGTCCTGCGTGCACTGCCTGTCGTCATCGGGCCGCCGCGACCCGCGCGAGCTGACCACCGGTGAGTGCAAGGCGGTCATCGACACGCTCCAGCGGATGCAGGTCTTCTACGTCAACATCGGCGGCGGCGAGCCCACGGTCCGGCCCGACTTCTGGGAGCTGGTCGACTACGCGACCGAGCACCAGGTCGGGGTGAAGTTCTCCACCAACGGCGTGAAGATCACCCCGGCGGTGGCGGCGCGTCTCGCGGGCAGCGACTACGTGGACGTGCAGATCTCGCTGGACGGCGCCACCGCCGAGGTGAACGACGCGGTGCGCGGACCCGGCTCGTATGCCACCGCGATGCGCGCGATGGCGAACCTGGCCGACGCGGGCTTCCGCGGATTCAAGCTGTCAGTGGTCATGACCCGGCAGAACATCCCGCAGCTGGACGAGTTCAAGGCCATCGCGGACCGCTACGGTGCGCAGCTGCGGCTGACCCGGCTGCGGCCGTCCGGGCGCGGCGCCGACGTCTGGGACGAGCTGCACCCGCTGCCCGCCCAGCAGAAGCAGCTTTACGACTGGCTGGTCAGCCGGGGCGAGCAGGTGCTGACCGGCGACTCGTTCTTCCACCTGTCCGCGTTCGGTTCCGCGCTGCCCGGGCTCAACCTGTGCGGGGCCGGCCGGGTGGTCTGCCTCATCGACCCGGTGGGCGACGTCTACGCCTGCCCGTTCGCGATCCATGAGAACTTCCTGGCGGGCAACGTCCGCGACACCGGCGGCTTCGAGACCGTGTGGAAGACGTCGGAGCTGTTCCAGGATCTGCGCAAGCCCGACACCGGCGGCGCGTGCAAGTCCTGCGGCTTCTACGACTCCTGCCGGGGCGGCTGCATGGCCGCCAAGTTCTTCACCGGCCTGCCCATGGACGGCCCGGACCCGGAGTGCGTCCAGGGCTACGGCGAGCAGGCGCTGGCGTCCGCGGGCACGAACGCCGTCTCAGTGCCCCGCCCGTCGGTGGACCACTCGCACCGCACGTCCCCTCGGCCAGGGCCCGTCCCGGTGACGATCGCCCCCCGCCGCCCGCCCAGCCACGACTGCGACGAAAGCCCCCTCGCCGGTTTCACCGGGTGACGCCCGCGCCGCCCGGCCTGCGGCTGCGCCCCGATGCCGGCACCCGGCTGGTGGCCGGAGGTTCGGTGCTGGTGGGCGGCTCACCGGTGCGCGTGCTGCGGCTGACCCCGGCCGGCCAGCGCCAGGTCACCGGCTGGTTCTCCGGCGCGCCGGTGCCGGCCAGCGCGGCCGCCCGCACGCTGGCCCGCCGCCTCCTTGACGCGGGGATCGCCCATCCGGATTGGCTCGCTTCCCCCGGTATTGGCCGCGTCCCCCGCCCGGGCGAGGTGACGGTGGTGATCCCGGTGCGGGACCGGCACGCCGAACTCGCCCGCTGCCTGGCCGGCCTTGCCAGTCCAGATAACAGCAAGAAGAAGCAGCACGGCCGGACCCAGGAGGGCGACGGGGTCACTGCTTACGCCGGGCCGTGCGCGCCACCGGTCATCGTGGTTGACGACGCCTCCGCCGACCCGGGTGCGATCGCGGCCATCGCGGCGGCACACGGGGCCCGGGTGATCCACCGCCCGGTAAACGGGGGCCCGGGTGCGGCCCGCAACTCCGGGCTGGCGGCGGCGGCGACCGAGTTCGTCGCGTTCCTCGACTCGGACTGCGTGCCCGCACCGGGCTGGCTCGACCGGTTGCTGCCGCACTTCGCCGACCCCGCGGTCGGCGCGGTCGCGCCCCGGATCGTCGCCCGCGAGGCGGGGACCAGCTGGCTGGCCCGGTACGAGGGGGCGAGCTCGACCTTGGACATGGGCGCGCGGCCGTCCATCGTCGCCGTCGGCGCGCGGGTCTGGTACGTTCCCGGCGCGGCCCTCGTCGTGCGCAGGACGGCGGCCGCCGCGGGGTTCGCCGACACCATGATCGTGGGGGAGGACGTCGACTTCATCTGGCGGATGTCCGCCGCCGGGTGGCGGGTCAGGTACGAGCCGGCCGCCGTCATGGGGCACGATCACCGGGTCAGGTTCCGCGCCTGGTTCGCCCGCCGCGCGGACTACGGGACCTCCGCCGCTGACTTGGAACGGCGGCACCCAGGGTCAGTCCGACCGCTCTACGCGTCCTGGTGGACCGTCGGCGCGTGGGCGGCGGCGCTCTCCGGCCGCCCGGTCACCGCGACCGCGCTCACCGCCGCCGCGACCGCCCTGCTGGCCCGCCGCCTGTCCCGGGTCACCGGCGAGCGCTGGCCGCTCCCCGCTGGATCGCCACTCATGCCTGATAACAGCAAGAGGCGCGCGGGCTATGCCGAAGCGTGGCGGCTGGCGGTGCGGCTGGCCGGGGGCGGGACAGTCGCGGCCGGCCGGCCGATCGGCAGCGCCATCTCCCGTACCTGGTGGCCCATCGCCATCCCGGCCGCGATCATGTTCCCAAGGCTCCGCCGGCCGGCCGCCGCGCTGATCCTGGCACCGCCGCTGCTTGACTGGGCGGACCGGCGCCCGCCGCTCGACCCGGTCCGCTACGTCGCCGCCCGCCTGCTCGACGACGCCGCCTACAGCCTCGGCGTCTGGCAGGGCTGCCTGCGGCGGCGCACGGTCCGGCCGCTGCTTCCGATGATCGGCGGCCGGCCGCCGGCCGCGCGGGGCAAGAGCGTCAAGGAGTGAGCCGGTTCGGCCCGCGGAACAGGAACGTGGCATCCCGGATCGAGTCGAGCCCGAGCGCCGCCATCAGCACCCGGCCGAGGCCGAGGCCGAAGCCGCCGTGCGGCGGGCACCCGTACCTGAAGGCGTTCAGGTAGTCCCGGATCGGCTCTGGTGACAGCCCCTTCTCGGCCGCCTGCGCGAGCAGCACGTCGTACCGGTGCTCGCGCTGCGCGCCGGTGGTGATCTCGAGCCCCTTCCAGAGCAGGTCGTAGCTGGCGGTCAGCTGCGGTGCGCCGGCCGGGCGCAGATGATAGAACGGCCGGACCGACGCGGGGTACTCGGTCACGAAGGCGAACTCGTGGCCGGTGCGCTCGCGGACCCACGCCGCGACCGCCCGCTCGCCGGCCGTGTCCAGGTCGCCGCCGCGACCGGCTCCCGCGATCTTGAGCGCCTCGGCCATCGGGACGCGCGGGAACGGGACCGTCGGCACGACCACCTTCACCCCGAACTGCTCGGCAAGCGCCGGGCCGTGCGCGGCGTCGGCCTCGGCGAGCACGTGCGCCAGCATCCGCTCCTCGAAGTCCATCACGTCCGCGACGCTGTCGATCCAGGCGAGTTCCACGTCCACCCCGGTGAACTCGGTGGCGTGCCGGGAGGTGAACGAGGGCTCGGCGCGGAACACCGGGCCGACCTCGAAGACCCGGTCGATGCCGGCCGCGATCGCCATCTGCTTGTAGAACTGCGGTGACTGCGCCAGGTAGGCGGAACGGCCGAAGTACCCGACCTCGAAGACCTCCGACCCTGACTCCGACGCGGTGCCCATCAGCTTGGGCGTGTGCATCTCGGTGCAGCCGTGGGCGTAGGCGAACGACCGCATGGCCTGCTCGACGGTGGTCTGTACCTCGAACACCAGCCGCGCGGCCGGGCGGCGGCGGACGTCGAGGTACCGCCAGTCCTGGCGGCCCTCCGGTCCGGTGCGGGCGTCGATGGGCAGCGGCGTCGCGGCGCGGTTCTCGACGATGACGGCGGTGGGGATCACCTCAAGGCCGCCGAGGCTGACGGCCGGGTTGGCCACCACCCGGCCGGTTACCCGGACGGCGGATTCGGCCGACAGGCCGTCGAGGGTCTCCTCGAGCGGGGTGCCGTCGCGCCGGTGGGCAATCTGGACGGTGCCGGTGTGGTCGCGGACGATCACGAACTGGAGGGCGCGCTGCAGCCGGAGGGTCTGCGCCCAGCCGGCGATGGTGACGGTCTGGCCGACGTGGCGGTGCAGGTCGGCAACTAGGGTGCGGATCATCGCTTAGTCCTCCTGCGGACTACGTGAGTGATCCCTTGACTGGCGCGGGCGAGAAGGGCTAACTCGCGGTGCCACCGCGCCTTCGCCGCCCGGACGGGCCGGGCGGCCTTGTTGAAAAATATTGTTGCAAAACGCTCGGGAGTGTCTTCACTATCGGGGGCGCGAGTCCGCCTTCACAGCTTCCGGCGGCTCTCTCGGCCCGCGTGGTCCCCGGCTACTCGGCTCCGTCAACGCGTTGCTGATAGACTAAGGCACGCCTTTGCGACCCGGCAAACGGATTTACCCCGCGACGTCCCGGGCGTCAATCGCACTTCGATAGGCACAGTTCCCTGGACGTACTTTCATCGATATGAGCGAGATGCTGCCTCTGTTCCCGCTGTCGACCGTGCTATTTCCCGGCATGCGCTTGCCGTTGCACGTCTTCGAGGAACGGTACCGCACGCTGGTGGCCGAGCTGCTGGCCGGGCCCGAGCCCCGGAAGTTCGGGGTGATCGCGATCCGGTCCGGCCGCGAGGTCGGCCAGGCCGGCCCGGCCGCGCTGCACGAGGTTGGCTGTGTCGCGGTGGTGCGCCAGGTCGCGCCGCACGCCGACGGCCGCTACGACCTGCAGACGGTCGGCACCGATCGGTTCCGCCTGGTCAGCACCGACCAGTCGCGGCCGTATCTGCGGGGTGCGGTGGAGCTGCTGCCTGACGGCGTCGCCGAGCCGGGCGCGGCCGAGGCGGCGGCGGTGGTGGTGCGGCAGGTCCAGGCCGGGTTCCGCGCCTACCTGAACGCCCTCGCCGACCAGGGCGGCGGCGTGATCAGCGTCGCCGACCTGCCCGACGAGCCGGTCCTGCTCTCCTACGTGATCGGCGCCGCGATGATCATTGACCTGCCCGAGCGCCAGTCGCTGCTCGCCGCCCCGGACGCGCTGAGCCGCCTGCGATTGGAGCGCTCCCTACTGGTCCGCGAGACCGCCATCCTCCGCGCCACCACCTCCCGGCCTGCCCCCGACTACGCCCACGAGCAGTTCAGCCCGAACTAGGGTCGTACGACCCGTACCCGCCGCCACCGGGTGTGTCGTACCCGTTACCGGGTGCCCCGGTCCCGCCGCCCGGTGCGCTGTAGCCCGGCTCCGGTGGCTGGCCGTGCGCGATCTTCAGCCGGTCGTAGACCAGCGTGACCACGGCGGCGAGCCACGGAGCGACCAGGGTCCCCACCACGATGTCGGAGATGAAGGTCCTGGCCGCGTTCGGCAGCGCCAGCAGGATCAGCCCGACGATGAACTCGGCGACGATCATGATGATGAACACCAGGACGTAGGTACCGAAGACGTGCCACGCGTAGCCGCGGACCGTCCGCCAGCTCCGCCCGAACGACTCGAAGGCGGTGGCGCCGCCAATCACGATCTCCGGCACGATCAGCGACAGGAACGTCAGCAGGATCAGCCCGGGGACGATGATCAGCACGAACCCGATGCCGATGGCGATGCTGGCGAAGATCCCGGCGATCGCGACAGCGCCGACGAACGGCAGCGCCGCGTTCACGGTCGCGCGCAGGTCGAGATCGATCCGCCCGTCACGGGCGTCCTGCACCGCCTTGACCAGCGCGGCCTGCAGCAGGAAGGTGCCGAACAGGCTGAGCAGACCGCCGATGACGGCGCCGAAGGAACCCAGGGCCAGGCTCAGCAGCGCGGTGATGACGGCGACGGCCAGGTAGATCGCGAACGAGATCAGAAGGAAATGCGAGGCGTGGCGCTTGTAGAGCGTCCACGCCTCGCTCAGCACGCCTGAAAGCGGGTTCATGCGCCCATCGTAGAGGTAACAGGGTCACTCGTGAATGATGACGCCACGGATGTTGCGGCCCGCCATCATGTCCTCGTAACCCGCGTTGACCTGGTCAAGGGTGTACCGGGTGGTGATCAGCTCGGACAGCTTGAGCTTGCCCGCCCGGTACAGGTCGAGGATGCGCGGGATGTCGTCGAACGGGTTGGACGAGCCGAACAGCGCACCCTGCAGCCGCTTCTCGAAGAGCGCCAGCTCGAACCCGGACACGTTCACCGTCTTGGCGCCCGGCCCCGCCAGCCCGGTGAGGACCACGATGCCGCGCTTGCGGATCGCGGCGAACGCGGCCGAGACCACGTCCTCGGTCACCACGCCCATGGTCACGATCGCCTGGTCGGCGCCCACGCCCCAGGTCAGCTCGAGCGCCAGCGCCTGCGCCTCCTCGGTGCTGGCGACCGCGTGGGTCGCGCCGAAGGTGAACGCGGACTCGCGCTTGAACGCCACCGGGTCGACCGCGATGACGTGCCGCGCGCCCGCGATCGACGCGCCCTGCAGCGCGTTGACCCCGACCCCGCCGACGCCGTACACCAGCGTGGTGTCGCCCGGCTTGACCTCGCCCGCCTTGACCGCGGACCCGAACCCGGTCGGCACCCCGCACCCGGTCAGGGCCGCGAGCTCGAGGGGGATGTCGTCCTCGATCTTCACTACCGAGGCTTCCGACAGCACCGCGCGCTGCGAGAAGGTCCCGAGCAGGCACATCTGCCCGAAGTCGGCCGAGCCCTCGTGGTAGCGGAAGGTGCCATCGGGCAGGCAGTTGTCCACCAGGAAGCGGCCGTAGTCGCAGAGGTTGGTCTGACCGCGCGCGCAGAACCGGCACTTGCCGCAGACCGGGAGGAACGACGCCACCACGTGGTCGCCGACGGCCAGCCGGGTCACCCCTATGCCCACCTGCTCCACCACGCCCGCGCCCTCGTGCCCGCCGACGATCGGGTAGCGCACCGGGATGTCGCCGGTGCGCAGGTGATCGTCGGAGTGGCAGAGCCCGGAGGCGGCGAACCGGACCAGCACCTCGCCGGTCTTCGGCTCGTCGAGGTCAAGCTCGACGATCTCGAACGGCTTGCCGATGTCCCTGAGCACCGCTGCTCGCGTCTTCATGCAGAACCCTCCCGGGTGTATCCACAGTTCGAAGGCCATCATCCGCCCCGGCCGGGCGGCCGGTCACTGGGGGGTTTCCCAACCACGGCCCGCGTCGTCTGTGCGCTTAACCCAAGAGAAAAGTCCAAAAAGCGGAAAAGAGCAAGCCAGTCATAATGAACGGACGGCTGCTTCGCCCCACCCCGTCACCGGCTCCTCGTCTGGTGCCAGCACCGGACGGCCGGCCTGGACCGTCACCGACTACGCGCTGGGTGCCAGACTTCGACAGTCAGCGTGGACCGGCAGCTCACCGTTTCCCCCGGACCGGGGGACTGCCCGACGACCAGCCCCTCGACCGGGAGCGGGTCAGGCGTCAGCCGGATCACCGCGAGCCGCAGCCCGGCCGTGGCGGCGACCGCCTGGCTGGGCCGGTAGAAGAGGCCGCGGACGTCAGGCACGGTCAGCCGGTGCCGGGGCGGTACCGGTGAGTGCGGGCCGAGCAGGGCGTCATAGCGCCTGCGCTGCCCGGGGTCGCCGAGGACCCGCCACGCCTCCTCGACCGCTGCCGCCGCCCGGGATGCGGCGCTGACCACCGGGGATGGCGGGCCCAAAGTCGGCGGCGCGGGCGCCGATGGCGCGGGCGCGGGCGGGGTGAAATAGGAGCGGAGCTGCAGCAGCCGTTCGTCGTGGGCGCGGCGCAGGGTGACGGCCGAGGCGCCGCTGGTAACCCCGAGCACGTCGTACCAGGTAACCTTGGGCACTGGAGATCACTTCCTTATCTCCGGTTCCGATGATCGCGAATACATACTGACGGTGCGTTTCGCGGTCGGCCAGATACGTCTAAATTCGGTGTATCTGGCGGCCGCATGCTCCCTCCGGGCAAGTAAGGGCAAGAGAATTGCCGCCACCACGCCACAGGAGCTTTCCGTGCGTGATGATCCTTATGTCGTCGCCCTCGTCGGCCGTGCCGCGGCCGGCGACGAGGGTGCGTGGGACGAGATAGTCGATAGGTATGCGCCTCTTGTCTGGTCCATCTGCGCCCGCTACCGGCTATCCGCGGCCGATATCGAGGACGTCGGCCAGACGATCTGGACCGGCCTGGTTAAGCAGCTGGGCAAGCTGCGCGAGCCGGCTGCCCTGCCCGGCTGGCTGTCCACCACGACCCGGCGCGAATGTGTGCGGTTGCTCAAGGAGTCACAGCGATGCGAGCCTTTCGGCGGCGAGCCGGAGGACAGCGTGCTCGCGGCGGAAGCCGATCCTGAGCTGGTCGAGGAAGAGGTGCTCAGGGCCGAACGGCACGCGCGGCTCCGCGCGGCCCTCGCCGAGCTCCCCGAGGAGAGCCGGCGGCTGCTCACTCTGCTCGTCAGTGACCCGCCGCTGTCCTACGCGCAGATAAGCGCCCGGCTTGGCATCCCGCCGGGCAGCATCGGGCCGATGCGCGGCCGCTGCCTGGACCGGCTGCGCCGGTCACCGCAGCTGGCCGGGCTCTCCGACACGCTGCAGGCGGGCAGCACGGCGCGTTCGGGGCACACGGGGCTTACTCCAGACGCAGGACATCCGGTTTCCTGGGTCTTCATCACCGGAGGCGAGTCACGTGAATAAAAACACCGATGACGAGCAACTGCTGGCGGAACTCCGCGCGGCGGTAGCCGGCCGCGCGGCCGTTCCGGCGGCGTTCATCGCGGCCGCGCGGAGCGCTTACGCCTGGCACCATATCGACGCCGAGCTCGCGCAGCTCGTCTACGACTCCCAGCAGGACGCCGGGCTGAGCGCGAGCCTGCGGTCGGAGGCCGCGACCATCCGCGCGCTCACCTTCGCCTCGGCGCTGTTCTCGATCGAGGTCGAGGTCACCGATGAGGCCCTGCTCGGGCAGCTCGTCCCGCCGCGAGCGGGCACGGTCGAGACCCAGACGCTGGCGGGCGAGACCACCGGCGCCGAGATCGATGAGATCGGCTGCTTCAGCATCGAACCCAAACCGGATGGTCAGTTCCGCCTCCGATTCCGCACCCAGGACCAGCCCGACGTGCTGACCGGTTGGCTGGCGCTCTTAATCTAACCGGCACCACACCGGTGACCGGGGGCGGCTAACAGCAAGATACTGATAACAGAAAGATCCCAATGCAAGCGAGTGGCGCTGCCGTTAGCTGGCTCTGACCAGGGGGGATGGCGCGCCCGAGGTGTCAAGGGTTGTTGCGCTACGCAACTGGGGCTGGCTATCGTCGGGGAATGCTTAATTTCCGGACTTCAGCCCGGCGGTTCGCCGTCGTGGCCGGCCTAGCCTGCCTCGGCCTCACCGCTGCGGCCTGCAGCAGCTCGTCTTCGTCGTCTTCGTCGACCGCAGCGTCCACGTCTGCGTCGGCTACCGCGTCCGCATCTGCGTCCACGTCCGCGTCAGCGAGCTCGACCGCCGTCTCCGGCACCGCGAACGTCGCCTACGCCTCGTCCCTTGAGTACCTCAACGAGAACGTCGTGAAGCCGGCCTTCACCGCCGCCACCGGCGCGGGGTTCTCCGGCACCGGCAACGCCTCGGGCACGCTCGAGGCCGACATCGCGGCCGGCGAGATCAGCCCGAACGTCTTCGAGTCGGTCGGCGGCGACAACATCACGCCGCTGCAGCCGAAGTTCACCAAGTGGTACATCCCGTACGCGGGCACCTCGATGGTCATCGCGTACAACCCGAAGTCCAAGTACGCCAGCGAGTTCAAGGCCTACGCCGACGGCTCGAAGCCGCTCAGCACCCTCTTCTCGACGCTGCTGCAGACGCCGGGCCTCAAGCTTGGCCGCACCGACCCGAACACCGACCCGCAGGGCCGTGACTTCATCTACATGCTCGAGCTCGCGCAGAAGTACTACCACCTGCCCTCGGACACGGTGTCGAAGATCCTCGGCACGAGTGACCCCGGTACCTCCAACAGCTCGCAGATCTACGCCGAGTCGTCGCTCGACTCCACCCTCGAGTCCGGCCAGCTCGACGCGTCGAGCGCGTTCGTGACCCAGGCGGTCGAGCTGCACCTGGACTACATCCCATTGCCGACGGCGATCAACCTCGGCGACGCCGCGCTCGCCTCGACGTACGCGACGGCGACCGTTAAGCTCACCAATGGCATGACCAAGAGCGGATCGCCGCAGGTCATCGACATCACGACGATCGGCACGCCGACTCCGGCCGGGATCGCGTTCATCAAGTACACGCTGTCGCCGACCGGCCTGGCGCAGTACAAGGCGGGAGGGTTCAAGCTGATCACGCCCACGGTGGTCGGCGACAAGAGCGCCGTCCCGGCCGACATCCTCAGTGAGCTGGGCTCCTAGCCCGCAGGCCGCTTCTTCCGGGGTGGCCAGGGACGGGGATAGCTCCCGTTCCTGGCCGCCCCGTTTTGGGCAGAACGGAAGCGGAGGACGCGGAGCACGCGTGCGTTCCATCTCCGCCGGCTTTTCCATCCTGGGCGCGGCGGTCATCTGGATCGCGCTGCTCGGCCCGGTGATCACCTTGATCGGCCGGATGTCGCCGGGCGACCTCTGGGCCGCGCTGACCGGGCCGGGGGACCTGGACCCGCTGGTGACGTCGGTGGAGTCGGGCGCCGTGACACTCGGGGTGCTGATCTTGGCGGGCACACCGCTCGCGTGGATGCTGGCGCGGGACCGGCTGCCGTTCCCGCGGGTCTGGGAGGCGGGCATCCTGTGCGCGCTGCTGCTGCCGCCGCTGGTGATCGGGCTGCTGCTGGTGTTCATGGTCGGCCCCTACACCTGGATCGGCTCGATTCTCAGCTGGCTGCACGCCTCGGCCACCAACACGTTCCTCGCCCTGGTGATCGCCGAGGTCTACGAGTCGGCGCCTTATTACGTGCTCGGCGCGCAGGCCGCCTTCGCCAGCGTGGACACCAGCCTCGAGCAGCAGGCGGGGCTGCTCGGTGACCGGCCGTCGCGGGTGTTCCGGCGGGTCACGCTGCCGTTGGCCGCCCCCGGGCTGGCGATGTCGCTGGCGGTCGCGTGGGCGCGGGCGATCGGCGCCTTCGGGGCGGTGGTGATCATCGCCTACCATCCGTTCGGCATCCCGCTGCAGATCTTCACCACCTTGCAGGAGACCGGGCTGTACACCGCGCTCCCGTACGCCCTCGTCCTGCTGGTGGTGGCGCTGCCGCTGCCGCTTGCCGCCTACGTCTGGAGCGCGCGTGCTGAACGTCGACGCCGAGGTTGACCGCCGCGACTTCACCGTGCGGGCGGCGCTCGCGGTGGCCGACGGGGAGCGGGTCGCGCTGTTCGGCCCCTCCGGCGCGGGCAAGACGACCGTTCTCGAGGTGATCGCCGGCTTGGTCAATCCCGTCCGCGGCCGGGTTGAGCTGGGCGGCCGGGTGCTGACGGCGACGGCCGCGCCGGTGGTGGCGGTGCCGCCGTGGCAGCGGCGGGTTGGCTTGCTGCGGCAAGACCCGGGGCTCTTCCCGCACCTGACGGTGCGCGCGAACCTGACCTACGCGCGGTCGGCGCGGTCGGCGCGGCTGGCCGGCTCGGGCGCGGGCACCGGCGGCGGGCAGTCCGGCCCGGCCGGCGAAGGGTCGGGCTTGGGCGGGAGAGACTTGTCCGAGATCGCCTCGTCGCTGGAGATCGACGGGCTGCTGGCCGCCATGCCCGCGCGGCTGTCCGGCGGGCAGCGGCACCGGGTGGCGCTCGGCCGCCTGCTGCTCGCGCACTGCGACGCGCTGCTGTTCGACGAGCCGTTCGCGTCGCTCGACGCGGCGCTGCGGCGGTCACTCACCGCGCTGGTGAAGGACCTGGCGTCGCAGCGATCGGTGCCGTCCGTCCTCGTCACCCATCAGCTCTCCGATGCGCAGTCCTTCGCCGACCGGCTCCTGGTCATGGACCGCGGCGAGATCCTGCAGGCGGGAGCGCCCGACGAGGTGGTACTGCGGCCGGCCTCAAGGCGCGTCGCGGAACTGGTCGGCTATCTGGGCTTCGTGCCGGTTGCCTGGGCTGGTGTTACCGGGTCTGGTGTGGGCTGGTCCGGCGTGGTCGCGGGCGTGCATCCGGACCGGGTGGTGCCGGGTGCGGACCCGGCGCGCGGGCTCGTCGTGACCGGGACGGTCACCGCGGCCCGGCCGAGCGGCGCGGGCTGGGAGGCGGACGTCGGTGTCGGGGACGCCCCGTTCACCTGCCGCCTGCCGTCCCGCCCGCCCGGCCCGGAGGTATCGGTGACCGTGCTCGACCCCCCGTACTTCGGCCCGGACGGGGCGCTGCTCGCCGCGGGCATCCAGACCGGGCGTCGGCTCTAACAGCCTGTTCCGATGCGGGGTGCCAGCGCAGCGGCAGTCGCGGGCCTCGCCGCAGCCGCAATCGCGACCCTTGGCGCAGCGGCAGCCGCGCTCCTCGCCGCAGGGCAGCGCGATGGCACCGACCCCGGGGATCGCGTCGGACCGGGCCGCGCGGAGCACGGCGGCCGCCGCCTCGAGGCCGTTCTCGCCGGTCCGCCACATCCGGTCCGCGATCAGCCCGGTCACGATGGGGCTGGAGAACGAGGTGCCGCTCCACTGCGCCATGCCGTGGAAGTGGCGGTGCTCCGGCTTGTAAGGCACCATGTCGACGGCGAACTCGCCGAACGCGTAGGCGTTGATGAGGTTTCTGCCCGGCGCGTAGGCGTCGACCCAGCCGCCGTGGTTGCTGAAGCTGGCCCGGCTGCGCCAGTCGGCGGCCAGCGCGCCGACCGAGGCCACCTCCGGCGAGGCCGCTGGCCAGTGCGGCCGACGGCTCCCGCTGTTGCCCGCGGGGGCGACGCAGACGATCCCCTTGTGCTGCCGCAACTGCTTGAGCCACGTCCAGAACGTGAGCAGCTGGTGGTTGTTCCGCGTCGTCGACGCGACCGACAGGTGGAAGATATCGGTGCCGCGGTGCAGCGCCTGCTGCAGATCCAGGACGAAATCCGTTTCCAGCGCGCTGCCACCGGTGCAGAAGACGTTACCGACGTGGATGTCCGCGGCCGGCGCGATGCAGCGCAGGACGCCGGCCACGAAGGTGCCGTGCCCGGCGTAAGGCTTCAGCAGTCCCCCCTGCAGACCAGGGGAGAGCGGGTCCTCCTCGCCGCGCACCCCGGCCAGCCAGGGGTGCTGCCACCCCGAGTCCACGAAGAGCCCGGTGCCGGCGATCTCCGGTGACCCCTCGTCCGGTATCAGCCCGGTGTCGGCGATGTAGACGCGCACGCCCGCGCCGCTGTTGCAGTGGCAGATCCCCGGGTACGGCTCAGTCCCGTCGTACACCTCCTCGGGGTCGGTGGCGGAGCACGGGCCGACCGTTTCATCGGGGTTGTAGCTATTCCCGCCACCATTGCCGGCCACGGTCAGGACGTGGTTCGGGGTCGCGCAGCCTTCGCCGAGCTCCAGGTCGATCACGTCGAGCACCTCGGGCACGTTGGTGTCGCCGATGTGGACGAGGACCAGCCCGGGGATGATGCGCCGGAACTCGCGGGGCGAGGGCTCCTTTGGCTGCGAGGGCTCGTTGGGCTGCGAAGGCTCCTTGGGCCCGCCGCCTTGTGCGGGCTCGCCGGTGCCATAGGAAATCTTCAGCCGCCGCAGGATGAACAGCACCTCATCGAGGTACTGGTCGAGGACGAGCAGCTGGCCTTTGGCGTACATGTAATCGAGGCCGCGGCCCTTGCGCTCCACCCCGATGGGGATGTCCTTTTCCCCGAAGGCATTGACGATATAGGTCACCTCGTCGATGACCCGAGGCTCCATTCCCCGTCGCCAGTCGTCCGGTTCGGTTCCCTGTCGCGAGTCGTCCTGTTCGGTCACGATTTGCCTCCTGCGGCGGTGCCCCTCGACGCCCCTCCGCGATCGAGTTCGCAGTCCTACGGAGGGGCCGGGTGGCCGATCTGATACACGCGTAGACCAGAAGAACCTCGAGCATCTAGGATCAGCCTCATGGCCGAGCAGGCCCCGGCCGCGTCCGGTCGAACAGCGGTGGACGAGTTGCTGCCGCTGACGCTGTCTCGCCCCGCTGAGGCGCTGGCCCGGGCGCGGGCCGTGCTCGCGGCCAAGCCCGGTCCCCGTGAGGCCTCTGTCGCGCACCAGGCGGCAGGGATCGTCTTGCGTGAGTTCGGTGACGTCGAGGCGGGGGTGCGCGAGCTGCGTCTGGCCTTGCGGCTGGCGCACCACTCGGGCCTGGCCGAACGCGAGGCCGACGTGCTGGCCACGCTGGGCGTCGGTCTTGTCGCCGCCGGGCGCACCGCGGCCGGGCTCGCCGCGTTCGACCGTGCCGTTTCGCTGTCCGATGGCGTGCTGAAGGCGCGGGTGCGGTACCGGAGGAGCACCGTGCTGTGGACGCTCGGCCGGCACCAGGCCGCCCTTGAGGACGCGCGGCAGGCGATCGCGGTGCTCAGCCCGGCCGGCGACAAACTCTGGACGGCTCGCACGCTGAATGTGCGCGGGGTGATCTATACCGCGCTGGGAGCGCCCGGGCGGGCAGAAGCCGATTTCGAAGCCGCCGTGCGGCTGTTCGCCGAGACCGGCCAGGTGCTCGAGTCGATCTTCCCGATTGAAAATCGCGCCAGGCCCGCGCTGGCGGCCGGCGACCTGCCCGCGGCGCTCTCCTACCTCGATGAGGCGGCCGCGAGGTACCGGCTGCTGAACATGGTCACCACGGGGCTCAGGATCGACCGGTGCAACGTGCTGCTCGCCGCCGGGCTCGCCGCCGACGCGCTGGCCGAGGCGGAGACCGCGATACAGGACATCGAGTCTTCCCGTGGCAGGCCCACGATAAAAGCGCAGCTGCTGCTGACCGCGGCCAACTGCGCGCTGGCGGCCGCGCGGCCGCAGGTCGCCCTGAACCGCGCGCAGGCCGCGCAACGGCTCTACCGGTCCCAGCGCAGCGAGCTGTGGGCCGCGCGCGCCGCGCTGGTGCTCGTCCAGGCACGTTACGCGGCCGAGGGGTCCTCGTCCGCCCTGCTCCGCCGCGCGGATCAGGTCTGCGTCAGGCTGGCGGACGCGGGGTCAGACGACGCGGCCCAGGCCCACCTGCTCGCCGGGCGGGTGGCGCTCGACCTCAACCGGCGCGCCGCGGCCGGCCGCCACCTCAGCGCGGCCGCCCGCAGCCTGCGGCGCGGTCCGCCGCTGGCGCGGGTGAGTGGCTGGACCGGCCGGGCGCTGCAAGCGCAGGCCGCCGACGATCCGGGCCGGCTGCTGGCCGCGTGCCGCCGCGGGCTGGCGGTGCTCGACGAGCACCGGTTCACGCTCGGCGCGTCGGAGTTGCGCGCCCAGGCCACCGCGCACGGCGCCGAGCTGGCGTTGCTCGCCCAGCGGCACGCCGCGCGGGCGGGCCCGCCGAGGCTGCTGCTGGCCTGGAGCGAGCGGTGGCGCGCGACCGCGCTCGCGGTCCCGCCAGTGCGGCCGGCCGCCGACGCCGAACTCACCAACGGACTGGTGGCGCTGCGCGCGGTGACGGGGCTGCTGGAGAAGGCGCGGCAGCAGGGAACCGCGACGGCGGCGCTGCGCCGGGAGCAGCTGCGCCTGGAAAGCCTCGTCCGCGCGTGCGCGCTGCGGACGCGGGGCAACCCGGGGAGCTGGCCGGGCAGCATCGATGTCGGGGAGCTGCTCGATGAGCTCGGGCCCGCTGAGCTCATCGAGATCGTGGACATCGACGGGCTCCTGTACGTGCTGGTATGCGCGGCCGGGAGGGTACGCCAGTTCACCGCGGGGCGGACTGCCGATGCGGCTCGCGCCGCTGATTTCGCGCGGTTCGGGCTGCGCCGCCTGGGCCGCGCCAGGCCAGGCGACGACCCGGCCAGCGCGCTGGCCATCCTGGCCGAATCCGGCTCGAGGCTCGAGCAGGCACTGCTCGGCCCGGCCGCGCGGTGCCTGCGCGGCGGTCCCGTCATCATCATCCCGCCGGGCAAGCTGCACGCCATCCCGTGGACACTCATTCCCGCGCTGCGGGATCGGCCGGTCAGCGTCGCCCCGTCCGCCCGCGCGTGGCTGCAGGCCCGGCGGACACGCCCGCCCGCCCACCGCCACGTCGTCCTCGCCCGCGGGCCGGGATTGGCGAGTGACGGCGCCGAGGTGACGGCGCTGGCAACGCTGTATGACGACGCGACCGTGCTGACCGGCGGTGCGGCCACGGCGCTGGGGGTACTGCACGCGATGGAGGGTGCCTGGCTGGCGCACATCGCCGCGCACGGGACCTTCCGCGCTGACAGCCCGCTGTTCTCCTCGCTGCGGCTGCATGACGGCGCGCTGACCGTCTACGACTTCGAGCGGCTCGCCCAGGCGCCGTACCGCATGCTCCTGCCCAGCTGTGATTCCGGCCTGCAGGCACCAGCCGGGGCCGACGAGCTCCTCGGCCTGGTGGCCGGCCTGCTGCCGCTTGGCACCGCGGGGATCGTCGCGGCGATCGTGCCGATCAACGACGAGGCGGCGGTGCCCGCCATGCTTGAGCTGCACCGGCACCTGCGGGCCGGGCAGACCATCGCCGAATCGCTGTACCAGGTCCGGCGGGAGCAGGCGGGCGATCCGGTCATGCACGCGACCGTCGCCTCCCTGGTGGCGCTGGGCGCAGCCTGACCGGCGGCGTCAGGTCGAGGCAGCGCGGGCAACGATTGGGGGCTCATGACGGTTCCTCCGCGGACTGGGCGGCTAGGCCGTCTCACTGGCGGCGCACAGCGTGCGCGCCCGCGGCTGCCGGGCCTCATCCCGTCGCGGCATGGTGAGCTGCCGCCAGGCGGTGGTGAACATCTGCTGATGCGCGTCGCTTCCGCCGCACGCGGTGATGATCGCCTGGACCTTCTGCAGGCTCGGCAGGTCGTCGCTCTTCAGGGCGGCGTGGATGGTGGAGGCGGCGAAGTGCTGGCCGCGCTGCTGCCTGATGACGTGCTCCATCACGCGGAAGGACGGTTCGCCGGCCCACTTCCGGTACTTCCTGAGCGTGTCCATGAACTGCGCGGGCGTTCGCGCGGTGCCCGCGTCCGGGCAGAGGTTCAGGCCCGGCGGGTCGGGGACCACGGGAGTGGCTGCCTGCGGGTAGCGGCCGGCCCCTTGCAGCCGGCGGTGCAGCTGCTCCCACTCGTTCAGGACCAGGGCGAGCTCCCGCCGGGCCTCACGGACGGTCTCCCTGGCCTCGCTGAGTGAGTCACGGACCACGGCAAACGCGCCGTTCACAGCGTCGGAGTCCGCTCCGGTGCTGCGCAGCCGGGCCTGTGCGTCGGTGATCGCACGGTCGGCCGCCTTGATCCGCTCAAGGCTGCGGTCCCGAAGGACATCGGAGAGGGCGGCGGCCGGCGGGCTGACCGGCCGGGCATGGCGCCCCGTTCGCGGGGCGCCGGGTTCATCCTTGCCTGGCAATGTGTTGCGGGAAGACGAGTCGAGACCCACGATGATCACCTGAGCCTGTTCTGGCTGTATAGAAGATGGTGGAACGAATGGGCTGGGAAGGAGTCAGGCGGGCCACGCCGGTATGGTGGAACGAGTGGTGCTGCCTGTTGCGGGAGACTACTCCGGCCTGCGTGACCGAACCGGTACAACTGGCAAACTTTCCACATCGGGGCGAGGTGCCCTGAATGGGTGCGAATCCCATTTTTCCCGCGTTTAAGCCCTCTTGGAAGCGTCCGGAACCGTGCCGCGGCGGCCGCCCGCGTTCAAAATCGTTCAGGACCGTGCGAAGGGTGGCCGAGATCTTGCCACCCGCCTCTTTCTAGTGAAAACTCATAGCACGCCTGATCGCCGGGAAGCATGGCTGACATTGGCAGCGCGGACGGCAGCTTGTTTGGTGGAACGAATGGGCTGGAAGCGACAGGCGGCAGTGCTCGGGGCCACCCAGTGGAACGGGACGGCCCTCAGCATGACCTGCGGCAACGTGTCCGCGGCGGGTGACCAGGCGCTTGCCGGGATCACTCTTGCGCACTTCACCCGATATTCCTGGCGGAATTCACCCGCAGGACATTGAATGCGATCCGGCAGTCGCGCATCGAATTTCATTCAATATATAGCAGAAAATATAACGGTTTGGTAACGTGATCTGCTAGCCCGTGATAACCGCGGCAGGCTGCCCGGCAAGCGTCAGACGTGCGTGCTGCCGTTTTCCCAGCTCAAGCCAGCTTTTCATGTACCTCGGGTTAGCTTCAATCTGCGGACCCAGGTATACCGGTTAATTTTGGCACCGGCTAAGCAAAGACACGGGGCGCCGGTCACCGCCCAGGTGAAGTGACGGTGAATGGCCTCGCGGCCGTGTGCACGCGATTGCGGCCCGTCAGGTACCCGTTTGGTAACGCCTGGGGTAGGGCGCAACGGTGGATGTGTTCGCACCGTCTGACTAACGGATGCGACGGCTTCCTCGGTACCGAAGTGAAAGGATCGCATTTAGATGACACTCAAGGCAGGCACGACGACGGGAAACGTCGCGGCCATTCTGGCAGCCGTGGGCCTGGCGGCTGGCGGCGTGGCCGTGGCCATCCCGGCGCTCGCGAGCACGGCCCGCCCAGGCACCGTGAGCGTTCCGCACGTAACGGCTCAAGGGGGAATGCCGCGCCTGGCCCTGATCAGGACGCCGCGCTTGGGGCACCGCTTGTGATCGACGTGGGCCGTACCGCTTACGACAAGCCGATCACCGTCACCCAGGTCCTGACCCCGCCCGACGGGAAGCAGACCACGCGGAGGCTGCCCAAGGGGCTACTCGACGGGTGGAACGGGATCAAGGACATGGTCACCCTGACCGTGCGCGACAGCGCGGGCAAGACCGTTGCCGTCCAGAAGGAGACCGCGTGCCTGGGCAGTTACAACCTGGCACGCGCAACGGCGGACAGCCCGGACAACGACCTGTACCCGCAGGGCTGCGGCGCCTCCGACCCGTTCCCGCTCGGCGCGCTCTGGGGCCTGCCCAAGAACTGGGCGTTCGACCCGACGGCGTTCGGCAACCCGCTGAACCTGCTGGCCGGCCAGACCTACACGGTCACGGAGACCATCCCCAAGACGGTCGCGCACATTTTCCACGTGTCGGCCAAGGACGCCACGTCCAGCCTGAAGGTGAAGGTGACCGCCATCAAGCTGCCGCCACCGCCGCCGCCCACGACTTCGCCGACTCCGACGGCGTCCGCGTCCGCGTCGGCGACGGCGTCCGCGGCCGGCAGGCCTCGCACGGACGCGGAGGCCCCGGTGTACCGGCTGTTCTCCCGGTCTGCCCCGGCGGCACACCGGACGGCCGGCCCGCCGCCCGCACTGCCAGCGGTGCCTGAGACGAAGAATCCGCTGGCGTCGGTGGAACCGGACCTGGTACCGCTGCCCGCGTGGGGGATGAACATCTCAACCCAGGGCAAGCACGACTACCTGAACTTCTCCGCGACCGTCTGGGTGGGCGGCAACGGCCCGCTCGACGTCGAGGCCTTCCGGCACGGGACCAACCCGGTCATGCAGGCCTACCAGTACTTCTACAAGGACGGGAAGGTCGTCGGGCGGGTACGCGCGGGGACCATGGGCTTCGATAGCGCCAAGGGCCACAACCACTGGCACTTCGAGCAGTTCGCCGCGTATGAGCTCCTCGGCGGGAACAAGAAGCTCATCGTCCGCAGCCAGAAGGTCGGCTTCTGCATCGCCCCCACCGACGCTGTCGACATGCTGGCGCACGGTGCGCTCTGGCAGCCGGACTACATCGGCCTGCAGGGCCAGTGCGGCACACCGACCGCGCTGTGGGTCCGCGAGCTGATGCCGGTCGGCTGGGGGGACACCTACTCGCAGGACAAGGCGGGCCAGGCGTTCGACATCACCAGCCTGCCGAACGGCAAGTACTACGTCGCGGTGATCGCCAACCCCGGGCACGTGCTGAAGGAGGTGAGCTACCACAACGACGTCTCCTACCGCGCGGTCATCCTGTCCGGCAAGAAGGGCCACCGCCACTTCCGGGTCCTGGCCTACGACGGCATCGACCCAGAGCACGCCTGAGCGCGCGCCCCCTCCCGACCGGGTAGCTCAGCGTGGCCAGGCCGCCGGTTGATCCCGCGGCCTGGCCACGTCACCATCCGCACATACTTGCTGCCTAGCTGACCGCCGCTGCCGGTCAGACCACCTCAGTGACCCGGCCGTCGGCGACCGCCAGGTGGCGGTTGACCGAGAGGCTCTCCAGCATCCGGCGGTCGTGGGTCACCAGCAGGAACGTGCCTGGGTAAGTGTCCAGCGCCGATTCGAGCTGCTCGATGGCGGGCAGGTCGAGGTGGTTGGTCGGCTCGTCGAGGATCAGCAGGTTGACCCCGCGGGCCTGCAGCAGGGCGAGCCCGGCGCGGGTGCGCTCGCCGGGGGACAGGCTGCCCGCCGGGCGGGTGGCGTGGTCCGCCTTGAGCCCGTACTTGGCCAGCAGGGTCCGCGCCTGCGCCGGAACCAGGCCGGGGACCTCGCCCGCGAACGCGTCGAGCAGCGACTGCTCGCCGCGGAACAGGCTGCGGGCCTGGTCCACCTCGCCGATCATGATGCCGGACCCCAGCGCGGCCTGGCCCGAGGTCAGCGGAACCCGGCCAAGCAGCGCGTCGATCAGCGTGGACTTGCCCGCGCCGTTCGGCCCGGTCACCGTGACCCGGTCCGCCCAGTCGATCTGCAGACTGACCGGGCCCAGGCGGAACCCGCCGCGGTCAATGACCGCCTCGCGCATGACGGCGGCCACCGAACCGGAGCGCGGCGCGGCGGCGATCTCCATCTGCAGCTGCCACTCCTTGCGCGGCTCCTCGGCCACCTCCAGGCGGCCGATCATCCGCTCGGTCGCCTTGACCTTGCCCGCCAGCTTCTCCGAGCGGGCGACCTGCGCCTGGACCCGGTGCTTGTCGTGGTCGGGCGCCTTGGTCCTCGCCTCACGGACGCCCTTGTCGGCCCAGCCGATCTGGGTGCGCCGCCGCGCCTCGAGTTCGGCCTTGGTCTCCGCGTAGCGTTCGTAGTTCTGCCGGGCGTGCCGCCGCGCCGTCTCGCGCTCCTCCAGGTAGCCGGCGTACCCGCCGCCGAACAGGCGCGTCTGCTGCTGGGCGAGGTCGAGTTCGAGCACCCGGTCGACCGCGGCTTCGAGAAACGCGCGGTCGTGGCTGACGAGCACGGTGGCGGCGCGCAGCTTGCGGACGAAGTCCTCGAGGATCTCAAGGCCGCCGATGTCCAGGTCGTTGGTCGGCTCGTCGAGCAGGAAGACGTCGTAGCGGGAGAGCAGCAGCGAGGCCAGGTTCGCGCGCGCGGCCTGGCCGCCGGAGAGCCCGGCCATCGGCCGGTCGAGCGCTACCCGCAGGCCGAGGGTGGTGATAACCTTCGCCGCCCGCTCCTCCAGGTCGGCGCCGCCCAGGTTCAGCCACCGGTCGAGCGCGGTCGCGTAGGCGTCGTCGGAGCCGGCCGCTCCCGCCGCCAGTGCCTCGGTCGCCTCGTCCAGGTCGAGCTGCGCCTGCGCCACGCCGGTGCGCCGGGCGAGGAAGCCGGCGACGTTCTCGTCCGCGCGCCGCTCCGGCTCCTGCGGCAGGTACCCGACGGTGGCGGTCGGCGGGTTGAGGGTGACCGAGCCCTGCGTGAGCGCACCGCCGTCGAGGCCGGCCAGCAGGCGCAGCAGGGTGGACTTGCCCGCGCCGTTCACGCCGACGAGCCCGGTGACCTCACCGGGCGCGACCGTCAGGTCCAGGTCGGAGAAGAGGATGTGGGTCCCGTGGCCGGCGGTGAGACCCTTGGCTGTCAGTACGGCGCTCATTGCGAACAATCCTAGGCCGGCCGCCTAATCGTTTTCTTCAGTGAAGGCCGCGGCTCCTGCGGGCCGCGGCGAGGTAGCCGACCCAGGACGCGGTGCAGACCAGCGTGACCGGCAGGCCGACAACGGCAAGCACGAGGAAGGCGAGCGGGAACGCCAGCGGCGCGACGCTCTGCGGGCTCCCGCCGCCTGAGTAACCCTCGGTGAACAGGTAGGCCGCGAACACCACCACCGCGGCGGCCGCGGCCGAGACGAGTAGGGCGAGAGCGAGCAAAGACCTGCGCAGCAGCACCAGCCGGGTGGCCCGCGAGGATTCGTTCATCATGAGATCAGCATCGTCGCCGCGCGCCCGCGCCAACAGGGCAGTTGTACTCGGTTGTACGCGTCGACGTACTCATAGGTACCGCGCTGGTACTCAGTCGGCGGCTGACAGCGTCAGCTGCGAGCTGTGGTAGGCGGCCCGGCCGGCCAGCTCGGGGCTGTAGCGGGAGATGATCTGCCGGACGCGCCTGGCGGCGAGCGGGCCGAGGAGGTCATAGCAGGTGATGAACAGGTCGCGGGCGGCCGCGCGGGGCCACGCCGGGGGGAGCAGTTCGTCCGGGAGATCCGGGTCCATCGCCGGGAAGGCCCGCCATTCGTTCATCACCCGGGTCCGCGCGACCAGCGCGTCCGCCGTGCTGATCTCGCCGGCCACCGTCTGGTCGCGGAGCAGGCCGGCGAACTCGATGAACTCCTGGTAGCGGTCGCGCAGGCCGGCCAGGTCCCAGGCGCGGGCCGGGATGTCGGCGCTGACCAGGGTGCCGGCCGCGGTGCCGGTGAGGTCCGGGAGGCCGGCGGTGGCGGCGATGTCGGTGGTGACGGCAGGCAGCGCGGTGGCGCGGAACGCGGTCGCGGTGCTGATGCCGAGGTCCTTGAGCCGGGCCATCACCGTGTCGGCGTGGTCGCGCGGACAGACCCACAGGCCGTCATAGAGCGGCGCGAAGCCGAGCCAGCGCAGCGCCTTCCTCAGCTCGTCCCGCTCGGACCGCCGGTCCTCGGGGATGGAGAACGCGACCAGCGACCACATCCCGTCCCAGGAGGCCGGGGTCTCGCCGAAGGAGAAGATGCGCCGCCCGCCGTCGTCGAGCACATCGGCGGCACGCTGGGAGAGCCGGACGAACGTGCGCCGCCCGCTCCGCGACGTCACCAGCAACCCGTTGCGGGTCAGCCGGGACAGCGCGGCGCGGGCGGCCGAGTCGCTCACACCGAACTCGGCCAGCAGCCCGACGATGGCGGCCGACGGCAGTGACTCGGTCCGCTGCCACCAGTAGTCGCCGAGGAGGGTGAGCAGCAGCCGGGGCGGCCGCTGGGCGACCGGCCCTGGCGTGGTCCACGGCTGGGGGACGTCCTCGTCCTGCAGCGCGTCAAAAAATGAATCTAGGCTGCTCACGGTTGTGCTCACCGCATTCGGGATCACGGTATCAAGGGGTCAGTTGGCTGGGTCGATGCCCAGGAATCGGAAGCAGTTGTTCCACAGCACGTCGCCGCGTTCGGCGTCGGAGAGGCCCATGGTGCGGAGCGTCTTGGCGATCGGCTGCTCCCGCCCCATCGCGGGGTAGTCCGAGCCGACAAGCAGCCGGTCCGTGCCGAACAGGTCGGCCAGGTACCTGATGGCCCGCCGGTCGAACACCAGCGAGTCGTAGTAGAACCGACGCGCAAGCTCGATCGGCGAGTGCTCGGCGAACCATGGGGCGGCCTCGGGGCGTTCCGACTCGGGCGGCGGCGGCTCCTCGTTCCAGGTCCGGCCCCAGAACCACTGGGCCCGGGTGAGGATCATCGGGAATCCGCCACCAGCGTGGCTAAAGGATATCCTCAGGCCCGGGTACTTCTCCGCGACCCCGCCGGAGATGATCGCCGCGGCGCCGAGCGAGGCCTCCGCGCCCACACCGAACGTGGCCGTGGCAGGCCCGGGCACCCGGTCCGACGGGACCGGCAGGCCGTGTACGAAGACGGCCGTGCCGAGCCGCTCGCATTCGGCCCAGAAACCGTCGAAGCGCGGCTCGTGCAGCGAGGCGCCGTCGATGTTGGAGGCGATCTCCACGCCCGCCAGGCCCAGCTTGCCCAGCTCGGTCAGCTCGGCGGCGGCCAGGTCCGGGTCCTGCAGCGGGACCGTGCCGAGCCCGTAGAACTTCGCGGGATAGGCGGCGGCCAGGCCGGCGATGTAGGTGTTGGTGACCCGGCACAGGTCACGGCCGAGGCCGGCGGGCACGCGGTAGTTAAGCAGCGCGGGGAACGGTGACAGCAGCTCCGCGTCCAGGCCGGAGGCGGCGGACGCCTCCAGCCGCGCCTCGGCGTCGAACCAGACCTTCTTGGCGGGGAACCGCATCGGGCCGTTGACCAGCAGCCTGCTGGACGGGTCGGGGCCGTCGGTAACCGAAGGCCAGGCGGCCGGGTCGCAGCCGGCCGGGGCCGGGCCGAAGTCACCGGGGAAGATGTGCGCGTGCGCGTCGATAACCGGCATTGGCGTCTCACAGACCCGGCATGACGGCGACGTGGATACCGTCCTCGCCGTCGATCTCGCCCGCCAGCAGCTTGATGGCGTGCTCCACGTCATCCAGCCCGAACTTGTGGGTCTGCATCTTCTCGAGCGGGAACTTGCCCGACTCGATCAGCTTGATCGCGTCGGTGTAGGCGGCGGCGTCCACCGAGAACGCGCCCTTGACGGTGAGCGCCTTGTTGATCAGCAGGTCGGTGGGGATCGGGATGTCCTTGTGCCCCTTCAGCCCGGCCAGCACGATGGTGCCGCCCCAGCGGACCGCGTTGATCGCGTCGATAACCGGCTGCTGCGCCATCGGGGTCAGGTCGAGCACCACGTCGGCCCCGTCGCCCCCGGTCAGCTCGCGGACCCGTGCGACGGTGTCCTCTTCGTCGACGTTGATGGTGTGGTCGGCGCCGAACTCGCGCGCCAGCGCGAGCTTCCTGGTGTCGCGGGCCAGACCGGTGGCGATGATCAGCCCGGCGCCTACGTACTTGGCGGCCAGGATGGCGGCCAGGCCGCGCTGGCCGGCCCCGAGCACCAGCACCGACGACCCGAGGTGCACGCCGCCGTACTGCAGCGCCCAGCGCACCCCCGCCCCGAGCGGGTTGTACATGACGGCGATCTCAGCCGGGATGTCGCCGCGGACCCGGTGCACAATCGAGTTCGGGTGCAGGTGCATGTACTCGGCGTAGCCGCCGTACAGGCCAAGGCCGCGCTCCGGCGGGTTGTAACCGCCATGGGAGCCAGCCCGGTTCTTGCACTGCATGTACTGCCCGGCCAGGCACAGGTCGCAGGACCGGCAGGGGATCAGGATCTCCACCGCCACCCGGTCGCCGGGCGAGACGCCCCAGCGGTCGGCCGTCGACGGCGCGATCTCCTCGATGATGCCGAGGGGCTCGTGACCGGGGATCATCGGCAGCCCCCGGGTGCCCATCGCCCCCTTGTACTGCTCGACGTCACTGCCGCAGATGCCGCAGGCCTCCACCCGCAGCAGGGCGCCGTCTTGCGGGCCGATGACCGGGCGGGGGAACTCGCGCAACTCCATCTGCCGCGGCCCGGTCTGGACGACGGCGCGCACCATGTCAGCCATGCTTGTGCATCCTTACCTCGAGCGTTGGGCTCGGCAACAGTCACCGGGCCGGGGATTTGGTGCAGGTCATAACCGGTTCTCCCGGCCCACGGAAGACGATATATGACACTTGGCGCGACGGGAAGCGCGTGATATGAAATCTAATATCAGGGCAGCCGTGAACTGGGTTGTCATGAGTACGACCACAAAAGCGCCGCCGGAAAAATAGCCAAGACCCCATGCCGGAGGCGGAATAGGAAGACCCGGGCGAGCACTGACCAGAGCACGGGCAATCGCCCGCACCGACAATCGCCGCGGTGGTAAGCGCGGTAGTTAGCAAGGCAAAGGAAGGTCGGAGAACCTATGCCGAACGCGATCCTGGACCCCACGGGGACCGCCGCCACCAGCAGCGCTCCAACGAACACGGCCAAGCCGGCCGCCGCCCGGGCACCCCGCCCGGCCAGCCTCGACGGCAAGCGGGTGGGCCTGCTTATCAACACCAAGCTGAACGCCCGCCCCTTCCTTGAGGAGGTTGGCCGCCTGCTCACCGAGCGGTACGGCGTCACCGTCAGCAAGCGGACCAAGCAGAACTTCGCCGTGCCGGAGACCGAGGACGCCATCAAGGAGATGGCGGCCGAGTCCGACGTGATCGTGACCGGTGTGGGCGACTGCGGCTCGTGCAGCGCGGCCGCCGCCGCCGACGGCGTGGTGCTCGAGGCGGCCGGTGTGCCGGTCGCGGTGATCGTCACCGACTCGTTCCGCGCCACCGCCGACGCGATGGCCGCGCTGCGCGGCGCACCCGGCTACCGCTACGCCACCACCGCGCACCCGGTCGCCGTGCTGGCGGAGGACCAGGTCAGGGCGCGCGCCGCGCAGGTACTTGACGACGTGGTGGCGCTGCTGACGGAGAATGGCGACGCCGGCCAATGACGGCTGACGTGACCGCCGGTGGCGCCCCGGCGGACCCTGCCCCCGACCCCGACCCTGCCCCCGACCCCGACCCCGACCCCGACCCCGACCCCGACGAGGCGCAGCGCGCCATCGAGTACTGCTACGAGCAGGGCTGGTCGGACGGGCTTCCTCTCGTCCCGGCGAGCAAGCCCCTGGTGTCGGCGTTCCTCGCCACCACCGACAAGGACCCCGACGAGATCATCGGCTCCCTTGAGCAGGTCGGCCGCGACTGCACCGTCTACCTGGCCGCGGTGAACGCGGCAATGGCCGGCTGCAGGCCGGAGTACTTCCCGGTGGTGCTGGCGGCGTTCGAGGCGCTGATGCGCGAGCGCGCCGCGCGCGGCGGCGGTTTCCAGTCCACCAGCGGCCCCGCCCCGCTGATCGTGGTCAACGGCCCGATCAGGCAGCAGCTCGGCTTCAACACCGCCGGCGGCGCCTTCGGCCCCGGGTTCCGGCCGAACATGACCATCCCGCGGGCGATCGGCCTGATGGTACGGAACGCGTTCGGCATCCACCCGCACGTGTTCGAGCAGGCCACCCAGGGTGTCCCCGGTCGCTGGTCGATCTGCGTCGCCGAGAATGAGGAAGAGTCACCCTGGGAACCGCTGGCGGCCAACGGCGGGGTGGGCGGCGGGGTGTCGGCGGTCTCGGCGACGCTCACCCGCACCATGGAATTCGTCGACAACCGGCACGCCCCCAACCCCGAGGACGTGCTGCGCGACTTCCAGGACACGATCTCGCGGATCGGGTCGCAGATCTTCCCCAAGAGCGGGGTGGCCCTGGTGCTCTGCCCCGAGCACGCGCAGATGTTCGCCGCGGCCGGGCTGTCCAAGGCCGACGTGCAGAACTGGCTGCTCGAGCGGTGCGGTCGCACCGTCGGCGAGTTCCGGCGAGCCGGGAAGCCGGAGGTCACATCGCGCCGGTTCGGGCCGCCAGGGGCGGGCACCCACGACGACGACGGGCCGCCGCGGGCCGACGAGGAATTCCACCGCATTCTTACCGGGCCGACGTCGATTCCGGTGATCGTGGCCGGCGCCAAAAACGCCGCGATTTCCATGGTGGTGCGAATATTCGGCGAGTGGTCAGGCACTTCCGTCCCGGTAGGGGAGAAGAAATGAATTATTCACAGCGGGCCGTGGCTCTGACGTCAGCCCTTGCCGCGGACGGTTATCACATGGCCATCGAAGAGGCGGATGCCAAGCTCTCCGTGGTCATTACCGCCGGTCCCGACGCCTGTGAGGACTGTTTGGTCCCCAAGGACCTGATGCGCTCCATGCTCAGCAGCGAACTCGGGGTCGACGCGGCCATTATCGACATCACCTACCCGGTTGACTTGCCGGGTTACTCCGGCGGCGCGCATTGAGCACGCGCGTCGCGCTGATCACCGGGTGCGGCAAGCGGGACGGGATGGGGCGCGCCATCGCCCGCACCCTCGCCGCGGCCGGCGCCGCCGTCGTGGTGACCGACAAGCAGGCGACCGGAGTGCCCAACCGCCGCCAGGAGATCGTCGGCGTGGCCGACGACGGCTGGCGCGGCGTCGGCTCGCTGGTCGAGGAGATCACCAGCCTCGGCGGCGCGGCCCTGGCGCTGCTCGGCGACATCTCCGTCGCCGAGGACGCCAAGCGCATGGTCGATACCGGCGCCGACTGGCACGGCCGGCTCGACGTCCTCGTGAACGGCGCGGCCGCGCCGCAGGGCGCCGACCGGGCCGACATCGAGGACGTGCCCATCGACGTATGGGACTTCGTGCTCGGCATCAACCTGCGGGGCACCTACCTGATGTCCCGGTTCGCGGTGCCGCACATGCGGGCGCGGCGCTGGGGCCGCATCATCAACATCTCCTCCCAGGCCGGCCAGGTCGCGGTGGCGATGTCGACCGCGTACTCGGCGTCGAAAGCGGGCGTGCTCGGCTTCACCCGGGCGCTGTCGGCGGACGTCGCCCCGTGGGGGATCACCGTGAACGCGATCTCGCCGGGGATGGTGGCGACCTCGCGCTCGCTGCTCTCCATCGACCCCAGCCTGGACGCGGACGCCGAGGTGAAGCGGCGCGGGGCGATGCTCGCGGTCGGGCGGTCCGGGTATCCGGAGGACATCGCGGCGGCGGTGGCTTACCTGGCGTCGGACGGAGCGGGCTACATGACCGGGCAGACGCTGGTGCTCGATGGCGGCGCGTCTAGCTCGATGTTCGCTAAGAAGCCGCCGGCTGAAGGTTAGAGATCAGAGTCAAAATCAAGGTCAAAGTCAAAATCAAGACCTAGAGACGGTGGTTTTGGTGCCGTGGGGCAGATTTCCGCTGGCTCTCCTTCGGAAGGCCGGCGGAGAATCTCCCCACGGCCCCCGTTCGGCAATGCTGGAGGAAAGAGGGCAGACATGTCGACGAGGACTGTGCCGCCGTTCCGGGCAGACCACGTGGGGAGCTTGCTGCGGCCGGCCTGGCTGCAGGCGGCCCGGGCGGAACGGGCTAGCGGGAGAATCTCGGCTGCGGAACTTCGTGACGTTGAGGACCGGGCGATTCGCGAGGTGGTCGCGTTGCAACGGTCGGTGGGGCTTCGGGCGGTGACGGACGGGGAGTTCCGGCGGGCTACCTGGCATATGGACTTCGTGTACCAGATCGGGGGGATCGGCAAGGCGCCGGGGAATCTGGTGTCGACCTTTCACAACGAGGGCGGTGACATCGAGTTCACGCCGGATGCGATCCGGGTGGAGCGGCGGGTCTCGATGGACAAGACGATCTTCGGCCGGGACTTCGCGTTCCTGCAGTCGGTGGCGGGCGAGTCGGTGCCCAAACTGACGATCCCGGCGCCGTCGATGGTGCACTACCGGTCGGGCATCCGCGCGGTGGTTGACGAATCCGTCTACCCGGACGTCGAGGAGTTCTGGACCGACCTGTCCGCCGCCTACGCCGAGGAGGTCGGCCGGCTCGCCGGCCAGGGCTGCACGTACCTGCAGCTTGACGACACATCGCTGGCGTACCTGAACGACCCGGCGCAGCGCGCGTACGTGGCCGAGCGCGGCGAGGACGCCGACAGCATGCACCTGCGCTACATCGCGCTGACCAACGGGGCGATCGGCGGGCGGCCGGATGGAATGGCGGTCACCACGCACCTGTGCCGCGGCAACTTCCAGTCCTCCTGGGTCGCGTCGGGCGGCTACGACTTCGTGGCCGAGGCACTGTTCAACGAACTCGACGTGGACGGGTTCTTCCTCGAGTACGACGACGAGCGCTCGGGCGGGTTCGAGCCGCTGCGGTTCGTGCCCCCGGGCAAGCAGGTCGTCCTCGGCCTGGTGACCACCAAACGGCCGCGGCTGGAGTCTCCCGACGACCTGAAGCGCCGGATCGAGGAGGCGTCCAAGTACGTGCCGCTTGACCAGCTCTGCCTCTCTGGCCAGTGCGGCTTCGCGTCCACCGCCGAGGGCAACGCCCTCACCGCCGACGACCAGAGGGCCAAACTCGAGCTGATCGCCGCGGTGGCGGACGCGGTCTGGGGCTAAGCGCGCTGGTCATCGCGTGCACCTCGGCGCCTGCGACCAGCCGACATTTTCGCCTGCCCTGATGTTCCAATCCCGCCGCGGCGCCGGCGCAGCGGCCTGCTGGGCTTTGTGAGATGGCACAAGGGTTGGCCGGCGTCGGAGGGGGGCGGATACAAGCGCCTTCCCAATCCGGCAAACGGCGAATATTGCGCCTTGCGGGCGCATCGGGCGGGTGAGAGTATCCAAGACAAATCTGTGGACGAGCGACTCAGTAATTGTCACACACCAGCGTACGATTAATCACGAGTAGGTGAATGCCGTGAGATTCCGGCTAATGTCAATGCGGACCGCCTGCCTCGCTGGGGCGGCCGCACTGGTTCTGACTGCCGCCGCGTGCAGCTCGGGGAGCTCGTCCTCGGGCGCGACGCCTTCCAGCAGCGTAAGCAGCAATTCGACCAGCACCGGCACTCCCGTGGCCGGTGGCTCGATCACGGTCCTCGAAAGCTCCGGATACGCCGGTGCGTGGACGACCCTCGACCCGGCTGAGAACAAGGAGGGCGCCGCCACCCAGGACTTCATGACCGCGATCTACGGGCAGCTCTTCGAGCTCGGCGCCGGCGGGAAGATCATCCCCGACCTGGCCACCGCCTACACGTTCAGCCCCAACGCGGAGACCGTCACGATCACGCTCCGCCAGGGCGTGAAGTTCTCCGACGGCACGCCGTTCAACGCACAGGCGGTGGCCTACAACTGGAACCGGGACCTCGGATCGGTGGCCATCAAGAACGGCCTCAACCCGCCGTGGCTCGTCGCCGAGCAGAAGGCGCCGAAGGGCAGTCCGCCCGGCACGGCCGAGCCGGCCCTCCCGGGCGACATCCAGGTCACCGGCCCGTACACGATCGTCGTGCACCAGATCGCGCCGAACGGCGCCTTCGTCGACCAGCTGTTCGATTCGATCCCCAACTGGATCGCCTCGCCCACGGCCCTGCAGAAGGACGGCGCGTCGTTCGGTCAGAACCCGGTCGGTGCCGGACCGTTCGTGGTGTCGAGCAACACCCCGAACAACGAGCTCGTGGTCAAGAAGAACCCGACCTACTGGCAGGCGGGCTACCCCCTACTCGACCAGATCACGTTCAAGACGGTCGGCAGCGACGAGGCGGCGTACGAGGCGATGCTGGCCAACGAGGGCCAGGTCTACGAGGACATGTCCACCACGCAGCTGATCAACGAGTCGGCATCGCACTTCATCGTGGACAACAACCTCGGCACGTCCCCGTACGACCTGCAGCTGAACACCGCGGTCGCGCCGTTCAACAACCCCAAGGCGCGCCAGGCGATCTACGCGGCCACCAACTTCGCCCCGATCCTGCAGCACCTTTTCGGCGGCCGGTACCCGACCACCGAGAGCTTCACCGGGCCCGGCGGCATCTGCTACGAGCAGACCGTGCCCGGGTACCAGGGATACGACCCGACCCTGGCCAAGCAGCTCATCCAGCAGAGCGGCCTGAACAAGGTGACGATCCAGCTCGGCACGATCGCGCTGTCGACCGCGCAGGAATCCATGCAAGCGCTGGCCACCGAATGGGAGCAGCTCGGGCTCAAGGTCAAGCAGACCTCCTGGCCGCTGTCGGGGCTGATCGCGGCCTTCGAGGCGAACGGCGGGAAGTCCTGGGAGTCGATGGTCCAGACCGCGGGCGCCTACGACCCGGCCGGCGGCATCGGCGTCGGCTTCAGGTTCACCTCGGCGTCGCCGTTCAGCGGGGTGCACGACCCCAAGCTGGACACCCTGCTGAACGAGGCCCAGGGCTCCACCAGCCTGAGCACCCGGTGCGGCTTCTACAACCAGGCGGCTGAGTACATCGCCAAGAACTACTACGGGCCGTTCTACTTCACCTTCTCCCCGGCCAACATCTCGGTCCACGGCATCACCGGCCCTGGCCTCACCACGCCGCTGGCCTCCGTCGCGGTCGTGCCGACGATCCCGTGGGAGGACATCTCCTACAATCCGTCGGGCTCGTGACGGCGGATGCTTAACAGGAGGACATAAGAATCGTGGTTCTGGCCCCGCGAATCCAGTTCCAGGGTGATTCCGGCGCGCGCGACCGCGCGCGCCGGATCACCGGCTCGCCCGCACTCCGGATCGTGGGCCGGCGGTTGCTGGCCGCCATCCCGGTGCTCATCGGCGTCACCTTCGTGACGTTCGCGCTGCTGAGCGCGCTGCCCAACGACACCGCCCAGGCGATACTCGGGCTGCACGCGAGCCCGTCAGCGGTGGCCGCGCTCAACCACTCACTCGGCCTTGACCAGCCGTTCTGGCAGCGGTACTGGCACTGGCTTGACAACGTGCTGCACGGGAACCTCGGCACGACCGTCGAAGGCTCGAGCGTCAACCATGAACTGGCCATCCACGTGCCGACCACCCTGGGGCTGCTGCTCTACGCGCTGGTGGTCTCGGTGCTGCTCGCGATCATCGTGGCGACGCTCGCGGCGCACAGGCCAAACGGCATCATGGACCGGCTCAGCCTCGCGGTCAGCATGCTCGGGCTGTCCACCGCCCCCTACGTGTTCGCGTTCCTGCTCATCATCGTCTTCGCGGTCAAGCTGAACTGGTTCCCGGTCCTGTCCGGCCCCGTTACCGGCCCCGGCTCGTTCGTGAAGAATCTGACGCTGCCCGCCTGCGCGATCGGGTTCGGGCTGTTCGCGATCTATACCCGGCTGCTGCGGGCCGATCTGGTCGAGCAGATGCAGCGCGAGGACTACATCGTCACCGCCAAGGCCAAGGGCGTCGCGCCCTGGCGGGTCCTCACCAGGCACGCGCTGCGGAATTCCATGTTCAACCTCATCACCGTCATCGGGCTGAACCTGGGCGGACTGGTCGGCGCGGCCGCCATCATCGAGACGATCTTCCAGGTGCAGGGCATCGGCAACGACCTGCTGACCGGCATTGCCAATCACGACGCGCCCCTGGTCCAGGGAATCACGCTGGTCTTCGCGCTGGTGACCGTGCTCGGCAACCTCCTCGCCGACCTGGCGTACGCGGTACTCGACCCAAGGATCCGGTATGGCAGCTCCAACTCCTAACGCGACGCTGGCGACCCCCGCCCCGCCGCTGTCGCCTTCCCTGCTCAATGCCCGCCGGCTGCGAACGCAGCGGCTCGGCCGCGGGCTCCGGCTCTGGGTGCCCGCCGGGGTCCTGATTGTGCTCCTCGCCATCTGCTTCCTGCTGCCGCTGGTCGTCACGCTGCCCTCGTCCACCAACGGGGACATCATCTACAACAACGAGGCGCCGTTCTCGCCCGGGCACTGGCTCGGCACCAACGTGCAGGGCGTCGACATCTTCTCCCAGCTCGTGTACGGCGGCCAGGTGGCGTTCGAGATCGGCGCGGCCGTCACCGTCATCGGTATCGCGATCGGCGGCACGATCGGGGTCGTCGCCGGCTACTTCGGCGGCTGGGTGGACGCGGTGCTCTCGCGGGTGCTCGACATCCTGATCGCGTTCCCCGCCCTGGTGCTCGCGCTGGTCATCGCCGAGGGGCTCGGGCCGAGCGAGTTCCACGTGATCCTGGCACTGTCGGTGTTCGGCATCCCGGCGGTCGGGCGGATCGCGCGCGGCGCCACGCTGACGATACGGGGGCTGCCGTACATGACCGCCGCCAAGCTGTCCGGCACCCGCGCCTGGCGGGTGATCGCACGCCATATCCTGCCGAACATCATGCCCGGCATCGTGACGTTCAGCCTGCTCGGCATCGGCGTCGTCATCATCCTGGAGGGTGCGCTTGACTTCCTCGGCTACGGCATCCCGGCGCCCGAGGCGAGCTGGGGCAACATGATCTCGAACGGCCAGCAGGTGCTGACCGCCCAGCCGGAGTACGTGCTCATCCCGTCGATCGCCCTGCTGGTCACCGTGGTGGCGCTGAATACCCTCGGCGACGCGCTGCGCGAGCGGTGGGGAGTCCAATGAGCAGTGTTCAAATGAGCAGCGTTGCGGCGAATGGGGCACTGCTCGAGGTCGAGGACCTGCGGGTGGCATTCGCCGTCGGCGGCCGGGAGGTGCGCGCCGTCGACGGCGTCAGCTACACGGTCGAGCCGGGCAGGACCCTGGCGATCATCGGCGAGTCCGGTTCCGGCAAGACGGTCGGCTGCCGCGCGATCATGGGGCTGCTGCCATTCAACACGGCCATCAGCGGCTCCGCGCGGCTGCGCGGCAGCGAGCTGATCGGGCTGACCGACGCCCAGCTTCGCAAGCACCGCGGCCAGGACGTGGCCATGGTGTTCCAGGATCCGGCTAGGTCGCTCAACCCGACGATGCGGATCGGCAGGCAGATCACCGAGGCGATCAGGACGCACCGCAAAGTCGGCCGGGGCGAGGCGCACACGCAGGCGGTCGAACTGCTCCGCCTGGTGCGCATCCCGGCCCCTGAGCGGCGGTTCCACGAGTACCCGCACCAGCTGTCCGGTGGCATGCGCCAGCGTGTCATGATCGCGATCTCGCTCGCCTGCCGGCCCAAGCTGCTGATCGCCGACGAGGCCACCACCGCGCTCGACGTGACCACCCAGGCGCAGATCATGGAGCTGCTGCTTGAGCTGCAGGCCGAGCTGGGCATGGCGCTGATACTGATCAGCCACGACCTGGGACTTGCCGCGTCGTACGCGGACGAGGTGATCGTCATGTACGCGGGCAAGATCGTGGAGCAGGCGCAGGCCAAGCGGCTGTTCGGGGCCGGCGGTTCGGTCAAGATGCGGTACACCAGGGCGCTGCTCGACGCGATCCCGCACATCGAGCGGGCCGCGCACACCCAGCTGCCCGTGGTCAGCGGGCGTCCGCCCGACCCGACCGCACTGCCGCCCGGCTGCTCGTTCGCCCCGCGCTGCGCGTCCGCCGCCGACGACTGCCTCGCCAAGGCCCCCGCCCTGACGGAGCACGCCCCGGGCCACCGGTGGGCCTGCTGGCACCCCTGTGAGAACGGAGCTACCCCATGACCGCCGCCGCAGAGACCGCCGCCGCGCAGACACCGGAGAAGCGGCCGCTGCTTTCCGTGCGCGACGTCGTCCAGGAGTTCGTCGTCCGGCAGGCCGGCGGCACCAAGGGCGGCGTCGTGCAGGCGGTCTCCGGGGTCTCGTTCGACATCATGTCCGGTGAGACGCTCGGCATCGTCGGCGAGACCGGGTCGGGCAAGTCAACCCTCGCCCGCGCGGTACTGCAGGCCCCCAGGCCCAAGTCCGGGTCCGTCACGTTCCGCGGCACCGAGCTGACCAAGCTGCGCGGCAGGCACTTGCTCACCGAGCGGCGGTACATGCAGTTCGTGTTCCAGGACCCGTTCGGGTCGCTTGACCCCAAGTGGCAGGTCCGGTCGATCATCGAGGAGCCCCTCGTCGCCTACCACGCCGGCCACAAGGAGGCCCGCCGCAAGCGGGTCGACGAGCTGCTCGACCTGGTCGGCCTTGACCCGGCGCGGTACGGCAAGAGGCACCCGCGCGAGCTGTCGGGCGGGCAGGCGCAGCGGGTGGCGATCGCCCGCGCCGTCGCGCTCGAGCCGGACCTGCTGATCTGCGACGAGGCGGTCTCCTCGCTTGACGTGCTGATCCAGGCGCAGGTGCTCAACCTGTTCGAGAAGCTCCGCCGCGAGCTGTCGCTGTCCTACCTGTTCATCGCGCACGACCTGGCCCTCGTCAAGCAGGTCAGCGACCGGGTGGGGGTGATGTACCTGGGCAAATTCTGTGAGGTCGGGCCGGGCGAGTCGGTCTACAAACAGCCGCTGCACCCGTACACGAAGGCACTGATCGACTCGATCCCATCCACCGAGCCGGGCGCGGCCCGGGCCGCGAGGACGATCACGGGCGAGCCGCCCTCGCCGATCAACCCGCCGTCCGGTTGCCGGTTCCGCACCCGCTGCCCGCGCGCCACCGGCCTCTGCGCTGAGCAGGTGCCCGAGCCGCGGGAGCTGTCCCCTGGTCACCTGGTGGCCTGCCACTTCCCGCTATCAGAGTCCGCCCCGGCCGACACGGCGGCGATGCCCGGGCAGGGCATGGCCCCGACCCTGCCAGCCACGGCCAAGGTCAAGGGCTGAGCGCGGCAAGGCGGAGTCACCGACCGTTCCTCCCGCTGAATTTGATCTTCTGGTGTCCGACAGAAAGGAAGAGCGGATGCGGCTGCGGATCCTGCTCGAACCGCACCATGGTGCGACGTATCAGCAGATCCTGTCCCTCGCCCAGGCGGCCGAGGATGGCGGCTTCGATGCCTTCTTCCGCTCTGATCACTATCTCGGCATCGACCCCGACGACACGACGTACCAGCCGACCGACTCGTGGACGACGCTCGCCGGGCTCGCCGTGCAGACCAGTTCGGTGCGCCTGGGCACGCTGGTGAACGCCTCGACGTTCCGGTTGCCCGGGCAACTCGCGGTTGAGGTGGCGACGGTGTCGCAGATGAGCGGCGGCCGGGCCGAACTCGGCATCGGCGCCGCCTGGTACGAGCGGGAACACCAGTACTTCGGCATCCCGTTCCCGTCGCTTGGCGAGCGGTTCGACCGGCTCGAGGAGCAGCTCGCCATCCTCACCGGCCTCTGGGACACCAAGCCGGGGGAGCGGTTCAGCTTCGACGGCAAGCACTACCAGCTCACCGATTGCGCCTCGATCCCGAGGGCGGTCGCGCGGCCGAAGATCATCATCGGCGGCGCGGGCGCGAAGCGGACGCCAACCCTCGCCGCGAAGTACGCCGATGAATTCAATGGTGCGCTCGGCCTTGACCTCCGCGAGCGGTACGCCAACTTCAGGCGGATCTGCGAGGGCGTCGTCGGCCGTGACCCGGCCACGGTCCGCTTGTCGGCGACCGTGCCGACCTGCATCGGGGCAAGCCCGGCGGACCTGGAGCGGCGGAAGGAAGCACTCGGCGAGCCGGGCGCGCGGCTGCTCGCGGCCGGCGTCACCGGGTACGCCGACGACCTCATCCGGGTGATCGAGGACCTGGCCGGCCAGGGCGCGGACACCGTGTACCTGCACGTCTACGGGCCAAGCGACGTCGCCCACATCGAGTTGCTCGGCGAGCAGGTGGTCAGCCGCTTCTAGGCCGCCAGCGCAAGGCCATTGAGGTCGGGGCCAACCCTGATGTCAATGGCCCGTCGCGGTGCCACACTGAGGCGGTGGAGCAGTCCGCGGCGATTCTGATAGTCGACGATCATGACGGCTTCCGGGCATTTGCCCGGGCCATGCTCGAGGCCGCCGGCTTTACCGTCGCGGAGGCCGCTACCGGGGCGGAGGCGGCCGAGGCGGCCAACAGCCTCGGGCTGCTGTTCTCGATCGTCGGCTATCTGTGGCTGGCGCCCAACGTGGGCTACCTGCCATACGCGCTGCCGTTCACGCTCGGCAACGCGATCGCTTGGGTCTACCCGGCGGCGCTGGCGCACCTGGGGCTGGCGTGGCCCACCGGGCGGTTGCGGTCCCGGTTCGAGCTCTGGGTCGTCGTTGCCGTCTACGCCTGGGACATGGGCCAAAATCTCGTCTCCATGCTCTTCTGGAATCCGAGTGCCGCCGGCTGCGGTCCCGGCTGTCCGGCCAACCTGCTGCTTGTCCACAGCTCCAGCTCGATCGACAACGCCTTCGGCGCGTGGTCACTGATTGTTTCCATACTGATCACCGGCACCGTGCTGACACTGATCATCCGGCACTGGCAGACGGCCCGTGGCTGGTCCCGGCGGGCGATGACACCGCTGCTGTGGATCAGCTTCGCCGTCATAGCATGGTCCGTCACGCAGAGCCTGGCGGCCAACCTCAACTTCTGGTCGACTAACTTCGCGCTGTGGGACATCGCCCCGCTGATCTTGCTGGCCGGTCCGGCCGTGTTTATCGTGAGCACGCTGCTGGCGCGGTCGGCGCGCGGCGCGGTGGGCACCGCCATCGTGGACCTGGAGCCGGGATCCTCACCCGGCCAGCTGCGGGATGCGCTGGCCCACGCCATCGGGGACTCGACGCTGCAGCTGGCCTTCCGGCTACCAGCCGGGCAGGGCTATGCCGACACCGGGGGACAGCACGTCGACCTGGCTGACCTGGCGCCCGGCCGGGCGGTCACGCCGCTGACCGAAACCGGGGAGGCCGTGCTGATCCACCACCAGGTGCTTGAGCACGAGCCGCAGCTGGTCCGGCTGACCGCGTCGGCCGCGAGCCTGGCCTTGGAGCATGCCCGCCTGCAGGCCGAGGTGCAGGCCCAGCTTGAGCAGGTCCGCGCCTCCCGGGCGCGCATCGTCGAGGCCGGCGACGCCGAGCGGCGCCGCCTCGAGCGCGACCTGCACGACGGCGCCCAGCAGCGTCTTGTCACGCTCTCGCTGGCTCTGGCCATGGCCCGCGATCGGGCGGCCGGGGCCGATCCGGCGCTGGGCTCCCTGCTCGCGTCAGCCAGCAAGGAGGCGAGGGAAGCCATCGCCGAGCTGCGTGAGCTGGCCCGCGGCATCCACCCCGCTGTCCTCACCCAGACCGGCCTGGCCGGGGCGGTCGAGGCGCTCGCCGAGCGTTCGCCGGTGCCGATTGCGGCTGCTGTGACTTGAAGTGGAGGGCACCCTGGACGGTCAGGCTGCCGCCCTTGACGTCCACGGAGACGACGCAGTCCGCGATAGTCTGCTCCGCGTACTTCTCCGGGATCCGGGTGAGCACGCAGGTGCCGGAGTCGAACCCGACGATCGGGTAACCGCCCTTGACCAGGTGCGTGCTGGTGACCTGATCGTTAATCAGCAGCTCGTCGCCCTGCGCGAACTTGCCTGGGGACGTTCCCGGCACGGGTACCAGCCCCGGGTCGTTGCCGCCGTTGTTGATATCGAACGCGTAGTACCTGACCGTCTTGGTGGTGACGGTCTTGGTTACGGCGGCTCTACTGGGTGCGGCGGCGGCGGCCGCGCCGGCCGTTCCGCACGCTACGAGCGCCGCGCCTGCTCCGATGATCGCTGCCGCTCGGGCTGGTTTGCGCATCTTGACCTCCAGATGACTTTGTGCGCCTCTTGGTGCCACAAGACCACGGCGCGCACGCCGGCCGGATCGGGGCCAGCCCCGCCCCGCCCTCGGGGCCAGCCCGCAGGCGGGGCCTGCTCATGTGCGCGACAGTGGTGCGCAGGACACGGGAACCGCGGTGCACAGGAGGCATCCATGACCGCAGCGGGCGGTCAGCCGCTTTTGGCCGGCTGACGCCGCCCGCTGCCGATGGTCTCGCCGCTGCCGGGGTCGAAGAAGTGCAGGGCGCTGGTGTCCACCGCGAGCTCGAGCGGCTGCCCGGGGCGCGCGGCGGACCCCGGTGACACCCGCGCGGTCCACTGTGACCGGCCGCCAGCCGGCCAGCCGGCGGTGCTGGCGATCGAGGCATGCCGGACGGGCCGCGCGTCGATCGGGAAGGTCGCGTGGATCCCAGTGCCGACACTCTCGGTCTTGCTGACGGCCACCGGGAACCGGGCCCAAGAGGCATCACCGCGGGCGGCATCCCCGCAGGTGGCATCCTCGAAGTCCGTCGGGCGGATCCCCACGATGACCTTGCGCCCGAAGTACCCGGCCAGACCCGGCCGGGAGTCGAGCAGCGCCGCCGGCACCGGCAGCCGCCGCCCGGCGAAGGTGACGCAGGGCCCGTCATCGAGGTGGAGCGCGGCCTCCGCGAAATTCATCCCCGGCGACCCGATGAAGTGGGCGACGAACAGGTTGGCGGGCGACTCGAGCACCTGGCGCGGCGTGCCGGCCTGCTGGATCCGGCCGTCTCGCATCACGCAGACCCGGTCGCCGAGCGTCATCGCCTCGACCTGGTCGTGGGTCACGTACACGGTCGTGATGCCAAGCCGCTCGTGCAGCTGGCCAAGCGCCGCGCGCATCGACAGGCGCAGCGTCGCGTCGAGGTGGGACAGCGGCTCGTCCATCAGGAACGCCTGCGGCTCGCGGACGATCGCCCGGCCCATCGCGACCCGCTGCCGCTGCCCGCCCGACAGGGCGGCCGGGTGGCGCGACAGATACGGCTCAAGTCCGAGCATCCGCGCGGCCTCGGTGACCCGCCGCTTGATCTCGGCCCGCGGTGTATTGCGCAGCTTGAGGCCGAACGCGAGGTTCTCCTCCACCGTCATCCGCGGGTACAGCACGAAATTCTGACCGACCATGGCGATGTCGCGGTCTTTGGGCGGCAGGTGGTTGACCACCCGCTCGCCAATGGAGATGGTGCCGCCGGTGATCTCCTCAAGGCCGGCGATGGACCGCAGCGCGGTTGACTTCCCGCACCCGGACAGACCGGTGAGCACCATGAACTCGCCCTCCCCGACCCCGAGGTTCAGGTCGTCGAGCGCTTTCACACCGCTCTGGTAGACCTTGTCCACCTGATCGAGAACAATCTGCGCCAACGGGGACTCCAATCTTCGCCGTAGCACGTCGAACGGCGGTGCCGCCGTTCGACGTCACTGGGCGCTCTGCACAGACGATCTATCACACTTCCTACCATGTCAATACCTGAATGGAGACAAACTCACTCAGATCATTGCAGCCACCGAGGGGCCCAGCCGGGCGTCGTGCTTTCCCGGAAGACCGGCTGCACCCGAGTTCGCGGCCGCTCAGGCGGCTCGACCTTCCATAACAATTCAGGGCGCATTGATCGTGGGTACCTTGACATAGCGATGTTAACCGTTGCTAAGTTTTGGTCATATTGTGTTCAGTCCTCTGATCCCGCAGAGACCTGGTGGACGTTGATAGAACCATCCGAGGCGACACCGAGCATGCTTCCAGCGCAGCGGCAGGACCGGATCCTGACGGAGATCGAGCGGGCCGGGGGCGCCCGCATCGTCCAGCTGGCGGAGCTGCTCGGGGTATCGGACATGACGGTCCGCCGCGACATCGACGTACTGGCGGCGCGGGGCCTGGTGAAGAAGGTCTACGGCGGCGCCACCGTCCGCCCGCAGGGGACCAGCGACGAGCCCGGGTTCGAGGCGAAGTCGTGGCGTGAGCCGGCCGCCAAGGAACTGATCGCCGCCGCGGCGGCGGCTCTGGTGCAGCCGAGGTCGACCATCGCGGTCAGCGCCGGGACAACGACGTACGCCGCCGCCGCCCATTTGGCGCGCATCCCCCAGCTCACGGTGGTGACCAACTCGGTGCGGGTCGCCGACTACCTCTATCGCAACGGCGAGTCCTCCCAGACGATCCTGCTGACGGGCGGGCTGCGGACCCCGTCTGATGCCCTGGTCGGGCCCATCGCCGTCCAGACCATCAGCGACCTGCACGTTGACCTTCTGCTGATGGGGGTGCACGGAATGGACCCGGTGTCCGGCTTCACCACCCCTAACCTGATGGAGGCGGAAATGAACCGGGCCATGGTGGCCTCCGCGGGCCGCCTGGTGGTGCTGGCCGATCACACCAAGTGGGGCGTCATCGGGCTGTCGGCGATCGCGGCCCTGACCGACGCCAGCATCCTGGTCAGCGACTCGGGCCTGACCCCGGAGGCGCGTGAGGTGATCGAGGGAACCGTCGGCGAGCTGGTCATCGCCGACCGGCAAGGTCCCGGCAGCGCCGACGCCACCGCGCTGTGAGCCGGTTAGCTTCGCTCCGCTGACCCCTTTAACCGGCCATAACGGCGGCCGTCCCGGCGTCGGGACGGCCCGCTACCGTTTGTGCAGCCGCACAAGCCCTCCGCTGTCAAGCTTGTGCGGCCGACGGATGTCGCGGCGCATCCGCTGCGGCAGCATGAGGGCGTGACGAAGAGCCGGGCGAGGTTCTTATCGGGGGCTGACGGTGGAGATCGACATCAGGGCGGCGGCCAGGCTCCGCGCGTCCGCTGGCGCCCAGGCGGCGGTGCTGCCGCTGGTCGAGGCGCTGTGCCGGTCCGACGCCGACCTGGCCACCATCCGCGTGGTCTGCGACTGGATCCAGTACAAGGCCAACTTCCGGGAGATCGCGATGGTCCGCCCGGTGCTGGCCGACGGCGCCGTGCTTGTCCGCGGCGCAGTGGGCGCCGCGGCGGCCGCGGCGGCCCCGGTCGAGGGGCACGAGCTCGCGGTTGACCTGCGCCGCTGCGCTCAGCCGGGGACGGACGTGGGGGCCGAGGTGACCGCGGCGATCCTCGACACCAATCCCGACCGGGTCTGGCTCGAGCCGTGGGCACCATCGTCGGCGAGCTGCGTCTGGCGCTTCAACGCACTGTTCTGGCAGGGTTTGGTCGACTGGGAGAAGGTCGCCGGGAAGGAATACGAGCAGGCCCTGCCCGGCGGCGAATCCGACGCGCGCAACGCCGCCGCCGCCCGCGAGACCATACTTGACCTGTTCAAGATCTGGGACGAGCTGGCCAGCAGGCGCGCGCTCCCTGAGGAGCTCTACGTGCTTGAGCTCGGCGTCGGCAACGGCGGGCAGGCGCGCACCTGGCTGGACGAGTTCACCGAGCTCGACCGCAGGCACGGCCGCGACTACTACCGGCGGCTGCATTACCTGATGGGCGACTACTCCGCGCACGTCCTCGAGCGGGCCCGCGCGGCGGTCGCCCACCATGGCGACCACGTCTCCGGCCTCGTCCTTGAGGCGACCAGGCTATCGGGAACCATCGGTTTCCTGGCCGGGAAAACGTTCCTGGTCTACATCTCCAACGTCTACGACAACCTGCCAAGCGACGAGGTGGCGGCCATCCGCGGCCGGGTCTACCTGGTGCAGGCCAGGTCGTTCCTGCCCGGTGCGGCGGCCGACGAGATCGCGAACCGGTTCGGGCTGCGCCGGTCCGAGCTCGCCCAGCTCACCCAGCGACTGCTGCGGATCGGCCCGGAGTTGCTGGCGGAGTCGCTGCCGGAGAAGTTCGGCGATACCGGGCACGCGGTGCTGTTCTGGCAGGCGGTCTGGGCCACGCTGCGGCAGGCCGAGCGGTACGTTCCGCTCGAGGGCCTCGACACCTACCGGATCACCCCCGCGCTGACCGGTGAGATCCTCCGCCCGCTGCTCATCGCCGAGGGCGACATCCGGATGCACGTGTCCAACGGCGCCGTCGCGTCGTTCGCCGACACCCTGCCGCTGCTGCACCCGTTCGGCCGGGTGGTCTGCCACGACCTGTTCACCACCGGCGCGGGGGAGTACCGCTCCGGGTTCTACGGGCCCGGCAAGTACGACGGCTCGGTCGTCAACTGGGTCAACGGCCCGCTGCTGCAGCTCTTCGCCAGCCGCCGCGGTTTCGACGTGCGGTTCTCCGCGTTCAAGCAGCGCGCCGGTTCCCATATCAAGACACTGACCGTCCAGGTCAGGGACTAAAGGCAAGATCATCATGGGTAACGAGCCGTTGCTCCGCCATCTCCTCCCCACGACCGTGGTGGGGTCCTATAGCGTCCCGGAGTGGCTGGAACGCCTCAAGACCGAGTATTACCAGCGCCGGATCAGCGCCGCCCACCTGGCGGAGATCCACGAGGTCGCGATCAAGGCCGCGGTCAAGGACCAGGAGCAGGCCGGCATCGATATCGTCTCCGACGGTGAGCTGCGCCGCGACAACGACATCGACTACTTCCTCGCCCGCATCCCCGGCGTGCTCATCGAGCGGCGGGCCAAGGCCGACTACTACGACTACTACGACGCCGAGGTCGCGGCGCAGCTGCCGGAAGACGAGAAGGCGTCGCTCGGCCTGGCCGACGACTATTCGTTCACGTCCCGGCTGACCGACCGCCCGGTCAAGTTCTCCTTCACGGGGCCGTTCTCGCTGTCGCGGCGGATCTCCGCGGTCGGCTACCCCGACCCGTCCGACCTGGTACGGGCCCTGGCACGGCGGCTCAACCTGGAGGCGCGGTCGCTGGCGGCGGCGGGCGCGGGGTTCCTGCAGATCGACGAGCCGTTCCTGGCGGGCTACCCAGACCAGGCCGCGCTCGCGGTGGAGGCGGTCAACATCGTCACCGAAGGCGTGCCAGTGACCTGGGCGCTGCACGTCTGCTACGGCAACCGCTACGCCAGGCCCTCCTGGGAAGGCCACTACGACTTCCTGTTCCCCGCGGTGCTGGCGGCGCGGGTCGACCAGCTGGTGCTCGAATTCGCCCGCAAGGGCCTGGAGGATCTCCACCTGATCAAGGACTACGCGTGGCCGTCCCAGCTCGGCCTGGGCGTGATCGACGTGAAGTCACCGGCGGTGGAGGCGCCGGAGCTGGTCGCGGCGCGGATCAGGCGGGCGCTTGAGTACATCGAGCCCGGCCGGCTCATGATCAACCCCGATTGTGGGCTGCGTCACCTCGAGCCAGACGTGGCGAGGCGCAAGCTGCGCGCTATGGTATCTGGCGCAGCAATTGTCAGAGCCGAGCTCGCCTCGGCCACACCCGGTGGGCACCGACAGATCCCCTCTCCCGCCCCGGGAGACAGTAACTCCCGATTTTCGGGCTCCCAGCCAACAGGAGACAGCCATGGATAGCGGATTTTTCTTTACTTCGGAGTCGGTGACGGAGGGGCATCCGGACAAGATCGCCGACCAGATCTCGGACGCGGTCGTCGATGCCGCCCTCGCCGGTGACCCGTACTCCCGGGTGGCGTGCGAGACCCTGCTGACCACCGGCCTGATCGTGGTGGCGGGCGAGATCACCACCGCGTCGCCGATCGACTACGCGTCGGTCGCGCGGAAGGTGGTCTGCGACATCGGCTACGACAACGGCGAGTACTTCTTCGACGGCAACGCGGTCGGCGTGGTCGTGGCGATGGACCGGCAGTCGCCCGACATCGCCCAGGGCGTCGACACCGCGCACGAGGGCCGGATCGGCGGCTCGGAGGACCCGCTCGACCGGATCGGGGCCGGCGACCAGGGCATGATGTTCGGCTACGCGACCAACGAGACGCCCGAGTACATGCCGATGCCGATCATGCTCGCGCACAAGATGTCCAAGAAGCTCTCGGACGTCCGCCACTCAGGACAGCTGCCCTACCTCCGTCCGGACGGCAAGACCCAGGTGACGGTGCGCTACGACGACGCCGGCAAGCCGGTGGAGATCGAGAAGGTGCTGATCTCCACCCAGCACCAGGACGGCGTGGAGTCCAAGCTGCCCGAGGCGCTGTGGGAAGAGGTGGTGCTGCAGACGCTCCCGCAGGACCTGTACGACCCGGACCGGCTCAGGGACGAGTTCTACGTCAACCCGACCGGCCGGTTCGTGATCGGCGGCCCGGTCGGCGACACCGGGCTCACCGGGCGCAAGATCATCGTCGACACCTACGGCGGTTTCGCCCGCCACGGCGGCGGCGCGTTCTCCGGCAAGGACCCGTCCAAGGTGGACCGCTCGGCCGCCTACGCCGCCCGCTACGTCGCCAAGAACATCGTCGCGGCGGGCCTCGCCGACCGCGCCGAGGTCCAGGTCGCCTACGCGATCGGCGTGGCCCGCCCGCTCTCGCTGCTGATCGAGACCTTCGGCACCGAGAAGGTCTCCCGCGCGGCCATCGTCGAGCTGGTCAAAGAGAACTTCGACCTCCGCCCCGGCGCGATCCTGCGCGACCTGGAGCTGCGCCGCCCGGTCTACCAGCGGACCGCGGCCTACGGCCACTTCGGACGGACCGGTGACTCCTTCACCTGGGAGCGGACCGACAAGGCCGACCAGCTCCGCGCCCAGGCAGGCCTGTCCTAGGGATCATTGTCGCGAACAACCCGCCATTCGGCTCGCCGCCGTGCCCGGCCCGCGCAATCGCGCAGGCCGGGCACGGTCATTTCCGGCGGCCCGATTCCGGTGGCCGGTGCTGACGGGCGGGCGTCGTGGCCGTTGAAGTCACCGTGGCCCCGGCCAAGCTCGTAGCCGCGAACTTCGCGGTGCTGGCGGGTCCACGATCACGAACACGGGTCCGACCACGATCAACGGGGATCTCGGGCTAGAGCGCCCGTGACCGGCCTGTCCGGCGCGGCGCAGGGCGTCGTCACCGCCACGAATGTGCACGGTGACAACTCGGCCGCGTGGAATCCGGTGATCCAGGTGTCGGTGCCCAGCGGGGCGGTCGCGGGCACCTACTCGGCGACAATCACCCACTCGGTGGACTGACGCGGCCTCTTTGCCTCGCGGCTTCTTGCCTCGCGACCGCGGCTCTTTGCCTCGCGGCTTCTTGCCTCGCGACCGCGGCTCTTTGCCTCGCGGCTCTTTGCCTCGCGGGCGCTGCGACCCCGCCTTCGACCTCCCCGCCTCACTCCCGTGCGTTCGAGATAACAGCAAGAAGTCTTATGCGGGATTCCGTCTGCTATTGCGTTTCCGGATATCTGCCATTTAATTTCCCGATATCTGTTCATTCTGAATAACAGCAAGAAGCGGGTCGTGCCCGCGAGTATCCGCCGTCGCGCTCATCGGTGATAACAGCAAGACGGTCTTTGCGCCGCCTCGCGACTCACGCGCCTGTCTTCCCCTCGCGGTCGGCCGGCGCCGGGCCAGCCAGGATCGCGCTCCTGAGGCGAAAACACAATTCTTAGATAACAGCAAGAAGTATCGCAGTTCAATTTTATTGTTATCAATTTTTGTGACTGATGTTGCCTGTGTGACTGCACTGAGTTAACGAGTAGCAAACGTTTGTGGGTGACGACGGAATCCGCTCGTCCGGTTTGGCGTCTCGGGCGATTGTTGGTGGTCAGTCGCCGTGCGATCGTCGGCCGATAGCTAACTTTCGACACCCCGGGAAGGCGGCTCGTCATACGGAGGTAAACGTGATGAAACCGTTCTCCGCTGTGAGTTCTGGGTTGACCCCCCACAGGGCCATAATCCAGACTAAAACCCACCTCGACGTCGCAAAAGCAGTGCAAAGAAGCACCGTTTGCTTGTGGACTGGTGAACGGCGGTTTCTTCGACTAGCTCCCTGGACGCAAGGCTTGCCTGATGCGCGAAGCCACGCGCTCGTTCTGAAGAAAGACTCGCTGTTAGCCACGAGAAGGCAGAGCACATGAATAGACCTTTCCACTGGCGCACCCGGGCGGCGGCAGCCGCGGTGGCGGCGCTTGCGCTCGGCGTCGTCGCCGGCTGTAGTTCCTCGAGCAGTTCCTCGGCCACCGCGCCCACGACCAGTTCAAGCAGCACTGCCGCCGCCTCGGGGCCGGCGTCGTCGTCATCGGCGACGAGTTCGGCGTCCGCGAGCACCGTCTCCACCTCCTCCTGCGGCACCAAGCCCGGAGTGGCGGCCACCGGCACGCCGATCAACATCGGCGCGATCAATACCAAGCAGCCGGGCACCGACTTCAGCGACATCGAGAACATGACGGGCGCGTACTTCGCGTGCGTCAACGCCAACGGCGGCATCAACGGGCACCCGATCAAGTTCTTCCCGGAGACCGAGCAGACCAGCCCGCCGCAGATCGAGGCGCTGGCCAAGCAGCTGGTGACAACCGACCACGTGGTCGGCATGATCGGCAACAGCTCGATCATCGAGTGCTCGGTGGACGCGGCCTACTGGAAGAGCGTGGGTATCGACGTCCTCGGCGCCGGCATCGACCCCGAGTGCTACTCGACGCCCAACACCGCCTCGGTGAACATGGGGCCGCGTTACTCAAGCGACGGCGCGGTTCAGTACGTGCTTGCCCAGGGGGCGAACAAGATCGCCTTCGACCAGTCGAACGTCCCCGGTACCGCCTACATCGCGGCCGGCCCGAACGCCGTGGCCAAGGCCAAGGGCGTGGCGATCCAGGACTTCACCGAGAACGTGCCGATCACCAGCGCGAACGCGATCGCGACGAAGCTGGTGACGGCCGCGGGCCCGTCCGGCGCGGTGGTGCTCAACTTCACCCCGCCGGAGGCGCTGCTGATCCTGCAGGCCGCGCAGAAGCTCAACCTGGAGGATCGGGTCAAGTACTGGGCCTGCTCCACCCCGTGCAACACCGACTTCCTGGCGACTTCGCTCGGCCCGAAGTGGAACGGCAAGCTGTTCGTCAACGCCGAGCTCCTTCCGCTTGACGGTAACACCAGCGCGACCGCGCAGCTGTTCGACGCCATCCTCAAGCAGTACGGCACGGACGTCTCCGGCGGCGTCGGCTCGTTCTCCGAGATGGGCTTCACGATTGGCGAGATCGCGACGCACGCCCTCGAGAGCATCACCGGCCCGTACACGATCGCCTCGGTCAGCGCCGCGCTCGAGGGGGTCAAGGACTACAACACGGGGATGCTCTGCCAGGGCTACACCTACGGCACCTACTCCGAGCACATCCCGAACAACATGGACTACACGGTCACCCCGGACAACGGCAAGTTCGTCGAGGCGTCCTCGGGCGGCGGATGCACGCTGATCTCCGCCAGCGACCCGCAGATCGCCGCCTACCGGGCGATCGCCGGCACGGCGCCCATGGCCTCCTAGCCCAACCGTCTCCTAGCGCACACCAAGGGAAAACAGTTATATGCCGAGTTGGGCGGAATTTCAGCCCTACATCGTGACCGGCCTGGCCCTGGGCGGGCTCTACGCCCTGTCCGGGGTTGGGCTGGTCGTGCTGTACCGGGCCACCGGGGTGCTCAACCTCGCGTTCGGCGCGGTCGG
>JBEKEK010000037.1:0-57530 GCA_050013875.1 Trebonia sp. | reverse complement strand
GGCAAGGCGCTGAAGTTCTACGCGTCGGTGCGGCTGGACATCAGGCGGATCGAGACGCTCAAGGACGGCACCGACGCGGTCGGCAACCGGACCCGCGTCAAGGTCGTGAAGAACAAGATGGCGCCCCCGTTCAAGACCGCCGAGATGGACATCCTGTACGGCATCGGCGTCTCCAAGGAGGGCGGCCTCATCGACCTCGGCGTGGAGCAGGGGATCGTGCGGAAGGCCGGCGCCTGGTACACCTACGAGGGCGACCAGCTCGGCCAGGGCAAGGAGAACGCGCGCAACTACCTGCGCGACAACCCGGACCGGGCCAATGAGATCGAGAAGCGGATCAAGGAGAAGCTCGGCGTCGGCCCGCGCCTGGACAACGACGCCACCGTCCCCGCGCCGGTGACCCCGGTACCCGCTGGCGGCCTGTGACGGGCGTGAATCTCTGTGGCGGACCACGATGGGGAACCGCGGTCGGCGGCCTCCGGCCGCCTTCCCGAACACGGGGGTATCTCCTGGGGGGACGCCCCCCAGACCCCCCGGGAGAACGGGGAGAACGGCACTGACAACCCGGAGGCGCAAGCGCGGCAGGTGTGCCTGACACTGCTGACGCTCGCGCCCCGGACCCGGGCGCAGCTCGCCGGGGCGCTCCGCAAGCGGGGCATCCCTGACGAGGTGGCGGAGGAGGTGCTCGGCCGGTTCGCCGACGTTGGCCTCATAGACGACGCCGCCTTCGCCCGTTCCTGGGTTGAATCACGGCATTACAGCCGGGGACTTGCCGGGCGGGCGCTGAGCGCGGAGCTGAGGCAGCGCGGGGTGGCCGCCGACGAGATCCGGGCGGCGATCGATGAGCAGCTCAGCCCGGATGCCGAAGTCGGCGCGGCGCGGCGGCTGGTGCAGCGGCGGATCGCCGGAACGAGGGGACTCCCGGTTGAACAGCGGACCCGCCGGCTGGCCGGGATGCTCGCCCGCAAGGGGTACCCGCCGGGGCTTGTCTACCGTGTGATCCGAGAGGCCCTTGAGGCGGAAGGGGAGAGCGCGGCGCTAGAGGAAGAACCATCTTTCGACTTCGAAGACATAGATACAGAATGACGTCAAATAACTACATAACACGAACTTTGGTATCCACAGGCCTTATCTCCTTGCTCAAAACGTTATCAACGCTTAACCTCACGGCAGTGAAGCGTTGCACGGCGCTGGCTGGGTAAGCACCCGCGACTGACCCGCCCGGTCCTCCCGCAGGCCGCTCGTTGCCGCACAACGCGAGGTTTCCGGTTGACAACGGAAGGGGCGGCCGTGAGCGGCGCAGGCGCGTTGTTGGTGATCGGCGTAGTCGCCCTGGCCCTCGCGCTCGGCGTGTTCGTCGTTGTCCTGCGGCGCATCCCCGCCCGCCTCCCGGCGACCGCCAACGCAGGACTGCTGGCCGAGCAGGCGCAGGCCGACGCCGAACAGGTCCGGGTCCGCGCGCAGGCCGAGGCCGACAACATCCTTAACCACGCGACAGAGGCGGCCGAGCAGGCGGCCAGGCAAGCCGCGCAGATGGCGGCGGAGCGGGCGGCCGAGCAGGCCGCCGAGCGCCGGCGGGAGGTCGAGGACGAGATCCGCCTCATCAAAGACGAGATGCGCCAGCTCCGGGGTGACCTGGAACGGCGTGAGCAGCGGATCGGCGAGCGTGAGCAGCGGCTGGACGACGAGAGCCGCCGCCTTGAGGAGCGCGGGCAGGTCCTCACCCGGCGGCGGAGCGAGCTCGACGAGCGGGCGAACGCCATCGCCGAGGCCGGCGTCAGGACCCAGGCCGAGCTTGAGCGGGTGGCCGGCCTGACCGCCGACCAGGCCAAGGCTGAACTGGTCGCCGTCCTGGAGAACCAGGCCAAGCGCGAGGCGGCGCTGACGATCAGGGACATCGAGGCGACCGCGAAGGCCGAGGCCGACAAGCGTGCCCGCAAGATCGTGACGCTCGCCATCCAGCGGGTCGCGGTCGAGCAGACGACCGAGTCGGTGGTCTCGGTCATGCACCTGCCCGGCGACGACATGAAGGGCAGGATCATCGGCCGGGAGGGGCGCAACATCCGCGCCTTCGAGTCCGTGACCGGCGTCAACGTGATCATCGACGACACGCCGGAGGCGGTCCTGCTCTCCTGTTTCGATCCGGTCAGGCGGGAAATCGGCAGGCTCACGCTCGAGCGGCTGATCAACGACGGCCGCATCCACCCGCAGCGCATCGAGGAGGCCTACGAGCGCGGCAAGGCGGAGATCGAGCAGATCTGCCAGCGGGCCGGCGAGGACACGATGACCGGCCTCGGCATCACCGACATGCACCCGGAGCTCGTCTCGCTCCTCGGCCGCCTGCGCTACCGCACCTCCTACGGCCAGAACGTGCTGAACCACCTGATCGAATCCGCCCACCTGGCCGGCATGATGGCCAGCGAGCTTGGCCTGGACCCGATGCTGCTGCGGCGGTGCGCGGTACTGCACGACATCGGCAAGGGGCTCACCCACGAGGTCGAGGGCAGCCACGCGCTGATCGGCGCGGACATCGCCCGCAAGTACGGCGAGTCCGAGGACGTGGTGCACGCGATCGAGGCGCACCACAACGAGGTCGAGGTGCGCACCGTCGAGGCGGTCCTGACCCAGGCGGCCGACGCGATGAGCGGCGGCCGCCCGGGCGCGCGGCGGGAGTCGCTTGAGATGTACGTGCGTCGCCTTGAGCGCCTTGAGCAGATCGCGGCCGAGAAGGAGGGCGTGGAGAAGGTCTTCGCCATGCAGGCCGGCCGCGAGATCCGGGTCATGGTCAAGCCCGACAAGATCGATGACATCCAGGCCCAGGTGATCGCCCGCGACATCGCCAAGCAGGTCGAGGAGGAGCTGACCTATCCCGGCCAGATCCGCGTCACCGTCGTCCGCGAGTCCCGCGCCACCGAGTTCGCGCGCTGACAGCGGAAGGTTCGCGGGCCGTCCGCCGGTAACGTTCACCGGCGGACGGCCCGCGAGACAACGCCGCGGCGAACCGGCCCCCGCTGTCAGCAGGCCATCCGGACGGGCGTGCAGGACCTCGCGGATCAGCAGCCCGACGCAGCTCGCCGCCGAACGTGCCTGCCGCTGGTGGTCGCCGAGAATGAGGATTGCGCAGCAACGCTGCCGGGCAGCCGGACATGGAAGTAGATCGTGGATCGTTGTGCACATCCGGATGTACACAACGATCCACGATCTCCCCGCCCGCCGGGCAACTGCCGACCGCGGGGTCGAGTGGGGTCGGAGTTGCTGGAGGTAGCCGGTGGCGGTCGTCGGTGCCGCTGTTATCAGGTGGGTGCACCGCTGCTAGGCCGAGCGCCGCGGTCAGGCCTCCGCGAACAGGGCGAGCACCGCCTCCGGGGTCTCCAGTTGCGGCAGGTGGCCCGCCCCCGGCAGCAGGCGGAACGACGCGCCGCCGATCGCGGCCGCGTACTCCTTGCCGTAGGCGGGCGTCATCATCCGGTCGGCCTCGCCCCAGACCACCAGCGTGTCGGCGGTAATGCCGGACAGCCGCCCGGCCAGGGTCGGGTCGGCCATCGTCGGGCCGCCGTAGGCGGCCAGCGCCGCCCGGTTGCCGACCGCGATGGCCCGCTGTGCGTCGGTCAGCGCGGACAGGTCGATCCGGTGCCCCTCCGGGTTCGCCCAGCTGAGCTCCGTGACCTGGTCGAGGGTGAGCGATTTGAAGTCCGCCGCGGGATGGTCGGCGCTGTCGAGCCCGGCACCGTCGATGATGACGAGCCGTGCCACCCGGTCCGGCGCGGCCAGCGCGAGTTCGGCCGCGACCCAGCCGCCGATCGAGTTGCCGACGACGGTCACCCCGGTCAGTCCGAGCTCCACGAGCAGCCGGTCGTACACGTCGGCCAGCCTCCGGACCGAGTCGAGGCCCTCGGGCCGCGGGGTGCCGTCGAACCCCGGGTTGACCGGGGTGATTACCCGGAACGGGAACCGGGCCGCGAGCTGGTCGGCGAACCCGGCGAAGGAACCGGGACCGGCCCCGCCGTGCAGCAGCAGGACCGGGGTGCCCGTGCCGCGTTCGGTCACGGTGACCGGGACTTCTCCGTAGGACATGGGCAGCGGGTAAGTGCGCGAGGACATTTTCGGTCTCCTTGACGATGTGATTCCTGCGGCAGCTTGAGTCGCAGGTGAGGCAGGTGAGGCAGGTGAGGCAGGTGAGGCAGGTAAAACGGATGAGCAGGCGAGTTAGACGGGCCAAGGCTGAGCCAGCTGATGCAAGCGAGCGGTCGGGACGGCCTACTCGTCGGCGTACTGGTCCGACACCTCGGTGGCGTACCGGCTCATGACCCGCGCGATCGTCTCGGCCGCCAGCGGCGCCCCGCCCGGTCCGTCGCCCGGTCCGTCGCCCGAGCCGGAGCCGGAGTCCGCCCCCGAGCGGGAACCCGAGCCGGAGCCGGAGTCCGCCCCCGAGCCGGAGCCGGACAGCTCCCGCAGGTCACGGAAGTACTGCACGTACAGATCGGGGGTGAAGGTGTTCAGCAGTACCAGCGGCTCGTCGCCCGGGTTGGCGAACGTGTGCGGCGCCCCCGGCGGGATCATCGCCAGCGTCCCGGGCGGCGCGTCGTGCACGGTGCCGCCGATCGTGAACCGGGCGGTGCCGGAGACAACGTAGAACCCCTCGTCGTGCCGGGCATGCCGGTGCTGTGGCGGCCCGGACGAGTGCGGCGCGACGGTGATCTCGCCGATGCCGAGCCGGTGGCCGGTGGTGCTGCCGTCCTCCAGGATCCGCACGGTGGCGGGTCCCAGCCGCACGATCTCGCCGCCGTCCGGGCCGACGATTGATTCCCTGGTCATGAACGTCTCCTTGGTGATCAGCCAGTCTTTCGTAAGAGCTGACTCTCATGAAGATAGCTTGCCATCGCCAGTTATGCAAGTACACTCTCATGAAGAGAACGAACATTCATGAAGGGGGCAGATGGATGACGGCGGCACTGAACGCCCCGGGCGGGCGCGCGAACCAGAAGGCGCGGACCCGCGCGGCGATCCTCGAGTCCTGCGGCGAGCTCGTCCGGTCCGGCGCCGAGGTGAGCATGCCGGAGGTGGCGGCGCGGGCCATGGTCTCCGAGGCCACCGCCTACCGGTACTTCCCGGACCTGATCTCGCTGCTGCAAGAGGCCCTGGCGGGCCTCTGGCCCACCGCCGAGCGGGCCCTCGCCCCGGTGGCGGACTCCCGCGACCCGGTCGAGCGGGTCACCTTCGCCTGCCAGTACCTGCTCAGGGGCGTGCACGCCTACCAGGGCGGGGTGCGCGCGATGATCTCGCACACCATCACCGCGCCCGCCGAGGCGCGGACCCGTCCCGGCATCCGGTTCGGCCTCATCGACTACGCGCTCGCGCCCTTCGCCGCCCCCGGCAGCCCGGGCGGACTCGTGCCGAGCGCGATGACGCGGCTCAAGCAGGACCTGGCCGTCGTGGTCAGCGCCGAGGCGTTCTTCGTGCTCACCGACCTGTGCGGGCTGGCACCTGACGACGCGATCGGCAGCGCCACCCGGACGGCCGCCACCCTCACCCGGGTGGCCTTCGGCGACTAAGACGAAGATCAAGATCCGGGTAGTGAACGCACGCGTGGTTCCACGTCACCGTTCCGCGCACTGTGCTTTCCCGCTCGGCTCCGGGCGCTCTGAGCCCCTGCCTTCTCCCTCGTCGGTCGGTCGCTCGTTCCTCCCTCCCTCCCTCCCTCCCTCCCTCCCTGCTCACTCCGAAGGCAGGGGCGCGCCCTTTGGCTCGCGGGGGGATCCCTCCCGCCTGCGTTGTCTACGAGAGCTTGATCGGCGGCACCCCCGGCGGGGTGAACCCGAAGATCTGGCCGTAGAACGCGAGCTCGGCCTCCAGGCTGGCGATGAGCGTCTCCGCCTTGCGGAAGCCGTGCGACTCGCCCTCGAACGCCAGGTAAGCGTGCGGGATGCCGTAGGCCGCCAGGTCGGCGGCGATGGCCTCGGACTGGGCCGGCGGCACGATCGGGTCATCGAGCCCCTGCAGCAGCAGCACCGGGCAGGTCAGCGGGGAGACGTGCCCGACCGGTGCCCGCTCGGCGTAGACGGCGTCGGCCCCGGGCAGCGGGCCGATCAGCCCGTCCAGGTACCGGGACTCGAAGTCGTGGGTGTCGGTCACCAGCGGCCGCAGGTCGGAGATGCCGAAGTAGGACGTGGCGGCGGCGAACACCGGCTGGCCGATGCCGGTGAGCGCCGGGCCGCTCGTCACCGCGGCGAGGGCCGTCCAGCCGCCCGCCGAGCCGCCCCGGATACCGAGCCGGGCCCGGTCGGCCTGCCCGGCGGCGGCGAGCGCCAGCGCCGCGTTCATCGCGTCGGCCACGTCCACCACGCCCCACTCGCCGCGCAGCCGGTCCCGGTAGGCCCGGCCGTAGCCGCTTGAGCCGCCGTAGTTCACGTCGATGATCCCGATGCCGCGGCTGGTGAAGAACGCCTTCTCCATGCTGAGCATCGGCACCGAGTTCGACGTCGGCCCGCCGTGCACGTGCACGATGAACGGGGGTAGCTCGCCGGCCGGCCCCGTCACCCCGGGATTGGCGGGCGCGTAGACGAGAGCGTGCACCACGCGTGCGTTCCCCCCGCTGGAAAGCTGCACCGGGCGCGCGTCCGGAAGGTAGGCAGGGTCGGGCGCGAAGACCGGCTGCCTTGTGATGATCTCGGGTTCGCGGCCGGGGCGGCCGGGCGGGCCGGCCTGGACGCGCAGCACGCTCCAGGGGGTGCGCGGGCCGACCGCCACCGCCGCGATGGTGGTGCCGGAGACGGCCAGCTCCGCGTCGGCGGTCCGGTAGCCGGGCAGGTCCACGTCCTCGAGCGACCCGGTCGCCGGGTCGAGTACCGCCAGGTGCAGCTCGCCGAGCCCGTGCAGCACCGCCAGCCGCCCGTCGGAAAGCAGCTCAAACGGCCGCCCGCCGAGCTGCCAGAGCGGCGCGGCGAACTCCTCCTCGGCCGGGTGCAGCGGCCGCGGCAGGGCGCCGCCCACGGCGGCCGCCTCGTACAGGTTCCACCAGCCAGACCGGTCGGAGATCAGGTAAAGGCTCTCGTCGTTGCGCCAGCGCGGCGCGAGGACCGACTCCGACGGGCCGCCGATGACCAGTGCGGAATCCGCGACGGTGACGCCGCCGGCCGCGGCCCCGACGCGGAGCTCGGTACCGTCCCAGGGCATCCGCGGATGATCCCAGTTGATCCACGCGAGCTTGCCGCCGTCCGGTGACGGGGTGGGGAACGCGAAGAACTGCGCGCCGCTGACCAGCGTCCTGATGACCCCGGCGGCGTCGGCGGCCGGGCCGTCCCCGGCGGTATCCCCGGCGGCACTCCCGTCGAGCGGCACCGCGACGATCGCCCGGCTGACCTTCATGCCGCCGCCGACGTGGAACCCGGTCTCCGGCTGGCCATCGTCGGGCCTGGCCGTCTCCCGCACGCACCAGATCTCCCGGCCGTCGGGGGAGAGGACCAGGTCGGCGAACCGGAACCCGGCGCCCCCTGGCGTCAGCGGCAGCGGCGTCTGGCCGGCCCCGCCGGCCGCCGGCAGACGGTAAAGCCGCTGGTCGGCGAAGTTCGCGAAGACGAGATCAAACCGGCCAGGCTCGGCCGACGGGACCGGCAGGTACGACCGGCCGCCGTACTCGTGCACCCGGGTGCGCGCGTTCCACGGGGCAGGCAGCAGCGCGCGCGGCTCGTGCGACGGGCCGGCCGAGGCCATGATCGTTACCCGGCCGCCCTCGGCCGGACGGCTCTCCTGCCACCACACCTCGGCGCCCGCGATGGCGGGGAAGGCGACCGAGACCGCCCCCCTGGCCACGTCGGCGGCGCTGATCGGCGACTTCCAGGTTCCGTAGGCAGCGATCTCAGTCATGGTCGGTTGATATCACGAGCGGGCCTTCCGGCGCGTATCCGCCCCTATCCTGGTCAGGTGGGAGAAGCACGTACCTACGAGATCCGCACCTACGGGTGCCAGATGAACGCGCACGACTCCGAGCGGGTGGCGGGCCTGCTCGAGGACGCGGGCTATGCCCGCGCGCCCGCGGGCGAGACTCCTGACCTGGTTGTGTTCAACACCTGCGCCGTCAGGGAGAACGCGGCGGACCGCCTTTACGGCAACCTCGGCCAGCTGCTCCCCGCCAAGAGGGCGCACCAGGGCATGCAGATCGCCGTCGGCGGCTGCCTGGCGCAGATGGAGCGGGAGCAGATCACCAAGCGAGCTCCCTGGGTCGACGTGGTGTACGGCACGCACAACATCGGGTCGCTGCCGAAGCTGCTCGAGCGCGCACGGGTGCGCCGCGAGGCGCAGGTGGAGTTCGAGGAGACCCTCGCCACCTTCCCGTCGCTGCTGCCGGCCCGCCGCGAGTCCCCGTACTCCGCCTGGGTGTCGATCTCCGTTGGCTGCAACAACACGTGCACCTTCTGCATTGTCCCGTCGCTGCGCGGAACCGAGCGCGACCGCCGCCCCGGTGACATCCTGGACGAGATCGGCCAGCTGGTCGACGACGGCGTCATCGAGGTCACGCTGCTCGGCCAGAACGTGAACTCCTACGGCGCCGAGTTCGGCGACAAGCTCGCGTTCGGCAAGCTGCTGCGCGCCTGCGGCCAGATCGACGGCCTGGAGCGGGTCCGCTTCACCTCACCGCACCCGCGCGACTTCACCGACGACGTGATCGCCGCGATGGCGGAGACCCCCAACGTCATGCCCAGCCTGCACATGCCGCTGCAGTCCGGCTCGGACACGATCCTGCGGGCGATGCGCCGCGCCTACCGCCGCGACCGCTACCTTTCGATCCTGCAGAACGTCCGCGCGCAGCTGCCAAACCCGGCGATCACCACCGACATCATCGTCGGCTTCCCCGGCGAGACCGAGGCCGATTTCGCCGAAACCCTGGACGTGGTGCGGCAGGCCAGGTTCGCGTCCGCCTTCACCTTCCAGTACTCCATCCGCGCGGGGACGCCCGCGGCGGCCATGGACGGCCAGGTGCCGCGCGCGGTGGTGCAGGAGCGGTACGAGCGGCTGGTCGCGCTGATCGAGGAGATCGCGACGGAAGAGAACGAGAAGCAGGACGGCACCGTGGTCGAGGTCCTCGTCGCCGAGGGAGAGGGACGCAAGGACGCCGCCACGCACCGCATGTCCGGCCGGGCGCGCGATAACCGCCTCGTGCACTTCGTCCCCTTCGCCGCCCCGGCCGACGGGTCCGGCCCGTCCGGTCTCGCCCCGCGGCCCGGCGACATCGTCACCACCCGCGTCACCCACGGCGCGCCGCACCACCTGATCGCCGACGGCGCCCCGCTCGAGGTCCGCCGGACCCGGGCCGGCGATGCCTGGGAGCTCCGCCAGAGCGCCGCGTCCAGCGCGGCGCCGGCCCCGGGCGCCGCCGCCGCGGCGCCCGCCCCGGTCCTGCTGGGCATGCCCGCCCGTCGCGGGTAGCCGTCCGCCCCCGCCCATGCTGATCGCGATCGTCGGGGCCACCGCGTCAGGCAAGTCCGACCTGGCGGTCGAGCTCGCGCTCGCCCTCCGCGGCGAGGTCATCAACGCCGACTCGATGCAGCTCTACCGGGGCATGGACATCGGCACCGCCAAGCTGTCGATGGCCGAGCGCCGTGGCGTCCCGCATCACCTGCTCGACGTCTGGGACGTCACCCGGACCGCCAGCGTCGCCGAGTACCAGGTGCTCGCGGGCCACGTCATTGACGACATCGAGGCCCGCGGCCTGGTCCCCGTGCTGGTCGGCGGCTCCGGCCTCTACATCAGGGCGGCCCTCGGCGACCTGGAGTTCCCCGGTACGGACGAGGGCATCAGAAGCCGGCTGGAAGGCGAGCTCGCCGCGCACGGCCCGGGGGTCCTGCACCAGCGGCTGCGGACGGCCGACCCGGCCGCGGCCGCGGCGATCCTGCCCTCCAACGGCCGCCGGATCGTCCGCGCGCTTGAGGTGATCGAGCTGTCCGGCCGCGCGTTCAGCGCCACCCTGCCCGGCTACGACGCGGGCCGCCCCGCCGTTCAGGTCGGCCTCGGCATCGAACGGCCGGAACTCGACCAGCGGATCGAGGCGCGGGTCGACCGCATGTGGGCGGCCGGGTTCGAGGCCGAGGTGCGCGGCCTGGCCGCCCGGGGCCTGCGCGAGGGCAGGACCGCCTCCCGTGCGCTCGGCTACCAGCAGATGCTCCGTGCCCTCGACGGCGAGTGGACGCTTGACCAGGCCCGCGATGAGACCGTCCGCTCGACGCGCCGCTTCGCGCGCCGCCAGGAATCCTGGTTCAGGAGAGACCCGCGCGTCACCTGGCTCGCCCCCGGAGCCGACCGGACCGCCCGCGCGCTGGCCCTGGTCCGTGGTCGCGATGAGGGGTTACATCGTCACCTTCAGTTATTTAGGCACGGTTCGCATTGCCGCCACTACTGCAAGCCGGCTAGTCATTTCGGGCCATTAGTCGCTGTGCGTGACTCCCGTTGTCAGGGGAGCGGTCGGCGACCGGGAGGGTCGTGGCACTCGGGGATCCGTTGGCCTGCGACGATCTCCGAGTTGATTGACGGATCAGTAGCTCTCCTGGGTCATGTGTGGCTAAACGTAACTTTCCGGTGTTTACCGCCTGTAACTCTTGCTGCAAGCGATTCGTCACTTGTAGGGCCTGGCGAGAGGTCACCCCCTTTCATGGCTGCGTAGCCGGGCGAGGAACGGCGTAAGGGAATTCTTGAGCGCAGGCACTAGGCGTAGCGGCAGCAGCACGTTCGGTCTGTTCAACCGGGCCGGCCAGCACGGCCAGCACGGCCAGCACGGCCAGCACGGCGGCCCGCACCGCGAGATCGGCGGCTCCGCCGAGCCCTACACCGGGCGGCATGCGGGCCCCCGGCGCACGACGGCCCGTAAGCGGGTCGGCAAGGTCGTCCCCGTCGCGGCGGTGGCCGCGACCATCGCGGCCGGGGCGGCCGCTTACGGCCTGGCCGGCAGCGGCGGTCCCCAGGCCGCTCAGCTCTCGGACGCCGCGCAGCCGGCCAGCAGCTTGAGCAGCGCGGCGCACGTCGGCCTCGGCAGTGCGGGCGGCCCCGAGTCCGCCGCGTCGGCCACGATCCGGGCCGCCCATGCGGCCACCGGCAGTGTCACCCGGGCGTCCGCCCGGCCGCGGGCCAGCAACTCGCCCAAGGCTTCGGCGAAGCCGTCAGCGACGCCCACGAAGGCGACGGCGGCCGCGGCCGCCGCGACCCCGGCCGCGAGCCCGAGCGCGTCAGCCACGCACACCGCGTCGACGCTGAGCTGCAACCTGTCCTACGGCCTGCTCCCGGACAACGTCACCGCCATCGTCAGCTTCCTGCTCGCCAATGGCTACAGCGACAACGCCGCGGCCGGCATCGCGGGCAACATGTACCAGGAGTCCAAGGGCAACCCGGAGTCCGAGGGCATGGGCGGCGGCGGCCTGATCGGCTTCACCCCGCTGCCGGGCGGCTACGTGACCGGCAACCCCGCGGTTGACCTGCAGACCCAGCTGTCGGCGGTGCTGACCTACAACCAGCAGTGGGCGGCCTACCTGCCCGCGCTCAACGATGCCGCCACCCCGGCCGACGCGGCCTCCATCTACGTCACCGACTTCGAACGGGCGGGCATACCCGCCGCCTCCACCCGCGAGGCATCCGCCCAGGCGGTCGCCGAAGCCTGCGGCATCTAGGCCCTGTTCCCGGCCGGTCCCTCTCCCCGTGGGCCGGCCTCCAAGCCCGGGTCCCCCGGCCCGGGCTGCTCCCGGCCGGCCTCCTTCCCCGGAGGCCGGCCGCGGGGCCCGGGTTCCCCGGCCCGGGTTCCCCTGCCCGGGCTTTCCCGCCGGCCGGTCTCCTCCTCCGGGAGCCGGCCAAACTGCCTGGGCTTCCCCCCGGCCCGGGTTTCCCAGCCGGCGCGCCCTCCAGCGGGCCGGCCTCAGCCGGCCAGACCCGTCAGCGGTCTGGCCGGCTGACAGTTGTGTGGCGATTGTTGACGTGGGTGAAGATGGCGCATTAGTGATCAAAGAATGAATGACGATCGACCCGGCTTCTATAGGCGGTCCCACTCTCGTTGCGCATGGTGATGACGTGAATTCAAACGCGTCAGGATTCTCTTGAGGCACGGGAATTAGCGTGGGCGGCTAAGCCGTCCACGCTGTCATCACTTAGAGTGAGCATCGTAGGACTAGTTGTAATTTTTTTGCTCACAAGGTCTGGGTATTTCGCGTCCTCCCCGTTACTATCGAAAGCGAGGGGCCAGCCGATAGAAGTTCTGGACGCAAAGGCCGCGCCCAGCGCTGCTACGGAAAGTAACTTCGTGCGGACTCGGAGTAGTCAATGACCGACGTGATTCGCCCAGCGAACGGCCAGACGGCTAGTACGCGGTCCGCGCGAAATGCTTGGCAAGACCCTCACGGCATGGCCGGATATGACGCCGCTATAGGGGAAAGAAACCTATTGGCGCCTGAATCCGGAGAGACCAGCGCCTGGCCGAAAAGGCCCGGCGCGGCAAGTCCGGCGGGCTGGCTCCGGCCGGCCGACGGGGAAGCGGCCCCCCCGTTTCGGCTCGGTACGGAGCCAGTCCGCTCGGATGCGACCTCGGCAGGGCCGGGCAGCGATGGCGCGAATGACGATGGCGCCGACCGCGGCGGCCCGTGGCCGGACGTGCCGCACCCGGTCAGCCCGCTCTGGCCGTGGTCATTCCAGAATGGATCGCGGCATATCCCCGTGGTTGGCCCGACCGAGGCATTGCGCGGACGGGCGGGCGGCCCCGGAATGGCCGTGCCGCCGGGCGCGGTGCCCGGGCTGCTCGATCCGCGGCAGCGTTCTGGCTGGCAACTCGCCCAGGAAGTCTGGCAGCAATCCGGGGTGGCGTGGGAGCTTACCGACGCTGAACTCGCGGGCGCCCAGTTTCCCGGCGGCGACTTTACGCAGACTGAACCGGCGGGCCTCGAGCCGGCGGATACGGAAAGCACCCGCACCTGGTTCGATCACGCTGACCCGGCCAATCTTGAGGCCGACGATTATGAGGCCGGCTACCTTGCGCCCGCGGCCCCGGAATCGGACGGTGCCTGGTCCGACGACGCCCAGCCCGCGGACCTTGAGCCTGACGACTCCGAACCGGCCGGCCTACGCCCGGCCGACACCGGGCCCGGGGATACCGGGCCTGCCCGGACTGAGTCCCCCGGCACCTGGTTCGACGGCCGCGGGCCGGCCGATCCGCGGCTCGCCGCCCGGCGGACCGTTGGCGATCGGCCGACGGTCGTTGAGTTGAGCCGCCCCTCCTTCGCCGATTCCGGCTTCGTCCCCCTGCAGCCCGGGCTCTCGTCCCCCGCGATTCCGGCGCAGCCCACGTTCACGCCCGCCGGCACTCCCCGGTTGCCGCTACGGGACCGGGTGCGGCAGGCATCCGTGCGCGACGACGACGTGCAGGGACCGCCGCGTCCGGCCCCGGCGCGCCCGAACCGCCCGGGTGCGGCGCCCGTCGCGGGGCACGAGGAGCAGGACGTCCGCATTCGGTTCGGGTCAGACCAGGCATTGCCCACCCGCCGGCTGGCGGGCTGGAACCGGTACCCGGAGGCCGGGTACCCCGAGAGCAGGCACCCCGAGGGCGGGTATGCGGAGAGCGGGCACCCCGAGGGGGCGTACCCCGAGATCGGGTACCCCGAGATCGGGAACCCCGAGGGCGGGTATGTGGAGGGCGGGCACCCCGAGGGGGCGTACCCCGAGATCGGGTACCCGGAGGGCGGCTATCCGGAGAGTGGGTACCCCGACCAGGCATGGCAGGCAGGCAGCGGACAAGTGCCGCTCGGCGCGCCGGTGATGGCCGGCGCGCGGGCCCCTGGCTCACTCGGCGCGGCCGGGTTCAGCGGGCCGGCCGGATTCAGCGGCCCGGGTGCGCCGCCGCGCGCGGGTGGTGCGCCGCCGCTTAGCGAGCCCGATGAGCTGTTCCGCGCCTGGCAGGGGTCGGTCAGGGAGGCCGCGGCGCCGCGCAGGCCGTGGCCGGTGTCCCGGCCGGGCACCCCGGCCCGCCGTCGGCGCGCGCTGCAGGTGGCGACGATCGGCGTGCCGGCCGCGATCATCGTCACCGTAGGGGCCGGCGCCCTGATGATGCTGACCGGCAAGGCCAACGAAATGCTCGCCCCGCGGTCCGACACCGGCGCGGTGTCCCCGGCCGCCTCGGCCGCCCCGGTCGGCTCGGCCGGCAATGCCGGCATCCACCCGTCGGGGAAAGCCGTCCCGCCCGCCTTCGCCGGCCAGACCATGCCCGGGTACCCGGGCCAGCGCGGCACCGTTACCGTCGCCTCAATACAGATCGCGGGCGGCGTGGCCCTGGCCGCCGGCACCGCGGATGGCCACCCGGCGATCTGGCGGCGGGCCGCCAGCGGCGCCTGGACGCTGGTGTCGGCGGCCACCCTGGGCGCGGTCGGCGGCCAGGCCGGCCTGGCCTCGGTGGCATACGGCCAGGCGGGCTGGATCGCCGTCGGCACCGCCTCCGAGGGCGGGACGACGCAGCCGGTCGTGCTCTCCTCCGCGGACGGCGTTACCTGGCAGCCGGCCGCCAACCTGGAAGCGCTCGCCGGGAGGGGCACCGAGTTCCTCGGCATTGCCGCGGGCCACGGCGGCTACGTGGCCGTCGGCAGGCAGATGGACGGCGGCCGGATCTTCGCGGTCCTGTGGTACTCCGCCGACCTGCGCAGCTGGACCCTTGGCAGCAACGGCGGGCTGGACGGGCGGCTCTCGGCCTCCACCGTCAACGCCGTCGCCGCGACCACGGACGGCTTCGTGGCCGTCGGCTCGCACGGCGCCGGCCAGGGCATCTGGATCTCAGCGGACGGCAAGCACTGGAGCCTGACCAATGTGAACCTGCCGTCCGGTGCGCACAGCGCGACGCTCACCTCCGTCGCGGCCAGCGGCAACCGCGTGGTCGCGGCCGGCTACGCGGACACCGCGGCCGGAGATATCCCGGTGGTCGTGGTCTCCGTCGATGGCGGTGCCCGGTGGCAGCAGGCCGTGCTCTCCGCCCCTGACGGCCTCGGGGTGATCACGGCGCTGACCGCCGCGCCCGGCGGGTTCACCGCGGTCGGCCTGGCGGGCAAGGGCGGGGCGGCGGATACCGTCGCCTGGACCTCGCGGGACGGGCTGGCCTGGTCGCGGCCGGCCCAGACGGACGGCGGCGACATCACCGCGCTAACCGCGGCCGGCGCCGACGTGATCGGTACCTCAGAACGGGGCGCTGCCCCCACCGTGGTAACCCTCCCCGCCCCCTGACCCTCCCGGCTGACCCTCCCGGCTGACCCTCCCGGCGAAGCCGGTAGCCGCCGGTCAGGGGAGGGGGACGCGGTTGATCGAGGCGTCCAGGATCTCGGCGGTGTGCGCGGTCCGCATCGTCACCCCCTGCTCCGCCAGCGCGGCGGAGATCTGCAGCGTGCAGCCGGGGTTGGCGGCGATCAGGAGGGACACGCCCGCGGCGATGACCGAGTCGGCCTTCCGCGTCCCGAGCGCGGCCGCCGCTTCCGGCTGCAGCAGGTTGTACACGCCCGCCGAACCGCAGCAGACCCCAGCGTCGCGCAGTTCGGCCAGGTCGAGCCCGGGGATCGCGCGCAGCAGGGACCGCGGCGCCGCGGTGATCCGCTGCGCGTGCCCGAGATGGCACGCGTCATGATAGGCCGCCCGTACCGGCACTGGCTGACGCACCGCGACCGGTCCAAGCTCGTCAAGGAACTCCGCGAAGTCCCTGACCTTGGCCGAAAGCAGCGCCGCACGGGTGGACCAGGCAGCCGCCTTCAGTTGCCCGGGCAGCGCGGGCGAGGCCCCGGCCGCCGCCTCCTCCTCGCCGCCGTCCGCCGCCAGCAGCGCGAACAGCCGCTCGTACTCCTTCATGGCCGACCCGCAGCCGGCCGAGTTCACCACGATCACGTCCACGCCGGCTGCCTCGAAGGTGGCGATGGTCTGCTGCGCGAATCGCGCCGCCTCGGCCGCACGGCCCGAGTGCAATGACAGCGCCCCGCAGCAGCCCTGGTCGCGCGGGATGATCACGTCGCACCCCTCGGCCGCCAGCACCCGGGCGGTGGCCGCGTTGACCCCGGGATAGAACACCGACTGCACGCATCCGGTCAGCATCCCGACCACCGCCCGCCGGGTACCGAGCGCCGGCACCCGCTCGGGCAACCGCCCCGGCGGCCGCGCGCGGGTTGACGGCGCCAGCCGCAGCGCCTGCTCGGCTGCGGGGGAGACCTTGCCCACCAGGCCGCTGCGGGCAAGCAGCCGGTCCGCCCCGATCCGCTGCGCCAGCCGCAGCGGCGCGGTCGCGACCCGCAACCGCCGCGGGTAGGGGAACAGGGCGAAGATGGCCGCCCTGGTCACCCGGTCGGCCAGCGGCCGCGGCGCGGTCGGCGCACCGGGGACGCTGCCATCACCGGACGCACCAGCGCCGTCATCCCCGGCGCCGGCCTCCGCCCGGCCGTCGTCGGCAGGCCCGCCCGCCAGCGGGTTCACCCCGGCCTCGGTCCACTCCCTGGCCGCCTCGATGATCTGGTCGTACTGCACACCGGAGGGGCAGGCGGTCATGCACGCCATGCAACCGAGGCACCGGTCGAAGTGGCCGGCCGTGGCGGGCGTCAGCGGCGCCCCGTCGAGCAGTTGCCCCACCAGGTGGATGCGCCCGCGCGGGGAGTCCATCTCCTCGCCCCACAACGTGTAGGTAGGACAGGCCGGCAAGCAAAAACCACAGTGCACACAATCTTTCACTGCCGAACGGACGCGTTGCTCCGCCTCGTCAGTCTCATGATTCGCCGCCGGTGGCCGTGTTGCCTCGTCGCTCATCGAGATCCCTTACATCGCTTCGGGGAACCGGCCGGGCGCCAACCGGCGCCCGGGATCGAACTGGTCCTTGACCGCCCGCATCAGGGCGAGCGCCGGAACGCTCCCCGCCATCCCGCCGTCACCGGCGATCGCCGCCCGCACCGGCCCCGGTGCCGCCAACACAACCACCCCGCCCCGCTCACCCGCGAGCCCCGACCGCACTGCCCGCACGAATCCGGCGATGTCAATGGCCCCGTCCGCCCCAGCCACGTCAGTCCCGGCCACTCCAGCCACGCCAGCCGCCCCAGCCGCCCCAGCCACGTCAGCCCCGGCCACCCCAGCCATCCCAGCCGCCCTAGCCCCGGCCGCCCCGGCCCTGGCTACCCCAGCTCCCGATGGCGCTTCTGGGGTGCCGGGAGAAAGCACTGAAGGCGTGTTCCGGGAAACGTCACCGTCGAGTTGGAGGTAGAGCACGCCCGCGCCGGCCGAGCCGTTGATGACCGGGGAGACGCCCGTGTCGCGGGCAGCCGCGCCGATGGCGTCGAGCACCTTCGGCAGCGCCGACACCCAGAAGGAGACGCGGATCAGCGTCCCGCCGTCAGCCTCGGGTGCGCCGTGCCACCAGGGCGGCGGCGTCAGTGCTGTCTCGGCCGGGCCGAGCAAGTCAGCCATCCGCATGGCGCGCGCCGCGACCCCGTCGGCCGACCCCTCGATGAGCACGCCGATCTGGATCGGCCCGCCCGGCCGCGGCCGGCTCAGCTCCACCGCGGAGGCGGTCAGCGGCGAGTTCGCCGCCGCCGCCACCGCATCGCAGGCCACTCCGGTTGCCACGTACTCGGCGGTGACGTAGGCCCTGGCGGCGGGCAGCGGGTGCAGCCGGAACGTCGCCTCGGTGATCAGCGCGAGCGTCCCCGCCGACCCGGCCAGCAGTTTGCCCAGGTCGTACCCGGCGACGTTCTTGACGACCTTCCCGCCCGATCTGGCCACGGTGCCGTCCGCGCGCACGATGGTGATGCCGATCAGCAGGTCGCGCGGCGTCCCGTAGCGCAGCCGCCGCGGCCCGGCGAGCCCGCTCGCCACCACCCCGCCGATGGTCGCCCGGTCCGGTACGTCGAGCGCGATTTCCTGCCCATCCCGCGCGAGCACCGCCGCGACATCCCCCATCCGTGCCCCGGCCTGGATGCGCGCGACCAGGTCCCCGGCCGAGTGCTCGACCACCCCGGTCATCCGCGACATGTCGATCAGCAGATCGCACCGCTCCGGCGGCACCCCCCAGCCGAGACGGCTCCCGGCCCCGCGTACCACCACCGCGAGCTCTTGCTCCGCCGCAACCCGCAGCACGGCCGCCGCCTCGTCCGTGGACCCCGGCGCAACGACGAACGCGGGCACGAGCCCTCCGCCGCCAACGGCTCCGCGGCGTCCCTCGCCCTCGCCCGCTTGCCCGGGCGCGGTGGCCACGGCAGTCCCGCCGCTGCCCCCGGCCGCGGGGCTCGCCTTGCCCGCGTTTGCTTGCCCGGGCGCGGTGGTCACAGCAGTCCCGCCGATCGCGTCGGCCTCGACACCCTCACGCGTCTCGCTGCAGGCCGCCGCGAGCGATTTCCGGACCACCGCCGACAGGTCAGCCATGAGTGCGACCTTCCCACCCCGATGATGATGGATCGTTGTCTACACGCGGGTGTACACAATGATCCGCTATCCGAGTTCCGGCCTCGTTCGGCCGCCACGCGTGGCGGGTCGCGGGCGGGAGGGAGTAAGCCGCGTGCGTTACCGATGGCATTAGAAGATCTCCAGCCCGGGGGCGGCGGCGGGGCGCGGACCGCGGTGGTGGCCGGGGACCTCTCCGCACAGCCGCGGGGTCGGGAAGATCTTGCCCGGATTGCAGAGCGACGCCGGGTCGAACGCGCAGCGGAGCAGCTGCATGGTGTCCAGGTCGGCCGCGCTGAACATTTTCGGCATATACCGGGACTTATCGACCCCCACGCCATGCTCGCCGGTGATCGAGCCGCCGTGCTCGATGCAGGTGTCGAGGATGGCACCGGAGAGCACCTCAGCCGCTTCCGTCTCACCGGGCGAGGCGTCGTTGTAGAGCACCAGGGGGTGCAGGTTCCCGTCCCCGGCGTGGAAGACGTTCGCCACCCGGATGCCGGCCTCGGCCGACAGGGCCGAGATCCGGGCCAGCACATCACCAAGCGCGGTCCGCGGCACCACCCCGTCCTGCACGATGTAGGCGGGGGAGAGCCGGCCGACCGCGGCGAACGCTGACTTGCGCCCGGCCCAGATGCCGGCCCGCTGCACCGGGTCGTCGGCCGCGCGGATCTCCCGCGCGCCCGCCCGCTGGCAGAGGTCACGGACGGTCGCGAGCTCCGCCTCGACCTCGGCGGCCGGCCCGTCGAGCTCCACCAGCAGCACCGCGGCCGCTCCGTCGGGGTACCCGCAGTGCACCGCCGCCTCGGCCGCCTCGATGGACAGGGCGTCCATCATCTCGATGGCGGCGGGCACGATCCCGGCGCCGATGATGTCGGTGACCGCGCGCCCGCCGGCCTCCAGCGAGTCGTAGGCGGCCAGCACCAGGTGGACCGCCTCGGGAGCGGGGCTGAGCTTGACGACGATCTTGGTGACGATGCCGAGCGTGCCCTCCGACCCGGTGAACGCGCCGAGCAGGTCGTACCCGTGGCCGACGCCGGTGCCGTCGCCGAGCCAGGTCAGCTCGCCGGCCGGCGTGACGATTTCAAGGCCGAGCACGTGGTTGACGGTGAACCCGTGCTTCAGGCAGTGGGCGCCGCCTGAGTTCTCCGCCACGTTGCCGCCCACCGAGCAGACCACCTGGCTGGACGGGTCGGGCGCGTAGAACAGGCCGAACGGCCGGACCGCCTCGGTCACCGACAGGTTGGTGGCGCCGGGCTCCACGACCGCCCGCCGGGCGGTCGGGTCGATCTCGAGGATGCGGCGCATCCGCGACATGACGATCAGCACGCCCTCGGCGTGCGGGACGGCGCCGCCGGACAGGCCGGTGCCGCTGCCGCGCGCGACAAAGATCACGCCGGCCTCGGCGCAGGCGCGCACCACCGCCGCCACCTGGCCGGCCGACTCGGGCAGCACGACCAGGGCGGGCGTCGCGCGATGCGACGTCAGCCCGTCGCACTCGTAGGTGCGCAGCTCAAGCGGGTCGGTCAGGACGTTGGCGGCGCCGCAGATGGCGCGCATCCGGGGGGCTAGCTCCGCGGCGCGCGCGCTCGCGGCCGATGCGTCGGTTGATACGTCTGACGGAGCCGATGCGAGTGATGCGAGTGATTCGGCCATCAAGCGCCCCTTCCTACGGCCGGGCCGGCGGCACCGCGGCCCTACGGCATGCGCTCGTAGGCCGGCAGCGTGAGGAACTCGGCGAACGAGTCCGCCAGCGCTACCTCGGTGAACAGCGCGACCGCCTGCCCGTACCTGGCCGCGTCGAAGCCTTCCCCGGCGAGCTTCTGGATCTTCACAAGCTCCTCATCGATCATGCGCTCCACGACGTCCTTTGTCACCAGCGGGCCGTCGTCGAGGATGACGTCGTTATGGATCCACTGCCAGATCTGCGACCGCGATATCTCCGCGGTGGCCGCGTCCTCCATCAGGTTGAAGATCGCGACCGCGCCGGTGCCGCCGAGCCAGGCGGCCAGGTACTGCAGGGCCACGGAGATGTTGTTCCGCAGCCCGGCCTCGGTGATGCCACCGGGGGTCTTGGCCACCGCGAGCAGGTCGGCCTGGGTGACGGACACCTCGGGCCGCTGCCGGCCGAGCTGGTTGGGCTGGTCGCCGAGCACCCCGTCGAACACCTCGCGGCAGATCGGCACCAGGTCGGGGTGCGCCACCCAGGAGCCGTCGAAACCGTCCCCCGCCTCACGGGTCTTGTCGTGCCGGACCTTGGCCAGCGCGATCTCATTGACCGCCGGGTCGCGCCGGGACGGGATGAAGGCCGCCATCCCGCCAATGGCGAAGGCGCCGCGCTTGTGGCAGGTCTGCACCAGCAGGTCGGTGTAGGCGCGCATGGCCGGGGCGGTCATCGTCACCGCGTTCCGTTCCGGCAGCACGAAGTCGCGGCCCCTGGTGCGGAACTTCTTGATCAGCGAGAACAGGTAGTCCCAGCGGCCCGCGTTGAGGCCGGCGCAGTGATCGCGCAGCTCGTACAGGATCTCGTCCATCTCGAAGGCGGCCGGGATCGTCTCGATCAGCGCGGTGGCCCTGATCGTGCCGCGCGGGATCGACAGGAAGTCCTGGGCGATGTCGAACGCGTCGTTCCACATCCGCGCCTCGAGGTGGGACTCCAGCTTCGCCAGGTAGAAGTAGGGGCCCTTGCCCTTGTCGAGCTGGCGCTGCGCGCACGCGGCCATGTAGAGGGCGAAGTCGGTGAGGCTGCCGGAAGCGCGCCGGCCGTCGATCAGGATGTGCTTCTCGTCCAGGTGCCAGCCGCGCGGCCGGACCACGATGGTGGCGAGGGTGCCGTCGGGGTTGAGCGCGTAGCTCTTCCCCTCCTCGGAGGTGAAGTCGATCGTCCGGTCGAGGGCGTCCTTGAGGTTGAGCTGGCCCTCGATCATGTTCGCCCAGAGGGGAGTGTTGGCGTCCTCGAAGTCGGCCAGCCACACCTTGGCCCCGGAGTTAAGCGCATTGATCGTCATTTTGCGGTCGGTCGGGCCGGTGATCTCGACCCGCCGGTCGACCAGGCCGGGCGCGGGCGGCGCGACCCGCCACGACGGGTCCTCGCGGATGTGCGCGGTGTCCGGCAGGAAGTCGAGCATCGCTCCCGCGCTCAGCTGCGCCTGGCGGCGGCGGCGCGCGGCCAGCAGTTCCGCCCGCCGGTCGTCCAGGGCATCGTGGAGGGCAGCGAGCAACTCCAGCGCCTTGGGGGACAGGATCTCTACATACCGCTCGCCGGTTGGCCCGGCGATCTGCACGCGCTCAGCCATCAGGACAGCTCCTCCCAGGTACGGCTGTCATCCTAGGCCGCCAGCGCAGGGCGGCCGAGCGGCAGGTGCCGAGAGGGCGGGGTGCGGCGCCGGGGCCGCTGCTTGGCAATTACCGTGGGAAAGCCGCGCTTAGCGGCGGTGCGGGTGCAATTGACGCTCGTGGTAGGCTTGATATTCCTGCCCACGGCATGCAGTGCTTCCCCAGACATACAGTGGCTTTGAAGACACATACAGTGCTTGCTAAACACATACAGTGCTTGCTAAAACAGCAAGAAGAACCCGGCCTATGCCGGATACTCGGGAGTATACCAAGCATTATGGCAATGCGTCAAACGGATTCCGAGCCGCCGGTCGCGGATAGCCCAGCAGAAAGCCCTGCGGCAGATCCCATGGAAAGTCCCCTGGAAAACTCCGGTAAAAGCGCCGAGAATGAGGAAAACGCCCACGTCAGCGGATACGCGGCGGCCTTGCGTACCGAGCAGGAATACGTGACGATGCTCTACGGCCTGCTCGACAAGGCAAGAGAGCGCAGCGAGCAGGAATTGACCGCGGTCCGTTCCCGCGGCGGCTTCGGCGGCACCCATCAGGCCAGGCTGGAGCGCGACGTATCGGCGGCCGAGCACGAAAGGCGCCTCGCCCAGCTCAATCTCACTGAGCGCGGCCTCTGCTTTGGCCGGTTCGACGATGAGAATCGGATGACCCTTTACATTGGCCGGATAGGCCTGCGCAACGACGATTATGAGCTGAAGCTCATCGACTGGCGCGCTCCCGCCGCCCGGCCCTTCTACGCGGCCACCCCGCGCAATCCGGTCGGGCTGATCCGCAGGCGGCACATCTACACCCGGCTGCGCAAGGTCACCGGCGTCGACGACGAGGTCTTCGACCTCGACCGGCTCTCCGACAGCGACCGGGCGACCCTGTCCGGCGAGGCCGCGCTGATCGCCGCGGTCAGCGCCGCCCGGACCGGCCGGATGGCCGACGTGGTGGCCACCATCCAGGCCGAGCAGGACCGGGTGGTCCGCTCCGAGCTGGCCGGGGTGCTGGTCGTGCAGGGCGGCCCGGGCACCGGCAAGACCGTCGCCGCGCTGCACCGCGCCGCCTACCTGCTCTACACCCACCGCCGCACCCTCGACCGGCGCGGTGTTCTCGTTATCGGCCCGAACGCCACCTTCCTGCGCTACATCAGCCAGGTGCTGCCGTCCCTGGGCGAGACCGACGTCGTGCTGCACACGCTCGGTGACCTGTTCCCCGGCGTGCACGCGACCGACACCCGCGACCCGGCCGCCATCGTCAAGGGCGATGGGCGGATGGTGCGGGTGCTCCAGCAGGCGGTCCGCGACCGCCAGCAGGTCCCCGGCCGCGACCTGCTGGTCGACGCCGACCGGGTGCAGATCCCGCTGGGCCGGGACGCCATCCTGCGTGCCCGCGATCGCGCCAGGTCCACCCGTCGGCCGCACAACGTGGCGCGCAAGCTCTTCGTCACCGAGCTGCTCAACGAGCTCGCCCGGGCGGAGGCGAGGGTGCTCGGCGGCTTGTTCGACGACGAGGACCTGCCCTACGCCCGCGAGCGCCTGTGGGCCGAACCAGGCGTCTACGAGGCCCTCGACTCGCTCTGGCCGACGCTGACGCCGGAGCGGCTGGTCTCGGATTTGCTGAGATCAGCCAAGGCGATCACGTCGGCGGCGGGCTCGCATCTTTCCGCCGGGGAACGGGCCGTGCTGCTCCGTGAGTCGCGCCCGTCCCGCTGGACGGTGGCGGACGTCCCGCTGCTCGATGAGGCGGCCGAGCTGCTTGGGGTCGACGACTCGGCCGCCAGGGCGGCGCGCCGCGAGCTGGAGCGCGCCCAGCGCCTGGAGGCGAAGTACGCCCAGGAGGTGCTCGACGTCACCGGCATCGCCGACCTGGGCATGGTGGACGCCGAGACGCTAGCGGCCTGGAACCGCGACAACGGCCCGGCCCTGTCGACGGCCGAGCGGGCGGCCGCCGACCGTTCCTGGGCCTACGGCCACGTGATCATCGACGAGGCCCAGGAGCTCTCCTCGATGGCGTGGCGGATGGTGCTCCGCCGCAACCCGTCGCGCTCGATGACCGTGGTCGGCGACGTCGCCCAGACCGGCTCCCCGGCCGGCGCCCGCTCCTGGAAGGAGATGCTGACCCCGCTGGTCGGCACCCGCTGGCGCGAGGAACGCCTTACCGTCAACTACCGCACCCCGGCCGAGATCATGACGGTCGCGGCTGAGGTCCTGGCCTCAGTGGCCCCGGCCGAGCGCCCGCCGGACTCGGTCCGCTCCGAGGGCGTCCCCCCGCACGCGGTCCAGGTCCCGGCCGGCTCGGACTTCGCGGCGTCCGTGGCCCAGGCCGCCCGGGCCGAACTGGCCGTGCTTGGCGGGCCCGACGGCGGACGGCTGGCGGTGATCGCCCCCGACGCCCGCGTCGCCGAAGTCGCGGCGGCCATCCCCGAGGCGATCACCGGCGACCGCCCGGAATCCCTCGACGCGGCGGCCACCCTGCTCACGGTCTCGCAGGCCAAGGGCCTGGAGTTCGACCGCGTGGTGCTGGCCGACCCGTCCGGCATCATCGCCCAGTCCGCCAACGGCGGCCACGACCTCTACGTGGCCATCACCCGCGCCACCCACCGGCTGACCGTCATCCATCAGGCCCCCCTCCCGGCACCGCTGCGCTCTCTGACCCCAGCTGGCTGACCTGCGGATAGGGTTTCAGGGTGGACGACGTGCTGCGGGTGATCGACGAGCGGGTGCGGACGGGGAGCCAGCCGGGGCAGCGCAGCGACGGGCTGCGGGTCGCGCTCGCCATCGAGGGCGGCGGCATGCGCGGCACCGTCTCGGCGGGGATGGCGCTGGCGCTGCACGAGCTCGGGCTGATGCCCGCCTTCGACGCGGTCTATGGTTCGTCGGCCGGCGCGATCACCGGCGCCTGGCTGCTCAGCTCGGAGCCGGAACGGCTGCGTGGCTGGGCTCATCCCGATTACGCGCGGACGATGATCCGCTGGTCGGCCCTGCTGCACCGGCGCCCGGTGGCGGACGTCCGCACGCTGGTCGAGGTGGTGTACCAGACGGAATGGCCGATGGACTTCGACTCGATCCTCGCCAGCCCGGTCGAATACCATCCGCTCGCCACCGACGCCGCGACCGGTCAGTCCACCGACCTGCGCCCGATGATCTCCAACCCGGCCGAGCTCCGCCTGGCGATCCGGGCCAGCGCCGCCCTGCCGTTCCTGGCCGGCCCGCCGGTGCGGCTGCGCGGCCGCCGCTACTACGATGCCGGCGTAGCCGAGTCGGTCCCGTTCCGCACCCCGCTCGCCCAGGGCGCGACGCACATCCTGGTCCTCCGGTCCCGCCGCCCGCTCGACACCACCGACGAGCCGGCCGCCATCGACGGCGGGGTCGGAATCGACGGAGAGCCGGGAATCGACGGCTGGGCGCAAGCCGAGGGCGTGGCCACGACCGACGGCGAGGCGGGAATCGGCGGCTTGGCCGAAGCCGAAGCCGAAGCCGAAGTCGCGGCGGCTGCCGGGCGCCGGGCAGCCATCGTTGGCGGGGCCCTGACCGGCGCCCTGGCCGCGGCCGGCGTTCAGGCGGGTACCAACGGCCTGACGCCAGCCGGTGGCCGCGAGCGAACCGCAAAGGCGCGGTCAGCCGCCGCCTCGTCCGCGATGCGGGCGCTCAGGCGGGCGCGGCAGCTCCGACGGGGCGTACCGACCGGGCAGGGCAGGCCGCCGCGGTCGGTCCTGCTGCTGACCCGCACCACGCTGAGGAACGAATCGCCGGAATTCCGCACCGCCCTGCTCACCCGGGCCACCCGCACCGCGGCGGACCTGAAGGCCATCGCCGACGGGGAAGCCGAGGGCACGGCCTTCGCTATTTACCCGCCTCTGTCGACCCCGCCGGTCAGCCGCCTCACCACCGACGCCGTCCTGCTGGCGGGCGCCCTCGAAGCGGGCCGCGAGGCCGTCAACGCGGTCTTCGGCGAGCGGCGCGGCCCCGGCCGGTAGCCGGCCCGCTGGCAGTGTCGGCCGCCAGGGGCGCGGCAGGCGCGGCGGGAAAAGGCGAAGCACGCGACCGTTCCGTACCGGGGGTGGGCATTGGGCGGCGGGCAGTGACCCGCGGTCCGGGCACAACCGGAGCCAGCCGGTTGTTTATTAAGGTGACTGCCGCCTGCGATGGTGTCACCATCGGAGGAAACGGCGAATGCTTGGAGGAAAATGACGACTGCCTACGGTGAGCGCGAGCGGGAGCGGATGCGCGAGGGCCAGCGGGAGCGGACTGAGATGGACGCCGCGACGGGGGAGCTCGACCTGGAGGACCGGCACGCGCTAAGGCGCGTCGCGGGGCTGTCCACCGAGCTCACCGATGTCACCGAGGTCGAGTACCGCGCACTGCGGCTTGAGCGGGTGGTGCTGATCGGCGTCTGGACCGAGGGAACGCAGGCGAACGCGGAGAACTCCCTCACCGAGCTGAGCAGGCTGGCCGAGACCGCGGGCTCGGTGGTACTCGACGGCCTGATCCAGCGGCGCAGCCGGGTCGATACCGCCACCTACGTCGGCTCGGGCAAGGCACGGGAACTGGCCGGGATCGTCGCGGCAACCGGTGCGGACACCGTGATCTGCGACGGCGAGCTCAGCCCGAGCCAGCTACGTCGCCTTGAGAGCGTGGTCAAGGTCAAGGTGATCGACCGGACCGCGCTGATCCTCGACATTTTCGCGCAGCACGCGCGGAGCCGCGAGGGCAAGGCGCAGGTCGAGCTGGCGCAGCTGCAGTACATGCTGCCGCGACTGCGCGGCTGGGGCGAGTCGCTGTCAAGGCAGGCCGGCGGCCGGGTGGCCGGCGGCGGCGGAATCGGGACCCGCGGCCCCGGTGAGACCAAGATCGAGACCGACCGGCGGCGGATCAGGACGAAGATCTCCAAGCTGCGCGGCGAGATCAGCGGATTCAAGATCGGCCGGGAGACCCAGCGCGCCCAGCGGCGCCGCAACGCGGTGCCGAGCGTGGTCATCGCCGGCTACACCAACGCGGGGAAGTCGAGCCTGCTGAACGCGCTGACCGGGGCGGGCGTGCTGGTCGAGGACGCGCTGTTCGCCACCCTTGACCCGTCGGTCCGCCGGGCCAAGTCGCCCAACGGCCGGCCGTTCACGCTGACCGACACGGTCGGGTTCGTCCGGCACCTGCCGCACCAGCTGGTGGACGCGTTCCGGTCCACCCTGGAGGAGGCGGCCGACGCGGACTTGGTGCTGCACGTGGTGGACGGCTCTGACGCCGACCCGCAGGCGCAGCTCTCCGCCGTCCGCGGCGTGCTCAAGGAGATCGGTGCGGACGGGGTGCCCGAGCTCGTCGTGATCAACAAGATCGACGACGCGGACCCGGTGCCGCTCAAGGCGCTGCAGCTGCGCGAGCGCGAGTCCGTGCTCGTCTCCGCGCGCACCGGCGAGGGCCTTGACGCGCTCCGCCAGGCGATCGAGGAGCGGCTCCCGGAGCGGGACCAGATGGTCCGGGTGAGCGTGCCCTACAGCCGGGGCGACCTGGTAGCCAGGGCGCACGCGGCGGGCGAGGTCACCAGCACCGAGCACGGACCCGAGGGGACCATCCTCGAGGCCCGGGTGCCACCGGAGCTCGCCGCCGAGCTGGAGCGGTACGCCGTCGTCTAGGCAGTCACGGACAGCTGACTGCCGGTTAGCGGTCAGTTAACAGACGGCGGTCAGCGGGTGGACAGTAGACCTGCGCCGGCCGCCCCACTGGGCGGCCGGCGCAGTGTATACACGAGCAGCTTCGAGTTCGCTTAGTTCTTGGCACAGGGGCTTGTCTTAAGGCCCTTCGGTGCAATACCGTAACGGAACCGATATGTGGGCGGATCGCGCAAGCCGGTGCCAACCGTTACCAGCGCGCTGTTTGACGTATCCGTAAGCACGGTCAGCGCCGACGTCTACATCCATGGCAGGTGGCCGCTCATGATGACAGGGACCGAACCGCGTGGTTCCGGGCAAGACGTGATGCCCGGATGACCGCCCGGCTGCTCACAAGCATCGGCCGGCTCTGGACCGGGTCCGAGTTCATCGGCAACGCCGCCATCCTCATCTCCGACGAGCGGATCGCCTGGGTGGGGCCGTCGTCGGAACTGCCCCGCAGCGTTCCCGGCGTGGTCGACGACATCGTCGACGTGGACCTGGTCGAGAACCTCGGCGGCGGCCTGGTCACCCCGGGCCTGATCGACTCGCACACGCACCCCGTCTACGCGGGCAACCGGCACGCGGAGCTCGCGATGCGCTCCACCGGCCTGTCCGACACCGAGATCACCGCGGCGGGCGGCGGGATAAGCTCCACCATCACCGTGACCAGAGGCACCGACCCCTGGACGCTCTGCAACAACGTGCGCGAACGGCTCGGCGCGTGGCTCCAGTCCGGCACCACCACGATCGAGGCCAAGACCGGCTACCACCTGACCCGCGACGGCGAGCTGGCCGACGTGCGGATGCTCCGTTCGCTTGAGAACGAGCCCGGCATGCCCCGGGTCCATGTGACCTTCTACGCCGCGCAGGCGGTGCCGCCGGAGTACTTCGGCCGCCGCAGCGACTACATCGACGCGGTCTGCGCCTGGTGCGCCGACGCCGCCGCCGTCGGCGCCGACAGCGTGGACGTGAACTGCGAGGACGGCCGGTTCACGGAGGAGGAGGCGCGCTGGATCCTGAACGCCGGCCGCCGCTTCGGCCTGCTGCCGAGGCTGCACGCCTGCGGTAACAGCAAGAACGGCGCGGTCCGGGTCGCCGCCGAGCTCGGCTGCGCCTCGGCTGACCTGCTCCACGCGGCCACCGACGAGGATGTCGCCGCGCTGGCCAGGGGCGGGGTCGCCGCCGTGATCTCGCCCGGCTCGGCCCTCCAGCAGGGGGTCAGGCCGCCGGTGCGGTCCCTGCTTGACAAGGGCGTGGTGGTCGCGCTCGGCTCCGACCACACTCCGGGTGGCGTCGGCATCACCTCGATGCCGCTCGTCATCGCGCTGGCCGTCTCCTACCTGGGGATGTCGGTCACCGACGCGCTGCGCGCCGCCACCCTGGGCGGCGCCTACGCCCTGCGCGCACCGGACCGCGGCGCGCTGGTTCGTGGCCGCCTCGCCGACATCGTCCTCTGGGACGCCGACCACGAGGGCGCCTTCGCCTGGAACTACGGCCTCCAGCCGCGCCGCGTCTGGCGTGGCGGCGAACCCGCCACGCCCTGACCGCCCGGACGTGGCATGCTTGCGTCCATGGCTACCTACCCCCCGGTCACGCTGGTCGTCGGCGAGGAGGAGTTTCTCGTCGACCGGGCGGTGCGGCAGGCGCTCGCGCAGGCCCGGGCCGCGCTGGCCGAGGAGGCGGGCGGCGGTGACGCCGGCGGGGACCTGCATGACCTGGAGGCATCCGCGCTCGGGGCCGGCGAGATCGGCGCGCTGACGTCCCCGTCCCTGTTCGGCGGCGGATCGACCGTGATCGTCAGGAACGCGCAGAACGCCAGCAAGGACATCGCGGCCGAGCTGGTGAAGTACGCCAAGGCCCCGGCCCCCGACGCGGCGGTGATCCTCACCCACGCGGGCGGCGTCAAGGGCAAGGCGCTGGTCACCGACCTCACCAAGGCCGGCGTCACGACGATCAGCTGCCCCAAGCTCACCCGCGCGAGCGAGCGCACCGACTTCGTCCGGCAGGAGTTCAGGCGGGTGGGCAGGCAGGCCGACGAGGGCGCCGTCCGCTCGCTGCTCGATGCGATCGGCGGCGACCTGCGCGAGCTCGCCAGCGCGGTCGACCAGCTCGCCAGCGACACCGAGGGCAGAATCAACAACGCCGTGGTGGCCAGGTACTACCGCGGCCGGGCGGAGGCGACCGGCTTCAGCGTTGCCGACCACGCGGTCGAGGGAAGGCTGAACGAGGCCCTGGAACAGCTCCGCTGGGCTCTCGCCACCGGCACCGCGCCGGTCCTGATCACCAGCGCACTGGCCACCGGGGTAAGGCTCCTCGGGCGGGTAGGCGCGGCTCCCAGGGGCGCGAACGCGAACGCGCTGGCGGCCGAGGTCGGCGCCCCGCCGTGGAAGATCGACCGGATCCGCCAGCAGCTGCGCGGATGGCACCCGGACGGCGTGGGCCGCGCGCTGCAGGCGGTGGCCGAGGCGGACGCTCAGGTCAAGGGCGGCGGCGTCAGCCCCGAGTACGCCCTGGAACGCGTGATCAGGCAGATCGTCGCCTACCGCGCTACCGTTCGCTAAACCCCCACAGCGGGCTCGAGGCTTTTGGGAGATTTCCGCAGTTCAAAACCCCACGGCTGGGCTCGAGGCCTTGGGGAGGTTTGCGGGTCAAGACCCCACGGCGGGGCTGGAGGCTTTGGGGAGGTTTGCGGAGTCCACGGCGGGGCTGGAGGCCTTGGGGAGATTTCCGCTGGCACTCCTGCGGAAGGCCAGCGGAGAATCTCCCTCGCGGCCCCGAGCCTGTGGCCAGGTTCGGGTAAGCCAGCGTCTGCCGGGGCTGCGTCCTGCCTCGGGCTCTCGCTTGCGTTCCCTGGTTCGGGGTCCCTGGTCTGGGCTGGCGCTGGCGTACGCCGACTCGGGGGTCCCTGGTCTGGGCTGGCGCTGGCGTTTGCCGGCTTGGGTCCCTGCTTGGGCCAGCCGTCCTGTCGGCTACGCCATCGACATGGCTCCGACCTGTCAGCTACGCCAACGACAGCGCCTATTGGTGTCGATGGCGTAGCCGACAGGTTCGAGCAGGTCGTTGGCGTAGCTGGCAGGTTCGGTGGGGCGGACGGCCGACGTTAGTCCGCGCACGCTAACGCGCCGGACGCTGCCAACATGCGTCCGGCGCGGCGGAGGAGTCTAAGCTCAGGCCGCCTGGAGCTCGGAGAGCTTCTTGGCGATGGCCGACTTGCGGTTCGCCGCCTGGTTCTTGTGGATAACGCCCTTGGAGACGGCCTTGTCCAGCTTGCGCGAGGCGACCTGCAGTGCGGAGGTCGCCGCCTCGACGTCGCCGGACTCAACGGCCTCGCGGAACTTGCGCACGTGGGTGCGGAGCTCCGACTTGACGGCGCGGTTGCGCTGGTGCGCCTTCTCGTTCTGCTTGTTGCGCTTGATCTGCGACTTGATGTTCGCCACGCGTGTCTGTCCTTCGTTGGATATGTAAGTCTGCTTGACCCGGCCCAGGGAACGGTCTGCCCGCCCCGAGCGGCATGCGGCAGCGTGAGAAAGTGGGCGCGAACGCCAAGGATAGCCGACCCGCCGCCCGCACCTCAAACCAACGGTGTTATCGGCCGTCGGCGCGGGGGCGGCGTCGCTTGGCGCGAGGACCGCGGTCTCATCACGATACCCTGATCATGCGGGCGTCCGCGCGACGAGCGCCGACAGCCGCGCCAGGCCGCGGTCGCGGTGTCGGCGCTGCGACTCCCGCGCGGTACCCGGCGCACCGCATTCGCATACGTTTCGCAGGTCCAAGGAAGTAAGGGTGGCAATGAGCGATCCGGCCCAGGCCCCAGCCCAGGCGAAGGCCCCGGCACCGGCCCGTACCGAGCAGGCCGTGATCCGCAACTTCTGCATCATCGCGCACATCGATCACGGCAAGTCCACCCTGGCCGACCGGATGCTGCAGCTCACGGGCATCGTCGACGCGCGCCAGATGCGCGCCCAGTACCTCGACCGGATGGACATCGAGCGCGAGCGCGGCATCACGATCAAGAGCCAGGCCGTGCGCTTGCCGTGGAAGAAGGGCGACACGCACTACGTCCTGAACCTCATCGACACCCCTGGCCATGTCGACTTCACCTACGAGGTATCGCGGTCGCTGGCCGCCTGCGAGGGTGCGGTTCTGCTGGTGGACGCCGCCCAGGGCATCGAGGCGCAGACCCTGGCCAACCTGTACCTGGCCCTGGAAGCGGACCTCAAGATCATCCCGGTGCTCAACAAGATCGACCTGCCCGCGGCCCAGCCCGACCGGTACGCGGGCGAGCTCGCGGCGATCATCGGCTGCGACCCGTCCGAGGTGCTCAGGGTCTCGGCGAAAACCGGCGCGGGCGTGGAAGAGCTGCTCAACGAGATCGTCGAGCAGGTTCCGCCGCCGCACGGCGACCCCAATGCCCCGGCGCGGGCGCTGATCTTCGACTCGGTCTACGACACCTACCGAGGGGTCATCACCTACGTCCGCGTCGTCGACGGCAGGCTGACCAAGCGCGAGCGGATGCTCATGATGTCGACCCAGGCCGTCCACGAGACCCTGGAGCTGGGCGTCATCTCGCCCGAGCCGATCCCGAGCGAAGGCCTGGCCGCGGGCGAGGTGGGCTACGTCATCTCCGGCGTGAAGGACGTCAGGCAGGCCCGCGTCGGCGACACGATCACGGTCTCGACAAATCCGGCTAAAGAGGCACTGGGCGGCTATGACCATCCCAAGCCGATGGTCTTCTCCGGCCTCTATCCGGTTGACGGCGACGAGTACCCCGAGCTCAGGGACGCCCTGGACAAGCTCCGGCTGAACGACGCCGCGCTCGTCTACGAGCCGGAGACCTCCACCGCGCTCGGCTTCGGCTTCCGCTGCGGCTTCCTCGGCCTGCTGCACATGGAGATCGTCAGGGAGCGGCTTGAGCGCGAGTTCGACCTGTCCCTCATCTCCACCGCGCCGAACGTCGTCTACCGCGTGGTGATGGAGAGCGGCCGCGAGCTACAGGTGACCAACCCGAGCGACTTCCCCGGCGGCATCGACGGCTTCGCCGCCGCCGGAGGCTCGCCCAAGGGCCACACCGGCGGCAAGGTCAAAGAGGTCTACGAGCCCGTCGTCCGGGCCACGGTCATCTCCCCAACCGACTACATCGGCACGATCATGGAGCTCTGCCAGAGCCGCCGCGGCATGCTGAGGGGTATGGAGTACCTGTCACCCGAACGGGTGGAGATCCGCTACACGATGCCGCTCGGCGAGATCATCTTCGACTTCTTCGACAACCTCAAGTCCCGCACCAGGGGCTACGCGAGCCTCGACTACGAGCCCGACGGCGAGCAGGTGGCGGACCTGGTGAAGGTCGACATCCTGCTGCAGGGCCAGCCGGTGGACGCGTTCAGCCAGATCGTGCACGCCGACAACGCCCGTGAGTACGGGCTGGCGATGACCTCCAGGCTCAAGGAGCTGATCCCGAGGCAGCAGTTCGAGGTTCCCATCCAGGCCGCGGTGGGATCGCGTGTCATTGCCCGTGAGAACATCCGCGCCCTCCGCAAGGACGTCCTGGCCAAGTGCTACGGCGGTGACATCACCCGCAAGCGCAAGCTGCTTGAGAAGCAGAAGGAGGGCAAGAAGCGGATGAAGACGATCGGCCGGGTCGAGGTCCCCCAGGAGGCCTTCGTCGCCGCGCTCTCCACCACCCAGACCGAGTCCCGTCCCAAGTGACGGCTCGGCCTCAGCCCTGCGGGCGGGCTGCCAGGGCGATGATGATGAGCGTCCAGATGCCGATGCCCAGGTAACCGAGGACCAGCCCGGCGATGGCCATTCCGTCGCCGCGCTCGCCGGTCTGCCTGATGTGATTGCGGGCCAGGTGGCCGAGGATGACCGCCGGGATCGCGGCGAATCCCAGCGTGAAGATCTCCAGGATCCCGCAGACAAGCGACCCGATGGCCAGCCCGCTGGTCGGCGTGTTGACGGCCGGGTAGTAGCCGGGCTGGAAGGGCATGACGCCAAGGTGCGGCCCGGCCGGCAGGTCGGCAACCACCGCGGCGAGCTGGGCGTAGGTGCGCGCGCCCATCGCGCGCCCCGCACGCAGGTCGAACTCTTCCTTGGTGATCCGGCCCTCTCCGTAGGCGGCCTTGAGCACGTCCATGGTCCGCTCCCGGTCGGCCGCCGCGGTGAGCATCCCGGGATGGACGGCGCCGGGCTGCCCGTAGGGGAGCTGCCCGTAGGGAACCTGCCCGTAGGGAGCCTGCCCGTAGGGAGCCTGCCCGTAGGGAGCCTGCCCGTACGGCGAAACCGGGCCGTACGGCGGGACCGGCCCGTAGCTGGGCGGACCATAAGCCGGCGGACCGTACGGGGGCTGGCCGTGGAACTGGCCGTTGTACGGAAGGAACTGACCGTTGGGCGCCGGCCCTGGCTGCCCGTTCGGCCGGGTCTCGGGCTCGCTATCGGACGACGGCGGCAGCGAAAATTCGTCTGAACCAGGTCCCGGATCTGACGTCACCAGTTCCTCCCGCCCGTGATGTACCAACTACAGCTTATCCTCGGCAGCATGCCAGGTACGCTGCCGGACGGAGAACCGGTCCCGGAAGACGGGTCGCTGCCGCCGACGGCGACCCGGAAACTGGGCGATACCCCGTTCGGGGTTTACGTACACGTGCCGTTCTGCCGGACCCGTTGCGGTTACTGCGATTTCAACACCTACACGGCAACCGAGCTGGGCGGCGGCGGCAGCCAGGCCGCGTACCCGGGCCTCGTCGCCGCGGAGATCGGCCTGGCCGCCCAGGTGCTGCCGGCCGGCCGGGCCGGGGCCGCCACGGTGTTCTTCGGCGGGGGCACGCCGACACTGCTCCGGCCGGCCGAGATTGCCGGGATGCTGGCGGCCATCGACGAAGCGTTCGGCCTGGAAGACGACGCGGAAGTGACCGTCGAGGCGAACCCGGAATCGGTCGGCCCGGCTGAGCTCGGGCAATTGCGGGCGGGCGGTGTAACCAGGGTCTCGTTCGGTATGCAGAGTTCCGTCCCCCATGTGCTGCGGGTTCTCGAGCGCCAGCATCAGCCGGGCAGGACCGCCGATTGCGTCCGCTGGGCCCGCGAGGCGGGGTTTGAGCAGGTCAGCCTTGATCTGATCTACGGGACGCCGGGGGAGAGCGACGATGACTGGCGGGCTTCGCTCACCGCTGCCATCGACGCGGACCCCGATCATGTCTCCGCCTACGCGCTGATCGTGGAGGAGGGCACCCGGCTCGCGGCGAAGGTCCGCCGGGGCGAGATCGCCGCCCCCGACGACGACGCGATGGCCGACCGGTACCTAATCGCCGACGACCTGCTCGGCAGCGCCGGGTTCGGCTGGTACGAGCTCTCGAACTGGGCCAAAAGCGATAAGGGGCAGTGCCGTCACAACATGCTCTACTGGACGGGCGGCGACTGGTGGGGGTTCGGCCCCGGCGCGCACAGCCACATCGGTGGCGTCCGCTGGTGGAACGTCCGCCATCCGACCGCCTACGCGCAGCGCCTTGCGGCCGGCCACTCCCCGGCGGCCGCCCGCGAGCTGCTGACCCCGGGGGAGCAGCAGATGGAGGAGATCATGCTCCGCGCCCGGCTGGCGGAGGGCCTCTCGGTGACGCTTCTCACACCCGCCGCCCGGGCCGCCGCCGAACGCTCCCGGGACTCCGGACTCATCGAAGATGCGGCGTACGCCTCCGGCCGGCTGGTCCTGACCCGGCCGGGACGCCTGCTCGCCGACGCCGTCATCCGCGATCTGACCTAGTCGTCTTGGCACCCCCAGCCAACGTGCCAACTACCGCGAGCCAAAGGGCGCGCCGGTGCCTGGACTGAGGAAGGAGGCGGTCTTTGCCGAGTGACGAGGGAAGGCATCGGGTTCAAGCGCCCGGCGGCGAGGGGGGAAGCACAGCGAGCGGGATAACACAGTTACGAAGTCGATGAGCTCCTCGACCCGGCCGAGCAGCTCCGGCTCGAGGTCGGCGTAGCTGTTCACCGCACGCAGGATGCGCCGCCAGGCGACCGCGACGTCCTGCGGCGTCCGGTGCGGCCAGCCGATCCGCCGCAGCACACCCTCCTTCCACTGCTCTCCCCGGGGGACGTCCGGCCAGGCCGGCAGCCCGAGCGTGGCGGGCTTGACCGCCGCCCAGATGTCGATGAAGGGGTGGCCGACCACCAGCACGTGCGGATTGCCGGCGACCGAGGCGGCGATCCGGCTCTCCTTGGACCCCGCGACCAGGTGGTCGACGAGGACGCCGAGCCGCTGCCCGCGTCCCGGCTGGAATTCGTCGACGATGGCCGCCAGGTCGTCGACGCCCTCCAGGTACTCGACCACAACGCCAACGTCGCGCAGGTCATCGCCCCAGATCTTCTCCACCAGCTCAGCGTCGTGCTTGCCCTCGACATAGATCCGGCTGGCCTTGGCGACCTTGGCGCGCTGCTGCGGTGCGGCGATTGAGCCGGAAGCGGTGCGATTTCCCGGCCCGCCGGATTTCTGGGCCGGTGCCGGGCGCGGCCTGACCAGCGTCACGCGCTTGCCGTCGATCAGGAACGAACCGGGAACCGGGAACACCCGGCGCTTGCCGTGCCGGTCCTCGAGCGTCACCGCATCCTTATCCAGCGCGACGACCGCCCCGCAGAAGCGCCCGTCGAAGTCCTCGACGACGAGCCCGGGCACCGCCTCGACCTGCTCCACTGGCCGCTGCCCGGGTTTGGGCTTGCGGTTCTCCGGCGCGAGCACATCCCGCCCGTATTGTCTGCTTTGCACCGCTTCCTCCCACTCTGGGCCGTCCGCGCGCTCACCCGGGGCCCACCCGCCACGCCTCGATCGCTGGACGGAAGCGTAACCCAACCGTTCTTGCCGTCCGGAGACTCTCGTGAGCAAATAGAATTGGCACTCAGTGATAGTGAGTGCCAAGCAGGGAGGTGAACACGGTGCTTGACGAGCGGAAGCTGGCCGTACTTCGCGCGATAGTCGAGGACTACGTGTCCACCACCGAGCCGGTGGGATCGAAGTCGCTGGTGGACAGGCATGGCCTGGACGTGTCGCCCGCGACCATCCGTAACGACATGGCGGTCCTCGAGGAGATGGGGTTCATCGCCCAGCCGCATACCAGCGCCGGGCGGGTCCCCACCGAAAAGGGGTACCGGCTGTTCGTGGACCGGCTGTCGTCGATCAAGCCGCTGTCGGTGGCCGAGCGGCGGGCGATCGAGGCGTTCCTGGCCGGGGCCTACAGCCTGGACGAGATCGTGGCGCGGACGGTCCGGCTGCTCGCCCAGCTGACCAGGCAGGTGGCGGTGGTCCAGTACCCGTCGCTGTCCAGGTCGGCGGTCCGGCACATCGAGCTGGTGTCGCTCACCCCGCAGCGGGTGCTGCTGGTGCTCATCACCGACACCGGCCGGGTGGAGCAGGCTACGGTGGACCTGCCCGACCCGGCGGAGCCTGAGTCGATCGCGCACCTGCGCGCGGTGCTCAACGCGTGCCTGGATGGTCATAAGCTTTCGGACGCGGCCGCGACCGTGACCGGCCTGGCTGATCGCATCCCGGTGACCGAGCGGCAGAACGCGGGGGCGGTCTTCTCCGTTCTGCTCGACAGCCTCGCCGAGCGGCAGGAGGAACGCGTGGTTTTTGGCGGTGCCGCCAACCTGGCCGCCCCCGACTTCGGCAAGGGGCTCCGTGACGTGCTCGAAGCGCTGGAGGAACAAGTGGTACTAATGCGGCTCCTCGGAGAGGCCGCGAGCCCGTCCACCCTGACCGTGAGAATCGGCGCGGAGACCGGCCTGCAGGGCACGTCGGTGGTGTCCGCCGCTTACGGCTCGGGCGGGCAGGTGGTGGCCAAGCTCGGCGTGCTCGGGCCGACCAGGATGGACTATCCCGGCACGATGAGCGCGGTGCGCGCCGTCGCCAGGTACGTCGGCCAGATTCTCGGGGAGTCATAGTGGCTGAGGACTATTACGCGCTGCTCGGCATCCGCCGCGATGCCTCGCAGGACGAGATCAAGCGCGCCTACCGACGGCTTGCGCGCGAGCTTCACCCCGACGTCAACCCCGACCCGGAGACGCAGGAGAAGTTCAAGGAGATCAACCAGGCCTACGAGGTCCTGCAGGACACCGACAAGCGCCAGATGTACGACCTCGGCGGTGACCCGTTCGCGGGCGCGGGCGCGGGCGCGGGTGCGGCCGGGTTCGGCGGGTTCGGCGGGGCCGGTTTCCCGTTCAGCGAGTTCGTGGACGCGGTCTTCGGCGCGGGGCAGGCCGGCACCCGCGGCCCTCGGTCGCGGGCACGGCGCGGCCGGAACGCGACGATCAGGATCGAGCTCGATCTGTCGGAGTGCGCCTTCGGCGCGACGCGCGAGCTGACCGTGGACACCGCCGTGGTCTGCCCGACCTGTTCCGGCGAGGGCACCGCGCCCGGTACGCACCCGGCGACGTGCGAGGTCTGCGCCGGCCGGGGCGAGATCAGCCAGGTCAGGCGGTCCTTCCTCGGCCAGGTGGTGACCAGCCAGCCCTGCCCGAACTGCGGTGGCTACGGCACCGTGCTGCCCCGGCCCTGCCCGGAGTGCGATGGCGACGGCCGGGTCCGCACCAGGCGGACGATGAAGGTGCGCATCCCGGCTGGCGTTGAGGACGGTACCCACATCCAGCTGGCCGGCGAGGGCGAGACCGGCCCCGGCGGCGGCCCGCCCGGAGACCTGTTCCTTGAGGTGGTGCAGCGTCCGCACCCGATCTTCGAACGGCAGGGCGATGACCTGCACTGCACGCTGACGATCCCGATGGTGGCGGCCGCGCTCGGCGCGACGGTCTCGGTGGAATCCCTGGACGGCCCGAATGACGTGGATGTCCGCCCGGGCACCCAGTCCGGGCAGGTTCTCCCGCTCTACGGCCTCGGGGTCAAGCACCTGAACGGCAGCGGGCGCGGTGACCTGATCATCCACGTCACGGTGGAGACCCCGAGCCGGCTCGACGCCGAGCAGGAGAAGCTCCTTCGCGACCTGGCCAAGCTCCGCGGCGAGGAGGCACCGCCCGGCAAGTTCCAGCCCGGCCAGCACAGCTTCTTCTCCCGCCTGCGCGACGCGTTCAACGGGCGTTAGCGCCAGCGCTACCAGCGGGCGGTCTGGCTGAGCAGGACCGCCGCCGCCGCCGCGCCCGCGGTGGAGGTGCGCAGCACCGTCGGGCCGAGCCGGGCGGCCACCGCGCCGGCCCCGGCCAAGACGGCCCGCTCGGCCCGGCTGATGCCGCCCTCCGGGCCGACCACGAGGAGGATGTCGCCCGCCTCGGGGAGCGCCAGCTCGTGCAGCCTGGCCTGCCCATCGGCCTCAAGGACGACCGCGCACGCGGCCGCGGCAACCCGCTTGGCCAGGACGGCTGTGCTGGCTAGCTCCGCGATCTCGGGCAGCCAGCCGCGGCGGGACTGCTTGGCGGCCTCACGGGCGGTGGCGCGCCATTTGGCCAGGGCGCGCTGACCCCGGTCGCCCTGCCACTTCGTGATCGAGCGCTCGGCCGACCACGGGACCACGGCGTCGACGCCGACCTCGGTCATCAACTCGACCGCGAGCTCGCCCCGGTCGCCCTTCGGCAGGGCCTGCGCGACGACCAGCCGCGGCTGCGGCGGCGGTACCGAGTTCAGCGCCTGGATTTCAAGCGTGACCGAGTCCTTGCCAACGCTGGTCACCACCCCCTGGGCGGTGGTCCCGGCGCCATCGCTGACATCCGCGCGCTCGCCCGGCCGCAGGCGGCGCACGGCCGCCGCGTGGTGCCCCTCGGGTCCGGACAGCGTGAGGACCGGTGATGTCAGCTCGCCCGGCGGTACCAGGAAGACCGGCGGGCCGGCGGTGGCCGGGAGCAGTTCCATGTCGGCCAGGCTAGCGGTAGGCGCCCTGGGCGAGCGCCTGCCGCCATACCTGAGCCGCTACGAGGATGTGCCCGACGGGGTAGCGCTCGGCGTCCCGCTGACGGTGGCCCCCCCGGAACCGCTGTCGCCGGTGTCGCCGCTCGTGTCCGTCGGGGTCGGCGTCGAGCTGTCCGAGCCAGTGTCGGTGGGCGTCGGCGTGCCCGTCGGCGTCGGCGACGTGTCCGTCGGCGTCGGCGTGGGCGACGACGTGGTCGGCGTCGGTGTCGGCGACGTAGCGCTGACCGATGGCGTCGCGGAGACGCTGGGGGAGGGAGCCGGGCTGGCCGACGCGGACGGGGTCGCGGCACACGACGGGGACGGTGTCGGCGACGCCGGGGCCGTTGGCGCGAGCTCCTTCGTCTTTGCCGCGGCCGGCGTCACTGACCCGGCCGCGTCCGCCGCCTTTGTGTGAACCAGCAAGTTTGACCAGTCCGCGGCGAGGGTCGGCGGGCAGTCCACCGAGGGGGCCGGGCTGGCTGACGCCCCGCCGCCGCGCGCCGTCGCGCCCCCGCGACCCGGCACCGTGCCGTAGGCATTGCCCGACCTCGTGGGAGTGCCGGAAGAATTGGTTACGTCGCCCGTCGGCGTGCCGGTGCCCTCGGTGCCCGCGCCGCCGGACTGCTGCTGGCCGCCGGACAGCACGGTGGTGCTCGCCTGGATGATCGCCTGGCGGAACGGCTGGACCCCGAACGAGACGCTGGTGATGATCGCGATCCCGGCGAGCACTGCCACCGGCCGCAGCCAGCCGACGGTAACCGGGCGGGCGTAGCGTGCGGGCCGCACCCGGGCGGGCAGCAGTGCGGCGTCCGACAGCAGCGGGCCGTCTGCCACCGGCGCGCCCGGCCGTGGCAGCCGCAGCAGCCGCGGCCAGGGGAGCGCCGAGAGCCCGGGCACCGCGCTCGGCCACGCCCAGGATGTCTGCCACGCCCAGTGGCCGCGCCAAGTCCAGTTCCTGGCCCGGCCCAGGATGCCCGCGGCGACGCTGGCCGGCCACGGCCGCGGTGGGCGGCGGCCGGTCCTGGCCCGGATTCGCTGGAGCGCGTCGCTGCCCGGCTCAACCTGGCTGACTGCTTCGGCCAATGCCCGCCTGAGCGCCTCCTCCATGCCGTTATCGGGTGCGGTCACGGCCTCACCAGCCCCGCGGTGGCCGTCCACATCATGGCGTCTCCTGGGACAGGATCGTCTTGAGTGACGACATGGCGCGCGCCGTGTGGCTCTTGACCGCGCCCTTGCTTATGCCCATGGCCTTGGCGATGTCCGCCTCGGAGAAGTCGGCGTAGTAACGCAGGGCAATGGCCTCCCGCTGCCGTTCGGGCAGCGAGCGAAGCGCCGCCGCGACCGCCGAGCGTTCGAGGAGCGCGAGCGCGGCGTGCTCGGCGCTCGGCTCATCCGGGGCCGGCTTGGGCGCGTGCATGTCAACGACCTTGCGGTGCCGTAGCACCGACCTTGACCGGTTGACGACCGTCTGCCGCAAATACTGCAGCGCCTTCTCCGAATCGCGCAGCCGCCGCCAGGCCAGATGCATGGCCTCAAAGGCGTCCTGCACCACTTCCTCGGCCGTCTGCACATCGTGCACCAGCAGCACGGCAAGGCGCACCAACTGGTTGTAGTGGCCGTGGTAGATCTCGGTGACGACGTCGGCGGCGTCCCATACGGCAGGCGTCCGCCCCTCCTCGGCATCGAACGCGCTGGTAGCGAACGTGTCAGGGGCGAGCGCCGCATCGGCAGAAGCGTCCTCAAGCAGGAGGTCGCTCTCCGAGAGAGTTGCCGTCACGTCAGTAGGACGCCCGTCCGGCACGGCAGGTTCACCTGTTGCGCCGGGGTTTCCGCCGCTTCCGTCGTCGGCACCGCGCGCGCCGGATCCCTGCGCCGGTTCCGGTTTCGATCCGTTGGAAGCGACTTGCGATCCGTTGGGCGCGATGACGGGCGCCGCGACTTCCGCGGCCTCCGCACCTAGGAGCCCGTGTCCGAGGTCAACCGCGGGCACCGCGGCCACGGCGGCAGCCGCCGCCACCGCGCTGCCATCGGATGAGTCGTCCGTCGGCGCGCCAAGGCTGACCGCCGGCGGAACCCCGAGAATCGGGTCCCCGGCGGGGCTGCCGCGGGCAGCCTCGCTGGACTGACTCTCCACGACGGTGGTGCTCACTGGCTCACCGCCCACGCTCGTGCCGCTTCCGCGTTGCAGCGCGCGACATTATGTAACGCTGCGCGCCGATCTTGTACTGCCCAACCCACATTCGGTAACTCCACCCCAGAAACCGCCGGAGGATTGCGGAAAGACAAGAATAACCGTCATCTCGGGTGTAGGCGGCACTTAAGAGGAGGAAGTGAGCTGTGGACCGACTGTCTGCTAACTCCTACTCGTGAGTAATGGGTTTCGCGTGGGTTAATTTCCGGGATTGCCAGCGGAACTAACCGTCGCGCGGACATCGACGACGGCCATCCGGCCGGCTTTCCGGCGCGGACCCCGCAGGCCAGAACCCAGGTGAAGGGGCCGTCCGGCACCGTGCGCTACCGCCGGGCCACTATGATCGAGGGCGTGCCAGATTGCTTGTTCTGCGGGATCGCTGCCGGACAGATCCCGGCTACGATCGCAGCTGAAGGAAAGCGGACGCTCGCCTTCCGCGACATCAGCCCTCAGGCGCCGACGCACGTCCTGGTGATCCCCAGGGACCACTTCCCGGACGTGGCGGCGCTGGCGGCCGCGGGTGACGGGCTCCTCGACGAACTCGTCAGCCAAGCCGGCGAAATCGCCGTCGCCGAGGGTATCGGCGCCACCGGCTACCGAATCGTCTTCAACACCGGCGCCGACGGCGGGCAGACCGTCGGGCATGTGCACGCGCACGTGCTTGGCGGGCGCCCGATGACGTGGCCACCGGGCTAACCCGCGCGCCTGGCTGCCGTCGCGACGGCAGCCAACCGCAGAAAAATCGCCCACGGGGCGCTCCCGGGGCCATCGAGAGCAGCGAATTGACAGACACAAGCAGCGACTTGCCAGTCTCTAAGACAGGTTCCCAGATCCGCATCGTCATTCCTGATGGCCACTCAATGGTCGGCTTGCTCGGGACCAGGGACGAACTGCTGCATGTCATCGAGCGGGAGCTTGCCGCCGACATCCACGTCCGCGGCAACGAGATCACCGTGTCAGGTCCGCCGCGTGAGACCGAGCTGGTCGGCAGGCTGTTCAGCGAACTGCTCGAGTTGCAGCGCAAGGGGGCCGAGCTCTCCCCGGATTCGGTCGAGCGCGCGCTCGCCATGCTGCGCGGTGGTGACGGCCAGCCGGCCGTCCGCCCGGCGGACGTGCTGACGCAGGGCATCCTGTCCGGGCGCGGCCGGACGATCCGCCCGAAGACGCTGAACCAGAAGCACTACGCCGACGCGATCGACAAGCACACGATCGTGTTCGCGATCGGCCCGGCGGGCACTGGCAAGACGTACCTGGCGATGGCCAAGGCGGTGAAGGCGCTGCAGGCCAAGGAGGTCAACCGGATCATCTTGACGAGGCCCGCCGTCGAGGCGGGTGAGCGGCTCGGCTTCCTGCCCGGCACCCTCTACGAGAAGATCGACCCGTACCTGCGCCCGCTCTACGACGCCCTGCACGACATGGTCGACCCGGATTCGATCCCGAAGCTGATGGCGGCGGGCACGATCGAGATCGCCCCGTTGGCGTTCATGCGCGGGCGGTCGCTGAATGACTCGTTCATCATCCTCGACGAGGCGCAGAACACCACGCCCGAGCAGATGAAGATGTTCCTCACCCGGCTCGGGTTCGGCTCGAAGATGGTGGTCACGGGCGACGTCACCCAGGTTGACCTGCCGGAAGGCCAGGTCAGCGGGCTGCGCGTGGTGCAGGACATCCTTGACGGCCTGACCGACGTCCACTTCTCCAGACTGACCAGCCAGGACGTGGTTAGGCACAAGCTCGTAGGGAAGATCGTCGAGGCTTACGAACGTTACGACGCGAAGTCCCAGGACCACTCAAGACGGGGAACACGACGGTGAGCGTCGAGATCAACAACGAGTCGGGCTTGGCCGCCGACGAGGACGCGCTCCGGGAGCTCGCGCAGTACGTGATCGACCAGATGGAGACGCACCCGCTCGCCGACCTGTCCATGCTCCTGGTGGACGAGGCGCACATGACCAACCTGCACGAGAAGTGGATGGAGGAGCCCGGCCCGACGGACGTCCTGTCCTTCCCGATGGATGAGCTCCGCCCGCACTCGATGGCAGGGCCGAACCGGGCCAGGGGGCGGGACAGCGACGAGCCGGAGCCGGTCCTGCTGGGCGACGTGGTGCTCTGCCCTCAGGTCGCCGCGGTTCAGGCCAAGCAGCACGGCCACTCCACCCAGGCCGAACTCGAGCTGCTCACCGTGCACGGTGTCCTGCACCTGCTCGGCTATGACCACGCCGAGCCGGAAGAGGAAGCCGAGATGTTCGGCCTGCAGAGCGAACTGCTCCGCGACTGGCGGGACGAGTCGGCCGCTGCCGGGGCGGCTGCTGACCAGGCAGCCGGCGGCCCGCCGGAGTCCGGGGAAGGCCGGGAAGGTCCTGCCTTATGCCAGCCGCCGGGTGGCTGCTGCTGGCCGCCATCGTCTTGATTGGCGTGGCCGGCTGGTGCGCGGGTGCGCAGACCGCCATGGCCCGCGCCGACTCCGACGGGCTTGAGCAGTACGGCAGCCTGCTGATGTTGCTCAGGGTCTGCGCCGAGGTAGCGGCCGCGGTCCTGGTCACGCTGGCATTCGCCCACTGGCTCGGCGGCGGCTGGCAGGTCTTCCTGCCCGCCGTCGGCCTGCTCCTGCTCGCCAGGTACGCGCTGATCGGGGTCGGCCCCCGCGCGATGGGCAGGCAGCGGGCCGAGCGGGCCGCCAGGACCGCGCGCCGCCTGCTCAGCCCGCTGCACAGCGCCCTCGGCCCGCTCGCGAAGGTGCTGGACAGGGTGGCCGGCGCGCTCCCGCTCGGCGGCCACGGCGCCGATCCCGACCTCAACGGCCGCCCCGGTGTGGATGACCTGGTCGACTACATCGAGTCGCAGGACGAGATCGAGCCGGGGGAGCGGGAGATGGTCCGCTCTGTCTTCGCGCTCGGCGACACGATCGTCCGCGAGGTCATGGTCCCGCGCACCGACATGGTCTTCATCGAGCACGATAAGACGGTGGGCCAGGCGCTGTCGCTCGCCCTCCGCAGCGGATTCTCGCGCATCCCGGTGACCGGCGAGAACACCGACGACGTGGTCGGGATCGGCTACCTGAAGGACATGGTGGCCTGGGATCACGAGCACCCGGGCACCGAGCACACCGAGCGGGTCGAGAAGATCATGCGTCCCGCCACCTACGTCCCGGAGTCCAAGCCGGTCGACGAGCTGCTGCGCCAGATGCAGGTGATGCGGATCCACGTGGCGGTCGTCATCGACGAGTACGGCGGCACGGCAGGTCTCGTCACGATCGAGGACATCCTGGAGGAGATCGTCGGGGAGATCGCCGACGAGTACGACAACGAGCGCTCACCGGTCGAGTGGCTCGGCCCCGGCACGGCCCGGGTGATCGCCCGGCTTCCCGTCACCGAGCTCGAGGAGCTCTTCGGCGTCGCGGTCGAGGCCGAGGACGTGGAGACCGTCGGCGGCCTGCTTGCCCACGAACTTGGCCGCGTCCCCATCGCCGGCTCTGAGGCCACCGTGGCCGGCCTCCACCTGACCGCCGAGAACGTGGCCGGCCGCCGCAACCGGCTGGGCACCGTCCTGATCGAGCGAATCCCCCAGGAAAGAGACTAAAACTCCTCATATGGAACGGACCGTGGTCGCCTGCTGGCCGGCCCGGGTATCTCCGTCCTGTTTCAGACGCTGGTGGGCCGATTGGCTGCGGGCGCCGGCTGGCCCCCGAGCCTGGTGCGGACCACTTCCGCCTCGGGGGCGCCGAGCCCGGTGTAGATGCCGAGGGCCTGTCGCCAATGCCGGGTGGCCTTGCGCTGGTCGCCCGCGGCGTGGCACGCGGCGGCCAAGCCGTCGTGGGCGCGTGCCTGCTCGTATTTCTCGCCCGCCTGGGTGGCCGCGCTGAGCGCGCTGGCATGCTGGCGGGCCGCCTCAGGCAGGCGGCCGGTGGCACGGAGCACTTCACCGCGGGTATTGAGGACCGCGGCCTGAGTGGATAGATCGCCCGTCTGACGGCACAGCGCAAGAGCCAGGTCCAAGTGCCCGGTGGCGTCCTGGTAGCGGCCTTGCCGCAGCTCCGCGTCGCCCAGGCAGGCGAGCAGATCGGCCTCATTGCTCCGGTCGCCCGCCTGACGGCACAGGGCGAGGGCCTCGTTGAGGTGGTCGGCGGCGTCCTGGTAGCGGCCTTGCCGCAGCTCCGCGTCGCCCAGGTTGCCGAGGGCGTGCGCCTGGCCGATCCGGTCGCCAACGTCACGGAACAGGCCATAGGAGAGCCAGAGATATTCGGCCGCCTGCTGGTACCGGCCCTGCCGCGACTCGATGAAACCAAGACCAGCGAGCGCGTGCGCTTGAGCTTTCCGGTCACCGAGCTCACGGTCGAGGGCCAGGCCCTGCCGCAGGTGGGCGATGGCGTCCGCGTGATTACTTTGCAGGAACTCGACGAAGCCGAGGTCGCTGAGCGCCTTGGCCTCGCCGGTCCGGTCATCGGTCTCGTGGCACAGGGCCACCGCCTGCCGGCAGCAGCCTGCCGCTTCCTGGTACAGGCGCTGGCGCAGGCGCACGGCACCGAGGCGTCTCATCGCGCCGCCCTCAGCCGCCCGGTCGCCCAGCTCGCGCGCCGCTCGTAGGGCGCTGCCGTGAATGGCGAGCGCATCCGGATAGTGACCGCCGATGTCGAGGTAGCGGTACAGGATGGCCGACAACTGCGTGGCGTGGCCGGGCCAGCCATCCCTGGCCGCGTGCTCGGTGACCGCGACCAGGCTCTCCCGTTCGGCGTCCAGCCACGCCGCGGCGTCCGGACCAGCCGTCAGCGTCGGGACGGAGACCGGGGGCGGCGCCGCGATCGCGGTCCTAATAGTCCGCTCGGCGGGAAACAGCGTATCCACCGCGGCGGCGGCGGCGCGCAGATAGTAATCGAGCAGGCGTGTCACCGCTGCCCGCCGTCGCTGTTCGTCTTCGTGCGCCTCCGCCAGCTCGCGGGCGTAGCTGCGCAGCAGGTCATGCAGGCCGAAGCGAAGCGGCTCGGTGTGCCGCACCAGGCATGCCTGGGTCAGCAGTTCCAGCATGCGGACCGCCTCGTCCGCGGTTATCCCGGCCAGCGCGGCCACCGCGTACGCGTCGAATTGAGGACCAGGATGCAAGCTCGCCAGGCGGAATACCCGTGCCGCAGTGCTATCCAGCTGCCGGACCGACCACGAGAACGCGGCCCGGACATCCGCGGCCGGGTCCCCGCCCGCTGCCAGCGCGTCCAGGGCCGGGCTGCTGGCGAGCGCCGCGGCGACGTGCGCCAGCGGCAACTCGGGCCGCGTCCAGGCCCGGGCCGCGATCACGGACAAGGCGAGCGGCAGGTGCTCGCACGATCGGACGATGCGCGCCGCCGCGTCCGGCTCGGCCGACACCCTGTCCTCGCCGAGCCGCTGTCTTAGCAGTTCGTGGGCCTCGTCGTTGGTCAGCACGTCCAGCATCAGCGGACGGGCGGCCTCTCTGGCCGTCAGCCCGGTCAGCTTGTTGCGGCTAGTCACGATCACCCGGCAGGTCGGAGCGCCCGGTAGCAACGGCCGGACCTGCGTCACGTCGCGAGCATTGTCCAGGATTATGAGCATCCGCTTCCCGGCCAGCAGGGTCCGGTACAGGCCAAGCTGCGCCTCCTCCGACTGCGGCAGCCGGTCTGCCCGGACCTCCAGTGCGTCGAGCAGCACCCGTACCGCGTCCATCGGCCGCACTGGCGCGCCGGACGGATCGAAACCTCGCAGGTCGATGAACAGCTGACCGTCGGGGAACTCTCGCGCGGCCTGATGCGCCCAGTGCACCGCCAGCGTTGTCTTCCCCACCCCCGCCGTTCCCCCGATCGCCGCGATCACGGCGGTCCCGCCGGGCTGGTCAAGCACTTTCCACAGGGCCGCTACCTGACCACCGCGCCCGACAAAGCCCGGCACCGCGGCCGGCAGCAGCCGCGGTACCGGGCCCTTGGCAGGGGACCGAGTCGCGTCGCGGACTTTCGGCTCCTCGCGGCTGACCGACGGTAGCGCGGTGCCGGCCCGGGCGACAGGCCCAAGCCGCCGCCCGGCGGCGGCGGTGAACTCGGCTCTGCCGGTTCCGCTGAGGCCAAGCGCATCAGCGAGGCGGTGCAGCGAGTCCGGGTAGGGCCAGCGGGTACGGCCGCGCTCCAGATCGCTGATCGTCCGCACCGCAAGCCCGGACTGTTCCGCCAATTCTTGCTGCGAGAACCCGGCCGCCCGGCGGCGAGTACGCAGGAGGGCACCGAAACCGTCGGCTTCTCCGCTCATCCAGGCCCTAACGTTGCGGCGGCCGTTCACAAGGACCGGCACGCAAACCATAACCACCCGAAATTGGTGCCGTATGCCTGCAAGATCCGACGTGATCGTACAGTGAGGGCAGTGCGCTCCGCTAGTAAGACCACCGGTAAGTCCGCTATTGACAACCGCGCGACCCGAGGCACATCTGAATCCCAGAGGAATCGCGGCTTCCTCCGCATCACATACGTCACGGAGTCACTGCAGCCATTCCCGCTGCTCCATGCCATATGGTTAGGAGTTCTCACTGGCATTGGGCTTGCCGGACCAGACTCGACTACGGGGATTCACAGGCTGGCGGGCTGTGCATGCGCGGGCCTGAGCCACGGATTAAGTGACACGATTCCGGTCGGAATCGAGGCGGCCCACAAGGCGATCTCCGGCAGCACTCGCGCCAGGTCAACCGCTATATAGGCCTGGCCGTCCCCGTCGGCCGACTGCCCGAGGCGGAGAATGCCCCAGCTGCGGTGACGCGCCTGCAGATGACCGCGGGCGGTATCGAGCTCCGCCTTGGTCCACCGGCTGGGCACGACGCGCAGGCGTGCGCCAAGTCGCGGCCCGAGCAGCGCCTCCACCGCGGCCGGGTCCGTCGCGGCGACCACGAGGACTTCCTGCTCCGGGGCGGGGCGGAAGACCGTTACCGCCACCACCGCCGCGATATCCCGCACGTCATTCATGTCGAAGCGAAGCCGGCCTGGGGGCCAGCCGCCTGCCGGGGGCAGGCCCGGCGGCGTCACCCAGCGGGGGACGCGAGCTTCCCCGGGCGTCGAAGCCGTCTGCTCCTGTACCAGCAGCTGGCCCGCTGACCAGAGCCCCGTCAGGGTGGCGAAGCCCTCCACCGCCCCGGCGTTTTCGAAGCGCCCGGCCAGGTCGCCGAAATCGGCGCCGGCGACCCGAACCGCGGCGGGGCCCGGCGGCCGGATGACCCTGGGCCCGCCGACCGCCGCCACCATCGCCCGCGGCTCGAGCCAGTCGCCCGCCCGGTCCCGGACCAGACGGCCCGACGCGGTCACCAGGCCGCCGTCATGCACCACCAGACCGTCGGCGTCCATGCGTCACCTCCGTGTGTCGTCGCATTGCCGGGTTTCGGCCGGGCTTGCTGACGATGCCCTTCGGCCGAGCGAACGCCATCAGCAGGCACCACGTCAGAGTACGCGGAATGGTCATGCGCGATACGCCGGCCGAGGGCACGGCGCCGCCCGCGGCAAAAGATTGCCAGTGAGTATGTCGGTCAGACTTCCTTTTCTCCAATGGCAGGCGGCCAATACCGTTACTGCACGGCATTTCGCAGCGAATCCGCAAACGCGGAATAGCGCGAACCGGGAATGTATGTGCAGTCCGAAATGGAGGCAACAATGCCCGCGGTAAGAAAACGATGGCTCCTCGCGGCAGTAACCAGCGTGGGCCTGGTCGCGTCTGTCGTCGCGGCTTCCGCTCCGTCGAGCGCGGCCGCGGCCGCGACCACGGCCAAGACGAGCACCAGAACTCCTTCGGCGGCGGTCCAGATGTTCGCGGACCAGGTCGAAACCCTGGGCGCCGGCAAGTACCCGAACTCATTCGCGGGTGCGCGCCTGACGCAGGCCGGGGTAACCGACGTCTACGCGCTGCCGGCATCCGACGCGCGACTGCTTCGCGCCATCGATGCCATGAACAAAGGCCACTACCCGGTCGATGTCATCGGCGTCAGCCGCAGCTACAACCGGCTGAATGAGATCGAAGCGACGGTAAACAAGGCCGATAAGCGCCTGTGGAAGTCGGGGATCAGGCTCTCGCAGTCGCTGCCTGACCCGGCCACGGGAACGGTCCTCGTCAGCGTCGCCGCACCGGTCAGGTCGGATATCTCGGCCCTGGCGTTGACGGTCCGCGGCCGGGTGACGGCGGCGACGTACGCGCGCACCGTCGCGGGCGTTTTCCGCACCGACTTCGGCGCGGCCGTCAAGCTCTCCTCGACGGCCGGCGGGACCTGGGAAGCTTCGGGCCGGAACAATGACACGGCCCCGTTCTTCGACGGCGACCGGATATACGGTGGCGGCTACACCTGCACCGGCGGTTTCAATACGACCGGTAACCGCTCTGGGCACGTCTTCATGTTCACGGCCGGGCACTGCCCCTCTGCGCAATGGCGGACGGGGTCCGCGGTGGTGGGCTCGACCTCCACCAACTACCTCGGTGCGTGCAATTCCGAGGATGACTACCAGTCGATCTACGTGCCAGGCGGCGGCGACGGCGATGTCTGGGGCGGATCCGGGGGCGCATCCCTCTACACGGTCGTGGGGCAGCTCCTGCCCGCGCCGGGCACGCTCATCGCCTTTGACGGTTCCATCACCAACGAGGTCCGCGACAATACGGTCCTCGGCATCAACGAGACCGTCTACAACATCTACGACAGCGTCAGCGAATGCTTCTACAACGCCAGTCCGTCGATCGTGGCGGCAAACCCCAATGGCACCACCATCTGCCAGCCCGGAGATAGCGGCGGCCCGGTGATCCAGCACACGCCATCGTCGTTCGCGAACGTCGATGCGGTCGGGACGATCGTGGCCTACTTCTCTTCGACCGGCAATCCGTATGGATCGGAATGCGCCTCCACGCAGATCGGCAGTGTCGAAGCCGAGACCAATACCTCGCTGATCACGGGGTAATCGAGCCTGCGGTCTGACGCGGGACAGCGACTGGTACCGGCAGGCTCTCACCTGCCGGTACCAGCCGTTTCGCGCTGTATCCGGGCCGCCCCGAACGGCGGCGCAGGGCCGGTCGCCGCCGTTCGCGGCGGGCTCACTACACTGCTGCGCGTGAGCGATGTGACAGCCAACGCGCTTGACGCCGAGGATCAGAAGATCATCACGCTGGCGCGGTCGACGAGGGCGCGGGTGGCCGCGTCCGAGGGTGCCGCCGTCCGGGATGAGACCGGTCGCACCTACACGGCGGCCGCGGTAGCGCTGCCGTCTCTGCGGCTATCCGCGCTCCGCCTGGCGGTGGCGATGGCCGTATCAAGCGGGGCCGAGCGCCTTGAGGCGGCGGCCCTGGTCAGCGACTCCGAGCCGGACCCCGGCGACCTGGCGGCTGTGCGCGATCTCGGCCCCGACGCCCCGATCTTCCACGCCGCCCCCGACGGCACCCTCCGCGCGACCTTGGTCCCCTGACCGGCGAACACAAGCGCGGTCCCGCCCGTGGCCGACCGGCTTGACCATTGACATCACGGGAGCCTGTCAGCTACGCCAACGACATCCTCTATTGGTGTCAATGGCGTAGGCGGCAGGTCCATGCAGGTCGATGGCGTAAACGGCAGGTACCTAACCTGTCAGCTACGCCAACGACATCCTCTATTGGTGTCATTGGCGTAGCTGACAGGCTGCGGTGGGTCGTTGGCGTAGCTGGCAGGTAGAGCGGTCGCCGCTTAGTTGCGGGGGAGGCGGATGGGGCGTTCGGTGATGTCGTTGCGGAGCAGCTTGTCGACCAGGTCGGCCAGGGTGGTCGGGAAGATGTCGTCGGTCGCTGCCCGGAGTTCGTCCAGCGTCCACCAGCGGTGCCCGGTGATGTAGGAGCGCTCGAAGTCCTCCTGCCCGTCGAAGTCGAGCTCCGGATGGGGGACCCGCAGGAGGAAGAAAGAATGGGCGCTGAGGAAGATCCGCCCGTCCTGCCGCGGCCACCGGGCCATGGAGGTGGCCACCACCGGGCCGAGTTCCGCTTCCGTGTAGGCGAATCCGGTCTCCTCCGCCAGCTCCCGGACCGCCGCCGACGCCACCGTCTCACCCCGGTGAACCCCGCCGCCGGGGGTGAACCACCAGGTTCTCCCGGTCGAATCGCCCGAACTGAAGAGCAGCACCCGGTCGTCAGGATCGATGACGAACAACCGCGCAGTCGGCCGCCATACGGGTGTCTCAGCCATGCCAATGACGGTAGCGGTCACCGGAATGCGGGACAATTGAATAATGAGCCCGCCGCGAGTGACCGAGAAGAAGGCCGGGCGCGCCAGGAAAACTGGTGCGCCTTCCGGTTCCGCGTCTTCCGCTTCGGCCGAGCCCGCCTTCCGGTCAGGCTTCGCGTGCCTGGTGGGCCGGCCGAATGTCGGCAAGTCCACCCTGACGAACGCGCTCGTCGGCACGAAGGTGGCGATCACCAGCGACCGCCCGCAGACGACCCGGCGGGTGATCCGCGGCATCGTGCACCGGCCGGGCGCGCAGCTCGTCCTGCTGGACACGCCCGGGCTGCACCGGCCGCGGACGCTGCTCGGCGAGCGGCTCGACAGCCTGGTCCGCTCCACCTTGACCGAGGTTGACATCGTCGGGTTCTGCGTCCCCGCCCCCGACCTGATCGGGCCGGGTGACAAGTACCTGGCCCGCGAGCTCGCCGGCCTCAAGAACACCCCGGTCGTCGCGATCGTCACCAAGACCGACGAGGCCTCGCAGAGCCGGATCGCCGAGCAGCTCCTCGCGGTCAGCGAACTGGGGGAGTGGGCCGACGTGGTGCCGGTCTCCGCCGTCGCCGGCTACCAGCTCGACACCCTGGTGGACGTCCTGGTCAGCCACCTGCCCGCCGGGCCGCCGCTTTACCCGGACGGCGACCTGACCGACGAGCCTGAGCACATCATGGTCGCCGAGCTGATCCGCGAGGCCGCCCTCGAGGGCGTCCGCGACGAGCTGCCGCACTCGATCGCCGTGCTGGTCGAGGAGATGGGGCCGCGCGAGGGGCAACCGGACCTGATTGACGTGTTCGCCGAGATTTACGTGGAACGGCCGAGCCAGAAGGCGATCGTCATCGGTACCAAGGGCGAGCGCATGAAGGAGGTCGGCACGCGGTCCCGCCATCAGATCGAGGCCCTGCTCGGCTCGCGGGTCTACCTGGACCTGCACGTACGGATCGCCAAGGACTGGCAGCGGAACCCCAAGTTCCTGCGCCGCCTGGGTTTCTACGACTGACCGTGCTCCGGCTGACCGGCTGACCGGCTGCTACGGCCAGCCGAGGGCGTCCGCCACCGGCATCTCGTACCACTGCCAGCCCGGCTCGACGACCTCATAGCCGAGCTGCTCGTTCACCGCGATCATGTGCTGGTTGGCGGCGGCGTTGCCGGTCTCGATGTACTGCAGCTGCGGTTCGGCCTCGGCCAGCAGTTCGAGCATGGCGGTCTTGACCAGCAGCCCGAGCCGGTGCCCGCGGTGCGTCCTGGTCACCGCGGTGAGCCCCTGGTGGCCCCACTGCGGAGACTCCGGATCGACGGCCACTCCGGTATAGGCGGCCATCTCGCCGGTCGCGTCGTGCAGCGCCGCGACGCCATAGCCGTGCACCAGCCCGGCCCGCACCTCCCGGGCGGCATGCTCGCGGAGCCGATCGGCGTCCCAGGACTCAGGCTCGACGCCCTCGCCGCGCGGCGCGTCCTCGAAGGCCTGGACGACGTTCGCCAGCGGGCCGAGGTACTGCTCGGGGATGTCGCCGGTCCAGTTCACCAGCGAGTAGCCGGCCGCCGCCCGCTCGGCTCGCTGCCGCAGTGACCCGACCAGCCCGGGCGCGATCTTGTCCAGGTACTGCACCCGCCTGGCCTCGTCGAGTTCGAGTTTGGCGCCAAGCGCCTGGGCGAACGCCGCACCGGCCGAGTCCGTGACCACGACGCCGCTCAGCACCGACCGGCCGTGCGCCGCGGCCCGCTCCGCCTCGTGCCGGAGCAGCGCCCCGCCGAATCCGCGCCGCCGCACCGCCGGGTGCACCACCGGGCCGATGGAGGCCCGGTCGAGATTCTCCAGGTTCCACAGGTGCATCCGGTAAAAGCCGACGATCCCCCCGTCAGGGTCCGACGCGACCCAGGTCTCACCGGGCGTATTCTCGAATCCCTCGCGCAGGAACAGGCCGAACACCCCGGCCGACATGGGCGGTGACACCGGCTCGTCGGCCAGGCTCGCCGCGCGGTGCACCTCGTAGCAGCCCAGTGCGGTCGTCTCGTCAGCCGGATCCCACGGTTCGATACGCATCCCCCCAGCCAACACCACAGTCTCCCGCGAAGCCAACCGATTTACCCCCCCGCGAGGTAGCGGCGCAGGGCGGCAGCTGGCGTTCCCCCCGCGAGCCAAAGGGCGCGCCCTTGTCGCGGACTGAGGAGCGCGGCGGTTTTGGCCGCGCGACGAGGGACCAGGGGGGACGGGGGGCGGGACCCCCCATGCGGGAAGCAGACAGGGGCCAAGAGCGCCCGGCGGCGAGTGGGGACAATAGAGTCTGATATGTCTGATATATCCGAACTCTTCTGGCATAAGGGCTGGTGGCGCGCTACGCTGTGCGGCTGAGTCACCTCGCACCGAAGGGACGGACATGCTGCTCATCTGGGGCCTGCGCGTCATCTACCGGACGCTCGGGCAGGGCGTGTTCTTCTGCCGCCGGTGTGGCGGCGACCGCGATTACCGGCACCGGTCCGGCCGCCGGTTCATCACAATCTTCTTTGTCCCGCTGATCCCGCTGGCCAGGACGGGTGAGCATGTGCAGTGCCTGAGCTGCAAGACCAGGTACGTCACCGAGGTACTCAAGCTGCCGACCACGGTGCAGATGCAGCTCGCGGTCTCCGCCGGGATGCGCGCGCTGGTGGTGGCGATGCTCCGCGTCGGCGACCCGGCGAACCCGCTGGCCCGCCGTCGCGCGATCGACGCGGTGGCGGGCACCGGGGAGCGAGGCTACGACGCGGCCGCCCTCGACGCCGACCTCGACGAGCCGGCCGGGGCCGAGGTCCCCAGAATCGCCGCGTTCGGCGCTCAGCTCCAGGTCGAGGCCAAGGAGTGGTACCTGGCCGAGGCGATCAGGATCGGCCTGGCGGACGGCCCGCTGACCGGCCAGGAGCGCGCCGCCGCCGAGCACTTGGCCGCCGCCCTGGGCATGACCCAGGCCCAGGCCATCGGCGTCATCACCCTCACCGGGCAGAACGCCGGCCAGAACTAAGGGGTCTGCTCGCGGTTTCGCGAGCGGGCCGCCGGAGGCTAGCAGGGACCGGGTCCCCGCAGCGCGTCCGCGACCGCCAGCTCCTGCGACTGCTGCGGCGGTTCGAGCAACTCGAAGCCGAGCGCCTCGTTGATCGCGATCATGTGCCGGTTGGTGGCGGCGTTCCCGGTAACGATCTTCTTTATGCCCGGCTCCGCCTCCGCCAGCCAGTCAAGCATCGCGGTCTTGACCAGCAGGCCGAGCCGGTGCCCGCGGTGCTTGCGGGTCACCGCCGTGATGAGCTGATGCCCCCAGTCAGGGTGGTCAGGGTCGACCTCGATCACGGTGTCCGCCGCCATCTCGCCGCTCGCGTCGTGCAGCGCCGCGATCGTGTAGGAGTGCCGCCCCCGCCGTTCGCGGGGGTCGTCTATCTGTTCCCTGACCCGGGCGGCGTCCCAGACCGCCTCCTCCTCGCCGGCGTCGTGCGGCGCGTCCGCCATCGCGTTCTCCACCTCGGCCACCTTGTCAAGGAACTCCTCGGGGGTGCGGCCCTTCCAGGACACCAGCGAGTACCCGGCCGCCGCCCGCGCGGCCTCCTCGCGCAGGGATGCGATGCGGCCGGCCGGGATGTTGCCGAGTACGAGAACGCGCCGTGCCTCAACCAGCCCCGCGGTCGCGCCCGCGCGCGCGGCGAACGCCGCCCCGGCCGTGCCCTGGAACGCGCCGCTGCCGAGCACCGACCGGCCGGCCAGCGCCGCCCGCCCGGCGGCGTGCCTGAGCAGCGCGGTCCCGATCCCGCGCCGCCGCCACACGGGGTGCACGTCAAGGAACAGGTAAGCGCGGTCGCGGTTCTCGCGCTGGGGCAGGATCAGGTAGTACCAGGCCTGGGCGGCGCCGGTCGCCTCATCGCGGCAGAGCCACACTTCCGCGGGGTCGGTGGGGTACTCAAGCCAGCCCCGCAGCCGCTGTATCGACCACGGGGGCCCGAGCGGGTCGTCGGCCTGAGCCGCCGCTCGCACGATCTCAAAGCACTCCCGGGTCGTCGGTCGATCGGACGCGTCTCCTCGTACGATGTGCATGCCACCTAGCTAACCTCTCCGTGCGCGCCCCGCGCGAATAGTTTTCACCGCTTCCCTGCCCCGCCCGGACCGAAGGGCAAGTCAGCGCTGGTCCGAAAATAGGAGCCTCACATGAGCATGGCTTTTGAGCCGGCGGCGGTTCGTGCCGCCGGCTCACGGTGCGCAGCGCCAGGAGGCGCGGGCCGACTATCCGGCGGCGGCGGTGACGATCTCGCCGGTCTCCGGGTCTGCGTCGCGGAGGGGCTCGAGAGTGACCTTCCAGCCGAGGCGCTCCAAGCTGCGGACGTGGCCCCGGGCCTGGCGGCGGGTGCCGGCCTGCTGGTCGTAGTAGCCGGGGCCGAGCTCGCGGTACTCGGCGGCGGGGTCGGACAGCAGGGCGTGAGCGATGGCGAGCTGGGACCGCATGACCGCGCCCTGGGCCTTCTTCTTCGGCATGTGCCGGGCCAGGCGGCGGAGCTTGGCGCCGAGGAAGGTCTGCGTGCGGCCGGCGCTGGAGGACGCCTCGCCGAGGGCGGCGCCGATATAGGGGTTGCCGCGGCCGGTCGCGGTCTTGCCCTTGCGCCTGCCCCCGGACTCCTTGACCCGGGGGGCGACCCGGGCCCAGGAGCACAGGTGCCCGGCGGTCGGGAACGCGCTCATGTCGACGCCGATCTCGGCGATCAGATCCTGAGCCGTCGTTACCCCGAACCCGGGGATGGCGTCGAGTTGGGCGATCTGCCGCTCATACGGCTCGCACAAGATGGCGATCCGCTCGTCGAGCACGGCGATCTGCGCGGAGCAGTGGTCGATGTTGTCCAGCATCATCCGCAGGACGAAGGCGTGCTCGGGGGTGAAGAACGAGCAGTCCAGGGCCTCTTCCAGCAGGGCGAGCTTGCGGCGCATCACGCCCCGGGCCAGGGCCGCCAGGGCCTTCGGGTTCCGCTCGCCGGCGATGACGGCGTCCGGCATGGCGCGGCCGGAGACGCCGTGGACGTCGCTGATCACGCTCGACAGCTTCAGGTGCGCATCCTCCAGCAGCTTCTCGACCCGCTGCTTCTCCGCGGTGCGGGCCTGGGTCGGCTTCCGCCGGTAACGGGTGTGGGTGCGCAGCCGTCGGATGTCCTCCGGCGGCACGAACGACCCGGCCAGCGACCCGCGCTCGGTGACCTTCGCCAGCCAGACCGAGTCAAGCTTGTCGGTCTTCGGCCGCCCGGGCAGGGCCTTGACCTGCGACGCCTGATAGAGCAGCAGGTCCAGCCCCTGCTGCTCCAGCAGGAAGTACACCGGCTTCCAGTAATCCGACGTGGCTTCCATCCCGGCGCGCTCCACGCCCCAGCAGCGCAGCCAGTCCGTCATCTCCAGCAGCTGGCGGCGGGTGGTCCCGAACTCCCGGGTCTCCTGCTGCCGGCCGCCCCTGCGGGTGTCGCTCGGAACCCGGATCGTGACGCTCACCATCTGCTTGCCGATGTCGATCCCGGCCGCGCGCTCGCAGAACAGCGGCTCGTCCCCGGCCTCTTCCATCACGGTCTCCTACCATGGGGGTGCGGTAAACGAGTGCGGCCGCCCGCAGGAGCAAGGGGCAAGCGGAAATCTGGTCCGCGGGCTCGGAGCACCAATACACGGCCCTCAGGGAAGCTCCCGGCGCTCAGACTTATTAACGGGGTCCAGGCCCGCCAAAGAGCAACGGCGTCAGCGGGCGACCGCACCACCGCATCCTCCAGCCCGCACGCGCCCCGCGAGGCCGGAAACCCGCACAAGCCCGCCACGCGAGCCACCGAGCGCCAGCGACCCCAGCCACAGCAAACCCGCAGTGACCCGGAATTTTCACGCCGACACGGCGTCCACCGGGCACCCGAGACTTATTAGGG
>JBEKEK010000036.1:0-61586 GCA_050013875.1 Trebonia sp. | reverse complement strand
GGTGTTCTTCTGCAGCCAGAGCAGGCCGAGGGAGAACTTGCCGAGGTTGCGGGCGTGCGTGAACAGCGCGTCGGGCCAGGCGGCGTAGGTGAAGATCATCCCCGCGATCGCCAGCCAGAGCCAGCGGGCGGTCCCCTTCGCGCCCTGCCGGGTCGCGCTGATCGCGTAGTGGGCGGCGACCACTACCGCGAGGGCGATCCAGACCCAGTGGTGGTCCCAGCTGATCGGGGAGACCAGCAGGCCGGTCAGCGCGGTCGCCAGGATCGCGACCACGTGGTACCCGGCTCGTTCGAGCAGGTAGGCGGCGGTGATGCCACCGATGACGGCGAGCACCGAGGCGAGGATCCACGCAGTGGTGCCCGCGGCGATGGAACCCATCAGCCGGGTGGTGAGCCCGCGCAGTGACTGGTTGCCCGCCCAGCCGGTGAAGCCAGTGCGGTTCCCGTCGGAGAAGACCATGCCGTGCAGCCACCACTTGGACGAGTCGTGCGGCAACACGATAAACCCGATGACGACGGTGCCGAGAAAGCCGCCCGCGCACCCGGCCGCCTCGCGCCACTTCCTGGTGACCAGCAGGTAGGGGACGAAGATGAGCGGTGTGAGCTTGATGCCCGCCGCGATGCCGGTCGCGACGCCCTTCCACCAGCGGTACTTGCCGTTCTTGGTGTAATCGGGCTGGGTCAGGTCCCACATGATCGCGGCCATCAGGATCAGGTTGATCTGGCCGAGGTAGATGGTCCGCACCACCGGCTGGAGCCAGAACGTGAGCGCCGCGGCGAGCAGCACGACGCCGAGCCGTACCCGGCGGTTGGTGTAGCCAAGGCCGTAGAACGTGAACCAGAGCGCCGCGAGCAGGCAGCCGATGTTCACGATGACCGACAGGGCCTCGAGCGGCGTCCACGGGATGAACGAGACGAGCGCGAAGGCGATCGCCGCGAACGGGGTGTAGGTGAACTTCAGCGCCAGCGCACTGTAGCCGCCCCAGCCGTAGAGCGGGTATTTGTCATTCGGGTCGTAGTACGGGGTGACGTGCCGCACGATCAGCCCGCCGTCGCGGTAGACGGTCAAATCCACCATGTCGAGCGCGCCGGCCCGGCCGCTGACCACGAGGAAGACCAGCCAGCTGGCCAGGACCGCGGCAAAGGCGACGGCACCGGCCCAGACCAGCCGGGTCCCCGGTGCCCGGATGGCACCCTTAGGGTTGTCTTTACTTTTGTCCTGATCTGTGCTAGCGGCCGAATTCACACCGGTAACGATATCGGGTAACCGACCCGCACTCGGCCCGCATCACCCGGTCTCGTCCATACTGGGAACCATGCCAACGCTGACTGAGGTCCCGACCGCGCGGGAGCGGCCATGAGCGTAGCGAGCCTGGTCTCATCCGGGCCGCTGCTGCTGGCCATCCCGGTCGCCGCGGCGGCCGGTGCGGTCACCTTCCTGTCCCCCTGCTGCCTGCCGCTGGTTCCCGGCTACCTGGCATTCATCACCGGGATGTCCGGCGCGGACGCGGAAACAGGGGCGCCGGTCGCGGTGGCGGACGATGGACTGACGGTGGGAGCGGGCGGGGCCGCAGTCGCGACCGGAATACCCGGCGGGATCACCACACGCACCCGGCCGTCAGCGGCCACGCCTGCCTCTCCGCCCCGGGGACGGGCCGTCGCGGGGACGGCGCTCTTCGTCCTCGGCTTCTCGGCGGTGTTCTGCCTGATCGGCCTCGCGGTTGGCGGGATCGGGAACTTGCTGCTGTCACACGTGGACGGCATCACGCGAGTGCTCGGCGGGGTGACGATCCTGCTTGGCCTGCTGTTCTTCGGCGCGTTCGACCGGTTCATGTTCGCCGGGCGGAGCTTCAAGCCCTCGTACACGCCCCGCGCGGGGCTCCTGGGCGCGCCACTGCTCGGCGTCATGTTCGGCGTCGGCTGGACGCCCTGCATTGGCCCTACGCTGGGCGCGGCGCTCATACTGTCCGCCCAGTCGGGCACGGCCGCGCGCGGCGCGTTCCTCGCCTTCATCTACGGCCTCGGCCTGGGGATCCCGTTCCTGATCGTCGCGGCGCTCTTCCAGCGCGCGGTGGTAGTGCTCGCGTTCTTCAAGCGGAACGCGCGGATGGTGACCAGGATCGGCGGCGCGCTGCTGGTGGTCGTGGGCCTGCTCGAGGTGACCGGCGCCTGGATGGCGGCGATTGACTGGCTGAAGCAGCACTGGTTCAGCTCGTACCAGACGCCGCTCTAGACGGCCCGGTTAGCGGCGGGCCCGCCGCTTCTCAAGGTGCCACGCGCCGCTTCTCAAGGTGCCAGGCAGGCGCGCGCGCTTCTTGCTGTTATCTTAGTCAGTGAAAGCTGGGCCAATGATCGTGGACCGTTGTGTACACGGGGATGCATACAACGGTCCACGATCACGACAGGCCTGCTGAGAAAGCAAATTCAGCCGCTAGTACCGACCGGCAGCTGTGCATGCTTGTTTAATATTGCTGAAATCTCTCTAGCAATACCGGGCTAGCGGCGGGCGGCGGCCTTTGGCTTGACCGCGACCGGCTTGCGCGGCGCCTGCGGGCCGGCGCCACCGGTGGGGCGGGCAGCCGGAGCCGTCCGGGGCTCGGCCGCGGCCGCGACAAGCGCGGCGAACAGGCGCAGGTCGTCGCTCTCCTCGGGGTGCCAGTGCACGCCGACGCCAAACTTGTGCCCCTCGACCTCAAGCGCCTCCGTCACCTCGCCGTCAGGGGACCAGGCGGCCACCGTCAGCCCCTCGCCGAGCTGGTACGGCGCCTGGTGATGCGCGGCCGGGACCATGATCCGGGTGCCGAGCAGGCCACCGAGGAAACTATCGGCCCCGAGGGCCACGTCGTGCGGCACGTAGCGCGCCCGGTCGGTGCGGTGGCCGGGCAGGTCCTGGGTAAGCGTGCCGCCGCGGGCGACGGTGAGCACGTGCAGGCCGCGGCCGATCGCCAGGAAGGGGACGCCGCCCGTCAGGGCGGCCCGCATCAGCGCCAGCTCGAACCGGTCCCGGCGGTGCTCGGGCTCGTCGGTCTCATCGATCCGCTGCTGGTCGTAGATGGACGGGTCCAGGTCGCGGCCGCCGGTGAAGACCAGCCCGTCCAGGGTCGCGATGAAGGCGGCGACCGAATCCGGCGGCACCGGCGGCAGCACTACCGGCGCTCCCCCGGACCGGTCCACCGCGCGGATATAGCTGACGGGCGAGAGCACGGCCTCCCGGATCCAGTCCCCCCAGCGGGCAGCGTCAAGCTCGCCGGTGATGCCGATGATCGGGCGAACCATTAAATCCTCCTGCTCGCTGCGATGACACGAAAAGCCATCGACCGAGAGCGCCCCCGCTCCGGTCTGCTCCTATTCTTCCGGACAAGAGAGGATTCTGCCGTGACGATGGAGTAATTGCGCGTTCATCTTTACCGTGTGCCACCGTTCAACTTTGCGCCACCCGTCATTGCCCGGGCTGTCTTTGCGCGAGCCGGCTGTGCGTGAGCCATCCGCCGCGGGCGGGTGCCCGCCGCCGGAGGCGGGTGCCCGCCGCCGGAGGCGGGTGCCCGCCGCGGACCTCGCGCTAGACCTTGCGCCAGCCCGGCACCCAGGCGCCGTCGGTCACGGTGTAGTCAGAGAACAGCGCCGGCGAGCCGGATCTCCTCCTCGGCCCCGGGGTCGGTGCGCATCTCGATGGTGTGCCGGAGCGCGCGGATGTTCGCGGTCCAGACGATGCCGGTGGCCACGCCGTCGGGGGCGAGCCGGCGCATGAACGAGGTCTTGTGCTTCTTCTCGTGGAACGGCACGCCGGCGTCGTCGAGCTTGAAGTGGTCCGCCATCCAGCCCTGGAACGCCTCCATCTCGGCCAGCAGGGCGGTGGCGCGCTTCATCAGCTCCGGGTCCTCGCGTGCCCAGTCGGGGAACCAGAACGGGATCTCGTCGAGCCGGACGAACCGCAGCGACTCCTGCGAGATCGCCGTGCCCGGCCGGTGCCTGATCAGCTCGTGGGTGAAGACCCGGCTGACGTTGTGCAGCACGAACGTGAAGCTGACGTGCTCGAGGACCGACCCATGGCCGCTGCGCAGGATGTTCTCCAGGTACGCGGCGTGGTCGTCCCGGACGCGGCGGACGTTCGGGTTGAGGCCGGGCTCCCAGGAGCGGTAGCACATCTTCCCCGCGAACTCGGCGAGGTTCTCCGCGTCGCCGAACTGATCGCGGTCGAGGCGCTCAAGCCACCGCTCCCCGCCAACCTCGCTCAGATAGCCGGCCAGCGCCGCATAATCGACCGACGGCCGCGCGACCAGGAAGACCTCGGGTTCTACGTTCCTCATGGCCAGCACCCTACCTGGCGCCCCCGACAGTCCGGCGGTCTTAGCGCCACCCGGTCACCGTACGGGGCAGGCGGAAGCCATGATCGTCTAAGTGCCTGGGCACCATCGGCACCGAAAACAGCTCGGGCGGCGCCGGCCGCGTATGGGATCGTGGACGGCATGTCCTATCGCTGGCTGACGGTTTTCCTCGACTTCCCGGCGGACGCGTTCGGCTCGGGGGTGGCCTTCTGGCAGGCGGTAACGGGCTCCGGGCTGTCCGCCTACCGTGGAGCGACGGGCGAGTTCGCCACCCTGCTGCCGCCTGACGGCGATGCCTACCTGCGGGTACAGCGATTGGCCGCGGGCGACGGCGGCTGCCATCTTGACCTGCACGTCGACACCGCGGTGGAGCCGCTGGCGGTGGCGGGCGACCGCGCGCGGTCACTGGGTGCCCGGCTACTGCACGCGGAAGACGGGCTGATCGTCGCCGAAAGCCCCGCCGGGTTCACGTTCTGCCTGGTCCCTTGGGACGACCAGCACGTCGTACCGTCCCCGCTGGCAGACGACGCCGGGGCAGCCCGCGTTGACACGCTCTGCATCGACGTCCCGCCGGGCCGGTTCGAGCGGGAGTGCGCGTTCTGGGCGGCACTCACCGGATGGCAGGCGACGCCCGCGCCGTTCCCCGAGTTCACCTTCCTGCGGATGCCGGCCGGGCTGCCGATCCGGATCATCCTGCAGCGCCTGGCGAACGCCGCCACCGCGCAGCGGGCCCGCTCGCACGTCGATTTCGGCTCACCTGACCCCGCCATGGTCACCAGTCACGTGACGCTGGGCGCCCGGGTGATAGCCAGCCAGGAGCACTGGACCGTGCTGGCCGACCCCACGGGCCGCGAGTACTGCCTAGTCCGACGTCCCCCGCTTGCCTGACCACGCCGGGGGTCAGAGGAGAACGGCACCGGAGATGAGGGTGTGGGTACCGCCGGCGATCCAGACGGCGCCGTCGGGGTCGGCGGTGACGTGGACGCGGCCGCGGCGGCCGAGAGCGGTGCCCTGGGCGGCGGTGTAGGGCGCGGTGGCCTTGCCGCTGGCCAGCAGCCACTGGGCCAGGGCGGCGTTGAGCGAGCCGGTCACCGGGTCTTCTGTGGTGCCGGAGTCGGACGGGAAGAAGGCGCGGACCTCGTAGGCCGCGGGCGAACCGGCCGGGTGACGGCCGAATACCCCGATGTCCATATGGGTGACACCGGGCTTGACCTCGAGCACCGCCTTGGCGGTGGCCAGCTCGACGGCGGCCCAGCCGGGGCCGTTGTCGGCCCACTGGGCGTCGATGATCTCCTCCCGGTGCAGGCGCAGCACGGCCGCGATCTCGTGCAGCGTCGGCTCGTCGACCGGTCCGGTGCGCAGCGTCGGCGGCGCCTTGAACGCGAGGCCGCCCGGGCTGCGGCGGAGCGTGACGAGGCCGGCCGCGCACTCCTGGACGATCACGTCGCGCCTGGCCGGCGGTCCGCCCGCCTCCAGCCAGGCGTGCGCGCTGCCGAGCGTGGGATGGCCGGCGAACGGCAGCTCCCGGGTCGGGGTGAAGATCCGCACCCGGTAGTCGGCCCGGTCATCGGCCGGCGGCAGCAGGAAGGTGGTTTCCGAGAGGTTAGTCCAGCGGGCGAACAGCCGCATCTCCTCGTCGGACAGCCCATCGGCGCCATGAACCACCGCCACCGGGTTGCCAGCGAATGGCTCTTCGGAGAACACGTCAACCTGCCGGAACTGCCGATGCATGGTGTCCATGCTAAGCCGTCGCGTCCGCCCTCAGCCGTCACCCGCCGGCGAAAGGCCCCGGCCGCGCCGTCCCGCCGCCGGGCCCGGGGTCACCCGGCGTCACCGGAGGGTACTGACATGACGGCGTAACATTGTTCCGGCAGCATGAGGGGATGATCTTCGACCGGACGGGACACTGACGGGGTGGATCTGAACACGGTCACCGAGTTCGCGCCCGCGGCGACCGCCGCCTGGCGCGACGGCGACGCGTGGCTCGGCGGCGGTACCTGGCTGTTCTCCCAGCCGCAGCCCCGGCTGCGGCGGCTGCTCGACCTGCGGGACTTCGGCTGGACGGCGCTCACGGAAACCGACGGCGGACTGCGCATCGCCGCGACCTGCACCCTGGCCGAGCTGGCGCGCTGGCGGCCGAAGCGCCCGGCCTACGCACCCGGGGCGGATCTCGGGCGGCGCTGCTGCGACGCGCTGCTCGGCTCGTTCAAGGTGCAGAACGTGGCGACGGTCGGCGGCAACATCTGCCTGTCGCTGCCGGCCGGCCCGATGACCTCGCTGACCGCGGCGCTCGACGGGACCGCCACGCTCGCCGGGCCGGGCGGCGGCGTTCGCCGCGTGCCGGTCACGCAACTGGTGACCGGCGACGGGCGGAATTCGCTCCGCCCCGGTGAACTGCTCACGCACATCGACGTTCCCGGGCCGGCGCTGGCCGCGCGGTCGGCGTTCCGGCAGCTGTCGCTCTCCCCCCTGGGCCGCTCGGCGGTGCTGGTCATCGCGCGCCGCGACGGCGACGGCGGGTGCGTCGCCACTATCACCGCGGCGACCCCGCAGCCGGTACAGCTCCGCTTCGCCGCGCTGCCCGACACCGGCACGGCGCTGGCCGTGCTTGACCGGGCCGGCCCCGCCTACTGCGACGACGTGCACGGCGGCGGATCCTGGCGGGCCGCCATGACCCGCCGCTGCCTGGCCGAGGTGATCGCGGAACTAGCCGGGGACCCGGGACCCGCCCGGTGATCGTCAACGGCAGCCCGGTCGACGACGACCCGCGCCCGGGTCAGTGCCTGCGCACCTTCCTGCGTGAGCGGGGGTGGACGGGCGTCAAGAAGGGCTGCGACGCGGGCGACTGCGGCGCCTGCACCGTCCACCTCGACGGGATGCCGGTGCACAGCTGCATCTTCCCGGCCATCCGGGCGGCGGGGCACGAGGTCACCACGATCGAGGGCCTGGCCCCTGATCAGCTGGCGCTGCATCCGGTGCAGGACGCGTTCCTGGCCGCGCAGGGATTCCAGTGCGGCTTCTGCACCGCTGGCATGATCATGACGGCGGCGGCGCTCACCGGCGGCCAGCGCGCCGACCTGCCGCGAGCACTCAAGGGCAACATCTGCCGCTGCACCGGCTACGGCGCGATCCGCGACGCCATCGAGGGAAAGCCAAGGGTCAAAACCAACGGGCTCATCCCGAACGGTCCCGTGGTTCCCGCGATCGGCCAGTCCGTTCCGGCGCCAGCGGGGCCAGACATCGTCACCGGCAAAGCCCAGTTCACCGCCGACATACCCGCGATGCTGGCGGGCGCGGAGGCGGGGGCGGATCCTGTCAGCTACGCCAGCGACCGGCCGGAGATCCTGTCACCTACGCCAACGACATCGCCTATCGGAGTCGATGGCGTAGCCGACAGGCTGGACCAGGTCGATGGCGTAGCCGACAGGCTGGACCAGGTCGATGGCGTAGCCGACAGGCTGGACCAGGTCGATGGCGTAGCCGACAGGTTCGACCAGGTCGATGGCGTAGCCGACAGGTTCGACCAGGTCGATGGCGTAGCCGACAGGTTTCAGGAGGGCCGGGCGGGAGCGGAGGGCAGCGCAGGAGGGAGGAGAGCTGGCGACGCGACGGAGAGCACGGGCGTACAGGGGAATGCCGACGCACCGCCGGAGCGGCCGCTGCAGCTGATGCTGCTGCGCTCACCGCACCCGCATGCGCGGATCCGGTCGATCGACGCCGCGGCGGCGGAACGGCTGCCGGGCGTCGTCGCGGTGCTTACCTACGCGGACTCCCCCGCCAGGAAGTTCTCCAGCGCCCGGCACCATAACCCCGACGACGACCCGTACGACACCCTGGTGCTCGACCGGACCGTCCGGTTCATGGGTCAGCGGGTGGCCGCCGTGGTCGCGGAGACGATCGCCGCCGCCGAGGCGGCCTGCGCGCTGATCAAGGTCGACTACCAGGTGCTGCCCGCCGTCACCGACCCGGCCGCGGCGATGGCGCCCGGGGCGCCGCTGCTGCACCCGGAGCCGGCGGTCACGCCGGGCGGTGACGCCCCGCCGTACCCGGCCGGGGCGGGCAATGTCTGCGCCGAGATCCACCGCGAGGCGGGCGACGCCGCGGCGGCGTTCGCGGCGGCCGGCGCGGTGTACTCGGCGACCTTCCGCACCCAGCGGGTGCAGCACGTCGCACTGGAGACGCACACCACGATCGGCTGGCTGGAGCCGGCCGGCAGGCTGGTGCTGCGCACCTCCACCCAGGTGCCCTTCCTCACCCGCGACGAAATCTGCCGGGTGTTCGGCCTGGCCAAGGACCAGGTGCGAGTGGTCGCCAAGCGGGTCGGGGGCGGGTTCGGCGGCAAGCAGGAGATGCTGACCGAGGACATCGTCGCGCTGGCGGTGCTGCGCACCGGGCGGCCGGTGCAGCTCGAGCTGACCCGCGAGGAGGAGTTCACCGCCACCACCACCCGGCACCCGATGGAGGTCACCGTCACGCTGGGCGCCGCGCGCGAGGGGATGCTGACCGGGCTCGCGCTCGACGTCACCGCCGACACCGGCGCGTACGGCAACCACGGGCCTGCCGTACTCTTCCACGCGATCGAGGAGGCGGTCACCGCCTACCGCTGCCCGAACAAGCGGGTCGATGCCCGCGCCGTCTACACCAACACCGTCCCGGCCGGGGCGTTCCGCGGCTACGGTCTCTCGCAGACCGTGTTCGCGGTCGAGTCGGCGATCGACGAGCTCGCGCGGTCCCTGTCCATCGACCCGGCCGAATTCCGCCGCCGTAACCTCATCGGGCCAGGTGATGAGCTGGTCAACGGCAGCGGCGAACCGGAGGACGTCTCAACCGAGTCGGTCGGCGTGCTTGACTGCCTCGACCTGGTGGAGAAGGCCCTGGCGGACGGGCGGGGCGGGGCGGCGCCCGACGGGTGGGCCACCGGAACCGGGATCGCGGTCGCGATGCTTGACACCGTCCCGCCCGGCGGCCACGCAGGCAGGTCCCGCGTAGCGGAGCGGCCAGACGGGAAGTACGCCGCGTTCGTTGGGACGGCTGAATTTGGCAATGGGACGACCACCGTCCACCGGCAGCTCGCCGCGGACGTGCTGGGGTGCGAGCCGGCCGATGTCTTGATCTTCTCCTCCGACACCGACCGGTCCGGGCACGACACCGGGGCGTACGGCTCGACCGGGATCGCGGTCGCGGGCACCGCGACCGTGCGGGCGGCGCTGGCCCTGGCCGACGCGATCGCCGCCCGCGCGGCCAGCGGTGATTGCGGCGGGAAGCCGCTCGAGGCCGAGGGGTACTGCGACGGGCGGTCCCGGTCGGTGGCGTTCACCGTGCAGGGGTTCCGGGTCGCGGTCTGCGCCGCGACCGGGGAGATCCGGGTGCTGCAGTCGGTGCAGGCGGTGGACGCGGGGACGGTGCTCAACCCGGCGCAGCTGCGTGGCCAGGTGGAGGGCGGGGTGGCGCAGGCCCTGGGGGCGGCGCTGTTCGAATCGGTCGTGGTCGACGGTTCTGGGCGCGTCGTCAACCGGGTGCTGCGCGAGTACCACGTACCGGTGCTGGCCGACCTGCCGCGGACCGAGGTGCTGTTCGCCTCGACGGTTGACCCGTTCGGCCCGTTCGGCGCCAAGCCGATGAGCGAGGCGCCGTTCAACCCGGTCGCGCCGGCGCTCGCGAACGCGGTGCGCGATGCCACCGGCGTACGGTTCACCTCGCTGCCGCTGCGGCGGGACAGCGTGTACACAGCGCTCGAGCCTATTTCAACCCGCCCCGCCCACCCTGTTCCGACCCGCCCCGCCCACCCGATTCAGCAAGAGGAGTGACCATGGTCCAGATCGGCAGTAACCGCTACGGCAAGTCCGAGGTCCGGGTCGTGCGGGTCGCGCGGGGCGTCGCGACCGACGGCGGTGACGTGATCCGCGACTGGAACGTGTCCACCGCGCTCTCCGGCGACCTCGACGACTCGCACCTGACCGGGGACAACTCCAAGGTGCTGCCGACCGACTCGCAGAAGAACCGGGTGTTCGCGCTGGCGGAGGAGCTGGGCGCGGTGCCGCCTGAGGACTTCGCGCTGGCGCTTGCCGCGTTCTTTGTCGCCTCGCAGGAGGCGATCACCCGGGCGCGGGTCTCGGTCGAGGAGTTCGGCTGGACGCCAATCGGGGCGACCGGGTATTCGTTCGCCCGCGCTGGTGACCTGGTGCGGACGACCACGGTGGTGCATGATGCCGCCGCCGGCACCTCGGTGGTGTCGGGGGTCAAGGACCTCATCCTGCTGAACACGACCGGATCGGAGTTCTGGGGGTTCCCCAAGGACGCGCACACGACGCTGCCAGAGACCAAGGACCGGATGCTCGCCACCGCGGTGAACGCCTCCTGGCGGTTCCGGCCGTCGGCCGTCGCGAGCACCGACTGGGACGCGGTGGCGGTGGCCGCGAAGCGGACGATCCTTGACACCTTCGCCACTACTTATTCGTACTCGCTGCAGCAGATGCTCTACGCGCTGGGCACGGCTCTGGTGTCCGGGCTGCCCGAGATCTGCGAGGTCCGCCTGGCGCTGCCGAACAAGCACCATTTCATCGTCGACCTGGAGCCGTTCGGCCTGGAGAACGACCGCGAGGTCTACTACGCCGACGACCGCCCCTACGGCCTCATCGAGGGCACGGTACTGGCCGACGACGCGCCGGACGCTGGCCTGGCCTGGACCTAGTCAGGGAACGTGGCGTCACGTCAAGGCTGCCTTGACGTGTCCCGTCGTCAAGGCTACCCTGACGGCATGACTGATTCTCCCAACCCGGCCCCAGGCCTCGGCCGGCCCGCCACGCTGTGCTGCTCATTCTGCGGCAAGGACAAGGACTCGGTGGCCAAGCTGGTGGCAGGCCCTGGCGTCTACATCTGCAGCGAGTGCATCGACCTGTGCACCCAGATCCTGGCCATGGAAACCACGCCAGAGATCAACCCGCGGCACGAGCTGCCAGACGAGGAGCTGCTGGCCAGCCTGGCCCGGGCGCAGGCGGCTGCCCCCCAGATCGACGCCGCCATGCGCGACTACGCCGGCATCCTGCGCGCCCGGGGCGTCAGCTGGACCCGCATCGGATCGGCCCTCGGCGTGTCCAAGCAAGCGGCCTGGGAGCGGTTCTCCGGGGAGGACTGACTCCCTCCCGCTCCCGCGGCCGTGCGGGGCGGCCACGACGGGGCCGGAATCAGCGGTTCGGCGGCACGGCGGCGCTCAGGCCGGACGGTGAGCAGTCATGACGGGCTGGAAGAATCCCGAGTCGCTTGGCAGGTGCCAGTCGACGCTCTCCAGGCCGGCCGCGGTGGCGAGCCCGGTGAGCGCTGCGCGGGTGTAGGCGCGGTAGCTGGCGGTCCGGCGCTCGGTGGTCCTGGTGCCGTCGGGCTTCTCGTGTACCTGGAAGTGCTCTAGGTCATAGCTGCCCGTCATCTCGTGCCAGTCCCACAGCTGGAACGTAATCACACGGGTCCCGTCCGACCGGAAGACCTGGGGCAGGGTGCTGGTGGGAGGGTCGGCCAGAATGCGGTCGTAGTCCCTGGTGGTGACGATCGCGGTGCCGCCTGGCCGCAGTATCCGGTGCATCTGCGCCAGGGCAGCCAGGGCGTCGCTATCGGCCAGCAGATGCGGCAGCGCGTTGTCGGCGCAGATGACCGCGTCGGCGCAGGAATCACGCAGGGGCAGGTCGCGCATGTCGGCCACCAGCAGACCGGCCTGAACACCGGCCGCCGCGCATTCCCGCCGGGCTCTTTGGACTGCCCGGGCACTGATGTCGGAGCCGGTCAGGCGGTGCCCAAGGCTCGCGAGGCCGATGAGCTGGGTGCCGATTCCGCACGCGACGTCAGCGATGTCGGCAGGCTCGCGGTGCCAGCGGCACAGCAGCCGGTGCAGGGCCTGTGCCTGGTCCAGGCTGGCGTTGCGCCAATCGGGATACAAGGCGTGATACGTATCCGCGAGCCCGTCGTAAAACTGCGCAGTCGACATCAGGTAAGCCTAGGCCGCGGCCGGTCCGGCCGGTCAGAGTCCCCAGGCGGCGGCTGGTCCCCTTCACGGGGCGTTCGGAGTCAGGTGAGATTTTCCAGATGCCTGACCACCTGTGACAGGGGTGCGGTGGCGTCGATCTCGATGGTGGCGGTCGCGCGCAGCCGTGGTTCTACCTCGGCGAGGTTCCGCAGGATCTGGGCGCGTTCGGCGGGGTGCTTCCCGTAGGGATTGCCGGTGCGGGCGCCGATCCTGGTGAGGAGGACGTCGGCGGGCGCGCTGAGCAGGGCGATATGGTCGAACTTGGGGTAGAGCTTGCCCTGGTTGGTTTTGCAGCCCGCGACGAACAGGTGGCCGTGCCGGTGGCTGGCCAGCAGCGCCGCGATGGCATCCTCGCGCCAGATCCAGTCCGGTGAGCCGTCCGGCAGGGTGACCCAGTGGCTCCACTGGGCGGTATCGGTGTCGACCACGCGGTGGCCCCGCTCGCCCAGTTCCTGGAGGGCGGCGGACTTGCCGGTGCCGGACATTCCGGTGACCAGAACCTTCGGCATGCCCTGAGATTACCGGGGGGTTGCGTGTCTCCCGGTCGGGCATAGCTGGCCGTGGGCAGTAACCACCGTACGTTCAGCCGCGGGATTTTGAATTAGCCCTGCCCGTCGCGGGCGAGGATGCTGGTCAGCGGGCTCGGATTAGCGTCGGTGCGCAGCCGCCGGGGCATGAAGCTTCCATGACGAACACCCATCCGCCCAGGTCATCGCCCTTCCCTGCGCCGCTGCACGACCTGTCGGCCACGATGAAGGACCGGCGCGCGAGCGGGAAGGCCGCGAGGAAGCGGGCCAAGCGGGGCGGGCTGGGCAGCTGGGCGGAAGACGATCGCGGGCACGACGCGCTGAGCAAGATCCTCGCCCAGGACAAGGTCCGGCTGCCCGAGCTGGTTCCCATCCGGCATCAGCGGATGGCGGTCTCGCCGTGGAACTACTACCGCGGCGCGGCGGCGGTGATGGCGGCCGACCTCGCGTCGCAGCCCGACAGCGGGCTCACCGTTCAGCTCTGCGGTGACGCTCACGTGCTGAACTTCGGTCTGTGGGCGACGCCGGAGCGGAGCCTGTCGTTCGACGCGCGCGACTTCGACGAGACCCTGCCCGGCCCGTTCGAATGGGACGTCAAGCGCTTCGCCGCCAGCCTGGTGGTGGCGGCGCGGGAGAACCGGATCGCGCCGGAGGGGGCCGACGCCGCGGTCGCCGCCGGGGTGGAGGCGTACTGCGAGCGCATTCGCCGCTACCGGACCATGCCCGAGCTCGACATCTGGTACGACGGCATGCACGCCGACAGCCTGATCAGCTACTTCGAGCCGGCCGACCGCGGGCAGGTTTCCATCTACATCGAGAAAAAGCGGAAACGCCGGACCAGCCGAGGCGCGTTCGCCAAGCTGACCGCGATGGCGCACGGGCGGCCGCGGATAACCGAGGAACCGCCGATCCGCGTCACCATCAGCGACGAGGAGCAGGACGACCTCACCGATCACCTGCTTGCCCAGTACCGGCTGACCCTCCAGGAAGACCGGCGCGGCCTGTTCGACCGCTTCACCGTGGTCGACGTGGTGCGGCAGGTGGTAGGGGTCGGCAGCGTGGGGATGCAGGTCTACCTGGTGCTGCTCGAGGGCCGCACCGGCGCCGATCCGCTCTTCCTCCAGGTCAAGCAGGCCGGACCATCGGTCTACGAGAGCTACACGCGCCCGAGTGAGCACGGCAATCATGGTGAGCGGGTGATCAACGGCAAGCGGCTGGTGCAGAGCGCCACCGACATCTTCGTCGGCTGGGGCACGCTGCACGGCAGGGACTACTACGTCAGGCAGTTCCGCGACATGAAGATCATCTGGACCACCGAGCTGATCGCGCCCCGGCTGGTCGAGTTCGCGACCGCCTGCGGCGAGACGCTGGCCCGGATCCACAGCCGCACCGGCGACCCCGCGGCCATCGACAGCTACATCGGCAAGGGCCGCAAATTCGCCGCTGAGCTCGGCCGCTTCGCCAACCTTTACGCCGACCAGAACGAACGAGACCACGCCCAGCTGGTGAAGGCCATCGCCAACGACGAGGTCGACACCCCGTTACGCCGGGCGGCCGGTCACAGCGGCAGGGTGTATTTCAGGATGAAGTTCAGGGCCACGGCGAATACCAGGTACATCAGCCACAGGCCGGTCCCCAGCCGGAAGAAGCCCGTTGCCCGCTCGCCGGGCCTGCTGAGCCTCGGCGCGTCGGGCCCGAGGGTCTCGAAGAACTCGGCCACGTACACGCAGGCCAGGCCGATGAAAACGCCACCGACCGGGTCATCGCCAACCTTAAAGAAGACGATGATGCCCAGAATCGAAATCAGCAGGAATGCGACGGTCATGCCGATATTCGCCCTGGCGTCGGCCCGGCTCAGCCGGATCCAGCCAAGCGCGAACCAGTGCACGCCGTATGCGGTGAAGGCGAGCGCGGCCATGTACAGCGCCGGGGACGCCGTGAACGTGCCGAACAGGGTCAGCCCGAGGAAGATGTAAGTGCCCGCGATGAACTGCATGAACCCGGGCATCCAGATTCCCCAGACCCCGGACGCAAGGTCAACGCGCTCATCACGCTTCGGGTAGCTGAACAGTTCCTGGGTTCCGTAAATCAGATAACCGGTGCCCAGGCCGAAGAACCCAACGGCCAGCGGCGGAAACGAGGACTGGGGCAGCGTAAGCAGGACATTTGGCTCCAGCAGCGACATTTTAGACTCCCTATCCGCCCGGAAGCAGATGCCGTGAGCGGCCCGGGTGGACCGCGGCCGTCCGGCAAAGTCTTGGAGATAAACGCTGATGTTGCCTACGGGACTGGGGATAAACGCCTGCCTTACGCGCCCACTGACGCTTACGTCAGGCCTTGCCCGAGACCCGGCCGGCGACCCGCGCCCCAGCGGCTCCGACTCAAAGCTGTCGGTTACGCCTACGACACCAATAGGGGATGTCGTGGGCGTAGGTGACAGGTGGAATCGGGTCAACGGCGTAAGCGACAGGCTCATCGGTGCGGCGACGCGGCACCATTTGGAGGGTTTTCGCCCGGATATAAGTGGTCAAATTGCGTCAACTGCTCGCCAATACTCTTACCAAGACAACGCTTGTTGCTAGCGCGTACCCGCCCGCAGGTCGATGGCGTAGGTGACAGGCCGCTGACCTGTCGGTTACGCCAATGACATCGTCTATTGGTGTCGTTGGCGTAGGTGACAGGATTCACCGGGTCATTGGCGTAGGTGACAGGCCGCTGACCTGTCGGTTACGCCATCGACATCGCCTATTGGTGTCGTTGGCGTAGGTGACAGGATTGACTGGGTCATCGGCGCAGGTGACAGGTGGGGGAGCAGCGGTGCGGCGCCGCTTTCTCAGCAGTGGTGGCTGGGGGGCACGTCCAGGGCTGGGTTGCGGTCGAAGAAACCGAAGGGCTTGAGCCAGAAGGAGACGACGTCGACCGGCATCACCGGCCAGTCCTCGGGGCGGGTGATGTGGTGGATGCCGAAGATGTACCAGAGGACGACGTCGGTGTTCTCGATCGGGCGGTCGGCTTCGGTCCAGGCGGGCAGCCCGGTGTCGTGGGCGGCCTGGACGGGGAAATCACCGCAGGGCCAGCGCTCGTCCTCGTGGTACGGGGTCACCCAGAGGGTGTGGCCGATTGCCTTGGCCCGCTCGAAGGCCGGGGAGGATGGGTCGAGGAGGGGCGGGAACGCGGCCGAGGGGACGAGCTTGTAGCCGACCGGGGTGCCGAGCCCGTTGGCGACGTTGTCGTTGACTACCTTCCAGCCGCGCTGGGTGGCCCAGTCGTAGTCCTGTTTGCCCTCGGTCTCGGTGCGCAGCGGGGTGCTGGTGACGGTCAGACCCAGGGCATACGGGTCGTCGGGGCCGGGCACGGCCGGCCGGGAGTCGCTGGCGTAGACGGTGTTGTCGGTGCCGTCGACGTCGAGATCGAGGCGGGCCACGATGAAGTGCTGGTGGAATGGGGCGTAGATGCCCTGGTCGACGAGCGTTCCGTTGGCCGGGCGGCTGCCGGGTGCGGCAACGTGCGAGGTGACCATGATCCCGGTCGCGCGGACCTCGCACTCGATGTTGCCGTCCTGGTAGAACCGCCAGTACACCAGATACTCATAGTTGGCCACGGTCGCGTGGAAGGAGATGACCAGGCGCCGGGCACGGCGGACCTCAGCGCCGGCCCGCTCATCGACGTGCTTCCACAGGACCCCGCTGTCCTCCTCGTGGATGCAGATGGCGTTGGGTATCGTCACCGGCTCGCCGCGGGAGTCGTGCACCACCGCGTCCAGGTAGGTGATCTCGCCCAGGCAGTCGCAGCCAAGGCTCAGCGAGGTGGTCATGAAGCCGAGACCCCACTCGCCGATGTCGAACGCGGTGCGCCGGTAGTGGTCCGGGCTCGGGTCCCGGTACGGCACCACCATCTCCGCGAACGACAGGCGGTGCGCGACCGAGCGGAGCCGCTCGCCGTCGGCGAAGGCGACCTGGTGCAGTACCAGGCTCTCGCGGTGGTTGAAGCCCAGCCGTAGCTGCCAGTTCTGCCAGTTGAGCAGGTTGCCGTCCAAGGTGAAGCCGACCCCGTCGGGCTGGCTGATCTCCAGCGGCGCTACCTCGCGCAGCCGCATCGGGAGGAGGTCAGGCAGGTACTCCCCCATCACCTCGGGATCGGCACCGCCCGCGTAGCCGTCCTCGATTTTCAGCAGTTCCATCGTGTTCAGGTCGACGACGGGGTGCAGGCCGGTGACGTGGTGGGCGTAGGGGTTGCCGCGCTCGCTGCCCCGGTGCCACAGGTCGCACCAGCCGATCCGCCGGCCCTCGTACCGCTCAGGCACGAACGCCGCACCGTAGGCCCACATGTCGGCAAGAACCCGGCTCATGTCGGTGATCCCGCGCCGGCCGAGTGCCTCGATGACGGTCGGATGGGCGCGCAGCATCTCGTCGCATTCGTGCCACTCGTCGACGGTCATGTTCGGCTGCTGGCCAGGCAGGTGCTGCCAGGCGGTGACCTCGTCCGCGGTCAGCGACACGATGCCGCGGTAAGCCTGGCCGTCAGCGCGGTCCCAGCAGACCACCAGCGCCTCGCGCCGGGCCAGCCGACCCGACTCGAGGCCGGGCAGATCCGATTTGGCCGGTTCCTTCAGCTCGATGGAGGCGAACCGCCAGCCATCGCCGACCCCGCGGTCACGGCGCACGATGGCGGCGGCCTGATGGATCTCCTCGGCCGACAGCGGGTCCAGAGGGTGCGGCACGGTAGTCCCTTCGTTCTCGGGCGTCCGGTCTTGCCGATTATCGCTGTTCACTACTCGGTCAGGAACAACCACGCGTTCACGACTCCATTGGCCAGCGCCAGGATGACCGCCGGGGCCAGCACGTAGAGCCCGTCGGCGCCCGCCAGTTCGATGCACCCGGCCACCAGGATCAGCAGCATGGTGAGCAGGTTCGGGCTCACCCGGTCAAGCAGCTGGGCCAGCAGGTCCTCCGGTTGATCGCTGTCCGCCGGCCGCTTTCGCTGACTGATCATGCCCATGACCACGCCGCTGACCACGGCGACCACCACCAGCTCAAGGCCGAGCACCCAGCTGGGGGTGCCCGGTATGACCAGCACCATCGAGGTGATCAGGGCGAGCAGGAACAGCACCAGCGTCTGCCCCGCCTGCAACCGCAGCCCGCGGTGCCTGGTGATGCGCTCACGGTTGAGTGAGACGGCCACGAACAGCAGCCCGGTCAGCGCGCCGCTGGCACTCCCCGCAATCTCAGCAAAGTCGCTCCACACCACCGCCACGATAGGCCCTCAGGCCGGCCGCGCGTCGGGGCCGCCGGAGTCTGCCTATCCGACCACTTGGGCGTGGTTGTGCAGGCTGGCCAGGTCGGCGGCGGCGCGGCCGGACGTCCAGCCCTCCTCGTCGGTGATCCGGACCGCCCTGCTCCTTGTCAGCTTCGCGGCGGCGAACATCTCTTCCATCGCGTCATCGACCGCCTGGTGGCGCGCCGCCAGGAACGGCACCAGGTCGGTGCCGCCGCCGGCGGCGGCGTGCTGCTCGGCCACCGCCTCCCGCTCGGCCTGCCCGGCCGCCTCCGACAGCCGCTCGCCGATGCGGATCGCGTAGGAGACCAGGAACGACGTGCGGAAGGCCCTGGTCCTTGACCGCCCGTAGGCGTCCTGCTTGCCGCCGGCCCGGAGCATCGCGGTGTTGGCCTGGACGAGCAGCGAAGTGAACAGCAGCTCGACCGCGTCCAGGTCGGCCGGGAACCCGATCACGGTGACCAGCCCGATGTGCTTGGACCAGACGACACGGCAGCGGTTGGCCTGCGCCACCGTCTGCAGCAGGGTCGCCTTCGGCGCCTCGTAGGGGTTGTCGACGGCGATCCGCCGTCCGCCCGGCGTCTCTGCCTGTCCCGACTCGGCCGCCAGCAGCGCATGGTCGATGCTGTACTTGGCCATCAGTTCCTGCGCCCGGGCCGACAGGGCCTCCGCTTCCTCGGCGAACTCGGTGGACTCGGCCTTCGCCAGCAGCGCGCGGATCCGGCTGAGCATCCGCTGGTCGGCGGGCGCCGCGGTCCCCCCGGCCCCGGTGCGGGCGGCGGCGGCCGGCCGGGCAGTGCCCGGCAGCGGGAGCAGCCGTTCCAGGGCCGGCAGGTGGTGGAACGCGTGCAGCGTCTCGACCGCGTTCGCCACCGTGAATATGTACTCGGCGTCCCGCCCGAGCGCGTAGCGGGCGCTCAGGTACTCCGCGTCACTCCCCCACCAGGCACCGTTACCTGGTGCGGCCGCTTCGATCACCGCGACCTGGGCGGCCCAGCGGGCGTCCACGGCGGCGGCGGGGTAGCCGAGCATTTCGGCCGTGATCATGTCAGAGACCACCGCCGCGTGCGCCGCCGACAGCTCCCGGCCGATCTGCCTGGCGAGCTCGGCGGGCTGCCAGCCGCGCTTCCAGGCCGACGTCACCGACCCGCGCAGGTACTCGACCAGGGTCCGGCTGACCGCCTGCGTCCAGCCGGCGGCCTGCTCGATCGCCAGCTGCTCGAGCCGCTTGTCGTAGGCGTCCTGCCTGTCGTCGCAGAGCGCCTGGGTGGCTTCCCCGATCGCGGACGCGATCTGCTCCTGCTGTGGGGCAACCTGGCGCGGCGCGGACGGTGACCCAAACCCAGGCCCGGGAGACCCCGCGGCCCGCTGCCGCCGGCGCTCCTTCTCCTGCCGCTGCCGCCGCTGACGGCCGGCCTTACTCATTCCCCGACCCTTCCGCCCGTCCCCCGACCGTCTCGCCCATCCCCAGACCACCCTCCCGCCCGTGCCGAGGCCTCCCCGCCCATTCCCAGACCTCCCGCGATACCCAGGGACCCGCTCCGGCGTCGACCCGGCTTTCAACCATACGATGACGGCATGCGAGCGATTGACTTTCACGTGCACCTGCCGACCCCGGATTGGCTGGATGGCAGCATGGGAGGCTACGTCGAGGCGGCGGAGGCCTACTTCCGGTCGACGGTGGAGCGGCAGTCGCTGGGCGAACTCGCGGACAAGTACCGCGCGCTCGACACCGAGGCCGTGCTGCTGGCCTGGGACGCCGAGACCGCCACCGGCCGCCCCCGGGTGCCGAACGAGACCGTGGCCGCCGCGTGCGAGCAGTATCCCGACGTCTTTACCGGGATCGGCTCGGTCGACCCGCACAAGAAGTCGGCCGTCGATGAGGTCGCCAACATCGCCGAGCTCGGGCTGCGGGGGGTCAAATTTCACCCGTCGCTGCAGGCGTTCGCCCCCGACGACCCCACGTTCTGGCCGGTCTTCGCCGCCTGCGAGGAACACGGGCTGCTGGCGCTCTTCCACACCGGGACCAGCGGGATCGGTGCCCGCCAGCCCGGCGGGCAGGGCATCAGGATCGATTACGCGCACCCGCTCAAGCTCGACGCGGTGGCGGCCGAGCACCCCGGGCTGACGGTGGTGGCCGCGCACTTCGGCTGGCCATGGCACATGGACCTGATCGCGGTCGCGCTGCACAAGACCAACGTCTACATCGACATCTCCGGCTGGTCGCCGCGGCGGATACCGGCCGAGGTGGTCCGCGAGCTCAAGGGCAGGCTTTCCGAACAGTTCGTCTGGGGCAGCGACTTCCCGTTCATCAGCCCGGAGCGGTGCCTGACCGAACTTGACGAGCTCGGCCTGGCCACCCAGACCCTGCTGCACGACAACGCCGCCCGAATCCTCGGCCTGCCGGCTTATTAAACGGTAGGCGCGCCCGTACCCGCGCTCAGACCTCGATGGCGTCCAGGTAGGTGACCCGTGCGGCGTCCGGTTGGCCGAGGACGGCACGGTCGTCCAGCTGAGGTCCGGGTCGGACGTCTTGACCGTCGCCTCCTGCACGTAGGCACGGACCGCGTCCGGGGTCCCGGCGTCGGTGGTGGCGAGATAGCCGGGACCGGAGACGGCCACCCGCACCACCGTCGGGCTGGGGAACGTCACGGTGGCGGCGCGGCCGGGCGCCGGCCAGCTGGGGATGTCGACCAGGTAGCCGCGGGGCGTCGGCGGGTGCGCGTCCGTCTCAAGGCTGGACCGGGTGAACACGCGGCCCGGGGTGTCCGCGAAGTACTCCTGGAACCGGGTGGTGGCGAGCAGGCTGTAGTACACCTCATGGTGCTTGGTGTCGCCGAAATCGTGCCGCGCCGCCTTGACCGGGATGGCCTCGGCCGCGTCGCTCTCCAGCGCCAGCTCCGCGACCCGCGCCTGGTGGACCAGGTCCACGACGCCGGTGGCGCTCGCCCCGTCGTCGTAGGGGTCGGTGTGGGACGACAGGATGTCGACCCGCTGGCTGGACGGCGGATGCGCGCGCACGGACCCGTTCAGGTGCGCGTACGTGGCCCCCTGGTTCCTGCTCGGCGTGAGCGAGCCCACGGCCGGCGGGGTTAGCGGCTGCTGGACCGCGTGCACGATCGTCCGCTCGCGGTAGGGCGTGAGCATGCAGTGGCCGCCCTTGAGCGCGAGGTCGCGCAGGGCCGGGGTGTCCAGACCGGCGGCCGTGAGCCACTGCCAGAGCTTCAGCGACCCTAGCTGCCCTGGCTCGAACCAGGAGCTCAGCCGGGCCGTGCTGACCGACGCCTTCGGCGCGTGCACGGTCAGCGGCCCGTCCGCCTCGGCCGCGGGCGGCAGGGTCGGCGCCCCGCTGCCGGCGCGGACCACCAGCCGGACCGCCCGGCGGTCGGGCCAGCCGGCGCCGAAGTCCACCTTCACCCGGCCGGCCCCGGCCCCCGGCAGCCCGAGCAGCGAGGCGCCGCAGCCGAGCACGTCCGGCAGGCGACCGGGGCGTCCGCTCGCGGCTAGGGACGCGAGGGGACGCCGCGATCCGCGCGGCGGCTAATGTGCCCCCGCCGCGTATGCCTTGACCGCGGCCAGCACGTTGGCGATGACCTGGTGCCCGTTGCGGCCGGCGGCGGTGAGGATCGACTCGGGGTGGAACTGAACCGCCCAGCGGCCCGCCGCGTCGTCCTCGATCGCCATCACCACGCCGTCGGGGGTGGTGGCGGTCACCGTGAACCCGCCCTTGACGTCCGTTTCCCTGGCATACAGGGAGTGGTAGCGGGCGCCGGTGAACTCGGCCGGCAGGCCGGCGAAGAGCGCGCTCTCGCCGCGGACCACGACCCGCCCCGGCTTGCCGTGCTGCGGCTCCGGCAGCAGCGACAGCTGGCCGCCGGCGTGTTCGACCATCGCCTGCAGGCCGAGGCAGACGCCGAAGGCCGGCAGGCGGCGCGCGTCCAGCTCGGCCAGCAGCTCGTCGCAGCGGAAGTCCGACGGCCGGCCGGGGCCGGGCGAGAGGACGACCAGGTCGGGGGCGAGCCGGTCGAGCATCGTCGCCGGGAAGCCGGCCCGCAGGGTCGTCACCTCGGCGTCGTGCTGGCGGAAGTAGTCCGCCAGGGTGTGCACGAACGAGTCCTGGTGGTCGACCAGCACAATCCGCAGCGCCCGCGGCAGCGCCGGTCCGGCGTCCAGGTCGGGGTAGTCGGCGGAGCCTGACGAGCTGAGCACGGGGTCGGCCGGGCCCGCCGCCTGGCCTTGCGTCTCCCGCTCGACCTCGCGCAGCGTCTCGAGCAGGGCGCGGGCCTTGATGTGGGTCTCCCGCTCCTCAGCCTCGGGGTCCGAGTCGTACAGCAGCGTCGCCCCCGCGCGGACGGCCGCGATGCCATCCTTGATCCGGGCGGTGCGCAGCGTGAGACCGGTGTTCATGGAGCCGTCGAACCCGATCTTGCCGACTGCCCCGCCGTACCAGCGGCGCTGGGCCGACTCGTTGTCCTCAATGAACTGCATCGCCCAGGCCTTGGGCGCACCGGTCACGGTGACCGCCCACATGTGGGTGAGGAACGCGTCGAGGGCGTCGAAGCCGGGCTTGAGCCGGCCCTCGATATGGTCGACGGTGTGGATGAGGCGGCTGTACATCTCGATCTGCCGCCGCCCGATCACCGTGACCGTGCCGGGCACGCAGACCCGCGACTTGTCGTTGCGGTCCACGTCGGTGCACATGGTCAGCTCTGACTCTTCCTTGGCCGAGCCGAGCAGCAGGGCGATGTTGGCCGCGTCCTCCAGCGGGTCCGCGCCGCGGGCGATCGTGCCGGAAATCGGGCAGGTCTCCACCCGGTCCCCCTGCACCCGCACGTACATCTCGGGCGACGCGCCGACCAGGTACTCCCCCGCGCCGTCGCCCCCCGGGCCGAGGTTGACCAGGAACTCGAACGGCGCCGGGTTCCGCCGCCGCAGCCGTTCGTAGAACGCGGCCGGCGACGAGCACCGGGCGTGGAACAGATGGCTCGGCACGACCTCGAAAAGGTCGCCGCAGCGGAACTTCTCCTTCGCCCGCTCGACGATCGCGGCGTACCGGCCGGGGACGGGAGGCTCAAAATCAGTCTCCTGACCCACCGTGCGCTTGAACGCCGGGGTGTCGGCCGTCTCCCTGGCCAGGCCGGCCGTCCCGGCGCCGTCCACGGTGAACTCGTAGGAGTACTTGACCGCCTCCTCGCGGTGCAGGTCGACGACGTAGATCTCGTCCGGCAGGTGCAGCACCAGGTCCCGCTGGCCGTCGGACCGGTCTTGCCTGAGCGTGACCGGCTCGAACTGGAACGCCAGGTCGTAGCCGAACGCGCCCCAGAGCCCCAGATGCGGGTCGTCGCAGGCGAACGCGGCGACGATCTCCCGCAGCGCGCTGAACACCGTCGGCTGCCTTGACCGCTCCTCCTCGGTGAACGCCCCCTCGCCCTCGGGAACGTAGACCGTCAACTCCGGCGCTCCGCGCTTCTCGCTGCTGTCCTGGGAGGCGCTGCTGTCCTGGGAGGCGCTGCTGTCCTGGGAGGCGCTGCTGGCTTCGGTGGTCCTCTTTTCCCCGGGGGCCCCGTTGTCATCGGTGACCTCGTTGCCCACCCGGCGCATGGCCTCGGCGATCACCGGGAGGATGATCGCGCCCCGCTCGTTGAGGGCGCGGGCGGTGATGCGCCGGCCCACGGCGGTGATCTCTACCGGCGGGTTCACGTAGGCCAGGTGCCAGCGGGTGTACCGGCCCGGGTACTCCATGCCGGAGCTGAGCACGCCGCCGCGTCGCCGGTCGACCAGGGCGGCGATTTGCTCGAGCTCGGCCGGGTCGAAGTCGCTGGCGGTGCGGGTGATCATGACGCCGGCGCCAGTCGTCAGAGTGGTGGTGTCCACCGTTGGGCCCCTATTTTTCGGTCTGGCCCGGGTCTGCGGCGGGGAAAATAAAAAACGACCGCCGTTCCCGGGCGGTCGCTATGACATGACAGCGGACACCGCCTACCGGCGGCGCCACCACTGAAGCTTGATAATCGTTGCCATCGGGCAGCATGCTAGCACCTATCCGGGACAACCGGAGCTGGTTAGGGGCATCCGCCAAGCGGACAGGCGCGGAGGTTGTTGCCGGCACCCGCTACCCGGGGCACGCGGAGGTGGTTACCGGCATCCGCCAGGCGGTCGCCACGCTGGAGATCAGCTCCGCGTCCGACCGCAGCTGGGCGTCGCCCGCATCGGTCACCTGGCGCCCGGTGAGGAACTGCGTGACCATGGGCAGCACGGTCGGGTCGCCGAGGAGGCCGCCGTGCAGAGCCGGGACCACCAGCACGCCCGACGGCAGGTCGCAGTCCGGCAGCGTCACCGCGTCGGCCAGCGGGACCACCGACAGCCAGCGGATCCGCCTGCCGTCCGCGCCGCGGGCGAGCCCGGCACCGGTGGCCACGTCGGCGAAATACTTGGCGCCGAACTCGCTGACCGAGTTGAGCAGGTCCGCCGCCCCGCCAGGGCCGTAGGGAGACATGGAGCCGACCAGGGAGTTCAGCTCGTCCAGAGCCTCCGCGGAGACCGACGTGCCGTCCGCTCCGGTCGGGTAGCTGAGCTGACCCGGCTCGACGATGGGGCTGAGCAGCACGATCGCCCCGACCGGGAGGCCCGGGTGGCGGTCGAGCATCGCATAGACAGCGAGAGTTCCCTCGCTCTCGGCGATGATGTCAACCGGCTTCTTCGAAGCCGCGTGCAGCGCCTTTACCTGCCGGGCGAGGCTGTCTCCGAGCACCGGCAGGGGCTGGTCATCCGCGCCCGACCCGCTCGGCAGCGGCTGGCCATTCGCGCTGAGCCCCCGATACGAGAACTGGCGGACCATCACGCCGGGCAGCGCCGCGCGCAGCCCGACGCCCGCGTCGCAGCAGGAGGAACCCCAGCCGCCGACGACCATCACCGCGGCCGGCACGTCCGCCGCACGGCCGGTGCCGCCGCCGGGGGCGGGCCCGCCGATACGACCGCCACCGCCCGATCCGCTGTAGACGTCCGCGGCGGCGGCGGCCGGCGAGCTGGTGCTGTTGCTGACCGGCAGCACGATCGTCCCGGTGAACATCAGCCGGGCCACGCCGACCACCAAGGCGAGCACCAGGACCGCGGCCAGCGGCGCGGACGGGAGGCCGAACAGCAGCCTGGCGGGCACCGACTCGTGCGGACGGGGATGGACCCGGGCGGCCAGCGCGGCGATCCCGTACCAGGCCCGGGCGTTGACCAGCCCGGCGGCGGCGATGACGGGGAGCGCTGCCGCGCCCGGCAGGTGCGCGATCACGGCGCCCGCCGCGGTCAGCGCGAGGAAGCTGCCCAACAGCCAGCCGACCGAACGGACCGGCGGCAGCCGCCGCCACCAGGCCTCGAACGCGCCGCCGTGGCTGAGCGCGAGCACGATGCCGAGCATGATCGGGAACCCGGCCAGGAAGGGCCAGGAGAACGGGATCAGGGCGACGCCGAAGGCCAAGGTGGCCGCGGGCGTGAGCAGCAGCCAGGCCAGCGCGGTCAGCGCCGCGCAGGACGCGAGGGAGCGGCCGAGCGGCGGCGGCGGGACCCCGCGCGGCCAGGCCAGCCGGAGCAGCGCCGCGTCAAGCACCGACCTGACGATGAGCAGGGCCGCGACCAGGCCGGCGAACCAGAGCCAGGACTGGCTGTCAGTGAACAGCCAGCGCAGGTCGTGGTAGGCGGCGATCGACGGCAGGGCGCTGACTTGCGGTGCCATCGAACGGGCGGCCGGCGCCACGAGCGTGAGCAAGCCGCCCTCGGCCACGGAGCCGCCGACCGCGGCGAGGATCAGTCCTGGGTGCCGGAGGAACCCCCCGGCAGGAAGTTGTTCCGTGCGCATAGGTGTCATCCGGTGCGAAATGCCAACCTGCTACCTATCCGGAGGAACACTCCGTCTGATGATCGCATTCCGCTTCTTAATCACAATCCGGCATAGTCGAGATCCCACCCCGCAGAGACGTTCTTACCGGTCAGATCGGTCGCTGCCCACCAGGGCGATCGCCTGGGGACACCGAGGGGCGCGACCGGTAAGATCCCGGACGCCGGACCCGCGCGCATGCTGCGCTCGGGAGCAGTTGAAAGGGAGAAAACAGATGAGTTCCGCCACGACGACCACGCTCGCCGAACTTCCGTCGCTCAAGGGGCAGGTGCTCGGCACCAGCGAGTGGTTCGAGGTGACCCAGGACCGGGTGAACACCTTCGCCGACGCCACCGACGACCACCAGTGGATCCACGTCGACCCGGCGCGGGCGACGGCCGAGTCGCCGTTCGGCGGGCCAATCGGGCACGGGTTCCTGACGCTCTCCTTGTTCGTTCCCATGTGGTCGCAGATCCTCTTGGTCACCGACGTGACGATGGGGGTCAACTACGGCCTCAACAAGGTCCGCTTCCCCGCTCCGGTGCCGGTCGGCTCGAGGATCCGGCTGACCGCGACCCTTCTCGAGGTTGAGGAGGTCAAGGGCGGCCTGCAGCTGACCGTCGGCGGCGTCATCGAGCGGGAAGGCTCGGACAAGCCGGTCTGCGTGCTTGAGTCTCTCACCCGGCTCTACGGCTAGCCGGCCTTCGGTAACCTTGGCCCGTGGCTGAGGTCCTTGATCATGCATGGTTCTGCGAGGCGGTCTCGGCCGAGATCGCGAGGATGGCGGCCGCTATATCCGGCATTCCGGATATAGCGGCGAAGGTTCCGACCTGCCCTGGATGGGCGATCGAGGACCTGGCCAAGCATGCCGGGGCCATCCACCGGTGGGTCACCGCGATTGTGGCGACCGAGGCGCCGTCCCGGCTGCCCATCCCCGAGGTGGCCCCGGAGGCGTCGTCGGCGGCGGGCCTGGCGGAGTGGCTCGCGGCCGGCGCCGTGCCGTTGCTCGATTCGCTGCGCGCGGCCGGGCCCGTCACCCCGGTCTGGACCTGGGGCCCCGGGCGGACCTCGGGCTGGTGGGCGCGGCGCATGGTGCATGAGACGACCGTGCACCGGGCGGACGCGGAGCTGGCGGTGGGGGTCGCGGCGCCGGTGATCGACCCGGTGGTGGCGTCCGACGGGATCGACGAGTTCCTGTTCAACCTGCCGTCCGCCCGGCGGCCGTACAAGCACCTGGCGTCGCTGCCGACCGGGGCGTCGATGCACCTGCACGCGACCGACGCCGACGGCGAGTGGCTGGTCAGGTTCACCGAGGGCGGGATCGCCTGGGAGCGCGGCCACGCGAAGGCGACGGTCGCGGTGCGCGGCCCGGTCGCCCTGCTGCTGCTGTTCACCTACGGACGCGTCACCGGTTCTGATGACCGGTTCGCCGTCTTCGGCGACGCCTCGGTCCTCGACGCCTGGCAGCAGAAGACGATGCAGTGACGGTTGCCGCCTGATGGACCGCGTTGCCCGATGACCGGGCGGCTGCTCGCGATCAGCGACCTGCACATCGGCTACCCGGAGAACCGGGCGTACGCCGATTCGCTCGCCCCGGCCGACCCCGGTGACTGGCTGATCGTGGCGGGTGACGTCGGTGAGGTCTTCGCCGACGTCGGGTTCGTGCTCGCGTCGCTGGCCAACCGGTTCGCCCAGGTGATCTGGGTTCCTGGTAACCACGAGCTGTGGACTACGCCCGGTGACCCGGTCGCGCTGCGGGGCGTCGCCCGCTACGAGGCGCTGCTTAAGGTATGCCGGCGGTTCGGCGTGCTTACCCCGGAGGACGAGTTCCCGGTGTGGCCCGGTCCCGGCGGCCCGGTGACGGTCGCGCCGCTGTTCACCCTCTACGACTACTCGTTCGGCCCGGCCGGCCGGGCGGAGGCGGGGAACGCGACCGCGACGGGCAGCGGCGACGACGCCGTGCAGGGGCGGAGCGCTGCGGGGATCGCCATCGCGACGGCGAGCCGGGCCGACGCCGTGCAGGCGGCGGACGCCGCCGGGATCGCCCCGGCGGACGAGGGGCGGCTGCACGCCGACCCGTACCCATCGGTAGCGCAGTGGTGCCGCGCCCGGGTGACTGCCACGCAGGCGCGGCTCGACGCGCTTGACGGGCCGGCCGTTCTGGTCAGCCACTGGCCGCTGATACCGGAGCCGCTGGCGGCGCTGCGGCACCCGGCCTACGCCCCGTGGTGCGGGACCACGCTGACGGTCGGCTGGCACCGGCGCTACCCGGTGGCCGCCGCCGTCTACGGCCACCTACACATCCCCCGTACCAGCTACTACGACGGTGTTCTGTTCGAGGAGGTCTCCGTCGGCTACCCCCGCGAGTGGCGCCGCCGCGGCAGCGCTCCCCCGCCCCCGCGCGTCATCCTGGGCGGCGCCGTAGCCTGATCCGGCGGCCGCTCCCCGGCCCGGCCGGCCCGGCCTGGCCGCCATGACCGCGACCACGATGAGCGGGTAGCACCAGGTCAGGTAGCTGTAGAACCAGTAACCCAGGAGTAGCTGCCCGCCGATGACGAGCGCGGCGGCCAGCGCCGCGTCCTCGCGCGCGCTCCGCGCGCGCGGGCGCAGCATGGGCGGGCGCAGCATGGGTGAGAGCGCGAGCAGCACGAGCGCGGCCGCGAGTACCGGCCTCGCCACGATCGCCGTCCGCGGCAGGTAGGTCCAGATGCTGAACTGGATGCCGCCGCCGCGCTGCAGGAGCTGGTAGCCGAACGTCGAGTCGAGAAACGCCGCCGGGCCGGAGGTGATCAACGGCCACGCGAGCATCGCGGCGAGCGCGGCGAGGAAGGTCAGCGCGTAACGTGAGCGCCCCCGTCTGGTGGCCAGGAACTGCAGTGCCAGCAGCGCCGGGAGGAACTTGGTCAGGGCGGCGGCCGCCATCAGCAGCCCGCGGGCGGCCGGGCGCCCCGCCGCGACGATCGTCCATACGCAGAGGGCGGCGATCAGCGCGTCGTTGGTCTCCCCCATCAGCGACAGGTCGGGAAACGGGTAGAGCAGGTAGGCGAACGCGAACGCCTGCGCGAGCGGGCGGCCGCCGAGCCGGCGCCCCAGGGTGAGCAGCCCGGCGAGCGTCAGCAGGTCGAAGCACGCCGCCGGCAGCAGCGTCGCTATCACCGCCGGCGCGGTCGGGAAGACGGCCGCGAACGGGAGGTACGCGTAGTAGGCGAACGGGCCGTAGGAGTCCGGACGGCTGACCAGCAGCCCGCCGGGGCCGTGCCAGGAAACCGCACCGTACAAGGACAACCCGTGCAGCAGGCGCCAGGCGCCGAGCGAGCTCGCCTGCCCGACATCGGCGATGTTGCTCCCGGCGAGGCTTGCGAACCTGACGAGCAGCAGTATCAGTATGGCCCAGCCCAGCCACCGGGAGCCGATGGCCGGGCGCAGCTCGGGCAGTCGCCACAGGCCGTGGCACGCTCCCGCCAGGCGGACGAACAGCCAGCCGAGGCAGGCGGCCGCCAGCCACAGGCCGGCCGCGGAGAGATCGTCGCTGAGCAGCATCGCCACCGGGAAGAAACCAGCCAGCGCGAGCAGGTCCAAGTGCTCGACTCGCCACGGGCGGTGCCAGTCGAGCAGGCCGAGGACGAAGCAGGCCGCCGATGGCACCGCGACCAGCAGCGGGTGCAACGTGAACACACCGCCAACAACGGCCGGGATGAACCAGCCGCCGCCTTTCGGCACAAAACCATGAGCGACTCCCGCTAGCGCGGCGAGCAGCGCTAGCCCGCCGATGAACATCGCCGCGAGCAGACCGAGGACTGCCCGTTCGCTCGGTCGGGGTAGTGCGCGGCGCATGGCGGTGCCCTCCGGTTCGGCGACCGATCAGGCTCCGCGGCCGCCGCTGCAAACGCTACGGACGGACGGGCGTCACGCCATCGGCCCACGGGCTGACTTCCGGTTGGACGTGTGTCACCCTCGCGGGGGATCCCGCCCGCCCGGAATCCGCCCCATTTGTTCCTGAGTCGTTATCGGGCGATGGGCCGCATCTGCGTCTTCCCTGGCTGATCAGAGATGGCGTCGGAAGAGAACCTTGGGCGAGCCTTCGCCGTCGTAGTCAGGGATGGGCGGGGTGACGGTGAAGCCCATCGCGGTGTGGAAGGCGATCGACCCCGCGTTCTGCGGCGCGGTGATGGCGGTGACCACGCCCCGGCCATTCGCCGCCGCCAGCGCGAAGAAGCGCTCGTAGAGGACCCGGGCCAGCCCGATGCCGCGCAGCCCCGGGTGCACCCCGACGAAGTGGATGTAGGCCGCGTCCGGCTCCGACGGGGAGAGGAAACCGATGAGGAACCCGGCTAGCTCACCCTTGCTTCCCGAGCTGGGGCTTTCCGCGATGGTGGAGGTCGTGTGGAAGTGGTCGAGGAACACCCTGGCGAGCGCGTGCCTGATCGGGCGGCCCCACCAGCGGTCGACGACGGCGATGATCTGGTCGTAGTCCGCCGCCGTGGCGGTGCGCAGCCCGATGTCTTCTGGGTTCACGCCGCCTGATCGTAGTCCGGCGGCAATCACCGCGAGCCAAAGGGCGCGCCCCTGTCATCGACTGAGGAGCGCGGCGGTTTTGGCCGCGCGACGAGGGACCAGGGGGATGGGGGGCGGGAGCCCCCCATGCGGGAAGGAGGGCAGGGGCTCAGAGCGCCCGGCGGCGCGGCGGGGAAGCACTGAGCCAGCGCGGCAGCCGGAGTAAGCCGCGTGCGTTCCAAATGATCCTTTTTGTGGGTTTTAGAAAGAGAAGCCGCCGGGTCGGGAGTTGCGGTCGGCCAGCAGTCCCGCCAGGGTCGAGATGGCGATCTCCGGCGGGGTCCTGGAGCCGATGTTAAGGCCGATGGGGCGGTGCACCCGGGCGATGTCGCCGTGGGCCACCCCGAGGGCCTCAAGCGCGGCGACGTGCGGGCCCTCGTGGTGCGGGTTGCCCATGATGCCGATCCAGCGGGCCTTGCCCGCGAGGGCGTCGCGGAGCAGGTACCCGAGTTCCCCGCGGTGGTGGTCGGTGACCACCACGTCGGCGCCGTCGAGATTTTCCGGCATGACATCCGCCACAGTGAAGCCGGCCATCCGCGCGCCGGAGGCGCGGGCGGCGTCGGGCTCGACCAGCAGGCCGCGGTAGCCCGCGTCGGCGGCGTAGCGGAGCAGGTAGCCGGCCACGGACGAGGCGAATACCGCCACCAGCGCCCGGTCTCCGGCGGCTTGCGGTGCTGCCTGCGGGGTCGCCTGCGGAGCGGTCTTGGCGGTCTCGCCGTGCGCGACCGAGCAGGCGTCGTTCTCTTCAGCCATACGGCTAAGTGTGCCGCATCGCGCCCCGGATCGCCGCATGCCACCATTGGTGCGGATGCTTGTGTTGACTATCGTTGCGAACATGGATTTTCAGGAAGTTGTCGGGCGGCGGCGGATGGTCCGGACATTTTCCGCCGAGCCGGTCACCAAGGAGTCCCTGGACCGGATTCTCGGCAACGCGGTGCGCGGGCCGTCGGCCGGGTTCTCCCAGGGGCAGGCGTTCCTGGTGCTGACCGAGCCGGAGGACCGGGAACGGTTCTGGTCGGTGGCGGGCGAGGCGGTGGCCGAGTCGGCTCAGGCCGCGCCGGCGGTGATCGTGCCGATGTCGTGCAAGCGGGTCTACCTGGACCGGTACGCCGAGCCCGACAAGGGCTGGACCGACCGGGACGAGGCGCGCTGGCCGGTGCCGTTCTGGCACATCGACACCGGGATGGCCGCGCTGCTCATCCTGCAGACGGTGGTCGACGAGGGCCTGGGGGCGATCTACTTCGGCATCGTGCCCGAGGCGGTGCAGCCGTTCCGCGACGCGTTCGGGGTGCCGGGCGACCAGGAGCCGATCGGCGCGATCGCGATCGGGCACGACGCCGAGCCGGTCAAGCGGGACCTGCGGTCGCGGCGGCGGTCGCTGGACGACGTCGTCCGCTACGGCCGCTGGTAGCCCCGCCGGGCCGGCTCCGACGACGGCTCGTCCGGCTCGTCCGGCTCTGACGGCTCGTCCAGCTCCGGATCCGGCTGGCGTTCGACCGTCGTGGTCTCGATGGTGGTGGTCTCCACCGTCACCGACGTGGACCCGGCCCCCTCGGCGTCCACCGGCGGGCCGGTGAGCCGCCAGACCTCGCGGACGACGACCTGCAGCGCGCCCGCCACCGGGATGGCGAGCAGGGCGGCGACGAAACCGCCGAAGATCCCGCCCACCCATGACCCAAGCGACGCGCCGACCAGCACCGAGACCAGCACCAGGAGCGGTGATATCCGCACCGTCCTTGACATGATGATCGGGTTCAGCACGTGGTTCTCGATCTGGGTGTAGACCAGGAACACGACCAGTGTGATGATGCCCGCGGTGACCGACACCACGCCGGTCACGAACACCACGGTCGGGATCCCGGCCAGCGCGCCGCCGATGATCGGCAGGAAGTCGACCAGCGCCACCCAGAGCGCCCAGAGCCCCGGGAACGGCGCGTTGACGACGGTCAGCGTGATGAACACGGTGATCCCGCAGCACACCGAGGTCGTGAAGTTCCCGAGCATGTAGCCGACGACCGACCGGTTCACCTCGGACGCGACCCTGGTCATCTCCGCCGACTGCGACGGCGAGAGCATCGACAGGATGCCCCTCCGCATCCTCGGGCCCTCGAGGAGCAGCAGCAGCACCAGGACGAAGATCGTGAACAGCTCGACAAGCAGCGACAGCGCGCCCTCGCCGAACGACAGCGCCGGCTTGGATAGGTCCTGCCCGAACGTGACCAGCTTGGGCGCGTTCTGCGTCACCCACCGCTGCACGTGGTACTTCAGCAGGATGTGGCCGATCCATCCCTTGCCGCTCTCAGCCGACGAGATGTAGGAGGGCAGCTTGTTAGCCAGGTTGGTGATCGCGTCCACCAGGGGGGAGCCGAAAAGGTAGGCCAGCCCGGCGAACACGGCCAGCGCGAGCAGCGTCACCAGCGAGACGGCGAACCCGCGCCGTTTCACCACGAACCTCTGCAGGAGCCGCACCAGCGGGTTGAGGATCATCGCCACGAAGCCCGCCACCAGCATCAGCAGCACGACATCGCGCAGCCGGTAGATCAGCTTGCCCGCCAGGTAGAAGAGCGCGATGGCGAGCAGAGCGACGACAATCGTCCGTAGCGGGACCCTCCGGAGGTCGGCCGCGTCCCACAGCCGGGTCATTCGGTACCCCAGCGGCCCCTGTCGTTGCTCGCTACTCACCCCTACAGCATGTCAGGTTCCGCGCCCGGAATGCGCGCGTAAGCGTGCTGACGCGCCCTTATGCCTACACCGTGTCAGGGTTGCGGCTGACACGGCGTCAGGGTTACGGCTGACAGCATGTCGGGGTTCGGTCAGCGTCGCTGTCAGCAGGACAGCAGTCCCTGCGCCTGCTTGGCCGCCAGCACCCGCTCGGCCGCGTCGTCGACGATGGTGCGGAAGGCACCGTCCGAGGACGCCTCCGCCAGCACGGCGGCCGCCATCTGCCCCGCCGGACCGAGGTCCTGCGAGGTGATCAGGTCACCGCCCGCGTTGAGGAAATCGATCGCCCGCCGCGCCGCCGGGACCGAAGCGACCGCGGCCGCCTCCCCGAGGTCGTCGGAGAGGATCACGCCCTTGAAACCGAGCCCGCTGCGCAGCAGTTGCATGATCACCGGCGAGAAGACCGCCAGCTGGGACGGGTCGATCTTGGTGTAGGTGGCCTCGGCCACCATGACGTACGGCACCCCGGCGTCGATCACGGCCCGGAACGAGTCGAGGTTCGGGTCGTCGGCGGTGGTGACGGTGTCCACCACATCGGAGGTGAAGTCGGTATTCCCGGTCACCCGGCCGAGCCCCGGGAAGTGCTTGACCACCGACGCGACGCCCGCCGAGGCCATCCCCTGGACGAAGGCGATGCCGTGCTCGCCGTTGGTCTGCGGGTCGTAGCCGAACTCCCGGTCAAGCGCGCCGATCGGCGCGTTGGAGGCCGCCGTCGCTTCCGGTACCACGTCCATCACCGGTGCCAGGTTGAGGTTGACACCGGCCGCGCGCAGCTCGCTGCCCCAGGTTTGCGCCTGCGCACGCAAGGCGCTGTCCGTCCAGGTGCCCTGGACCAGCTCGGACGGCATCACCTCGAAACCAGGCCCGGAGAGCTGCTGGATCTCGCCGCCCTCCTGGTTGGCCGCGACCAGGAAGCGCACCCCGCCGGTGGCGGTCGGGGCGAGTGCCTGGATGGCGGCCGTGGCCGACGCCAGCGCCGCGGTCCCGACGGCGGTCTTCGGCAGCAGCACCGACCCGAAGTGGTAGGCATCAAGCGCCTGCACGGTGGCCGGCCCGGCCAGGCTACTGGCCGGCACCGCGACCAGGAACAGCTGGCCGACGCGCTGCGCCAGCGTGAGCTGGTGGTAGACCTGGGTCACGCACGCCGAGTCGGGCGAGGCGATGGTCGGCGGGTCGTCCTTCGATGTCGATTGAGCGCTGCTTGACGGCGAGACCGTGCTCCCGGGGGTCGTCGCCGTGCCGCTGGCCGCGCCGTTCGCGCTGCACCCGGCGGCGACCGCACAGGCGGCGACGGCCGCGCACGCTGCCAAGCGCGCGCGCCGGCCACCGCGCCGGCTCGGGTTTGCACTCACACCACGACTGTAGCGGCAGTTCTCTGGCGGCCCGTCCGATGCGTCCACCTTGGGAAAAGAGGACGATGATACCGAACGGACTCTCGGGAGGGCTGCCCCATGCGCTTCGCCGTCTTCGATCACAACGACTCAACCGGACGGCCGCCGGGCGCGCAGCTGGCCGAGCGCCTGTCGCTCATCGAGGCCTACGAACGGCTCGGCTTCTACGCCTACCAGATGGCCGAGCACCACGGCACGCCGCTGGGGATCGCCACCCCGCATCTGCTGCTGGCGGCCGCGTCACAGCGAACGTCGACGATCAGGCTGGGCACCCTGATCTCCATCCTGCCGCTGCTCCCGCCGATGCGGATGATCGAGGAGGCCGCCACCCTTGACCAGCTGACCGGCGGCAGGCTGGTCCTTGGCGTGGGCCGGGGCATCTCGCCGATCGAGACCGGGTTCCACGGGGTACCGGGCGAGGAGGCGCAGGGCCGGTTCGACGAGGCCTTCGAGATCCTCCGCCTGGGGCTCGCCTCCGACGTCGTGGACTTCCACGGCAAGTACTACGACATCGAGTCCGCGCCGGTGGTGACCCATCCGGTGCAGCAGCCGCTGCCGCTCTGGTACGCGACGATGACGCTCGAGCGCGCCCGCTGGTGCGCGCGGCTCGCCATGCCGATGATGGCCCTCGTCCCGTCCGTCCGGGTCCGGCCGCTAACCGACGCGTACAAGGCGGAGTGGGCCGCCCTCGGCCGCGACCCGGCTAGCCGGCCGCCGCTTGGCATCAGCAGGCAGATCGTCATCGCGGATACGAACGAGCGGGCGATGGAGATCGCCAACCGCGCGTTCGCCCCCTTCCGGCACAGCATCTCCTGCCTGTGGCACGAGTTCGGCGTGCCGATGCCGCCGGTCCTTTCCCACGACACCTACGAAGAGATCGCCGCCACCGGCCACGTCTACGCCGGCGACCCGGCCGGCGCCCGCGCCTGGGCCGCCAAGCACACGGAGACGGCCGGCGTCGACTACGTCTCGCTGGAGTTCTGCTTCGGCGACATGACCGCCGCCGAGGCCCTGCGCTCCGCCGAACTGTTCGCCACCGAGGTCATCCCCGCCTTCACCTGACACGCCGCCACGCCCCGGCCGGCGCCTGCGCGACCCCGGCGCGCCGGCCGCGCCCTGCCGTGCTGACGCGCCGGCCGGCGCTTGCCGCGCTTGCCGCGCTTCTTGCTGTTATCTACGTCCGCACCCTGAGACCAGGTTCACCGCGCCGTAGGGCCCGACCGTGAGGCGTACGACCCGCTCGGCATACGCGTCGATCTCATCAGCCGCCCCTTTTATCCCGAAATGCCGAAACCCTTCATTAAGACATTTCGACCTATACGGATTATTGTGTGCTGTTCCGGTCGCGGGGCGCCCCCAACGACACACGATGATGCTTTTGGAGAACGGCGCAGAAATCGGCGCGGCGGTGTCGGATCGCGGCTGAGGAGATCGTAGTAAGGGCGAGCGGCCGCCCACGACGGGGCCGTCACAACCGCAGGAGATGACCGTCAATGCAGTATCAGGAGCCCGTCGCCCGCCGCCTGTACCGGCTGGTGGAGCCGATCCACCTGGTCACCTACTTCTCCGACGAGCCGACCGATGCGCTCATGGCGCTCGGCCACCGCAACTACTGGGACGGCTACTTCGCCGGACGGGCCGCACCGCTTGGCCGGGTCCCGGCCGAGGTGGTCCATGCCGTCTTCTACAACTTCGCCGGCGGCGAGGTCGGCCGCCACATCCCCCGCGTCTGGAACACCGCCACTCCCGAGGCTGCGCTCGCCGCTCGCGAGCAGGGCAGCGTCGCGGCGCTGAGGCGGATCCTCCGCGACCTGGCTGACGCCCCCGGTCTCGCGCGTGCCGCCGAGCTCGCCACCAAGGCGGCGACCAGCGCCCCGACCGAGGGACGGGTCTTGTACGCCGCGCTGCGAGCGCTCCCCGTACCCGTGGAACCCGTAGCCCGGCTCTGGCACGCGGCCACCCTGCTCCGGGAGCACCGCGGGGACGGTCACATCGCCGCCCTGGTCGCCGAGGGCCTCGGCGGGACGGAGGCCCACGTGCTTCACGCTCTGTCCGAGGGCATCCCCGCGGAGAAGTTCGGCCGGGTCCACCACCTTCCCGCCGAGCAGCTGACCGCTGTGGTAGACGGGATGCGCGCCCGCGGCCTTATCGAGGCCTCGGGCTGGCTCAGTGCCGTCGGCCGGGAGAGTAAAGCGCGGGTCGAGTCGCTCACCGACGACCTCGCCGCACCGGTGTATGACAGGCTGGGCCCGAGCGAGCTCGACCAGCTAGTCGCGGACCTTGAGCCCATCTCGGCGGCGCTTGAGGCGGCCGGCTCGCGATAGATCCCGGGGCGCCCCGGCGGTGAAGTCGCACCGGCAGGTAGCCGCTGCCTGCCCAGTGACATGAAACCGAGGTCGTCCATTCCCAGGCCCTCAGCGGATATCGCCTCCCGGGCCGGAGTAGCGCAGGACGCCGTCCACGAAGGTCGCGGCGACCTCCAGGCCGGCGATGCGGTTCACGGCGACGGCGGTGGGGTCTTCGGAGAGAACCGCGAAGTCAGCTAGCTTGCCAGCGGCGATCGAGCCCTTAAGGTGCTCCTGCTTGGAGGCGTAAGCAGAGCCCCAGGTGTAGGCGCGGAGGGCTTCGGCAGCGGTGATCGCCTCGGCGTCGTTGAACGGGGCGCCGCTGTCGGTGCGGCGGTTGACCATATCGTGAATCCCCAGCAGCGGGGCGCCGGACGCGACCGGGCGGTCGGAGCTGCCGGGGAGGACAAGGCCGGCGTCGAGCAGGGAACGCTGGCGGTAGAGCCAGCCATGCCGCGCTGGACCGACGGCGGCGAGCATCCCGTCGCCGAGCTCGGAGGCGAACCTGCCTTGGCCGACCGCGATCACGCCCAGCTCCGCGGCCCGGGCGACCTGATCCGGGCGGGCGGCGGCGAAGTGCTCGATCCGGTGCCGCGGGTCGGTGCGCGGAAGCAGGTCGGCGGCCGCGGCGAATGCGTCCAGAGCCAGGTCGATGGCGCGGTCACCGATCGCGTGGGCGGCGACCCGCCAGCCCGCCTGATGCGCGGTGATGATCATTCCGGTCAGGTAAGCGGCGTCGGCCTGCAGGTAGCCTCGGTTGCCGCCCGGTTCGCCGTCGAAGGGGGCCGACATGGCGGCGGTGCGGCCGACGAGCGAGCCGTCGGTGAAGATCTTCATCGGGCCCAGCCGCAGCCAGTCGTCACCGAAGCCGGTGCGCAGCCCCAGATCGATCCCGGTCTCGATGCCGTCGGCCGGGTGCGCGCCAAGCGGGTGGAAGGCGTCGCTGACCACCATCAGCTCGACCCGGACATGCAGCCGGTCCTGGTCGCGGGCGGCGACGTAGGCCGCGAGCTCGACCGGGGACTGCCCGATCCAGCCACCCCCGACCCCCGCCTCGGTGACCGAGGTGAGCCCTTCCGCCAGGTAACGCTCGCCCGCGGCGGACACCGCGTCGGCCAGGGTGGCCAGCGGGTAAGGGCGGGTGAGGTCACCGACGAGTTGCTGGGCGCGTTCCTCAAGCAGGCCGGTCGGACGGCCGCCGGGGTCGGTGGTGACCCGGCCGCCATCGACATCCGGGGCGGTCTCGCCTAGGCCGAGGTCGTCGAGGACAAGGCTGTTCACCACGCACATGTGGCTTGACGTGTGCTTGAGCCAGACCCGGTGGCGTGGTGCGACCGCATCCAGGGCATCGCGATGCGGGTGCGCGCCGGTCTTGGTCTGGTCGTAGCCCGCGCCGATAATCCACTCCCCCGCTGGCACCGTCGCGGCCTTGGCCGCGATGCGCGCGTAAAGCTCGTCGAGGGAGCCGACCCGCAGATCGATCTCGGCGAGCGAGAGCCCGAACCCGACCATGTGGTTATGCGCATCATGGAAACCGGGAATGAGGGTCAGCCCGCGCAGGTCAATGACGTTCTTCGCGGTCACGTCCGGCTCAGCGTCATAGACCCCGACGATCCGCCCGCCCGCCACCGCTACCGCCCGCGCACGCGGCCGTCCGGGGTCCATGGTGAGCACGTTGGCGTTGACGAGCAGCAGGTCAGCATCGCGGGGCATGGCACACGATCCTATTCCGCCTCATTCGTCAGGACTTGAGGCGCGGTCCCACGCTCTAGTGCTGGCGCATAAGGGCCATCGAGAGACCTGCGCGACGCGGGCCGACCAAGCCGGGCAAACGGGTGGTGAGAGAGTAATGTCTGCATGGTCGTCCGATTACACCGGCTCTTTCATCGGGGACCGCCATGTATCAGACATATCCCGACGGCAACCAGCCGCCCGAGCAGTACAGTCAGTCCGCGTCGCCTGTCCCGCAGTCGGTGGACAATGCGGTCCGGTTCATGTACATGGGTGCGGCGGCGAGCCTGATCGGGATCGTCATCGATCTGGCAACGGTCGGCCCGGTGCGGGACAAGCTGGTCACCTTGAATAACAACAGCGCGAGGCTGACGTCGACCCAGGCGACGGACACTGAGCATGTGGCGATAGGCGCGCTCATCGTCGCTGGCGTGATCGGCGTTGTGCTCTGGATCTGGATGGCCCAGAGCAACCGATCAGGCAAGAGCTGGGCGCGGATCGTCGCCACGGTGCTTTTCGGCATCGACACCATCAGCCTCATCGCCGACATCAACGGCGCTTCCGCGCTGTCCGGCACCGCCGCGACCAGGATCTACGGGATCGTCATCTGGCTTATCGGCCTGGCCGCCATCATCCTGCTCTGGCAGCGCACATCCTCCGATTACTTCCGCGGGCCGCCGCGACCGTAGCCAACAACCGGTGAACCCAGGATCGGCCACATGCGTTTGCCAAGGTGACAGATCCTCCACTGCGATAGGTGGTGGCACCGGTGATCGACCGGGCCGGGGACGCGGACGGCGTCGAAATCCGCCCTGCCCGGAAACCGCCCGCAGACGCTGCACCTGCCGGAGCCCCCACCCTTGCCGATGTTCCGACCACGGACAATGTGCGAGCTGACACTGCTTCCAACGACGCTGTTCTCACTAACATCGCTCTCACTAATACCGCACAGCTAAAGGCCGCCCACCTCCACTACCGCGATGCGGTCGCTAACGCATACGGAAAGCCACGCGATGCGTGGGCTGAGGCGCTCCCTCAGCTGCGGGCGGCCTGGGAAGAACACGAACAGAAGTATCCGGAACGGTCCCGGCTTGCTCCCCGCACCCAACCTGATGGCTCCTGGGAGGCCGACGCCAACCGGGGGCTGAACCCCGAGCAGAATGCCGAAGCGACCAAGATCTGCGCGGAGATGCGTAAGGAGGGGACGGAAGTCGTTTTGCCCGCGATGGTGCGCGTCGAGGCCGCCGATCCGACCCGCGGCCTCGCGGGTCTCCCCCACCTGCTTAAGAGCGAAGACCGCGTCAAGGAGAAGATCGCGGACGAACTGCGGAAACCCGATGTAGCGATCAGGGAGGCGTTGGGTATGGTGCCCGATACCGTGCGCTTTACGTCGCGTACAGTCCGCGCAGCAAGCAACGCGCTTACCTCAACCTGGGCGACCCGGACCCGTCGGCTGTCGAGCGACGGCGGCCTTCACCCGGCCCCGGTTAAATGCTTTGACGGGTGGCGGATGGCGCGTTAAATGCTTTGAGGGGTGGCGATGGCGCGCGGATACTGTCGTGATGCTCTCAGACGATGACGACGCCGCGCTGTATGACCTGCTCAACCCGTGGGACCCCGAGCACTCGCCCGGCGATCGCTTCTATCACGAACTGGTCATGGCGGCGGGCTCCGTGCTGGATGTCGGCTGCGGCACCGGCACCATGCTCGCCTATGCCCGTGAGCACGGCCATCAGGGGTATCTGGTCGGCCTTGACCCGGATCGGGCCGCGCTCGACCGGGCCCGGCGCAGGACCGATGTGGAATGGGCGCGGGGCAAGGCGGCCGATATGCAGTGGAAGGCCGACTTCGACCTGGTGGTGATGACCGGCCACGCGTTCCAGTGCCTGCGCACCGATCAAGAACTGCGGGCCTCGCTAGCCGCTATCGGCGTGGCGATGCGCGACGACGGCCGGTTCGCGTTCGAGACCCGCCATCCGCAAGCGCGCGCCTGGGAAGGCTGGAACCCGTCGGGCGAAACTAGCGTCGTCGACGCGGCCGGCCGGACTCTGCGCGTCTGGCACGAGGTCGAGTCCGTCGTCGGCGACCTGGTCACCTTCACCGGGACGACGGCCGAACCCGACGGCACCGTGCTCCGTGTCGACCGCACGAGCCTGCGGTTCCTCGACGGCGATGAGCTCGACGCCTTCCTCGCCGACGCTGGCCTCGAGATCGAGGCCCAGTACGGTGACTGGCAGCGCGAGCCCATCGCGGTTACGAGCAAGGAGATCATCACGATCGCGCGCCGCGGGTAATTCCCCCGCCATCGCGTCCCGTGCGGCTCATGGCGAGCGGATTCGCGGCTTGACTGGCAGCTTGACTGGGATCTGTTCAGGCGAGCCACTCCGGGCGGCGGCGCCACGGCCGCCACGGCCGGCTGGTTACCGCGGGGTGTGGCGGACCAGGAAGCCGCCGTCGGCGGTGAAGCCGGCGCGGTTGTAGAACGGAATCGAGCGTTCAGACGGGCGGAGGACGACACGGACGTAGTCGTGCGCGTCGACGTGGGTTATGAGCGCGTCGAGGATCAGGCGGCCGATGCCCTGGTTGCGATACGGCTGGAGGACGAACGCGTTGGCTAGGTAGCCCCAGGTGCCGGCGTCGCGGCCGGGGCGGGGCATGCGCTCGAAGACCGCGAGGTTCATCATCCCGGCCGGCACACCGGAAACCTTGGCCAGCCAGGTGATCCGCCGGGCGGACTCGCGCTCGTACCAGTCGAGGAAACGGGCTTCGAACCCTTCGTCCTCGACGTCGCCGTGGTCTTCGGCGGTCCAGGTGCGGCGCAGTGCCGCGATTGCCGGACCGTCGGCGGGGACAGCGATCCGGATGACGGGGGTCGACACGGTCAGAAGCGTACCGCCGGCGTTCCGCCCTGGCGCCTTGGGGCGGAACGCGCGCCGCTCGCGGGTGAGTCACGGCGGGCGAGTCACGGCTTGAGCGGGACGGCAACTCAGCGGCAGCCGCAGGATTCGCAGCATGAGCCGTCGCAGCTGGGGTCATCGCAGCACGAGCACATTCCGGTCACCTCCTCCCCGGGTTGGTTCGGTGTCCTGGCGATCGGCCGCGCACCAGGTTCCAGGGACGGGGTCGGGGCACCGCCCCGATGAGCCGGACAGGCCGGCGACCATCCCCGAGAGCTCGGTGCGGAGCGCGGCGAGCCGGGCGATCTCCCGGTCGAGCTCGGCGACGTGCTCGCGCAGCAGCACCTCGGCCGGGCCGCATGGGCAGACGCCGGTCTCACGAACGACAAGCAGTTCGCGAATCTCCGCCAGCCGGAGCCCGAGTCGCTTGGCACCCCTGATGAACAGCATCCGGTCCAGGTCAGCCGGGCCGTACCGGCGATGGTCGCCGTCAGTGCGGCCCGGCTCGGGCAGCAGGCCGGCCCGCTCGTAGTAGCGGACCGTGTCCGCCCTTACCCCGGCGCGTGCCGCCAGTTGCCCGACGGTGAGCTGCCCGGTCACCGGTTCGATCGTCATATCCCGACGCTAAGCCCTGGACCGCACTCCAAGTTCAAGCGGACCCCAGACGATTTTTCGCACCGCATGAGCGGGTGGTCAGCCTCGCCACCTGACGTCTTAGGGCCAAAGTTGTACACCTATTTGTCCCAATTGAGCCACTTTGTCGGCTGCCTGAGCGTGCAAGATGTGCCCTAAGGCGCGTCCTGCGGGCGACGGCTCGCAGGACGCGAAGCGCCCGCGGGTGGTGAGGCAGTCACGGGTGGCGAGACGGTGATCCGGAGTGCGTGAAAACGGGACCGTTCCATACGGCTGTGAATTTGACTTTGCTGGGGCCAGGCCACGGATGACTTTTGCTGGGGGCAGGCCACGGATGAGTTAGCCGGGGGCCAGGCCGCGGATGAGAGTGTCCAGGCCGGCGTGGTAGGTGGCGGCGGGGTTCTCGGTCTGGATGAGGCCCTTCAGCTCAAGGGCGACCGCGCCGTGGACGGTAGACCAGATCTGCTGGGCGGTCTCGACCGGATTGGGGGCGGCGATCACGCCGGCCGCGGCGGAGATCTCGACGACGCGGACCAGCGCGTAGAAGGCGGCCTCGGCGTGCACCGCCACCTCGGGGTTGTCGAACTCATGGGGGATCGCGTCCTCGAACATGATCGCGTAGAAGTGCGGGTTGGCCAGCGCGAACTCACGGTAGCGCCGACCGCAGTCGTAGAACCGGGCGCGCATGTCGGCGGCGGGCCCGGGATCTGCGCGGGAAGCGTCAACGGCGGCCCGGAGGCGGTCGAAGCCCTTGATCAGCAGTGCGTCGACCAGGCCCTCCTTGCCGCCGAGGCGGTTGTAGACGCCCATCGGGGCGATGCCGGCCTCGGTGGCGACGGCGCGGACGGTCAGCCCGGCGGGGCCCTCGCGGACCAGCACCGCCTCGGCGGCCGTCAGCAGCTCGCGCTCGACGTCGGCCGACGGCGTCCGGCCGCGCCGCGTCGTGGCCGGCCCCTCGGGCAGGCCGCACACCCCTTCGCCTTCGTCCATGCAGAACATCTTCCCCTACCTGACCGGCTCGTGGGACCGGCCTTGACATCTATAGAACGCTGTTACATAGTTATAGCACGACGTTCTACTACTTCCTTCAGTCGAGGAGCTTGGCCCGATGGAAACCACGGAAACAAGAAAAGACCACCGGTGGTGGATCCTGGCGGTGCTGTGCCTCAGCGTCCTGCTCACGGTGGTGGATAACACCATCGTCAACGTCGCGCTGCCTTCGATCAGCCGCGACCTGCACGCGTCAACCGGCGACCTGCAGTGGGTCGTCGACGGCTACACCCTCTCCTTCGCCGGGCTGCTGCTGCTCGGCGGCAACCTGGGCGACCGGCTCGGCAGGCGGCGGGTGCTGCAGGCCGGACTGGTGCTGTTCGCGTTGTTCTCGGTCGGCGCGGCCGTCGCCACCAGCACCGGCGAGCTGATCACCGCGCGGGCCGCGATGGGCATCGCCGCGTCCCTCATCTACCCCGCCACGCTGGCCATCCTGAACAGCGTGTTCACCAACCCGCGGGAGCGGGCGACCGCCATCGGAATCTGGACGGCGGTATCCGGGCTCTCCGTCGCGATCGGCCCGGTTGTCGGCGGGGCGCTGCTGGTGCACTTCTCCTGGTCCTCGGTGTTCTACGTCTCGGTGCCGGTCGCCGCCATCGCGCTCATTGGCGGACGGCTGGTGCTGCCGGAGTCCCGCGACCCGCGGGCCGGCCGGTTCGACCCGTTCGGCGCGTTCCTGTCCGTCGTCGGCATCGCGCTGCTCACCTACTCGATCATCGAGGCGCCCGCGCACGGCTGGGGGTCCGCGGCGACCGTCGGCGGGATCGGCGGGGCGCTGGCCGCGCTGGCGGTCTTCGCCTGGTGGCAGGCGCGGCGCCCGGACCCGATGCTCGACGTGCGACTGTTCCGCGACCCGCGGTTCGCCGCGGCGAGCGGGGCGATCGCGCTGGCGTTCTTCGGCCTGTTCGGCTTCATCTTCATGATCACTCAGTACTTCCAGATCGTCCGCGGGTACACGCCGCTGCACGCCGGGCTGGCGACGCTGCCGTTCGCGTTCGTCACCGCGGGGTTCTCGCCGGTGGCGATGATCGTCATGAAGCGGCTCGGGACCAAGGTTGTCGTCGCGGGCGGCCTCCTGCTGATGAGCGCCGGCCTGCTTGACGCGGCCTCTACCCCGACGGACGCCTCCTACTGGGGCCGCATCGTCTTGGCGATGTCGCTGATGGCGGCCGGGCTCGCGTTCACCACCGGACCCGCCACCGACGCGATCATGGGCGCACTGCCCGCCGGGAAGGCCGGCGCCGGCTCCGCCGTCAACGACACGACGCGCGAGGTGGGCGGCACGCTCGGCGTCGCCATCGTCGGCTCGGTGCTCAACTCCGCCTACGGTGCGCACGTCCTGCAAGGCCTGGTCTCGCTGGGCGCGTCCGCCTCGGTCGGGCGGGTGGCCGGGCAGTCGGTGGTGGCCGGGATGACGGCGGCCTCGCATTTCCCCGAGCCGCTGCGGGCCGCCGCGGGTGAGGCGGTGAGCTCTGCGTTCATGGTGGGCCTGCACCGGGGCTCGTTCGTCGCGGCCTGCACGGTGGCGGTCGCGGCGCTGGTGGCGCTGGTCTTCTTGCCGGCTCGGGCGGCGTCAACTGATGCGGACGGCATGAATGGGGTCGGTGAGACGGAAGGTATGAACCGGGCAGAGGGTGCGACAGGTGCCGTTGGCGCTTCCCGGTAGCGCAACGAAGATAGCCGGTGATTGCCCGCCCCGGGGGCGTGGGCAATCACCGGCTATTGCGACGCCTGGCCGCTCGGCCGCAGACCTAGCACCGCAGACCTAGCACCGCAGACCTAGCACCGGACACCGCTGGCGCTGCCCGGCTGTAAAAAGACTAGGCCAGTGTCCCGGAATGAGGTACCTCTTGAATATGCGGATGGTTCCCGACGGTGAGCGCGGCGAATGGGAACGGCGGCGGCGCGAACGGGGTCAACGAGATGCTGAGGCGCTGGTGCCACGCCCCGGATGCCCCATCTACGGGGTGGCGGCGCCGCCCCTGACGCCGGCCGCGGTGGAAGCGTAACAACTGGTCAACGGGGAGTGGACCTCGATCACACTGGCTTACGGGTCAGCGGACGCGCAGGCCGGGCCGTACGCCGCCGTGACCACCACGGTGACCGAGGCGGCGGTGAGGGCGACCGTGACCGAGGGGTCGGCCGCGACACGCGAGGACGGCCTCGAGGCGGAACTGCGGCACGCCGTCGAGAGCGAGCAGCGCCGGCTCGCCGTCTGGAATGCGGCAAACGGGACCGCGATACCGGAGGCGCCCGAGCCTGAGTCGGCGGACCCGCCCGAACCGCTCATCGTTAGCCGCCCGACGCTGCCGGCCGGCCCGGCGCTGGTCTGCCGCGACGGGATCGTCTGGGCCGCGCGGCTGCTGCCCGCCAATCCCAATGCGGAGGGTGTCGTGGTGACGATCGTCGGGCGGGGCGTCGCGCCTGAGTCGGTCCGGCTCCGGCCGGAGGCCGGCCTGCGGCCGATGATCGAGGCGCGGGCCGAGAAGATCAGGGCGCTGGTTGAGCGCGGCCGGCGGCAGCCGCGTCCGCCGCTGCCCGAGCTTGAGCCAGCGGAGGGGATCGCCGCGCTGCTGGCGCTGGCCGAATTCACGCTCGCCAGTAACGAGGGGCCGCGCGAGTCGCTGCGCGGCGCGGACCGTCCCCGGCGCGGCCCCGACTGGGGCGGCAAGTACAACGCGCTCTGGCAGCGGGCCATCCGTGAGCATCAGCGGCTCCGCGGGACGGACGCGGGTACCGCCGAGGACGTGGTGACCTCGGCCGTCAACCACCTGGGCTTCCTGCAGGAACAGGCGCCCTGGTTCACGGCCGACCTCCGGCTCCGCCAGGCCGCGATCGACCAGGCCCTCCGGCACGCGCTGCTCGGGGACGGGGTGCCAAGTCGGCCCGCGCAGGATGCCTGGACCCGCTACTGGTCCACGCGCATGACAGGGCCGCCACACGACGCGGAACCAGCCGGTATGCGGGCGGTGATGCTGGACAGGAAAAAGCGCTCGGCGGACTGCCTGCTGACCTGGACGGCGTGGGCCGAAACCGCCTGAGACCGGGACCGCGCCCCCGCCCGCCCTCGCCCGGCCGAGCCGGGGTGTCCCGGCCCAAGCCGGGATGCGAGGATGCTGTCATGATCGTGAGCGCGAACGGCATCGATCTCTACGTCGAGGTGCACGGCGCCGGAGATCCGGTGATACTGCTGCACGGCTGGCCGGATTCCAGCGCGGTGTGGCGCGCCCAGGTACCAGTGCTCGCCGCGCACGGCTTCCGGGTGATCACGCCGGACCTGCGCGGCTTCGGGCAGAGTTCGCGGCCCGAAGGCAAGGAGCATTACCGGCTGCGCAACTCGGTCGCCGACGTGGCGGCGATCCTCGACGCCTGCGGGGTGGCGAAAGCGCACGTGGTCGGGCACGACTGGGGATCGGCGGTGGCGTGGGCGAGCGCCATGTACCTCCCGGACCGGGTGCGGACGCTGACCGCGGTATCGGTACCGCACCTGGCCGCGCCCATGACCATGCGGCAGCACGAGATGGCGTGGTACCTGCTGTTCTTCCAATTCGTAGGGATCTCGGAGGAGACGCTCAAGTACCAGGACTGGGCGCAGCTGCGCGAACTGACGCCAGGCTACAAGGACATCGACCGCGCGATTGCCCTGCTGTCCCGGCCGGGCGCGCTCACCGCCACGCTGAACTGGTACCGCGCCAACGTCGCGCCGCGGCTCCCTGGCCCGGCCCCCGAGCTTCCCCCGGTCACGGTGCCCACCTTGGGCATCTGGTCCGACGGCGACCGGTATCTGGACGGCGCCCGGATGCGCGCCTCCGGCGACCTCGTCAAGGCGCGCTGGCGGTATGAGGAGATCCCGGACGCGACCCACTGGATCCCCCTCGACGCGCCGGAGCGCCTCAACGAGCTGCTGCTCGGCTGGCTCAGGTAACGGCGGGCGCGTCGTCGAACAGCCGGAGGGCGTGCGCCCTGGCGGCCGCCTCGGTGCGGGTGGCCGCGCCCAGCTTGGCAAGGATGTTGGAGACGTGCACGCTGGCCGTCTTCGGTGAGATGAACAAGGCGCTGGCGACCTCGCGGTTCGACTGGCCGGCCGCTACCAGGCGCAGTACCTCAAACTCGCGGCCGGTCAGGCCGAGGCGGTCCTCGCTGGCGGCGGCGCCGCCAGCCGGGGCGTCGCCCGCCCGGCGGGCCAGCTCAGCGATCTGCTCCGCCAGCGGCCGGGCCCCGAGGCGCTCCGCGATCGGCGCGGCGCGGCGCAGCCTGGCCGCCGCCGCCTCGCGCCCGCCCGGGCGCGACAGCGCGATCCTGGCCGCGCGGACCAGCGCGACGGCGGCCGGGTAGGGCTGCTTGATGGCCGCAAACGCGGCAACGGCCTCATCCGCCGCGGCCAGCCGGCCGTCGCCGTCACGGTCGTCCGGCGGATCGATCACGGCGTAGCAAAGCTGCCACGCTCGCTGGACCGGTCCGGAAGCCTCCACCTTCTCGGCCAGGGATCGCAAGCTGCAGAGCAGCGACGCGGCCTCGTCGCCGGCTGCCTCGGGAGCCGTGACGGCCACGGCCGCCGCGGTCGCCAGCAGCGGCCATACGTACCTCGGGCTGCTCGCGGACAGGTCGTACCGCCGCAGCGTCTCGGCGGCCACGGCGACGGCGGCGGCCGCCCCCTCGGTGGCCAGCGACAGCTCGATGTCGAGCAGCGCCTGCGGCAGGTGCTCCTGGTCGTTGTACCTGACCCCGGAGAGCACCCCCCGGCTGGACGCCGCTCGCCTGGCCGCGGTGGCGGCATCACCGCGGGCGAGCGCGATGTAGCCGGACATGATCCACAGACCGACCCGGGTGAGCGACGGCGGGGCGAGATCCAGCGCCCGTTCGGCGACGTCCACCGCCTCGTCCCAGCGGCCGAGGTACAGCAGCGGCTCGGTCACGTTAATCGCCAGGAACGCCCCGCGGGTGCGGGCAAGCCCGTGCCGCTCGGCATCGGCCACGCCCTGCTGAGCGACCATCGCGGCGCGCTCATACTCGCCCACGCCGCACAGCAGGTGCGATTCGTAGATCACCAGCTTGAGCGAGGGCTGGTGCGCGCCGACCTCGTCCGCGATCCGTCGGGCCTCCGCGATCAGCCGGAACGGCTCACTGCCGGGCGGCGCCACCCCGAGCGGATCGGCTTCGATCACCGCCATCACCGCCAGCGCCTGCGCCTCGGAGTCGCGATCTCCCGCCTCCCGCGCGAGCCGCAGCCCCTCCTCCATCCAGGCGCGATAGTGCGGGGCGCCCGTATGGCACCCGAAGTGCGCCGCGGTGAGCAGCAGTTTGGTCCGGGCAGGCTTGGAGAGGGTCTCCGGCACCAGGCTCAGCGCCCGCTCGAGGTCCTCCACGTACCCGCCCTGGCCAAGGTCTTTCCTGAACATGTGCCGCTCGCTGAGCAGCAAAGCCACCCGCACCGGGTCGGTTACCTCGTCTAGCTGCGACAGTGCGAGCTCGGTGAACGCGAGGCCGCGCTGGTGCTCCCCCGCGTCCCGCGCGACGATCGCCGCCTCCTCAAGCACCCGCACGTGGTCGGCACCGATGCGCTCGGCAGCGTCAGGTACCTGCTCCCACAATTCGAGCACGCGCTCGAGCAGCATGAGCCGCTCGGCGTGCGCCACCGCCCGGGACGCCTGCACCGACGCTTGCCAGGCACTGGTCAGCGCCCCGGTCGTGTTGTGCGCCGAGTACCAGTGGTGCGCCTTCTCGATGTCGGCCCGCCCGTCGCCAACCAGCGCGGGGTCGGCCTCGATAGCCAGCCCGAACCTGGTGTGCACCCCGCTGTGCTCGCCGGGCAGCAGGTCCTCGTGCACGGCCTCCCTGATCAGCGCGTGCCGGAACGCGTAACCGTCGGCGGTGGTCACCAGCACGTTACCGGTGACCGCGGGCCGGATCGCGGCGGTCAGCTCGTCCTCGGACCGCCCGGTGACCTTGGCAAGCAGCGTGTGGCTGATGCTGCCGCTCCCGGCGCTGGCCACCCGCAGCGCCTCCTGGGTGTCCTCCGGCATCCGCCGCACCGCCTCCGACAGCAGGTCGGCCAGCGAGCCGGGGATCGCGGCGCAGCCGTCAGGGCAGGCCAGCAGCTCCTCGGTGAAGAGCGGGTTGCCCTCTGCCCGTTCGTAGAGTGAGTCGGCCAGCGCGCGGTCGGGTGACCGGCCGAGTACCGCCGTCGCGAGCTCCTCCGCCTGACCGCGGGTCAGCCGGGGCAGCTCGGTCCGCTCGACCCAGTCGATGCGGGCCAGTTCGGCCAGCAGCGGCCGGAGCGGATGGGTGCGGTGCAGCTCATCGGAGCGGAAGGTCACGATGATCAGCACGTTGCGCAGCGCGCGCTGATAGCCGATGAGGAAGGCGATCAGGTCTCTGCTCGACCGGTCGGCCCAGTGCGCGTCCTCGATGACCAGCACCAGCGGCCGCTCCACGGCCAGCCGCTCGAGCAGCGTAAGGAACTCCTCGAACAGCCGGGCGCGCGCCTCACCGGGAGTCGGCTCGCCGCCCGGCGGTAGTAGTGCTTGGCCGGCACCGCCCGCCAGTTCGGGAAGCAGCCGGGCCAGCTCCCGTATGGCCCGGCCGCTACCCGGCAGCAGCTCGATGATCTCGGCCGCGCCGTGCTCCCGTACCAGGTCGCGCAGCATGGCCGTGAACGGCCCGAAGGGCAGCCCGTCGGCCCCGAGCTCCAGGCACCCCCCGGCGAGCACCCTGGCACCAGCCGCCCGCGCCTCCCCGGCGAATTCGCTGACCAGCCGGGTCTTGCCCACTCCGGCCTCGCCGCCGACAAGCAGGGCAGCGGGGCCTCCCTGGAGGACCGCCTCGAACGCGGCCCCCAGGGTGGCCATCTCCGTTGCCCGCCCAACGAGAACGGGACTCCCACCGCGCCTTGCCATCTCACTCTCTAGCGTGACAGGTGGGTCAGACATTCCAGCCGCCTCACCGGCTTGCGATTCCGCCGGATTCGGCATTTTCATGTCCGCCATGACCGTGCGGTCCGCCGCTTATCGGGTCGCGCTCACGTGCCCGGAGTGGACTAGGTCATCGCCGGGGGCGAACGTCCCGTCCACGTAGTCAGGGACCGGCCGTGCCAGCAGAGCGTCGTTCTTGTCCCGCCGGCGCCGCGCCAGCCGCAGCGTCCGCGCGAGGCCCGCCCGCCTGGCCTCCTCGCGCCGCTCGGTGCCCCGCTGCCTGATCAGCTCGAGCGCTAGGTACTCGTTCATGATTCCTCCTCGGTTCCGGGGAACCCCCGTGGCGTTTCCCCATACCTTGAGGTTCGTTCTAAGGCCCAGGCCGCCGCATCGGACGATCGTCTTATCTTCGGCCGGCGGCGCCTTAGATGGCCTGAGCAGCCGCCTAGGCAGCGGCACGGCAGCCCTCAGCCGCGGCTCCGCGAGCGCCCGGCCGGGCGGCGTAGACTGCGGTCCGGAGCGCATCGGACGGCGGGAGACCAGACGCTGAACGACCCATGGCCCCGGGGGCGTGACCTGGCCGGGCGACTGCCCGCCGCGCCTGGCGTGTACCGGTTCAGGGACGGCGCCGGCCAGGTGCTCTACCTCGGGCGGGCGGTGAGCCTGCGCCGCCGGGTGGCCTCCTACTGGGGTGACCTCGGCGACCGTCGCCATCTGGCGGTGATGGTGGCGGGGGTTGCCCAGGTGGAGGCGGTCGTCTGCGACTCCGCGCATGAAGCGGCCTGGCTGGAGCGGAACCTGCTGCGGGCGCGGCTGCCGCCGTGGAATCGCAGCCCAAGCGGCGGCCAGGAGAAAGAAGTCTGGATCAGGCTGACCGGATCGGCCCGCGCGCCGGGTGTGCAGGTCGTGCACCGGCCATCGCCACGGGCCCGTGACTTCGGCCCCTACCTCGGCGGGCTCCAGGTGCGCCGCGCGGTGTCCGGGCTGTCGCGGGTGCTGCCGCTTGACTACGCCGGGGGTGAGCTGTCCGGCACCCGCCAGGAGATGGCGCGGGCCCTTGGCGTGTCGGCGGCCGAGCGCAACGAGCTCGCCGCGACGGTAGCGGCGGTCCTCGAACGCGATCCGGCCGCGGTCGCGCTGGTGCGCGGGCGCCTGTCCGCGCGCAGGGACGAGGCGGCGGCGGCGCTGGCGTTCGAGTTCGCTGGCCGGCTGCAGGCGGAGATCGAGGCCCTGGACTGGGTAACCGCCGAGCAGAAGGCCGCCAGGTCCGCGCCGGACGACTTCGACGTGTGCGGGTGGGCGGACGGCCTGCTGGTCCGGTTCACGGTCCGCCGCGGCCTGCTGTGCGGCTGGTCCTCCGGCCGCTGCGACGCCGCCGCCGCGCGCCCTCTGCTCACCAGAAATCCAGCCGAGTGGAACGGATTCGCCCAGCGTAACGCCGACCTCGCGGCCAAGCTGGCGGCCCACGGCGGCGCCGGCGTCTCCGAAGAATAGAGATCAAATTCCTTTGAATGAACGCACGCGTGCTGCCCACCGCGGGCAAGCGGCCTGCGGGCGTCAGCCGAGTGGATTATCGCGGTCGCGCAGCAGGTTCAGCGCCGGCGCGTACAGGCGGCCCTTGATGGTGCCCAGCGTCGGGCCCGCCTTGGACGCCTGGGCCTGCGCGACGTCCACGGCGACGTCGAGGACCTCGTCCTCGGCCACCGCGCGGTCGATGATGCCTGCGGCCAGCGCCTCGTGGCCGCCGTAACGACGGGCGGTGATCATGGCCTCGTGCGCGGTCCGCGGGGCCAGCCGGCCCGCGATGAGCGCGGACATGCCCGGCGAGAACGGCAGGTTGATGTCCGCCTCGGGCAGGCACCAGAAACCGCGGTCGGCCCGCATGACACGGAAGTCGTGGGCCAGGGAGAACATCGCTCCCGCGGCGAAGGTGTGCCCCTGGAGCGCGGCGACGGTGACCATCGGCAGTGACAGTACCCGCCCGAGCAGCTCGTGCACGGAAACGATGTAGTCCCGATGCTGATCGGCGTGGGCGTACAGCCAGTCAAGGTCAAGGCCGCTTGAGTAGAACTTCCCGGTCGCGGCGGTCACCAGGGCCCGCGGTCCGTCCGCCTTCTCCGCCTCGTCAAGAGCGTCGTTGACCGAGCCGATCCAGCCGGGGTCAAACCGGTTCTCGCCGTCCCCGAGGTCAAGGATGAAGACATTGTCCCTGCGGTCGAGCTTCGGCATCGCAACTCCTTCAGGCAGGCGCGATCATTGGCCGGCCGGCAACCGCGGCAGAGGCTGCCGATAACCAAGATTACCAGCCAGTAACTTATAACGTTGAAGTGGAATAAGCAATCACCGAGGGCCGGAATTGCTGTTCGGGGCGGCCACCGTCAATGTGCGGGATTACCCGTCAGCGGCCTATGCCGCGCGTCAGGCCTGGGGATCCGGGAGCAGCCGCGCCGCCAGCTCCCGGCCGGCCGGGAGCGTTAGCGGGCCCGCCGACTCGCCGAGCAGCGCCAGGTAGTGCCCGCGCGCCATCGGTGTGGCGCCGAGCGAGCGCAGCAGCGGGCCGTCCCACTGCGCGTCGATGAGCAGACCGCCGGCCATCCGCAGCCGGGCCGACATGTCGGCGACGGCAATCGCGGCTGCGCCGGGAAGCCGCCCGAACAGCGAGTCTCCGCTGATCACGATGCCCAGGCCGATCCCCATCGCGCCGCCGACGAGGTCGTCGCGGTGCCACACCTCGATGCTGTGCGCCCAGCCCTGGCGGTGCAGCTCGGTCAGCGAGCCGAGCAGCGGGTCGGTCAGCCAGCGCGGCTCCCGGCCCGCGCGGCACGCCTCGGCGACCCGGCCGAACGCGGCGTCGGCGCTGGTGGTCAGCGCGTCGCGCCGCAGCCGTTTCCTGACGTTGCGGCCAAGGTGCACCTGGCCGACGCCGATCACCGGTCTCGGGTCGGGCGACCACCAGGCCACCCAGTAAGGATCGTCGGCCTCGTCACCGACGACGGCGATGGTCCCGGCCGCCACGTCGTCGGAGTACCGGACCTCGTTGAGGGTGCGGAAATACTCGTCGGACGCGGGCAGCGGGACGATGCCCCGCCGGTACGCGCCGAGCACGCTGGCCGGGCTCAGGTCCGCGCAGAACGCTACCGGCCGGCCCGCTTCCCCGGCCCCGGCGGGCGCGTCGGCCCCGTCGGGTCCGTCGGCGGTGGCCGGGCGGGCGGGCGGGAACGCGAACGACGCCCAGTCCGGGTAGCGGCTAGTCGGCATGGGCGGGCAGCGGCCGGGCCGTCGGGGCGGGCAGGTAGCCCGACTCCATCAGCGCGTCGATGTTACGGTCAAGCAGCGGGCCGTCCACCGGCGGGAAGGCGATGCCGCTGCCGGCCAGCGCGTGCTCGGTGTTGGCGCGGCTGTAGGACGGGAAGACGTGCGCGAGGTACATCTCCGCCACCGTGAGCCCCGACCCGCTGTCGCGGTCGGTGAACAGCGGCATGAACGGCGCCATCGGGTGAGCCGGATCAAGGGCGGCATCCCGCGCCAGCTCGGCGGTCCACTCGCCGAACGGGATATCGCCGATCTGGTATCCGCGGCTGCGCAGCCGTTCCACCAGGACCCCGAGCAGGGCCTGCTTGGGGCTGGCCAGGTGATACGTGCGCCCGGTGCCGTTGCCGCTGGCGGAGATATGGCGGATGGCGGCCGCGCAGACATCGGCGGGCACGAAGTCAAGCGGCAGGTCGATGGCGGGCGCCAGCCCGGTATCGGTCATGAACCTGATCAGCGCGCACATCTCGGTCGAGGTGCTCCAGGCGCCGGTGTCGATGCTGCCGACGATGTCAAGCGGCCGGTAGATCGCCACTGGCAGGCCCGCGCGGCCCGCGTTCCTGAGCAGTTCCTCGGCAACGTACTTGGTCTCGACGTAGCCCATCTGCAACCGCTCGGGGTCCGCGAGGGGCGTCTCCTCAGTGACCGCGTGCACCCCCGCGACTCCGAGCCCCGCGAGCACGGCGGTGGTCGACACATAGTGCACAGGTATGCCGCGGTAAAGGCCCGCCAGCCGGATGATCTCGCGAGTGCCCGCGACGTTGGCGGCCCGCAGATCCTGGTACGGGTAGATGAAGTTCACCAGCGCGCCAGCGTGGAAGATGACGTCGAGATCGCGGCCGAGGTCGCGGAATCGCGCCTCGGGGAGTCCGAGTCCCGGCTCGGCCAGGTCGCCGGGCAGCGGCATGACCCGGCTGGGGTCCGGCGCCGGGAGCTGATAGCGCGCGGCGGCACGGGCGATGCGGCGCAGCGCCCCGGTCTCGTCGGTCTCCCTCACCAGGCACCAGATCCGCGCGTCGGTGGCGGCCGCCAGCTCGCTCAGCAGGTGCGCGCCGAGGAACCCGGTCGCCCCGGTGAGCAGGATGTCGCGCGGCCGGCCGGCGGCCGGCCGCGGGCGCGACGGTGCGCCGTCCCGCCGGATCTTAAGGCCGAGCCTGGCATCGCCCGCGAAGTCGATCCGCGGCTGGTCGCCGTTGGCGCTCAGCCCGCCCGCGCGGGCGTCCTCGACCGCCGCGGCGAACCCGTGCAGCGTGGGATCGCGCAGCAGGCAGCGGGTGAGCGGCCGTACCGAGTCCACGGCGACGCCGAAGGTGGTGCGGGTGCGCGCCAGCATCTCCGCGGCCAGCAGCGAGTTGCCGCCGAGGGCGAAGAAATCATCATCGACGCCGACCTGCTCCCGGTGCAGCAGCCCGGCCCACAAGGCGGCCAGCCCCGCCTCGGTGGGCGTTGCGGTCGGCGTCGCCGCCGGCCGCCGGTCGTGGCCCGCCGCGGTCTGGCCCGCCGCGATCTGGTCCCGCTCCGCGTCCGGCTTCCCGTTCGGCCCCTGCCCGCCGGCTGGCGAAGGCGGCAGGTGGTGGCGAGCGACGAAAGCGGCCGGGATCATGTAGCCGGGCAGCCGGTCGAGCAGGTAGCCGCGGAAGCTCGCGGCCGGCCGCCGATGCCGGGCGCTCCCGTCCGCCGGGTGGCGGACGGGCGTGTAGTACGCCACCAGGCGGGTGTCGCCGGAACTGCGCGGCGACGCCACCACCGACACCTGCTCGATGTCCGGGTGCCCGGCGAGCACGCTCTCGATCTCCCCGGGCTCGACGCGGTAGCCGCGCACCTTCAGCTGCCGGTCCAGCCGCCCGGTGACCTCGAGGTCACCGCCTGCCAGCAGGCGCCCGAGATCCCCGGTGCGGTACATCCGTGCCCCGGGGGCACCGCCGGGGTCGGGCACGAACCGTTCGGCGGTGAGCGCGGGGCGGCCGAGGTACCCGCGGGCGACCCCGCAGCCGCCGATGTAGATCTCCCCCACCGTCCCGGCCCGCACCGGAGCCAGCTTCTCGTCGAGAACCATGACCGTCGCGCCGGCGACCGGCCAGCCCACCGGCACGGCCGGGCCGTCGGGCGAGCCGGCCGGGCCGGCGGCGGCCGGGCCGCGGCCCACGTCGAACAGGGTCGAGGTGATGGTCGTCTCGGTCAGCCCGTAGGCGTTCAGCAACCGGGCCCAGGGCGCCGCCCGCAGCGCGGTCCGGCACACCTCCGGGTCAGCCGGCTCGCCGCCGGTGATCATCAGCCGGACGGTGCGCAGCCGCTCGTCGGCGGGCTCGGTGTGCGCGAGCATCTGGTGCCAGTAGACCGGCGTCAGGTCGAGCACGGTGACCCGCTTGCGCCGGACGCCGCGCAGCAGTTCCGATGGCGCCATGGTGCCCGGCGGCGGCAGCATCAGCGTCGCGCCGTGCGTCAGCGTGACGAACATCTGCTCGATGGACGTGTCGAAGGCGATGGACGCGAACTGCGCCACTCGGTCATCGTCGCCGATCTCGTATTCGGCCGCCAGCTCGCCGATGACGCAGGCCAGGCTGCCGTGGCTGACGGCGACCGCCTTGGGGTCGCCGGTGGACCCGGAGGTGTAGATGGCGTAGCAGAGGTTGTCCGGGTGCGGGCGGGCAGCGGGCGCGGTCGCTGGCCGGCCCGCGAGGTCGGCGGAGAGCTCATCGAGCGGGATCGGCCGCGCCACCGGGCCGGGGATGGTGTCCGCCCGGGCCTCGATCACCGCGGCCGGGCGCAGCTGAGCGCAGATCTCTCTCAGCCGCTCGGGCGGGAGAGCGGGGTCGAGCGGCAGGTAGCCGCCGCCAGCCTTCATGACCGCGAGGATGGCGCGGATCACGTCAATGCCCCGCTCCAGGTAAACGCCGATCAGCGCCTCCGGGCCGAGGCCGGCTGCGCGGAGGTAGTGCGCGAGCCGATTGGCCGAGGCGTCCAGCTCGCGATAGCTAACCCGAGTCCGGCCGGCGATCACGGCAGGCGCGTCCGGACGCCGGACGGCCTGCCGCGCGAAGAGCTCGTGCACGAACGGGGCGCCGCCGTTGCGCCGCGCCGCGGTTCCCGCGCGGACGCTGGCGGGGGTCACGTCCGGCCAGGAGCCGACGATGGCGGCCAGGCACTCAGCGGCGGACATGGCAGCCGAGGCAGGCCGCCAGCCGGGCGGCAGGCCGGGCCCCGAGGGCCAGAGCGCGTGCTGGTCCTCGCCGTTCACGACAGCGACAAAGGTATCCGGCGCCATCTGCTCTGGCTGGTTTGTGGCAGCCACTAATGATTTCCCATGTAATGTCCTAAATGCGTAGCGGAAAGCACCTGACACCTTTATTGCTTGCCCGCACTGCCTATGGGCGACACTTCCGATTTATATCCCGCGCACTCCCGCGCGCACCTTGGCGGTCCACCGAATTTTTCATGATTAATGCCGTAATCTATTCTTTAATAGGCAAAGCCATGAGTCCGGTGCCCACCGCCGATGACACGGGAACCGGGGACCACCTGTGGCGTGTGAATCGTCAGTTACACGAGTGGCGGAAGTTGGGTACAGTCCAATTGCCAGAGCGCTGCCTAACTGAGATATAAACGAGCAGGGGAGGATTTCCGTGAAATTGAGACGGTATGTTCTCGGCTGCTATGCGATTTGGGTAGCGCTTCTCATCGCGCTGTACTACGGGCTGACCAGTTTGCGCATCGAGACCTGGAGTCTGATCAGCCTGAGCGGGGTGGTCGCCATCGTGGCGGGCACGTTTCTCAACCGGCCCGCTCGCAAGACACCGTGGCTGGTGCTCGCCGCCGCGCAGGCGAGTTTCGCGGCCGGCCAGCTGAGCTTCCTGATTGCGGCCCGGTTGGGAGTGGCACTCCCTTTTCCGTCCTTTGCCGACGCGCTCTACCTGTTGACCTTTCCGCTCTATGCCGTCGGGTTGCTGATCTTCATCAAGTGCCGGTCCCCTGACAAAGACCGGCGCAGCCTGATCGACGCGCTAACGCTCACGGCCGGTCTCGCCCTGCTTTCCTGGACCTTCCTCATCCGCCCTTATGTGCACAACTCTGGTCTGTCCGACCTGCAGAAGATCGTGGCGATCGCCTATCCGCTCGGCGATGTGCTCACGCTTGCGCTGATCGCGCGGCTGCTCGCGCCGGGTACAGAACGGACGAGGTGCGTCCAGCTGCTGGTCCTCGGCTCCTTCGGGTGCCTCGCGTCCGACGTTGCCTTCGACTGGGCCCAGCTGCACGGAACGTTCCACAACGGGACCGTCATCGATCTCGGCTGGGCCCTGTTCTACACCGCCTGGGGTGCTTCCGCGCTGCACCCGACCATGGCCAGGCTGACCGAGCCGGTGCCCAGGCAGCAGGAAGAGGTCTCGCCCGGCAGGCTCGCCCTGCTCATGCTCGCGTCGCTGATCGCCCCGATCGTGTTGCTCACCACGGTGCACGGAGACCCGACCTCGGACGTCAGCGTGATCGCGGTGTTCTCCGCGGTGCTTTACCTGCTCGTGCTTACCCGGCTGTGGGACGCGGCCGCGTCCCACCGGCGCGCGCTCGACCGTGAACGGGTGCTGCGGGAGGCGGGCCTGTCCCTGGTCACCGCGGTCGACCTGCCCGCGGTCGCCGCCACCGTCAGGGACGCCGTCGGCGCCCTGCTTGGCCAGAACTCGCAGGGCGACGCGCTGCTCGAGGTGCGGATTGACGGCAAGCTGCGGGCCGCGGCCCCCGGCCCCGCGCAGACGCCGCGGGCCGACCAAGTGGGCAGGATAGCCGAGGGACTGCTGCCGCTGGTGACGGGAACCACCCCGATCCTTACCGCGATCCGCCTGCTGCCAGAACCGGCCCGCCGGGGCCTGCCCGGCGCCGAGTGGATGCTGCTCTGCCCGGTCACGGTCAAGGACCGGCCGACCGGCGATCCCCTCATCGGCCTGATCGCGGTGTTCGGCCAGGAGAGAATCCTCACCGACCAGTCCGCGACGCTGGAGATCCTCGCGCACCAGGTGGCCCTCACGGTGGAGGGCATCATGCTCCGCCAGGCGGTGATCCGCCAGCGCAATGAGGCCTACTTCCGCACCCTCGTCCAGGACGCCTCGGACGCCATCATGATCGTCGGGGACGACGGGACGGTGAAGTACGCCACGCCCTCGACCGCTACCGTCTTCGGCGACATCACGGTGGAGGGCGAGCATATCTGGGACCTGGTCGCGCCGGAGGAGCGCGACGATTTCGCGCATACGTTCATGGAACTGCGCGAGCGCGCGCGATTCGGGCCGCGCTTCGTTGACCAGCGGATTACCCGCCGGGACGGCAGGCTGGTGCATATCCAGGCCAGGTGCAGCGACCTGCGCGACGAGCCGACCGTCGACGGCCTTGTCTTCACCCTGCGCGACGTGACCGACCAGCACAAGCTGGAAGAGGAGATGAAGCACCGGGCCTTCCACGATGCGCTGACCGGGCTGCCCAACCGGGTGATGCTGCAGGACCGGATAGCCCAGCAGCTCTCCTCGGCAAGGCGGACGGGGGTGATGGCGGGCGTGCTCTTCGTCGACCTGGACGACTTCAAGGTGGTCAACGACACCATGGGCCACAGTGTCGGCGACGAGCTGCTGGTGGCCGCGGCGGCCCGGCTCGCCAGCCTGGTGCGCGACTCCGATACCGCGGCGCGCCTCGGCGGTGACGAGTTCGCGCTGCTGATCAGCAACGCCGATACGGCCGTGGCGGTGGAGTCCGCGGCCGAGCGCGTGGTCGTCGCGTTCGCGGAGCCGTTCGCCCTCAGCGTCGGACTGGTGACGAGCACGGTCACCGTCGGCGTGGCCACCACCTTGGACAGCGTCGATACCGATGAACTGCTCAGGCACGCGGACCTGGCGCTGTACGCGGCCAAGTCGTCCGGCAAGCGGCAGTGGCGGCGCTACCAGCCGGTGCTGAGCGCCGGGCTGCTACGGCGGCGGGAGCTCCAGGAGGCGCTGGAGGAGGCGGTCAACACCTCCGCGTTCAAGCTCGTCTACCAGCCGATCGTCGCGCTCGACACCGGGCAGCTGGCGGGCTTCGAGGCGCTGGTCCGCTGGCCGCACCCGCAGTGGGGCATGATGCAGCCCGATCAGTTCATCGCCTTGGCCGAGGAGACCGGGCAGATCATCGCGCTTGGCGCCTGGGTGCTCGCCCGCGCGACGGCCGACCTCGGGCGGTGGTGCCGCGAGATAGCGGCGTCGCCGCCGACGGCAGGCCCGGGCCGCCCGGGAGTGGCTGCCCCCGCTGCCCCGCGCGACCTGTATGTCAGCGTGAACGTGTCGGCCCGCCAGTTCGACGATTCCGGCTTCGCCGACAACGTGCGTCGGGTGCTGGCCGCATCGGGCCTTGAGCCGCGCGCGCTCACGCTCGAGCTGACGGAGACCGCACTGCTCCGCCGGGACGAGCGGCTGCACGCCGACCTCGCGGAGCTCAAGGACATCGGCGTCAAGCTGGCCATCGACGACTTCGGCACCGGCTACAGCTCCCTCAGCTACCTGCGGGAACTGCCGATCGACGTGGTGAAGATGGACAAGTCCTTCGTGGACGGCATCGCGGAATCCGAGCAGCGGCTGGCCCTCGCCGAGGGCATCGTCCAGATCGCGCGGACGCTCCGGCTCGAGGTGGTCGCCGAGGGGATCGAGACCGAAGTCCAGCGGGATCTGCTCACCGCGATGGGCTGCCACTACGGGCAGGGGTACCTGCTGGCTATGCCGATGCAGCCGGACGACGCCGAGGAACTCGCCCGGACCGGGTTTCCCGCTGCCGTCACCCCGACGCCTCTCGTCCCGGCGCCCAGGCGCTGACCGGGTCCGCGTTACCAGTTGCCGTGATGGTCGGGGACGAGCCTGATCAACGGCAGCAGCAGCACAAGCAGAATGGCGAAGACCACGAAGACATGGGCCTGAACGAGCCCGGGGGTGCTGCTCCGGGCGATGATGGCCGTGGTCACGGACACGGCGATGATCGCCCCTGACTGCCGGAACATCCCGCGCAAGCCGGCGATCGCGGCCACCTGGTCGGGGGCCAGCTGCAGGCTCGCGTTGTTGGACGCGGGCACCGACAGGCCCATACCGAAGCCAGTGATGGCGGCGGCGATGGCAAGCCACGCGTAGGCCGAGATGCCCGGCGAGAGCGACATCATCACCAGCCCGCCCGCCAGCACCGCGAAACCGATGATCATCGGCAGCCGGTAGCCGGTGCGCCGCAGCGCCAGCGCGGCCACCCCGGCCACCGCGATCATGCCGACCGCGCGCGCGGTGAGCAGCGTGCCCGCGCCAAGGGCCGAGATGTGGTACCGGTTCTGGGCGTAGAGCGGCACCAGGGCCGAGAAGCCGAGGGCGGCCGCCCCGTAGATGAGGTTAATGAAGTTCATCACCCCGAAGCCGCGTCCGCGCAGTAGCCGGTACGGCACGAACGGCGCCGCGTCGCGCCGGGAGTGCCTGACGAACAGGTACAGCGTGACCAGGGCGACCGCCTCGGCGCCGAGGAAGACCGGACTGTAGAGGGGGATTTTCCCGCTGCCCAGGTAGCTGACGCCGAACATCGCCGTGGCGATCAGGGCGGCGAGCAGCGCGATGCCGCGGATATCGATGCGGGCGTTGCTCTCCCTGGCCCCCGAGGAGGGGATGAACTTAATGGTCAGCGCGATGAGGATGATGCCGCCGCCGACGATGGGGCCGATGATCCCGCCCACTGGCAGGATGGAGGTGAACATGCCGACGGCGCGGTCGCGCTCGGGGCCGAAATGGTCGGAAACGATGCCGGTGGCGGACGGCATGAAGGCGCCGCCGCCGAGCGCCTGGATGAACCGGGGCAGCAGCAGGAGGGGCATGTTGGGGGCGAACCCGCAGCACAGCGAGGCGATGGTGAAAACGGCGGCGGACACGCAGAAGACCTTCTTGCGGCCGTACATGTCGCTGATCTTGCCTGCCATCGGCATGGCGATGACCTGGCCGAGCGCGTAGATCGTGATCGTCCAGCCGCTCCAGTTGATGCCGGCGTGCAAGTCATGCTCGATCGCGGGCAG
>JBEKEK010000035.1:0-74085 GCA_050013875.1 Trebonia sp. | reverse complement strand
GAGAGCGTCACCGAGGGCACCGTCACGCGCTGGCTGAAGAAAGAGGGCGAGCAGGTCACGGCGGACGAGCCGCTGCTCGAGGTGTCCACCGACAAGGTGGACACCGAGATCCCGGCCCCGGCTTCCGGCATCCTGCGCGGCATCGTGGTCGATGAGGACGAGACGGTCGCGGTCGGCGCGCAGCTCGCCGTGATCGAGGACGCCAACTCCGACGCCGCGTCCGCCCCGGCCGAGACGCCGGCCGCCCCGGCGGCCGAGGCTCCGGCCCCGCCTGCTGAACCGTCCGCGCCTGCTGAACCGTCCGCGCCTTCTTACCAGCCGCCCGCGGCCCAGCCGCCGGCCCCGGCCCCGACTTACGCGTCGTCGGCACCGTCGTACGCGTCGTCACCGTCCCCGTCCTACGCACCGCCGGCGACGCCCGCCCCGCCTGCCCCGGCCAACGGCGGCGGGCAGGCCGCGTCGACCAACTGGTCGTGGACCGAGCCGCAGGCGCCGGCCACGACGTCGTACGCTCCACCGACGCCGGCCGCGCAGCCGGCGCCGTCTTACCAGCCGTCGGCGCCGGCGGCCCCCGCACCCTCTTACCCCCCGCCGGCGGCGCAGTCGGCGCCCGAGCCGGAGGCGGCCGAGACGGACTCCTACCCCGAGCCCACCCCGCTGCCGTCCGGCGACTCGCCGTACGTGACGCCGCTGGTGCGCAAGCTCGCGGCCGAGCATTCGGTCACGCTCGAGTCGATCGTCGGCACCGGCGTGGGCGGCCGGATCCGCAAGCAGGACGTCATCGACGCCGCCGCCAGGCAGCGCGCCGAGGAGGCCGCCGCCGCCGCGGCTGCCGCCGCCCCCGCTCCGGCCCCCGCTCCGGCCGCCGCCGCCCCGGCTGAGCCCGCGCCCGCGGCCCCGCCCGCTGGCACCGCGGCGCCTGCCCAGGCCCGCCCGGCGGTCGCGGCGTCCGAGCTGCGCGGCACCACCCAGCGGATGTCCCGGCCGCGGCAGGTCATCGCCAAGCGCATGGTCGAGTCGCTGCAGACATCGGCGCAGCTCACCACGGTGGTCGAGGCCGATGTCACCAACATCGCGCGGCTCCGTGACCGGGCCAAGGCCGCGTTCGAGTCCCGCGAGGGCGTCAAGCTGACGTTCCTGCCGTTCTTCGCGCAGGCCACCGTCGAGGCGCTCAAGATCCACCCGAAGCTCAACGCGGTCATCAACGCCGAGACGCAGGAAGTCACCTACCACGCGGCCGAGCACCTCGGCATCGCCGTGGACACCGACCGCGGGCTAATGGTGCCGGTCATCCACGGGGCCGGCGACCTGAACATCGGCGGGCTCTCCCGCAAGATCGCCGACCTCGCCGCCCGCACCAGGTCCGGTCACGTCGGCCCCGATGAGCTGGCCGGCGGCACCTTCACGCTGACCAACACGGGCAGCCGGGGCGCGCTGTTCGACACCCCGATCATCAACCTGCCGCAGGTCGGCATCCTCGGCGTCGGCGGCGTGGTCAAGCGGGCGGTGGTCGTCGAGGACCCATCGCTCGGTGAGGTCATCGCGGTCCGCTCCATGGTCTACCTGGCGCTAACCTACGACCACCGGCTCGTCGACGGCGCGGACGCCGCCCGTTTCCTCGTGACGGTGAAGAGCCGTCTCGAAGAGGGCTCGTTCGAAGCCGACCTGGGCCTTTAGCCGCGGACGGCGGAGTTCCGATTCCGATGAAGGTAGCGGTCACCGGCTCGTCCGGGCTGATCGGTACCGCACTCACGGCAAGCCTGCGGGCGGACGGCCATAAGGTCGTCCGCCTGGTCAGGCGGCCGCCGCATGCCGCCGACGAGGTCCGCTGGGACCCGCGCGCGGCCGACGCCGGCGACCCGCCGCTGGCCGGCGTCGACGCCTGCGTGCACCTGGCCGGCGCCGGGGTCGGCGACCACCGCTGGACGGCCGCCTACAAGACGGAGATCCGCTCCAGCCGGGTCCTGCCCACCAGGGCGCTGGCGGCCGCCCTGGCGGCGGCATCGCCGCGGCCAGCGGCGTTTCTCGTCGCCTCCGCGATCGGCTGGTACGGCGACACCGGCGGCTCCCCGGTCACCGAGGACTCGCCGGCCGGCCAGGCTTTCCTCTCCCGGGTAGTGGCCGACTGGGAGGCCGCCGCCGCGCCCGCCCGCGACGCCGGGATCCGCGTCGCCCACCTGCGCAGCGGCCTCGTCCTCGGTTCCGGCGGCGGCGTGCTCGGGCGGCTGTCACTGCCGGCCCGGCTCGGCGTGCTTCCCCGCTTCGGCGACGGGCGCCAGGTGATGAGCTGGATCTCGCTGACCGATGAGGTCCGCGCGATCCGCTTCCTGCTCGACGCCCCCGGCGCGGAAGGCCGCCACGGCCCCTACAACCTGACCGCGCCCAGCCCGGTCACCGACGCCGAGCTGACGGCCGCGCTGCATGCCGCGTTCCACCGCCCGGACTTCCGCTGGCTGCGCGTCCCTGCGCCGCTGCTCAAGCTGGGCCTCGGCGAGATGTCGGCCGAACTGCTGAACAGCGCCCGCGTCCTGCCCAGGCGCCTCCTGGACGCCGGTTTCGTCTTCGACCACCCCACCGTAGCCGCCGCCCTGAAAGCAGAGCTGGCCGCGTCAGCGCCCGCCCGCTAACCCACGCGCGCGTCGCGACAAATGTGGCCGTTGGTGTCGATGCCTGAAGTTAGGATTCAGACATATCGGACCGAGGAAGTTATCGTGTGTAGTTAAGGTCGTATAGCGCCCCAAAATGCACACGATCATGGTTCCAGGAGACTCGGTTGTCCAATTTAGGAGCCGGGCTGCATGATGATGTCGAAGTCGGCGTGGCGGAAGGGGACCTGGCCCACGTTCCACTTCTGCGCCAGCGCCGGGTCGAAGACCTCGTCGAACTCCACCACCAGCGACTTCTTCACCGCGAAGACCGTGTCGGACTCGATGTACTCGCTGCCGGACACGAAGATGTGCGTGGTCAGCGGGCGGTGCCCGGCTGCCTGCACGATGAAGTGGATGTGCGCTGGGCGGAACGCGTGCCGGCCGGTTGCCTTGAGCAGCTCGCCGACCGGGCCGTCGGTCGGGATCGGGTAATAGCTCGGCACGATCGTGCGGAACCAGAATTCGCCCTTGCCGTCGGCCGCGAAGAGGCCCCGGCCGTTGGTACGGGGCTGCACGCCGGGCTGCTGGACGTCGTAGAAACCCTGGTCGTTGGCCTGCCACACGTCAAGCGTGGCGCCGGGGAGCGGGCTGCCGTCGGCCGAGATGACCCGGCCGGTGACCACGCAGGGGGTGCCGGTGCCGACCATGTCGATGGTGGCGCCGAGCTCGCGGACCGGGGACTCCACCACGTGGAAGGGGCCGAGCACGGTCGACTCGGTCGCGACGCCGTACTTACGGTTGCTGATCGTCTCGGCCAGCATCGACAGGCCGAGCACGTCGGACAGCAGGATGAACTCCTGCCGGTCGTCGTCGCACATCTGCCCGGTCCTGGTGAGGAAGTCGATCGCCTTCTCCCACTCGGGTATCGTCAGCTCAACCTCGCGGGCAAACGCGTGCAGGTGCTTGACCAGCGCGGTAAGGATCTCCCGCAGCCTCGGGTCGGTCTGCGCGCCGAAGCTCTCGATGACGGCGTCAGCCGCCGTTTCCTCGGTGAAATCCGTAGCCATGTGCATGAGGCTACGACCGCCCTCAGGTGCGGGTCTACCACCGGTCGCTGTGAGATTTTCCGCTTGAACGGTCCGTGGTTTCACCCAGACGGCCCGTGTGCTCCTCAGGGACGGCGGCCTCGGCCCCCGCGAGCGGGATCTTCCAGATCGGCATCCGCCGCCGGTCCTCGGCCGACCAGGCCGAACGGCCTGCCTCGCTCACCGCGGCCAGGGCGGAGATCCTGATCAGGCGGCGGGCCGCGTTGAACATGAGGAACGCAAGCGGCAGCTCGATGAACACGGCCGAGGCGACGCTCCCCCAGATGGCGCGGGTGCCGGAGTCGAGGATCACGTCGAACCAGGCGTCGCAGCACAGCAGCGTCCCGGTGATCAGCAGGAAGGCGATCACGACCTGGCGGCCGCGCCAGAACGCCCAGCCGGTGGCGGCGAAGGCCATGAGCTCGATGATGTCGAATCCCACCCAGGCACCTCGCCAGTAGTGGGTATGGAAGGAGCGGTGCAGGGTGAGCACGAGAACGATGATCCACGCGGCCAGGGCGAGGCACGCGATGATGAAGAACAGGATGCCAACGCGGCGGCGCCGGGAGATGTACAGACCCAGCATGGGGTCCGGGCAGTCGAAGGCGGCCAGCGTGCGCGCGAGCTGGCGACGGTCGGCCGCGCTCATGTCGCGCAGGTCTGACTCTTTGATCACACTTTGGTTCCTTCCCTGCCGACGCGAGAGTCTCACCTGCGACGTAATCTCGATGATGTGGATGCTGAACTCGTGTACGCGCATGTCGGCTTCGGCGCGGAAGCCGTCGATTACCGCCAGGCCTGGGAGATGCAGCGCGCGGTGCACGGCAGGCGGGTCCTCGGGGAGATCCCCGATTGCTGCCTGTTGCTTGAGCACACGCCCGTCTACACGGCGGGCAAGCGGACGGCGGTGTCGGACCGGCCGTTCGGCGACCCCGGGGCGCCGGTCATCGACGTCGACCGGGGCGGCAAGATCACCTGGCACGGCCCCGGGCAGCTCACCGCCTACCCGATCGTGAAGCTGCGCGAGCCGATGGACGTGGTGGCGTACGTGCGGGCGCTCGAGGAGGCGATGATCGCCGTCTGCGGGGAGTTCGGGCTGGGCGCCATCCGGGTCGAGGGCCGCTCTGGCGCGTGGCTGCCGGCCTCCGGCGCACTGCCTGAGCGGAAGATAGGGGCGATCGGGGCGCGGGTGGCTCGCGCGGTGACCATGCACGGGCTGGCGCTGAACTGCGATAATGACCTGTCGTGGTTCGACCGGATCGTGCCCTGCGGCATCAGGGACGCCGGCGTGACTTCGCTCACCGCCGAGACCGGCATCCCGGTCTCCGTTTCCGACGTGACGCCGCTGCTCGAGCGGCATCTGACCAGGGCGCTCGGGTACCGCACCTGGTCCCGCATCCACACGGTGACGCCGCTTACCGCGTCGGCCGCATAGGCTGGAGGCGTGGTGGAACTGGTGCCGGACGGACGGCGGATGCTGCGCCTTGAGGCGCGCAACGCGCAGACGCCGATCGAGAAGAAGCCCGAGTGGATCAAGACCCGGCTGCGGACCGGCCCCGAGTACACCGCGCTGCGGGAGCTCGTCAAGGCCGAGGGGCTGCATACGGTCTGCCAGGAGGCGGGCTGCCCGAACATCTTCGAGTGCTGGGAAGACCGCGAGGCCACCTTCCTGATCGGCGGCGACCAGTGCACCAGGCGCTGCGACTTCTGCCAGATCGACACCGGCAAGCCGCAGGCGCTTGACGTGGACGAGCCGCGCCGGGTGGCCGAGTCGGTGGCGACGATGGGGCTGCGCTACGCCACCGTCACCGGGGTCGCCCGGGACGACCTGCCCGACGGCGGCGCCTGGCTGTACGCGCAGACCTGCGTGGAGATCCACCAGACGGTGCCCGGGTGCAGGGTGGAGCTGCTGGTGCCCGACTTTAACGGGAATCCCGATCAGCTGGCCCGCGTGTTCGACGCACGGCCCGAGGTGTTCGCGCACAACCTGGAGACGGTGCCGCGGATCTTCCGCCGGATCCGGCCCGGGTTCCGCTACGAGCGCTCGCTTGACGTGCTCCGGCAGGCGCATCAGGCCGGGCTTGTCACGAAATCCAACCTTATTCTCGGCATGGGAGAGACCCGGGACGAGATCGCGCCGGCCATGGCCGACCTGCGCTCGGCCGGCTGCGACCTGCTGACGATCACGCAGTACCTGCGGCCGTCGGCCAAGCACCACCCGGTGGACCGCTGGGTCAAGCCGGAGGAGTTCGTTGAGCTTCACGACGAGGCGCTGGCCATGGGGTTCGCCGGCGTGATGGCCGGCCCGCTGGTCCGCTCGTCTTACCGGGCCGGGCGGCTGTACGGCCAGGCGATGGAGCAGCGCGCGGCGGCGACCGCGCCCTAGCGACGGCAGCGCATGGGCTGATTCCCGCATTGGGGGGCCAGCCCCCGCCTTCCCCGCATGGGGGGCCAGCCCCCGGCTTCCCCGCATGGGGGCCAGCCCCCGCCTTCGGTTACAGACCTATGGGCCGGAAACCGTATGCTGCCTGATGTTGGCACACGATTTGAGGGAAGGCTGAAACCGGTGGTTGACAATTACAGCTCCGAGGACCTCGCGAAGGCCGGGCGGCTCAAGCAGATCCGGATGGTCGCCAAGCTGGTCAACCAGCAGAACAAGCGGGCGCTGCCGATCACGATCGGCGCCGCCGTCGGCATCATCGTGGTGTTCGTGCTGGTTGGGTTTCTTACCAACCTCGCGGCTTTCCTCATCCCGCTCGGCGTGCTGCTCGGCCTGGCCGCGGCCATGATCTTGTTCGGGCGGTTTTCGCAGCAGGCTCAGTACAGCGCGATCGACGGCCAGCTCGGCGCGGCCGCCGCCATTCTCCAGTCGATGCGCGGCGACTGGACGGTCACCCCGGCGGTCACCGCCAACCGGACCATGGACGTGGTGCACCGTGCCGTCGGCAAGAAGGGCGTCATCTTGGTCGGCGAGGGTGCGCCGACGCGGGTCAGCGGGCTGCTCGCGGCCGAGCGGAGGAAAACCGAGCGAGTCGCGCACGGAGTTCCGATCATCGAGTTCCAGGTCGGCAGCGGCGATGGCCAGATCCCGGTCAGCAAGCTGCAGCGCGAGATCATGAAGATCCCCGGCACCCTCAAGCCGCCCGCCGTCACCGACCTGAACTACCGGCTCAAGGCGCTGCAGCCCACCATGCAGGCGCCCAAGGGGCCGATGCCGAAGGGTGCGCGGACGCCCAAGATGCCCAAACCGCGCTAAGCCTGCCGGCTACCCGGGCAAGCCGCCCGGCGGCTACCCGGGCAAGCCCGTCCGGCGGCTCAGAGGCGAGCCGCTTCTTGCTGTTATCATGGACGCGAGAGACGGGGCGTCCGCGCCGCGCCGCTACAGACGGACGACGATCGTGTCGGCCGCCCGGTCGTGCAGGCCGCGCAGGTCGCGGTCGGACAGGCAGGCCGGGATGATGAAAAGCAGCAGGAGGGTGCGGAGCGCCGCCCACTTAAAGCCGGGGTTGCCGCCGTCGGTGCGGACCGCCCGGATGCCGAGCAGTCGCTTGCCGATGGTGAGCCCGCTGATCGCGGTGAGCAGGTAGACCTCGAAGGTATACAGGGCGAGGGTGCCGTACTGCGCGGCGAAGTAGTGCGGGTCTTGCGCGTTCCCGAACAGGATATGCCCGGTGATACTGGACACGATCAGCGAGCAGAGCAGCCAGTCGACGATCAGCGCGATGAGCCGCCTGCCCATCGGCGCGACCGAACCCGGACCCGTCATCGGCAAGCCGAACTTCTTGCCGGGGTAATCAGGCGTATCATCAGCCACAGCGGCACCGGGCGATGTGGCTACTGCCGTCGCGTTCCGGGTACGCGGGCGTCGGGGTTCTTGGGACACAGGACCTACGGTATCCGCTTGCCCGTCTCGCCTGCACAGCCACTTCGTGGCGGTCGGCGGCCGCCCCAGCGGCCGTCCCGAAGATCACTGCTGCTTACACGGTCGCCCGGCGGCGTGCCACTCACATGCGTAACACTGGTGAAACGTCGCGGATACTGCGCCGAAATTGCGTACGACTAGCCTCCGAAGCGCGTCCATGACGAAAAAACGAGACAAACCTACCTATGCGCGCCCCTGTTCAGGGAGGGTTGATGTTCAGCACTGCCGAAGAAGTCCTTAGCTTCATCGCTGAGGAAAATGTGGAGTTCATTGACGTCAGGTTCTGTGACCTGCCGGGTACCATCCAGCACTTCACCGTTCCGGTATCGACGTTCGATGCGGATGTCTTCACCGAGGGGCGGATGTTCGACGGCTCGTCGATCCGCGGTTTCCAGGCGATCCACGAGTCGGACATGCTGCTCCTGCCGGACCCGTCGACCGCGGTGCTCGACCCGTTCCGCCAGCACAAGACGTTGAACCTCACCTTCTCGGTGTTCGACCCGCTGACCGGCGCGCCGTACTCCCGCGACCCGCGGAACGTCGCCGCCAAGTCGGTGGAGTACCTCAAGGGCACCGGCATCGCCGACACCTCCTACTTCGGCCCCGAGGCCGAGTTCTACATCTTCGACTCGGCGCGGTTCTCCACCGGCCCGAACGAGGGGTACTACCACCTCGACTCGATCGAGGGCGCGTGGAACACCGGCCGCGAGGAGAACGGGGCCAACCTCGCCTACAAGCCCGCCTACAAGGGCGGCTACTTCCCGGTGCCACCGACCGACCACTACACCGACCTGCGGTCGGAGATGGTCCAGAACCTGATCGCGGTCGGCATCGAGACCGAGATGCAGCACCATGAGGTGGGCACCGCCGGCCAGGCCGAGATCGACGTCCGCTTCGACTCGCTGCTGCGGATGGCCGACAAGCTGATGCTGTTCAAGTACGTCATCAAGTCCACCGCCCGGGCGGCGGGCAAGACCGTGACGTTCATGCCGAAGCCGCTGTTCGGCGACAACGGCAACGGCATGCACTGCCACCAGTCGCTGTGGAAGGACGGCGAGCCGCTCTTCTACGACGAGACCGGCTACGGCGGCCTGTCGGACATCGGCCGCTGGTACGTCGGCGGCCTGCTCAAGCACGCGCCGTCGCTGCTGGCGTTCACCAACCCCACGGTGAACTCCTACCACCGCCTGGTGCCCGGTTTCGAGGCCCCGGTTAACCTGGTCTACTCCGCGCGTAACCGGTCGGCCTGCTGCCGCATCCCGCTCACCGGCTCGAACCCGAAGGCCAAGCGGATCGAGTTCCGCGTGCCCGACCCGTCCGCCAACCCCTACCTCGCCTTCGCGGCGATGCTGATGGCGGGCATCGACGGCATCAAGAACAAGATCGAGCCGCCGACGCCGGTCGACAAGGACCTGTACGAGCTGCCCCCGGACGAGGCGGCCGAGGTCCCGACGGTCCCCGGCTCGCTCGAGAAGGTGCTCGACAACCTCGAGGCCGACCACGCCTTCCTGAGCGAGGGCGGCGTGTTCACCGAGGACCTCATCGAGACCTGGATCGACTACAAGCGGACGAAGGAGCTCGACGAGGTCCGGCTGCGCCCGACCCCGCACGAGTTCGAGATGTACTTCGACTGCTAGCAGATCGTGGTAGCGAAAGCCCGCAGGGAGGCCCTAACCTCACTGCGGGCTTTCCGCATCGCGCGCTCGAACGCCCACGGGGACAGCTAGGACTGTGCCTGGTGCTCCGCGGCAGCGCCGGATGCCTGCCCGGAAGCCTCCGCCGCCGGTTGGGCCTGCTGGGACTGCGATGCCAGGGGACCCGGCGTGGCTTCGGGTGTCCAGCCGTCTTGCTCTTCCCTGGTGCAGGTACCGGCGCCGTAGGGCATCTCGCCGCCGTCCTCAACGAACAGCTCCTGTGTGCCGTCTGTGAGGTCGCAAGTCTCTGCCATCGTGTCGCTGTCCGCACTATCCTGCGATCCCAGCTTGGCCAACTGATTGATCGGGTACCAGGCGAGCCCCTTCCCCGCGAGGTTCCGTATCCAACTCGAGCATGACCTCGTCGGGTTAGCTATCCCGACCTCGACATCGGCCCCGAAAACGCCGAACATGCAGTCGCCTGAGTCCGCGTTAGCGCTGGCGGTCACGCTGGCACTTGAGCTGACAGCCGGCCTGCTAGATGTCTCCTGCGTAGCGGATGAACAGCCGGACACCAGCACTCCCGCCGTCGCTGCGAGCACCCCCGCCCCGGCGAGTGCCTTGTTCAAGTGGTCCCCTTCACAGCGCCCTCTGATGACCGCGGCCGTGATGACGGTCACCAGAAGGTCAATGGCTGCCGCGATTGTAGCCATGACGCGGCGGAATCTGTCGAACGCAGTGGGACCTCTGGCTGCTTGGCGACATGCTGCTGCGCGGCCGGGGCGATGATTAACCGCAACTCCCGCCGTCTACCTGTCATTACACCGTGCGCTGATGGCCACCGCCGAGTCAGCGCAGTGCGGAAGGAGGCAAACGTGCGGCACCCAGTTCGTATGCCCGGCAGTCGGCCGCTGGCCGGCGAAGGTCACGGTGATCGGGGGTGACCGCCGGCGGCTTCTCGCCGAAACGGCTGGCCCGGGTGCGAGACGTGCTCGGTCGCTACCTTGACACCGGCTACGTCCCGGGTGCGGTCGCCGTCGTCGCCCGGCACGGCGAGGTCCATGTCGAGGCAATGGGCAAGCTGGCCTTCGAGGGCGCGGGCTCGAGGACGCCGATGGCAGCCGACACGATCTGCCGCACCGGCTCGATGACGAAGCCGGTCGTCGCGGCCTGCGCGATGACGCTGGTCGAGGACTGCACCCTGCGCCTCGACGACCCGGTCGATGAGTTCCTCCCCGAACTGGCGGACATGACCGTGCTCGCCGATCTGGACGGGCCGCTGGAAGACACCGTCCCGGCGAAGCGCCCGGTAACGTTGCGGGATCTGCTCACCTTCACCCTCGGCACCGGCATCGTGGTGGCCGAACCGGGAACAGTCCCGATCGCCGACGCGCTGAACGCGTTCAGGGGCGACGAGGCAGGGCCGCCGCCGGATGAGTGGATTCGCCGGCTTGGCGCGCTTCCGCTCGTCTACCAGCCGGGCGAGCGCTGGATGTACCACACCGCCGCCAACGTGACCGGCGTGCTCATCGCCCGGGCTACTGGCATGTCTTTCGGTGACGCGCTGCGCGAGCGGATCTGCGGGCCGCTGGGGATGAAGGACACCGGCTTCAGCGTGGACGGCGAGAGCATCGGCCGGCTGGCGACCGCGTACCAGCTCGACGACGCCACCGGCGAGCTCGTCGTCGAAGACGGCCCGGACGGGTACTGGAGCCAGCCGCCCGCGTTCGAAGACGGTGGCGGCGGGCTCGTATCGACCGCCTCCGATTACCTCGCCTTCGCCTCGGCGCTGCTGGCCGGCGGTACCCTCCACGGCGAGCGGGTGCTCTCGCGGGCGTCGGTGACGCTGATGACCAGCGACCACCTGACGCCGGCGCAGAAGGCCGTTTCCGGGTTCCAGCCGGGGTACTTTGACGACATCGGCTGGGGTTTCGGGATGTCGGTCCGCACCCGCCGCGCGCACCTCGGACCCTGGCCAGTCTCGTACCCTCCGCTGGCCTCGGTCGGCAGCTACGGATGGCCCGGCATATACGGCACCGGCTGGTACAACGACCCGGCCGAGGACATGACGACAATGCTCATGATCCAGCGGGCGCCCGCGCCACCTGGGCTGCCGATCCTCTTGGACTTCTGGACGGCGGCCTACCAGGCGATCGACGACTGACCCGGCGCCGGAGACGGCCGAGCCAGGCAGCGTGTCCGCCAGCCCGGCCGCGAGTCTCGCCTGCACACCCGAAATACACTGTCATCAGCTGTTTGGGGGAAGGAATGCCATGAGCGACGCGGTGGACGAACGGTGGATGCGCCGTGCCATCGAGCTCGCCTGGCAGTGCCCGCCGTCGCGGACGGCCTACTCGGTCGGCGCGGTCATCGTTGACGCCGATGGCAACGAGATCTCCAGGGGATTCTCCCGTGAGGACGACCCGCTGGTGCACGCAGAGGAGTCCGCGCTCGGCAAGCTCGCCGCAACCGATCCCCGGCTGGCCGGGGCGGCCATCTACAGCACACTCGAGCCCTGCTCGGCGCGGAAGTCGCGGCCGCGCACCTGCACCGAGCTGATCATCGCGGGCGGCCTGCGCCGGGTTGTCATCGCCTGGCGGGAGCCTGACCTGTTCGTGGCCGACTGCCAGGGGGCGGAGCTGCTCGCCCAGGACGGCCTTGAGGTCACCGAGCTTCCTGGCCTGGCCGCGCTGGCCGCCGCCCCTAACCGCCATCTGACGCGTTAAGCCAGGCCAGGTGCGATCTTCGTCACGGCGGGCGATCGCCTCTTAAATCGAGTTGGCGGTCCCGGCGCACGCGCTTAGGGTGGGTAGTGCCGTGAGCGATTCCGTGCTGATTGAGCGCATCAACGCCTTCTGCGACGTTGTGCCCAGAGAGCGCACCAGAGCCGAGACGATCGGCTCACTGGTGCTGTTCGTCCCGTTCGGAGCGGGTTTTCCTTACTATGCGCGGCCGCGGCCCGGCGACCGGCCGCCGGTGACCGCCGCCGATGTCCGCGCGGTCCGGGCCCGGCAACGGGAGCTGCTGATCCCCGAGTCCTTCGAGTGGATCGAGCGGTCGGCACCGGAGATGGCGGCCGCCGCTATCGGCGCCGGCCTCGAGGTCTACGCGCACCCACTGCTCGCGCTGGGCGCGCTCGCTCCCGCCCCGGCCGTGCCGGAGCGGATCGACGTGCGGATCGTCAGCCCGGAGGACCCCGACCTCATCCTGGCGTGGGCGGTGCCAGGCGTCGCGTTCAATCACCCGGGAATGGCCATCGGCGAGGCCAGCATCACCGAGCGGGACAAGCTCGCCGCCAACCACGACGCCGCGACCATCGAGATGCTCCGCGCCCGGCTCCGGTCGGGCCGGTCGGTGCTCGCCACCGCGTCCGGCCCCAACGGCCCGCTCGCGGCCGGCAGCTACCAGCTGGCCGGCGGCACCGCGGAGATCACCGGGATCGGCGTGCTTCCGGCCACCCGCCGTCGCGGCCTCGCCGCCGCCGTCACCCGCGCGCTGGCGGCCGACGCGCTGGCCCACGGCGCGCGGACGGTGTTCCTTTCCGCGACCGACGCGGCCGTGGCCCGCATCTACGCCCGCCTGGGTTTCCGCGAGATCGGCACCAGCCTGATCGCCGAGCTGCCCGGGGACTGAGCCGCTTCCTCCGCCCTTACTGCCACGAGCGGCGGACGCGGGCCAGGTTCGCGGGGGTCAGGCCGGACAAGCCGGTGCACTCGCGGCTGAGGTGGGCCTGGTCGGCGTAGCCGACCCGGGCCGCGACGGCGGCCAGGTCGGGCGGCGCGGGCGCGGCGTCGAGCAGCCGGACGAAGCGCTGGAAGCGGAGTACGCGCTGCAGCGTTTTCGGGCCGTAGCCGACCGCCGCCTGGCAGCGGCGGCGGAACTGGCGCTCGCTTAGGCCAACCTCCGCGGCGACGGCCTCGGTGCGCGCGGCCGGGTCGTGCAGCAGGGCCGCGGCCCTGGACATGGCCGGGTCGGGGGTGCCGTCGGCCGCCAGGATGCCGGTGACGTCGAGTACCCGGCCCGCTGCCTCAACCGGGTCCAGCGTTGCCGCCAGCTGTTTCGCGGCGGACGGGAGCAGATCGGCTAGCGGGACGCGCTGGTTCATGATCTCGCTCAACGGCGTCTTGAGTACCCGGCCGCCCGCCCCGGGAAGGAAGCGGATGCCGACGATGACCGTGCCTGCCTTGGTCATCGGGCGGCCGGGTCCGGTGTCAGGGCCGGCCACGTAGCAGCCGACGCCCTGCTCCCAGATGAGGTCGCTGCAGGCGTCGGGAAGCACCAGGCCGGGATGGCCTGTTCGGCTGGCCTCGTTCGATTGACTGGCCTGATCGGTATGGCCGGATTGGTCCGCGGGTTCGGGGGTGAGGCTGGTCCACAGGCACGCCAGCTCGCCGCGCAGTGCGCGCGGCGGCGCCCACTCCGCGTACCCGGGAGCGAGCCACGCGCCTGGCGGGACCCAGTCCGCCGACGAAGACCTCATATCACCAGGATGCCACGTGCCCTGGAGCTGGCGACGATGGCCGTTTCGTTCAAGACGCCCCGGGCGGCCAGGTGGTGGGATGGGTGGCATGAAAAAGACACCAGACTTTGACACGGCGGCCGCGTTCATGGCCGGGCAAGCGCGCGTGGTCGACCGGCGGCTGTTCCAGCGGCTGTTCGCCGGCGGCGCACCCGGTGCGGTGCGGGACGCGGTGGCCGCATACCGGAACTCCGACGGCGGCTTCGGGTTCGCGCTCGAGCCGGACTGCCGGGCGGCCGCCAGCCAGCCCGCCGCGGTCGAGATGGCGCTGCGGCTGATGGACTTCGCCGATGAATGGGACACGCGGCTGGTCACCGACGCGGTCGACTGGCTGACGGCGGTCGCCCCGGCCGAAGGCGGCGCCGCGTTCGTCGAGCCCACGATGGCAGCAGGACCGCACGCGCCCTGGTGGGTGCCGCAAGACGGGCATCCGGCCTCGCTCATCCAGACCGGGCAGATCGCGGGGGTGCTGTACGCGCGCGGGTTCGCGCACCGGTGGCTGGAGCGCGCTACCGAGGTGATGTGGTCGCGCATCGACGCACTCACCGCGCCCAGCGGGTACGAGATGTTCGGTGTGCTCGCGTTCCTGCAGCACGTGCCGGACCGGCCGCGCGCTAAGGCGGCGTTCGCGCAAGCCGGGCCGCTGCTGCTCTCGGGCGGGCTCGTCGCCCTTGACCCGTCGGCCGCGGGGGAGGCGCACTCGCCGCTGGACTTCGCGCCGCTGCCATCCTCCCTCGCCCGGGAGCTGTTCACCGAGGCCACGATCGAGGCGCAGCTGGATCACCTGGCCGGGGCGCAGCGCGACGACGGCGGCTGGATGTTCAACTGGCCGTCCTGGTCGCCCGCCGCCGAGGCCGATTGGCGCGGCTTCCTCACCGTCGATGCCCTGCGCATCCTGCGCGCCAACGGCCGCGCCTGACGCTTGCCTGACGCGTCGCGGCCATCGCGGATGGCGGCCATCGCGGATGGCGGTCCGGCCGCTGACGCCTCGGCCGGCTTCAGCGGCTGGAGTAATATCTCGACGGCTCGCACGGACAGCCTCTATGGTTGCCACTATGGCGCGCGTGCCTGCGGATCGGCAGGCTGATCGGTAGTGTGGCGGCTCGGTCGATGCGCGGTTCCCTTCGCGGTCGTCGCCGCGCTGGCCGGGTGCATGACCGCGACCGCCAAGGCGGCTGAGGCCGCGACACCAACGGCGGCGGTCATGGTGGCCAGGATGGCAACGCCGGTGCAAGTCGGGAAGTTGTCCGGCTCGCCTGGCTGGCGGATCACGCAGGTGCTGGCCGGCGCGGCGATCGGCGGGCTATGGGCGGGCGGGACGCGGGACGCGTGGCTGGCGGGAGACGAGTGCGCCGATCCGGTGACCTGCGGCAGCGGTAACAGCAGTAATGGCACCTTGATCGTGCGGCGCTGGGACGGCAAGGCCTGGCGGGTCGTGACTCCGCCCAGTGCCTATGTCGACAGCCCGCTCGACCAGGGTGTCGCCGCGGTGGCCGCCACCTCGGCCTCGAACGCCTGGGTGCTCGCCGCCCGCGGCAGCGAGTCGGTTGACTATACCGATGCACTGCATTGGACCGGCAGGCGGTGGGCCGCGCCGGTCCGGCTCGATGCCGCGATCCAGGCGGCGGTCGCTCCGTCGGCGACGCAACTCTGGGCGTTCGGGCAACCAGCGGAGTACGGGCCGGCCGGTTACTTCGCGCACTTCAACGGCAGGACCTGGACGCACGGGTCGTTCCCGCTGACGGGCACGGCCGCCGCGGCGCGCTCAGCAAGCGACGTGTGGGTCGGTGGCGACACCGCCAAGGGTCTCGGCATTGAGCATTGGGACGGGCGTCGCTGGCGGGTCACCGCACTGCCGGACCTGGGACTCGGCTCTGGCAGCGCCTTGCAGTACTTTGCCGATATCTTCGGCTTCGTCGATCTCGGGTTGGACGACGCCTGGGCCGACATCGGCGTGCTTAACGCCACCGGCGCGAACCCGCCCGGCACGATCATCCTGCACTGGAACGGCAAGGCCTGGTCCCGGGTCAAGTTCCCCTACGTGGGGGACGCGATGACTCCCGTCGCGTATGACGGCCATGGCGGAATCTGGCTGGCGACCGCGGACGGCACCGGCAGTAACGTCACCGTGTGGTTCGACCACTACAGCCGCGGCCGCTGGACTCGGGCCAAGGTCCCGAGCCGCTCTGGCGACCGGCCGGAGATGGACAACCTGAGCTGGATCCCTGACACCCGCTCGCTGTGGGCCACCGGCGGCGTCGATTTCGCCAGCAACGGCGAGACCATCCTCAAGTACGGCTGGTAAGCGACGCTGCCGCGTTGCGGATCAGAGCGGTCGGGTGAGGATGTCGGAGACGGGTGCGGACGCGCTGGGGCCGCGGCTGCGGGCGACCTTGACCCAGCCCCAGTTCCTGAAGACGGCCTGCGCGGCGGTGGCGGTTGGCGGGAGCTTGATTGTCGCGCGCTCCTCATCCCGGCCGTCCAGGACGAGGCCAAGCAGTTCGGTGCCGATGCCCTGGCGGCGCCAGGAGCCGCGGACCAGAAGCTGGGTCAGCGCGAAGGTGCGGCCGGGGTGTTCGCCGGTGGTGCTGGCGGGCAGCGGGGCGGTCACGTCCCGCCACCAGTCGGTAGACGGGCGGAGCGGCAGGCCGCACGCGTAGCCGACCAGGTACCCCCCGTGCCGTGCCTCGGCCAGCACGAACCCCGGCTGGCGGCGCCACACTCCGAGCCGTCGCGCGAAGCCGGGGTCATCGCTGCCGAACACCTCGTCGTGCAAGGCGATGTGCTCCGCCTCTCCCACCGCGGCCCGGCGGCCGTCCGCCACCTCAAGCAGCACGCCGGGCGCGGACATCGAGGGGATGCTCACCGCCGGGTCACTGGCCAACGGCGTCGGCGGTCGTCCCGGCGGCGGCTTGGGCGATCGTCCGGGCGGACAGCAGGCCGGCCGCGATGGCGTCCGGTGCCGTGGCCGGGCGGCAGCGCCTGGTGGTCTCGTCGTACTCGGTCATGACAATGCCGGCGTGGTCGGTGTCCGTCTCGGCCAGGTCGACCGGCCAGCCGTGGCGGGCGATCGCGGCGGCGAAGTCACGTGACTGCTGGATGTTCACCACCGTGTCGCCGGTCCCGTGCACGAGATGGAACGGAACCGGCCGGGCCTTGACGGCGCCGCCGGTCAGGTCGGCCATCGGCCCGTTCCCGGTCGGGCTCATCGCCGGTCCCTTGGAGTACCCGCTGGCCAGGCAGATGACCGCTGAAGGACGCCACCCCCCGGCGATCTCCGGGTTCAGCGTCAGCGACGTCGCCATCTTGCCGCCGCGCGACCACCCGGCGAGCGCGAACTCACCGTCGCTCCCGATCTTCAGCTGGGCGGGCCGCTCGCGGGCCAGCCTGCGGGAGAATTCCACCGACGCCAGCAGGTGCGCCCGCCCGCCGTCGGCCGCCCCAGACTCCCAGTCCGGCACTACCACCGCGACCCCGAGCATGCTCACCGTGGTCGCCAGCGGCTCAAGGACATCCCGCTCGTCCACCCCGATCCCGTGCCACAGCAAGGCCAGCGGCGCGGGTGTGCCCCCCTCCGGCAAGTAGACGTCGGCCAGCTTCCCCAGGCCGTAGTCCAATCCCCGTTCGACCACCACGCCACCGTCGCCCACCCGAGCAGACTACTGCGCCGCGCCATTTCTCGCTTCTTGCTGTTATTCGCACCGTGGGCTCATCGGCGGCTCAGTAAGGGGAGGCAGCCGTCCGGTCAGCTACGCCAACGACAGCGCCTATTGGTGTCGTTGGCGTAGGTGACAGGGCGAACCGGGTCGATGGCGCGGGCGACAGGGCGAACCGGGTCGATGGCGCGGGCGACAGGCTCGATTGGGTTGGTGGCGTGGGTGAAGGGTTCCGTCGAGCGGAACGGGGCGGCTCCCGCACTGGGAGCCGCCCCGCCGCTTTCCCTCGGCGCCCCGGTTACGGCCGAGGGCAGGTCCGGAAGCCCAGCAGGTCGCGGTAGGTGCTGCGAGCACTGCCGCGGGCAAAGGTAACGGTGCCGGTGAGTGTGTAGCGCAGGCCGGCGGTCAGGCTGGCACCGTGCAGGACCGCGCCAACCGCGGAGCTGCCGAGCTTCAGCGACTTGCCCGCCACCCGCCAGCCGGAGGCCGGCTTTCCGGCGACGCTGACCGGCAGGTCAACCGGCGGGAGACAGGTGGCGGGCCCGGTGACGACGACCCGGCCGTGCGCCCCAGCGGCGGAGGTGGTGACCCGCAGGCCCGGCAGCACCAGCGGGGCGACGAGCAGCTTGTCACCCGCGGGCGACTCGACCGACCAGGCCACCCAGCCGCGGCCGCTGGGCGACGTGGTCAGCTGCGGCTCGCCCCCGGCGAAGGTGCCGGGGACACCGAACCGGACGATGGCGGCGTGCCGGGTGTCGGCCAGGTTCTCCACCGCTATCGCGTCCGCGCAGACCTCGGACGCGTCGGCGAGCCTGCCGCTCGCGTCGGCGACCACGTCGTGGCCGACGGGGGAGCAGTTGCTGACGTCGCCGGTCAGCGCCGGGGTGGTCCAGCCCGTGGTGGTCAGCCGGGACACGACCGGGTGGTAGCCGGCGTTGCTCTCCGACGCGATCAGCCGGACTCCGCTGGTGGTCGTGGCCAGCCCGAAGCCCTCGACGTCCCAGGTTCTGGCGATGGCCTTGAACGCCGTCCAGCCGCTGCCCGACTGCCGGTCAAAGTAGACCGGCCTGGTGATCGTGCCGTCCTGGTCGATGGCCAGCACGGCGCTGGCCCCGTTGAACGCGAGCAAGGCCTCGCCGGGCCAGAAGGGCGTCTTGACGGACTGATAGCGGGTGCCGAGGCCCTTGGTGATCTGCACCGTGTGGCTGCCAGCGGTCGTCGATGGGTTGGTCACCGCCCAGACGCTGCCGTTGGGCGCGAGCGTGGCGTCCAGGAAGTACCCGAAGCTCGGCCCCGGTGAGACGTCCCGCGCCGCGGACAGCTTGCCGCCTGCCTGGGAGGTGGCGATGGCGATCTCGTCGCCCTCGGGGCCGTTCTCCGAGGCCACGGTGGAGTGCATCCAGACCAGGGTCACCAGGTTGGACTTGCTGACGAGCACCCGGAGACCGGCCGCGGTCGAGGTGAAGGTGGGGTCGGGCGCGGAGGCGATGGTCTGGACGCCGCCCGCGCAGCGGGTGGCGCCGCGCGGCAGCGTGCACAGGTGCACCTGGCGGCCGGCCCCGGTGTCGCCGATCCAGCCGAGGTAGGCGGTGCCATTCGGGCCGGTAGCCAGGTCGTAGCCGGAGAACTCCGCGTTGTCGGTCACCGTGATGGGCGAGTGCGTCAGGCCTGCCTTGGCGGCGGCCGGCGTTACCGCCGCGGGCCCGGCCGGCCCGCGCACGGCCGCCTGTACCGGGGAGAGTGCGGCCACGCTGGGCAGTGCCGCGGCGCAGGCGGCCACGGCGGCCCAGGCAAGGCGGCTCGACGTACGACGGGAAAGAAAGGGCATCGCGGTCTCCAGGCAGATTCGGTTGCTTCTGTCGTATCCCGCAAAGTAAAGAACTTGGCTGTAACGTCTTAGTAATGACGGTCAGGGGGGCCGCCGCCGAGCCGGGCCAGGCAGCGGACGCGCTGGGTCTGCGGGTGGAGGTCATCGGCGCGGGGGCGGTGCGGCGCGGGGCTGCCGCGGTGACAGGCCTTGAGCTCGGCGGCCGCCGGGCGCGGGTGGCGCTCGCGGTGCTGGCGCTCACCGGCGGCCCCGTCCCGGCCGAACGCCTGGCCGAGCTCATCTGGTCGGGCGCGCCGCCGCGGACCTGGCCGGCCGCGCTGCGCGGAGTCATCAGGTCGCTGCGCACAGCGCTGGCCGCCGTTCAGGCCGACGGGCAGCGGCTGATCGCCACCACGCCCTCGGGTTACTGCCTGGCACCCGGTGCCCGGGTTGACCTGGATCTCGCGGAGGCGGCGCTGGCCGAGGCGGCGACCCTGGCCGGCCAGGGCAGGCATGAGGCGGCGATCGCCGCCGCCGGGCCGGTGACCGGGCTCTCCGGCGATCAGCTGCTGCCGGAGGAGGACGGTTCCTGGCTGGCGCCGCATCGCGCGCGGATCGACGAACTCGCGCTGCGGGCCCTGGAGCTGGTGGCCGGGGCGGCCGGCGCGCTTGGTGATCACCATCGGGCGGTCGCGGCCGGCCGCCGCGCGGTGAGCGCCATCCCGCTGAATGAACGCTCGCACCGCATCCTGCTGCGCGCCTTGTCCGGCGCTGGGGACCGGGCGGGCGTGGTGGCGGCGTACGAGGCCTGCCGGGAGATCCTGGCCGAGCAGCTCGGCGTGGATCCGGCGCTTGAGACCATCGACGCCTACCTGACGGCGATCGGCAGCGCGCCCGCTGGCGGGCCGCCCGCGGGGACGCCGCCGGGCAGAACGGCACCCGGGCGGGCAGCGCGGGTGCCGCAGCCGTCGTCGGCCTTCTTCGGCCGCCGCGCGGAGTTCGCCGCGATCGGGGAAGCTGTCAGGGAACCCGGCCTGCTGACCGTCGCGGGCCGGGGCGGCGTGGGGAAGACCCGGCTGGTCACACAGGTCGCCCGCGCCACCGCGACCGCGGCCGCGCTGAGCGGCGGGCGGCTGTGGGTCTCGCTGGCGGCGGTCGAGGTGGATGAGCTGGTCGCGGCGGAGGCGGCGATGATGCTCGGGCTGCCGGTCGGCACCGAGGACGCCGCGGCGCTGATCGCGGGCCACCTCGCGCCACTGGGCAGGGCCATGCTGGTCCTTGACGGCTGCGAGGCCGTACTTGACGGGACGGCGTCCCTGGCCGCCAGCCTGCTCGCGGCCTGCCCGGCCCTGACGCTGGTGGTCACCAGCCGCGTTCCGCTGGCCATTGACGACGAGCGGGTCATCAGGGTCGCCGCGTTCCCCCCGCCCGGCCACGACACCTGGCAGGAGCTTGCGGCCAGCGACCATGTGCGGCTGCTGGCCGACCGGGCGCGCAGCGGCGGCGGGGAACTGCCCCTGGACGAGGCGACCGCGCCGTTCGTGGCCGAACTATGCCGCCGCTGCGGCGGGCTGCCGCTCGCGATCGAGCTGGCCGGTGCTCAGCTCGCCGCCATGTCGGTGCCGGACCTGCTCGATCACCTGTCCGAGCCGGCCGCCGACGGCGCCGATCTGGTCCGCGCCATCGCCGCCAGCAGCTATGCGCTGCTCGACCCCGATGAGGCGACGGTGTTCCGGCGGCTCGCGGTGCTTGACGGGCCCGTCGCGCTGCCATTCCTGCGCGAGGTGGTGGCGGGCGGCGCGATCGCGCCGGTGCGGCTGGTGCGGATCTTGCGTGAGCTGACCGCGCGCGGGCTGCTGAGCGTGGACCGCTCAGGCCCCCGCTGGCGCTATCACCAAGATGACGACCTGCACCGGATGGCCAAAGAGCTGATCAGCGCGTCCGGTGAGGCAGCGGAAACCATGGCCCGGCTGGCGGATGCCGTGGCCGCCGTGCTTCCGGCCGAGGCCAAGGCGCCCCCCGGCCCCTACCTGGACGCGATCAGCGAGCTGATCCCGGCGGTCCGCTCGGTACTCGGCGCGGCCGCGGACGGCACCCTGCACCCCAGTCGGGGCCTTGACATCGCCTTCCGCCTGCACCGGTACTGGGCGGCAACCAACGTGGCCGAGGGCCGCTTCTGGCTGTCCAGGCTGCTGGCCGGCGCCCCCGCGGGGACAGCGACCGCGCACGCCACCTATGCCCTTGGCTACCTCGGCTACTGGGCCGGAGACACCGCGGCGGCCAGCGAGGACCTGCGCTCGGCGGCCGAACAGCTAACCGGCCAGCCCGACGAGTACGCGGCCCGCGCCCTGATCTACCTCGGGGGGCTGCTCGATGACGTTGACCGGGGCGAGGAGGCGCTCGGCTATGTAGGCCGCGCGATCGATGCCGCCGCCCCGTTCGGTGCCGACCTGCAGGTCGGCGCGGCGATCGGGATGGGCTGCGTGCTCGCCGAGCGGGCCAGCCCGGAGGCGGCGCACTTCGCCGCGGAGGCGATCGAACTCTGCCGGCGGTCCGGCTCGCCCGAGCAGCTGGCCGCGACGCTGCCGACCGCCGCGATGGTCTGCTGGCAGGTCGGCGCGCTTGAGGCGGCGCGCGGGTATGTCGCCGAGGCGATGCCGCTGCTGACCGGAACACGGCGGATCGCCCGGGTGGTCCTGCTCTGCGCCGCCGCCGGGATAGCGCTGGCCGACGGTGACCTCAGCGCCGCCGTCGACCTGGGTACCCAGGCCGACAGCGATGCCCGTGAGCTTGGCATTGACCGGGAAATCCCGCTCATCCGGTGCGTACTGGCCCACGCGATGCTGGCCGGCGGGAACGTGACCGGAGCGGCGGCCAAGGCAACCGAGGCGATAACGGCCGCCCGCGCACTGTCTTTCCCGTTCCCTATGGCGCTCTGCCTGGAGACGACGGCCCTGGTCGTACTGCCCGCCGACATCGAGGCGAGCGGGCGGCTGCTGGCCGCGGCGTCGGTCATCAGGCAACGGGGCAACCGGCCGTGCCCGGTCCCGCTGTCCGCCTCGATCAACCGGGCCCGCCTCGCGGCACCGGGATCGGCCGGCCCCGCCGTTGAGCCCGCCGAGGCAGCTGACGAGGCCGTCGCTCTGCTCGCGGACCTGGGGCGTGAGCTTGCGACCTGAAAGAGACGGCGGAACCGGGGATCGGTTAGCCGTAGAAGAGCCGGTCCATGACGTTGCGCGCCCGCCTGGCGGTGCGGCGGTAGTCCTCTTCCAGCGCCTGCGCCGGGGTGTCGTTCCAGGTGGAAGGGGAATTGGCCCTGAAGTCGGCCGCGCTGGGCGAGGGTTTGTAGCCGAGCAGGCGGGCCACCGCGGTGAGCTCGTCGTGCTTGGCCGGGAGGGCGTCGCCCGGGCGGCCGCGGACCAGCATGATCGCGTTCCTGATGCGGGAGCCGAACCGCCAGGCGGCGGCGAGCGCGTCGGCGTCCGGGTGGCTGGCCAGGCCGGCCGCGACCGCCGCGTCGAGCGCCTCGATGGTGCGCGTCGTGCGCAGGCCGTCGACCGCGTGGCCGTGCTGGAGCTGCAGCAACTGGGCCGTCCACTCCACGTCGGACAGACCGCCTGGACCGAGCTTGAGGTGCAGCGCCCGGTCGGTGCCGCGCGGGATCCGCTCCGACTCCATGCGCGCCTTGATCCGCCGGATCTCGCGGACGGTAGGCTCGTCCAGCCCGTCGGCCGGGTAACGGAACTGGTCGGCGACCGCGATGAACTCCGCCCCGAGCGCGGCGTCGCCGACCGCGAACTCGGCGCGCAGCAGCGCCTGGCGCTCCCACGCGGCGGCGCGGCCCTCGTAGTACGCACGGCAGGCGGCGAGGCTGCGCACCAGCGGGCCGTGCTTGCCCTCCGGGCGCAGGCCGGCGTCCACCAGCAGCGGCGGGTCGGGGGCGGGCAGCGAGAGCAGCCGGCGCAGCTCCGCGCCGACCGCCTGCGCAGCCTCCGACGCCCGGCGGTCGCCGGTCCCGTCGGAGGCGGGCAGCGGGTCGTGCACGAAGATCACGTCGGCGTCGCTGCCGAAGCCCGATTCATGCCCGCCGTAGCGGCCCATCGCGATCACCGCGAACCGGGTGGGCAGCGGGGTGCGCTGCTCCATCTCGATCTTCGCGATCGCGACCGTGAGGACGGCATCCAGGGTGGCCGAGGTGATCGCGGTCAGCGCCTCCGCCGTCTCCGCCAGCCCGATCAGGCCGAGCACGTTCGACGCGGCGACCCGGAACAGCTCGCGGCGGCGCAGCGAGCGGATGGCGACCGCCGCCTGCTCGGCGTCGGCCGCGCTGCGGGCGCGTTGCCCGGGCCCGCCGGGCGCGGCCGGGATGTCCATGGCCGGCTCCGGCTTGCCGTCGAGGCTTGCTCTGACGGAAACCAGGCCGGCGACGTGCCGCCTGGTCGCGGCCATCATCTCCGCGCGGAGGGCGTCGGCCGTCTTGGGGACAAGCTCGGCGTCGTCGGCGAAGATCGCGACGGCTTCCGGTGCGCGCAGCAGCAGTCCCGTCGCGTAGCGGCTGGAGGCGAGTACGGCCGCCATCCGCTCGGCGGCCTTCGTCTCGTCCCGCAGCAGCCGCAGGAACCAGGGCGTCTCCCCCAGCGCCTCGCTCACCTGGCGGAACGCGAGCAGCCCGGCGTCCGGCTCGGCCGCGTCGGCGAACCAGCCGAGCAGCACAGGCAGCAATGTCCGCTGGATCGCGGCGCGGCGGCGCAGCCCGGAGGTGAGCGCCTCGATGTGCCGCAGCGCGCCGGCCGGGTCGCGGTAGCCGAGCGCCTCAAGCCGCGCGCGCGCCGCGTCCGGGGTAAGCCGGGCCGCGCCGGAGGGAAGCTTGGCGACCGCTTCGAGCAGCGGCCGGTAGAACAGCTTCTCGTGCAGGCGGCGGACCTGCTGCGCATGCCTGGTCCAGGCCTGCGTGAAGGCCTCCTCCGGCGCGGGCGCGCGGCCGGAGGGGGCAACCCGGATGCTGTGCGGGACGGGGGCGGCGGATGGCGGCTTGACCGGTGAAACCACGCGATCGTTACTGGTGACTGGATTTAGTGAATGTGAATTGCGCAGCGCCCGGCCCAGGCGGCGCAGCACGGCCGGGTCGGTCGGCAGCGTGTGCGTGCGGCGCAGCTGGTAGAGCTGGAGCAGGTGCTCAGTCTGGCGCAGGAACCGGTAGGCCTGCGCGAGTTCCTCGGCGTCGGCGCGGCCGACGTAGCCGCCGTCGGCGAGCGCCTGCAGCGCCGGCAGCGTGCCGGGAACGCGCAGCCGGTCGTCGGTGCTGCCGTGCACCAGCTGGAGCAGCTGGACGGCGAACTCGATGTCGCGGAGCCCGCCGGGACCGAGCTTCAGCTCACGCCCGGCCATGTTCTTGGGCAGCGTGGCGACGACGCGGCGGCGCATCGCCTGCACGTCCTCGACGAAGTTCTCGCGCTGCGCCACCTGCCAGACCAAGGGAGAGACGGCCTTCGCGTACCGCTCCCCAAGCTCCCGGTCGCCGGCCGCCGGCCGCGCCTTCAGCAGCGCCTGGAACTCCCAGGTCTTCGCCCACCGGTCGTAATAGGCCAGGTGGCTGGCGAGGGTGCGGACGAGCGGGCCCTGGCGGCCCTCTGGCCGCAGGTTGGGGTCGACCGGGAAGATGGCCCCCTCGGGGGTGGAGCGCTCGCAGACACGGATCAACCCGGCGGCCAGCCTGGTGGCCATGGTGAGCGCCTCTTGCTCGGTGGTCTGCTCGTCGGCGGGCTCGGCGACGAAGATGACGTCCACGTCGCTGGCGTAGTTGAGCTCACGGGCGCCGCACTTTCCCATCGCCACCACCGCGAGCCGGGCGCAGGCGGCGTCCGCCGACTTCGCCTCGGCCGGGACTTCGGCCCGGGCCACCGCCAGGGCGGCGTCGAGGACGGCGTCGGCGAGGTCCGCGAGCTCCGCCGCGACCTCATCGAAGGTGGCGACGCCGGTCAGGTCACGGGCGGCCAGGTGCAGGACGCGGCGGCGGTAGGCGCTGGCGAGCAGGGCGGCGGGGTCGGTTTTGGCGTCTTCGCGCGCCTTGGCGGCGGCCGGCGCCCGGTCGCCTGGGTCGGCGCCGACCGACCGCAGGAGCTCGTCCCTGACCGTCCCCGGCTCGGGACGGCGGTCGGCGTCGCGGCCCCGGAGAACGGCGCTGTCGGCCGGGTGCCTGGCGAGGTGATCGGCCAGCGCCTTGCTGACGCCGAGGACGGCGATCAGCCTGGTGCGGAACCCGGCGTCGGCTGTCAGCCCCTTGATCAGGGCCTTGTCCCGCTCGGCGAGCTGGGCCAGGCCGATGAGCGCGAGGTCGGGATCGGCCGCCTGCGCGAGAGCGGCGAGCAGCGGATGATCATCGGTGGCGATGCCGAGGGAGACGAGCTCGCGTTCCGCCCTCGGCACATCGGCAAAGCCCATCCTGGCCAGCCAGCCGGGCAGGGAAGTACGCGTGCCGCTCACGGGTATGAGCGTATACCGCGCGGCTGAACTGCCGAGAAATACGCCTGTAACGTGCGGGTTCCGGTTGCCGGGGCAGACCGCTCGGCGCCGCGCGAGCGGGGTCCGGCGGTGTGATAGGCATGAGCCATGGTTGATCTCATCCCGCGCAGCGTGCTTTTCGGCAACCCGGAGCGGACCGCTCCGCGCATCTCCCCTGACGGCCGCCTCCTGGCGTGGATCGCGCCGCTTGATGGCGTGCTCAACCTGTGGGTCGCGCCGGTCGGCGACTCCGATGACGGCGTGGACTGGGCGGCGGCGCGGCCGGTCACCGCGGACACCGACCGCGGGGTGCGCGTGTTCACCTGGGCGCACGACGGACGCCGCCTGCTGTACCTGCAGGACGTGGGCGGGGATGAGAACTGGCGGCTGTACGACGTGAACGTGGAGTCGCTCGAACGGCGCGACCTGACGCCGTTCGACAAGATCCACGCGACGATCATCGGGGCGTCGAAGCGGCGGCCGACCGAGGTGCTGGTCGGGATCAACGCCGACAACCCGCAACTGCATGATGTGTACCGGCTGGACCTGGTCACCGGCGAGCTGGTCAAGGAGATCGAGAACCCGGGGTACGCCGGATGGCTGGCGGACGAGGACCTCGTGGTCCGGTGCGCGATCGCGCCGCTGCCCGACGGGTCGCTCGACGTGCTAGTGCGGGACGCGGGCGCGGGCGCGGGGTCGGACTGGCGGCAGCTGCTGACGATCGGCGCCGAGGACGTGACATCGTTCGACGTCGTCTCGTTCAGCGGGGACGGGCGGTCGATGCTGATGATCACCGCCGCCGGAACGGACACCGCGCGGCTCACGCGGGTCGACCTCGCCACCGGCGACGAGACGCTGCTGGCGGCAGACCCGGCGGCGGACGTGGCCGGCGTCGTACTGCACCCGGACACGCAGGAACCGCAGATCGTGCTGGTGCTCAAGGACCGGATGGAGTACCTGGTCCTCGACCCGTCGGTTGATGACGACCTGCGGGCGATCAGGGCCCTGCACCCGGGTGACCCGAGCATCTCCGGGCGCGACGACGCCGACGCCACCTGGCTGATCGCGTTCAACGCCGATGCCGGGTCGGTCACGTACTTCATGTACGACCGCTCCGCGAAGTCGGGCAAGCTGCTGTTCGAGGCCCGGCCGGAGCTGTCGGGGTACACGCTCGCGGCGATGGAGCCGTTCAGCTTCGCCGCGCGCGACGGGCTCGTCATTCACGGGTACCTGACGTTCCCGCCGGGGGTGGACCGCTCGTCGCTGCCGGCCGTGATCGACGTGCACGGCGGGCCGCAGGTGCGCGACACCTGGGGCTATAACCCGGAGGCACAGTGGTTCGCCAACCGCGGCTACCTCTGCGTCCAGGTCAACTACCGGGGGTCGACCGGGTACGGCAAGTCGTTCACCGCCGCCGGTGACCGCGAGTGGGGCGCCAAGATGCACGACGACCTGATCGACGCGGTCGGCTACATCGTCGGCCAGGGCTGGGCGGACCCGGCCAGGGTGGCGATCTACGGCGGCTCCTACGGCGGGTACGCGGCGCTGGTCGGGGCGGCGTTCACGCCCGATGTCTTCTGCTGCGCGGTGGACATCGTCGGGCCGTCGAACCTGAAGACCCTGCTCGAGACGATCCCGCCGTACTGGGTGCCGATGATCGCGCAGATGTACCGGCGGGTCGGCAACCCGGAGACCGACGCGGAGTTCCTCTGGTCCCGGTCGCCGCTGTCGCGGGCGCACGACATCCGCATCCCGCTGCTGATCGCGCAGGGGGCCAACGACCCGCGGGTCAAGCAGGACGAGTCCGAGCAGATCGTCGCCGCCTTGAAGGCCGCCGGGATTGACTACGAGTACATGCTCTTCCCCGACGAGGGGCACGGCTTCGCCAAGCCGGAGAACCGGATCAAGTTCTACACGGCGGCCGAACGGTTCCTCGCCCGGTATCTGGGCGGGCGCTTCGAGGAGTGATTGCCGGCCGGGGGCCGTGGAACCACGCGTGCGTTCGGGAAGCTTGGCTCTTCTTGCTGTTATCCCCGATAGAGGCTTCGGGCGCGATCGTGGGCCACAAGGCAGGAATCGCGGCCCGGCATGCCGTCCCTGTGGCCCACAGGGTTCCATCTAATGACCCGGTGGGCCATAAGACCATGATGACTAGGCGGCAATCTTCGGCACGGCGGGGCGCCGACTGACCGCTGGCCGACGTCGGTCTTCAGACGGTTCTTTCCCGCGGTTCGGGTGGGAGAATGCTGAGATATGACCCCTCGCTCGCGGCTGGCCGCCGGCGCCGCCGTCGCGTGCGCCGTCCTTCCCGCGGTGCTCGCGCTGGCCGGGTGTGGCGCGCTCGGCAAGCTTGGCGGCTCCGCGCACTACCCGGCGGCGAAGTCCTTCACGATCAGCAGCCGGGTGACGACCCTGGTCATCGACGGTGGCAGCGGGTCCGTCGACGTCACCGGGGCCAACCGGTCGACCGTTCGCGTGTCCGAGCAGGCGTTGTACTCAACGAAGCCGCCGGTGCCCAGGCAGGTGCTGAACGGGACCACGCTGACGCTCTCTTACGGCTGCGCGACCGAACTCTCCTGCAGCATTTCCTACACCATCCAGGTGCCGCGCGACGTGGCGGTCCGGGCTTCGGCCGGCGCGGGCGCGATCACACTGACCTCGCTGGCCGGCGCGGCGACCGCGCAGACCAGCTCCGGGCTGATCACGGCGGTGAATCTCGGCTCGGCCGAGGTGAGCCTCAAGTCGGACGCGGGCGGGATCATCGCGACGTGCTCGGCCGCGCCGCGTTCGCTGGACGCGTCGACTAAGGTCGGCGCCATCGCGCTGACCATGCCCGGGTCGGTCGCTTACAAGATCAGCACCCACACCTTCGTCGGCACGTCGACGATCACCGTGCGCAACTCCGCACGCTCGGCTTACGCGATTAACGCGAGCTCGGACGTCGGGTCGATCTCGATCAGCCCAGCCTGAGGCCCGTCGGGACCGGCGCGGGGCTGTCGACGCCCAGCCGCCAAAGCGCAAATAGATGCCATTTAACGATTTCGTGTGCTAATTGCTAAGTTCCCTCAGAATGTCAGACTGAGGTGACACACTGCGATCATGACACAGCTGAAACGTAACACTGCCCTGCACCGTGCCCGCGGTGCGTATACGCCGAAGCCGTATACTTCAATCGTGGCTATGACGACGATTCGCGTGGAGAGCGAGATCCGGGACAGGCTTGCCGCCCGCGCGCACGCGCACGGCCGGAGCCTGGGTGCGGAGCTGAGCGCCATGCTCGACGACCTCATGTGGCAAGGCATCGAGGCCGGCTATCGGCGGCTCGCAGCCAACGAGGCAGAGTTCACGGCGTACCGCGATGAGACGGCTGAATGGACCGGTGCAGACCTTGGCGGCCTCGCCACTAGCGCAGCCGAGGAGTACCCGGAGTACAACTCATGACCAGCGGCGACGTCCTGCTTTGCGACCTGAATCCGGTCGCCGGCCGCGAGCAGGGCGGTGTACGCCCTGTGGTCGTGGTATCTCATCCACGCTACGCCGCAGTGCCTGGCCTCTTCATCGCGATCCCGCTCACTACCCGATACCGCGGCCTAGAGCACCACATCGAGATCCCAGCCGACGTCCACACCGGGCTGAAGCAGGTCTCGTACGCTATGACCGAGCAGGTTCGAGCTATGTCCAACGAACGAGCAGGACGACAGTTGGGCACGGTCAGCGACGACGCCTTGGCCACGATCAGCCGGTACTTGCATCTCTTCATTGTCTGACCGGACGAGTACGCGGCCACACCAGAAGTCCTTGAAGAGTATTTGGTTGCGACCTGGGGACAGCCGCGACCGTTCGGGATGATCCTGGTTTTGAATCTCGGGTTAGAGGATGGGGAGGTAGCGGTCTAGTTCGTAGCGGGTTACCTGGCGGCGGTATTCGGACCATTCTTCGCGCTTGTTGCGGAGGAAGAAGTCGAAGACGTGCTCGCCGAGGGTTTCCGCTACCAGGTCGCTGGATTCCATGACCCGGATGGCCTCGTTGAGGTCCGAGGGGAGCGGCTTGATGCCAAGCGCGCGGCGTTCTGAGCTGGTCAGGGCCCATACGTCGTCCTCGGCGCCCGCGGGGAGCTCGTAGTCCTTCTCGATGCCCTTGAGGCCCGCGGCCAGCATGACCGAGAAGGCCAGGTAGGGGTTGCAGGCCGCGTCCACCGAGCGGAATTCCAAACGGGTGGAGTTGCCCTTCTGCGGCTTGTACATCGGGACCCGGACCAGGGCGGAGCGGTTGTTGTGGCCCCAGCAGACGTAGGCGGGGGCCTCGCCGCCGGCGCCGGCGGTGCGCTCGGCGCCGCCCCAGAGGCGCTTGTAGGAGTTCACCCACTGGTTGCAGACGGCGGTGATTTCCGGGGCGTGCCGCAGCAGGCCGGCGATAAACGCGCGGGCCGTCTTCGAGAGCTGGTATTCCGCGCCCGCCTCGTAGAAGGCGTTCTGGTCGCCCTCGAAGAGCGAGATGTGGGTGTGCATGCCGGAACCTGGGTACTCGGTGAAGGGCTTGGGCATGAACGTCGCCCAGACGCCCTGCTCCATCGCGACTTCCTTCATGATCAGGCGGAAGGACATGATGTTGTCGGCGGTGGTCAGCGCGTCGGCGTAGCGCAGGTCGATCTCCTGCTGGCCGGGGGCGCCCTCGTGGTGGCTGTACTCGACGGAAATCCCCATCGCCTCGAGCATCGTGATGCTGGTGCGGCGGAAGTCGTGCGCGATGCTGTGCGGGATGTGGTCGTAGTAGCCGCCGGAGTCGACCGGGACCGGGATCGAGCCGATCTCCGGGCGATCACGGAGCAGGAAGAACTCGATCTCCGGGTGCGTGTAGAAGGTGAAGCCCATCTCGCTGGCCTTGGAGAGGTTGCGCTTGAGCACCCAGCGGGGGTCGGCGTAGCTCGGGGAGCCGTCGGGCAGCAGGATATCGCAGAACATCCGGGCCACCCCCGGGTACTCGCCCCGCCACGGCAGCAACTGGAAGGTCGCCGGGTCGGGACGGGCGATCATGTCCGATTCGTGAACCCTCGCGAAACCCTCGATGGCACTGCCGTCGAAGCCGATGCCGTCCGCGAACGCGCCCTCGAGTTCAGCGGGGGCGACCGCGACGGACTTGAGCGCACCGAGCACGTCGGTGAACCAGAGCCGGACAAAACGAATATCCCGCTCTTCTAGCGTGCGCAGCACGAATTCTTCCTGCCTGTCCACGGCTATCACCTTAAACGCTGCTCGCTGTTGGTTCATCGGTCAGGGCGACTGCTGGCTCGCGGTGCCGGTGGTTTGGCCACGTTACCAGGCGTTTCGCCCGCGCCGAGTTTCCTCGCGGTTACGTTCGGGTGATGGTTTCCCGGCAAGGCTCGCCCCAGGCCGCGGTACCGGGGCTCCAGGGGGCGGCAGCGGCAGCAGGTGAGCTCGGGCCGAGTGCGCTATGCACCCACTTGAGTCGGCTACGTTCTCCTAAGCTGTCTCGTACCTGCGGCCCCCCAATGTTCGGTGCCCCAGGACTGAACATCTCTTAGACTTCGGTGACTGAGGAACAGGTGAGACATGTCAATCACGGTGGCGAGCACAACAAGCGCGGACCTGGCCGCGCAGCGGGCGGAGTTCGACAGGAACGGGTACCTGATCATCCCCGGCGCCCTCACGCAGGACGAGGTTGATCACTACCGGGATGCTCTTGACCGGGTGTACCGGGCGGCCGAGGCGGACGGCCAGATCCAGCCGGGCGCCTCTCTGCACCAGCTCAGCGCCGTCGCGAACTGCCCCGAGGCGATCGGCCTGCTCGACCACCCGGTGACGTTCCCCTACATCTGGTCGATCATGGGCTGGAACATTCACGCGTACCACTCGCACCTGGATGTGCACCCGCCGCTGCCGACGAAGCGGCCGTTCCGGTTCGAGTGGCACCAGGACGGCGGCCGGCAGAACCGTGAGATCGAGACCAACCCGCGGCCGCGGATGTCGATCAAGCTCGCGTTCTGGCTCTCCGACGTGTCCGAGACCGGCCGCGGCAACTTCAAGGTCGTCCCGGGCAGCCACCTGACCAACTGGATCTCCGGGCCGCCGCGGCGTGACGTCGAATGGCCTGACCCGGACGGTGCGATCGAGGTGACCGCCAACCCCGGCGACGTCGTGCTGTTCGACCGGCGGCTCTGGCACGCCCGCTCGGACAACTACTCGACGTTCACCCGCAAGGCCATGTTCGTCGGCTACACGTACCGCTGGATCGCGATGCGGGACGAGAACGACGGCATTTGGTCGGCCGACTGGGCGGACCAGATCAACCCCGTCCAGCGTCAGCTGCTCGGCGGGATCCGTCCCGGCGATGGCGACCACCACTGGGGCCACTACCCGGAGGACACCCCGCTGTACGGCTGGCTGAAGGAGCGCGACCTGTTCGATCCTGCCAACCCGCCGCTCAAGCCGTAAGGCTCGTTCGTTCGTGAGCCGTCACGCTCGCCTGGGGTGAGCGTGACGGCTCAGGCATTAGCGCCGGCCCCCTCTGGGTGGCCGGCGCTAATTGCTTGGTTACCGCGCCGCGGCGGGCCCGCGGCGGGCGTCCGGCCAGGAGGCCGGGGCCCGGATGAGCAGCATGGCCGCGTCGTCGTGGGGCGGCGAGCCCACGTACTTGATCAGGTCGTCGCGGACCAGGTCGAGCAGGCTCGGTGAGCTGTGGTTGGCGAGCTGCTTGGCCGCCGCCCGCGCGGATCTGGCCGGCTTCGGCTGCGCTCGCGGCGCCAGGATGGCGACCCGCTCGTCGAGCGGGTAGAACTCCCTGCTCGCGTCGCGCGCCTCGGTGACGCCGTCGGTGTAGAGCAGCAGCTGATCGTTGGGGTTGAAGGCGTACATCTCCTTCGCCCCGGAATCGTTGCCGAGCGTGATCAGACCCAACGGCGGCGCGGGGGCGCGGACCTCAAGCACGGACACCCCCGCTTCCTGGGAAATCAGGATGGGCGGCGGATGACCGCAGTTGAAGACGGTCAGCCTGCCCTTCTGCGTGTCGATCTGCACCAGCACGGCGGTGACGAACTCCTCGTGCTTGCCCCATCGCCTCGCCAGGCCCGCGTCGAGGCGGTAAGCGATCTCGTCGAGTGTGTGCACGCTGTGCGCGAGCTCGCGGAACCGGCCGATGATGTCCGCCGCGACCTCGACCGCTTCCAGCCCCTTGCCGCGCACGTCGCCGATGATCAGCCGGACGCCGTAGTCGTTGGTGGCGGCGACCTCGTACAGGTCGCCGCCGACCCTCGCCTCGGCGGCGGCGGCGAGGTAGACGACGCCGATCGTCAGCGGGCCGACCGTCTCCGGGAGCTGGCGGAGCACGGCGCGCTGGGCGGCCTCGGCCACCGAGGTGACGTCGACGATCTGCTGTGCCTGCTGCTCCTGCTCGGTCGTCTTGTTGTCGGTGCCGACCCGCGTCCCGATCATGCTGAGCACGGTGACCACGACGACGCCGCCGATAGCCGCCAGTGCGAGTTCGTGCGCGCCGCCGGTCACGGTGATGCCGCCCCTGACCAGCGCATCGACGATCACTCCGGCGACCACCGCGGCTAGGCCGTAGGCCAGCGGCCGCTTGATGGTGGTGGCGCCGACGCCGGCCAGGGCGGGCGGGACGGCGAGCAAGGGGGCCAGTTCCAGCGGCGCGGTCCACGCTTTTGCCAGGCAGACGGCCGCGACGGCGATCGCCGCGATGAGGACGGTCAGCTCGAGCCAGCGGGCTTTCCAGGTTCCCGGGCGCGCCGATGTCCCCGCCTTCGCCCGTTGCGCCCGCGCGCGAGTCCGCGGTGCGGGCAGGTGCATCCGCATAGTCCCCTCATATCGCATGATCGACCGGAATGACCATACGTCGGCTGCTCGTATTCGCGTCAGGGTTTAGGCCTGCTTCCCTGTTACGCGTGTGTCTCGGTCCGCCGATGAGCGGCATGCGCAGCCGGGCTAGTGACGGTCGCCATCGCGCAGGTAGCAGACTCGCCCGGTCAGCTACGCCATCGACCGCGCCTATTGGTGTCGTTGGCGTAGCCGACAGGTTCGGCCAGGTACCGGTCAGCTACGCCATCGACCGCGCCTATTGGTGTCGTTGGCGTAGCCGACAGGTTCGGCCAGGTCATTGGCGTAGCCGACCGGTCAGGTCGGTGGTTGAGGACGGCTGCCAGATACCGCGCTAGCCAAGTTCGGCGGGCTGGTCCGGCTGGGCGTGGGCCGCGGTTTCCGCCCAGATCAGGGGGAAGTTGCGGGCCAGCGTGTCATCGACCCATTGTCTGCGGGCGGCGATAACATCGCGGCCCGCGCTCTGGGCGGGGGTGAGCCGGATCAGCATGTCGCGCAGGCGGAGAAGCACCATCGGCGAGGCCGCGGCGGCGGCGATGACGTCGTCCAGGCTGCCGCGCGCGAACTCGTCCCAGCGCGGCAGGTGCAGGATGACGCGGATCACGCCTTTGTCGTCTGTGAGTTGGTCGGTTGGGCCGGTTCTGGCGGCCAGCGGGCCCAGCAGCCCTTCCAGGCTGTCGAGGGCCTGGACGGCGGTAGCCGGGTCGTTGACCGCGGCCGACAGCGCGCGCAGCGCGATGTCGGCCAGCAGCCGCACCGCCAGCAACGGGTCCTGAACGAAGCTGCGCTCGGGTCCGGTCACGAGGGCGCGCAGCACCGCCTGCTTCCCGGGGTCGCCGCCGTGCACGTCGGCCACGGGCATCCCGGGCAGCAGCGTAACGCCGACGGTCTGCCGGAAAACGACCACTGACTGCGCGGCGCTGGCGGCCGCGACCAGGGGCTCCACATGCAGTTGCCGGAGCACGGTGGGCTGGTCAGGCCAGGTCACCGTGCGGTTGAGCGGCGGCAGTTCCGCGGGCCGCGGGTTCCCGGGCCGCGGGTTCCCGGGCCGCGCGGTCGGATAAAGCCCGTCCAGAATCTCACGGCCGCGGCCGGTGATCGCGGCCAGCGTGGGAGCCAGCAGCATGGAGGTGAACGCCTTGGTCTGCAGAATGCGCATGAGCCCCAGCGCACCCACTACCAGCGCCAGCGCCAGCGCCGGCACGACAACGGACACGTTCTTGTCGTTGCCGATCGCGAACGCCGCCGTGAAGCAGAACACGAACAGCCCGATCGCGTAGGCGAACGTCCACCACACGATCGGGTCGTTCCTGAACAGGGCCAGCCGCATGCTGAAGGCGCCCGACACCCACTGGACAACCAAGAACAGCAGCGAGTAGATGACGGTGACCAGGCTGATCACGGTCGCGCCGGCGGTGAACAGCATGTCGCCGATCTTGCCGCTTGGCACCATCGGCGACACGGTGATCTTCGGTGCGAAGATCCCGCCCGCAAGGCCCGCCGCCAGGAACAGCAGTTGCGTCAGGCCGGCCCGCAGCCGGTGGCGCCGGCGGGTGAACCGCCTGCCCGGGCGCGCTGGCGCGGCGGTGTTCGCAGGCGTGGTCATAAGCGCCCCCGCTTAAGTCGTGTGCTGACCAGGGCTGAACCAGGACGCCCCGTCGCCCGTCGGCCGGCCCCATCAGGCAACCAGGCCAGGCGCCGGGCGGAATCACCCGCTGTGGGTGAAGCAGCGCCGCAGCCAGGCGGCGATGGTGAGGGGTGAAGGGAGAACGGCGCTGGAATCTTCGATCTGCAAACGGGATCGCCGCAGCAGCCGACTAGGGCCAGCTGGCTACCGCGCGGCCGACTACGGCGCCGATCAGCGAGCCGATGATCACGTCGCCGGGGAAATGAACCCCGGTGTAGACCCGGGAGTAGGCCACGGCCGCGGCGAGGGCAAGCAACGGCCGGGCGGTGCCAGGCAGGCAGGTGCCCACGCAGGACGCGAACGCGAACCCGGAGGCGGAATGCCCGGACGGGAACGAGCCCGAGGACGGCATTGCCACCTGGCGGGCGGCCGGAACATGGGCAGCCGCCCGGTCCGGGCGGTGCCGCGGTCGGATGGTCTTCATCCCGATGTTGACGGTGGCCGAGGTGACGCCCACGGCGATGACTCCCCGCAGGGCCGCCCGCCGGCCGTCCGGTCCGCCGAGAACCGCGATACCGGCCGCGATCGCCAGCCAGAGGCGGGAGAAGTTAGCGGTCTGGGAGAGCCGCCGTACGGGCTCGTCGAGCCACGGGGTCGGGGACGCGGCCACCGCCGCGTAGAGCGCCTGATCGGCGGCGCCGAGCCGGCGAGCGCCGGCGCCGAGCAGCCGCCAGGGCCTGGCGCCGGCGACGGGCGGGCCGGCCGGCGTGAACGCCGGAGGCCCGGCGCTGGCCTGGCCGGTGGTCATCACCGGATGCTATCAACCGCGTACGCGGATCCCCGGCAACCGGGCGGGTGCACCAGGAGGCCGGTCTCCGGGCGCGGCCCGGCAGCGGCGCATGAGTCCGGGAGGCGGGCATCGGGTCCGGGAGGCGGGCCATCGGGGCCGGCAGGCAGGCATCGGTTTTGGGAGGCGGTATGAGTGAGGATCGGCCGGGCAGACCGAGCGCCGGGCAGCGCCTGGCGGCGCTCGCCACGCTTGCGTGCCTCGCGGCCGCGACCGTGCTCCTGCTCGCCGAGGTCGTGCGTAACTTCCTGCCGCTGCTTGGTGCCGCCCTGAGCCTGATCCTGTGCGTCTTGGCGGGCTGGTACGTGGTTTCGCGCCGGGGGGCTGCCCGGCTGGCCGCTGGCGTGATCATGGCAGCCGCCCTCGGCCTGGCTATCACCAGCCTGCTGTTCGCCGAGATCCGCATCTGGAGGGTGGCGGTCGCCGCCGTCCTGGCCGCGGCGTCGGTGGTATCGGCCCGGTACGCGCTCCGCCGCTCCCCCGGTGCGCTGGGCACCGCGGCGGGACGGCGGGCCGTCACCGCGGCCCGCCATCCGGTCCTGATCATGAACCTGAAGTCCGGGGGCGGGAAGGCGGAGCGCTTCGGCCTGGCGCAGGAGTGCCGGACGCGGGGCATCGAGACGGTGGTGCTTGGTCCCGGCGATGACCTGCTGCGGCTGGCCGAGGACGCCGTCGCCCGCGGCGCGGACGTCATCGGGATGGCCGGCGGCGATGGATCACAGGCCCTGGTCGCCACCGTCGCCGCGCGGTCGGGCCTCCCCTATGTCTGCGTGCCGGCCGGGACCCGCAATCACTTCGCGCTCGACCTCGGCCTGGATCGCGACGACGTGGTCGGTGCGCTTGACGCGTTCGCGGCCGGGACCGAGCGCCGGATCGACCTTGCCAGTGTCAACGGCAGGACATTCGTCAACAACGCGTCGCTCGGCCTGTACGCCAGCATCACCGAGTCAGCCCAGTACCGGGACGCCAAGCTGCGGACCGCCGCGGCGGTGCTGCCGGACATCCTCGGCCCCGACGCCGCCCCGCTCGACCTGTCCTTCACCGGGCCCGACGGAACCACCTACCCGTCCGCGCAGATGATCCTGGTGTCGAACAATCCCTACCAGCTCGCGCACGCCGGCGGCCGGGGCACCCGCAAGCGCATCGACGGCGGCGTTCTCGGGATCGTCACCGCGCGGATCACCAGCGCCGGCGAGGCCGCGCAGTTCACCGCCCTGCAGGCGGCCGGCCAGACGCGGCGCTTCGCGGGCTGGCTCGATTGGAGCGCCGGCAGCTTCGAGATCCGCTCGGCCGGCCCGGTGCGACTCGGCGTGGACGGCGAGACCCTGGCGATGGACCCGCCGCTGCTGTTCGAGTCCCGGCCGGGCGCGCTGCGAGTACGGCTGCCGCCGCACGCACTCGGCGTCTCCCCCGCGGCGAGGGCCGTGCGGATCCTGGCCCGCTCCACCGCCGCAGACCTCGCCCGGGTCACGGCCGGCACGACCACCGCGGCCGGCAGCTCCGTGCGGGCCTCGCCGCGCCACGCCCGGATCCCTCAGGACCGGCCCGACTCGTAGACCTCGGTGAACAGGTCACCTTGGGCGGCCCCGGCGCCGGCTTTGCCGCCGCCGCGGCCGCGCAGGACGAAGGCGATGCCGACCGCGATCACGGCGCCCGCGAGCGGGCCCGCGATGTAGACCCAGTAGCTGGTGAAGGTGGTGCTGGCCAGGTCAGGCCCGAAGGTGCGGGCCGGGTTCATCGAGGCACCCGAGATGGGGCTGCCCCACAGGCCGGCCAGGGCGATGTAGCTGCCGACCCCGAAGGCGCCGATGACACCGACATTCTGGGCGCCGGAGGCGGTGCCGAGGATCACGCTGACCAGGCCCACCGTCAAGATGAGCTCCATCCAGAACGCGGCACCGGCGGAGTAGCCCTTGGCCGGGTAGTTGGACCCGTAAGTGGCCGAGACGTTGATGATGGCGTGCAGGACCAGGGCGGCGATGGTGGCTCCGGCGAGCTGCGCCACGATGTAGCCAGGGACGCGTCGCCACTGGAAGTCGCGGCGCAGGGCGAAGGCGATGCTGACGGCCGGGTTCAGGTGCGCACCGGAGATCTTGCCCATGAACAAGATGACGGCCATCACCGTCAGGGCGGGGGCCACCACGGCGGCGCCGTGGCTGATGACGCCGGGGAAGGCATGGCCCATCATGCCGCCCCCGGCGGCCGCCAGCACCAGGAAGAAGGTGCCGAGCACTTCGGAGACCAGGCGCCGCCACTCCTGGTGCGGGTCGTTGAAGTCGGCGATGCGGTCGGTGAGGTTCTTCTCGTAGCGGGCGAGCGGGCCGAGCGGACTCGGCGTGGGTACTTGCTGTTGCGCGGTCATCCGAGGCCCCTGACCTATCGACGTGGGCGACTTCCCCGGCCCTGTCCGCCGCGTTCGCGTCGGGCGTCCCGGTTCATCAGCGTCACTGTAGGCAGGCTGCCCGCCGGACGGGCCACCCGTCAGGGGTGATCCGTCCTTGCTGACCACAAATGCGGGTCAAGACCGGAAATGCGGGTCAGGCGCCGTTAGCGGGGACGATGACGGACCGCACAAGCGCGCTCTGCATTGGAATAGGCATGCCTGGGGCGGTGGTTTTGGTGCCAAGGAACGCGAAGTTCCTCGCCAGTATGAACTCGCTGACGGAGAACGACCCGGCACCGTCGGGTAGCCGCATGGAGACGCCGGTACCGGATCTGCCGGCCGCGTCCACCGCGTGCCGGTCGAGCGTCACGCCGGGGATGCCTATCGTCGCCCGGTAAAGGGCCGCCCGCAGATCATCCGCGATCGGCGCCTGCAGCAGCCGCTCGACCAGCGTGAAGGCGATCTGGTCCCGCGTCGACGCCGGGCCCGTCGCCGCCGATAGGCCCCAGTAAGCCGCACCACGGTCCGCGGCCGCGTCGAGCTGGGTGAGCAGAGTGCGCGGATCGCGCGACAGCGTCGCGGGCGCCGGGTACCAGCGCGGGGCGAACGGTTTGAACCGCTTTCCCGGAGACTGCACCGACACGTCCTTGCATTGCTTATCGGCAGCGGGTTTTACACCCCAGACGATAGTCATGATGGGGCGGCCCACGGGGTTATACCAACTCACCTCGCAGCTGGTGTCGTTCCGTATGTGCCCGTTCCCTCCCACGATGACCATGCCAATCCCATAGGAAAGGGTGACGTACAACTGATTCGGGCCCGGCTGCGCGACGGTCTGCGTGCGGGCGGCGGCCGCGGCCTGGTTCAGGAAGTCGTCGACCAGCGAGTACTGGGACGTGGCGGGCCCTGCCGGGTTGGAGGCGGCCAGTTCCGTTCCCGCCAGCGCGCCGGCCAGCGCCACGCTGGCCGCGATGCCCGCCGCCACCAGACCGCGCGGCCGCCACCGCTGGCCGGCCGCCGCGGGGCGGAACGCCGGCCGCCCCGCGATCCGGCCGAGCTCGTCTCCGCGTGCCTTCGCTGCCTGCCCGGCCCGCTCGGCCACGACAGCCTGCAGCTCCGTCAGCAGGCGATCCTCGAACGTGTTCATGACTTGCTCTCCTTCGTCGCCGCGGGCGTGGCCGGCGTGGCCGCCACGGGCGTGGCCGGCGTCGCGCCGGGCTGGCCGAGGGCTTGCTTGAGGACATTCCGGGCGCGGTGCAGCCGGACCCGGGCCGTGCCCGGGCGGATCCGCAGCGCGGCCGCCGCCTCGGTGACCGGCAGGCCATCGACGGCGACGAGCTCAAGTACCGCGCGTTCGGCGCCGGGCAGCCGGCTGAGCGCCTGATACAGGTCCCGGGCGGAGCTCTCCGCGTCGATCCGGTCCTCGAGCCGGGCGATGTCGTCGTCCGCCAGCAGCCGGCGGCCGGCGATCCGGTTTGCCTTGCCCTGCTCGGCGGCCGTCCTCCGGCGCTCCCCGGCGATGACGTTGCGGGCGATCCCGAACAGCCAGGCCCGCTGCGATCCGCGGCCGGGACGGTAGGTGTGCGCGGAGTCGATGACGGCCAGGAACACCTCGGCGGTCAGGTCCGCCACCGTGTGCGGATCCGACACCCGGCGCGCCACGAACCGGGTGACGGTCACGACGTGCAGCCGGTAGAAGACCTCGAAGGCCGACGGGTCGCGGGCGATGCCAGGGAGATCATCGATCTCCCGCTCCGTTCCCGTGACCGCGGGCGCCTCGGCCTCAACCGTGATTCGCTGGTCATGCACCAGCGGGCTCCCTTCGCCGCTTCGTTGTTTACCCATGATTGGGCGAAACGGCCGCGGGCGTTACATGCCTCGGCACGAACAGCGGGGATCCAGGGCGCTTTCGGTCTCCCGGCCCGGCAATGCCCTTATGCCATGCTGACCTGGCTTCGTGCGTTCATGACGTACCTGACCAGGCTGACCAGCACCTTCTTGACCGAGTCGCGGTCCCGTGCGTCACACATCACCACCGGGACTTCGGGCTGCACGGCCAGCGCGATCCTGATGTCTTCCGGCTCGAACCTGGGAGCACCATCGAAGCAGTTGACGGCGATAATGAACGGCGTGCCATTCCGCTCGAAATAGTCGATCGCGCCGAAGCAATCGGCCACTCGCCGGGTATCGGCGATGACGACGGCACCGATCGCCCCGATCGCCAGGTCATCCCACATGAACCAGAAGCGCTCCTGGCCCGGCGTGCCAAACAGGTACAGCACCAGCTGGGACTGAAAGCTGATCCGGCCGAAATCCATGGCCACGGTCGTGGTGGTCTTGCGGCTCACGCCGTGCGTGCTGTCGACGCCAACGCTGCGCTCGCTGAGGGGTTCCTCGGTTCGCAACGGCCTGATCTCGCTGATCGAGCCGACCAGGGTCGTCTTGCCCACGCCGAAGCCGCCCGCGATGAGGATCTTGGCGGTGGCCGGCCCGCTTGCCGCGGAGGCCATCGCGCCGTCATAGTGATTCAAGTCCATTAAGTACCATCCTCAATAGGCTCTGGTCGGGGACGGGCTGCTGCTGCGCGGAGATGATCCTGAGCATCCCTTCGCCGGTGAGGTCACCGAGCAGAACGCGCACCACCCCAAGGGGAAGGTCAATCTCCGAGGTCAGGTCGACAACGGGCATGGGGCGGCGGCAGATGCTGAGGATCCGCCGGTGCTCTGGGCCGAGCCGGAAATGCTCCGACGGTCGTTCGCCGGTCGCGACCACCACATCGATCAGGCCGAACGATGCTCCGCCGTTCGGCTGGGTCCGCCCCTTGGTCAGCGCGTAGAGGCGGACCACGGGGCCGGCTTCTGAATCCATCCAGCGCTCACCGTGACCGTCATGCGAGGTCATTCCGCGGCTATTTCGCGCTCAGGGAATCTCGGCTCGGAGGCGAGGTACTTACCCATGCGGCGCACGAGCACCGCCATCTCGTAGGCGATGACGCCCACGTTTGCCTCCGCGGCGGTCAGTACCGCCAGGCATGTTCCCTTGCCCGCGGCGATGACGAAAAGGAAGGCGTGCTCCATCTCGATGATGGTCTGCCGCACCTCGCCGCCCTTGAAGTGCACCCCAGTCCCCCGGGCAAGGCTCTGCACCCCGGCCGCCAGGGCCGACAGGTGCTCCCCGTCCTCGCGAGTCAGGCTTTGCGACGCCGCCACCACGAGGCCATCCCTGGACAGGACGAGCGCCTGCTGGACATGCTCGACCTGATTGACCAGGTTGTCCAACAGCCAGCTCAGCTGTCCGATCGTGTCAGTCTGTGCCATTATCCAGCCTCGCTTCGGTCAGTTCCGTTGGCCGGGGTCGTCGTCGAGATCATCGAGATCATCCACGCGCCCGCGCTGCCATCCTTGCTGCATCGTCATCATCATGTTGCGAGTCGCCTCCGGCGCCCGCTGATCGACTTCGGCTGCCTCGTGCAGCGACGCCTGTGCTCCTGAATCGCGCCCGGGCCGCAGCTGTGGTGCCAGACTGGCCTGAGGGACGCGGATGGGCATCCCAAGATGACTGCCGGACGTGGCGCTGGCAGCCTCGGCCGCGGGCTGCGGGCTGGTCGCGGACACGTTCGGCTTGGCGTCCCGGCTACCCCCCGGGTGGGCCGACGGAGGCGCCTCTCCCCCCGCGGAGCCCCGCCGGAAAGCCTGCGGCCATGATGAGGACGCCACGACATCCCAGGGGGCCGGCGGGAGCGCCCACGCCTGCGACTGCGACTCCGGCTGGGACTGCGGCTGCCGGTATTCCCAGGGCGACCGCGGGGCGGTCCGCGGAGCCGGAGACCAGTCCTGGTCCGCGATGCGGGGAAGCTCGCCGGTGTCCACCCGCCGTCCGGTCACGCCCGCGGGCAGCCGATGCCGGCCGGTCGCCCCGAACGGCGACAGGTCATGCGTCCCCTGCGAGCGGGGCTCCGGCGCCGCGCCGCCCATACCCGGCAACTGAGCCTGCGGGCCGCCGGCGAGCGATTCGACCTCTTCCTCACGGACGATCACGCCGAAGGGCAGCACGAGTATCGCGGTCGTGCCCCCGTAGACGGACCGGCGGAGCGAGACCTGGATCCGGTGCCGGGCGGCCAGCGAGCCGACCACGAACAGGCCCAGCTTCTCGCTGTTCACCAGGTCGAACTCCGACGGGCTGGCGAGGCGCCGGTTGATGTCGACGATCTCATCGGGCGACAGCCCGAGCCCGCGGTCCTCGACCTCCGCGACCAGGCCGGTGCCCACCCGGTCCGCCCTGACCTCGATCCGGGTGTTGGGCGGGGAGAAGACCGTGGCATTCTCGACGAGCTCCGCGACCAGGTGAATGATGTCGTTGACGGCGGTCCCCGCCACCAGGTCAGGCGACTCGCTGACCACATCCACCCGGACGTAGTCCTCGACCTCGGCGACTGCGGCGCGCAGCACATCGACGATGGGAACCGGATCACGCCAGCCGCGGCCGGGCGTGGCCCCCGACAAGATGATCAGGCCTTCCGCGTGCCTGCGCATGCGGGTGGTGAGATGGTCGAGGCGGAAGAGGTCGGCGAGCGCGGCTGGATCGCTGGTCCGGCGCTCCATCCCATCCAGCATCCCCAGCTGCCGGTGCAGCAGGGATTGGTTGCGCATGGAGATGTTCAGGAAGACCTGGTTGACCCCCCGGCGCAGCCGTGCCTGCTCGACAGCGGCCGCGACGGCCGCCGCCTGCACCGTGGCGAACGAACTGGCGATCTGCGAGACCTCCTGGATGCCGCTGGCCCGTGGCGGCGGCGATTCCGCGAGAACGTCCACGTCCTCGCCGCGCCTCAGCCGTTCGACTACCCGCGGCAACCGCTCCTCCGCCATCGCCCGCACACTGCCGTCCAGCCGGGTCAGGTCACCGGTGACCTTGCGGCCGAACCAGATGACCAGGAAGACCGATACGACGACGGCGAGCAGGCCGAGGCCGCCGGCCAGCACGGCTTCGGTGATCAGCCCGCTGCTCTGCGACCCGCCCATCGCCGCCAGTTGCACGGCTTCATGGTCCTCGGTGGCCCCCATGTCGGCCAGGTAAGCCCCCGAGGCCGACTCCCAGGCAGTGGGATTCACCGGGATCGGACCGCTGCCCGTGCTGGCCGAGATCTCGTCTTCCATCGCCTGGAATCGCTGGTAAGCAGGTGAGCTGTCGATGGCCAGGTAGGGAGCGCGGAAGCCGGGCGTCAGCAGGGCGATGGCCTGGCCGATGAGCACCCGCCGGCTCGCGACCGAGCCAATGAACAGCTGCCGGGCACCAGCGCTCAGCTGGCCGCGATCGACCAGTGCGCCTGCCACCAGCGTGGCTTCCCTGCTAGCCATCTCGAGCGCGTAGCCCGCGTCGGACGCAGCGACGGAGAGCCCGGTGAGGGAGGCGCCCTTGTCCTGGATGCCGGCGTTGTAGAACTGATACTCCGCATCGACGATGTTGTCGTACGCCTGGAGCGCGGCCAGCGGGCTCATCGTGCCGGAATCGACGGCCGCCCTGATGCTGGCGATGTGTCCCAGGCTCGCGAAAAAGGCATTCAGCTCCGACCGCGCGCCCGCCGAGAGCAGGCCTTCGGTGGAGCGCAGCGCGTTCTCGTCGGCCGTGATGGCCTTATTCATGAGTGCTCTGGTGGCCAGCAGGGCCGCCTCGGAAGACTTCCGGCCGCTGGCCAGCCACAAGTAGGTCTCTTCGCGCTCCGTGGGCAGTCCGGCCGACAGTCCCCCGGCGCTGGCATTGAGGGCCGCCACGCTGACGTTGTAGTCGTGGTCGCTGATGGCGCTGCGGAGCGTGATGCTGCCCGCGAAGGCCCACAGGCCCACCAGGGAAACCAGCGGGATGGCGAACATGCTGATCAGGAACAGCCGGATGGGCCGGGGGCGGACAGGACGCCGCAAGACTGCCATAGCGCCTCACACGTAAGAGCACGGCGGGGGCGCCTGCCTGTTCACCCACAGGAACGCACAGAACTAGAACGTCTGACTTAGCCCCACGCAGTGCCTTGCGGTTGCCGAGCCCCCCCAGCGTGACCAGCCATTGATACCTATTACCTCAAGGCTGATACCGTAACACGGCCATTTAGGGTTATTCCCGAAACTTCATGAATTTTCGTAAAGCCAATGACCTTCAGTCTTGGGCCGCGGCAAGTGGCGGCTACCCGCGCCTAGCACCGCGATTGCGGAGACCGGTCATGGTCTTTTATAAATATCTATTCAAACAAAATCCCGCGCCGGCGCGCAATCAGCCCGGGCAGGGCAGGGCAGCCGGAAGCCGGCCGACGCCGGCCCGGGCAGCACGTTCACAGCCACCAGGCGGACATGCGGTCGAAGTCCTCTGGCGCCGGGCGCAGCCGGCGCCCGATCCGGGCGAGCAACCCAAGTGGTCTGGCCCTGATCTTCTCTGTGCTGGGCATTTCCCCGCCACACGCACGCTCGTTGAAGAAGCGGAAAAGCTCATAGAAACGCGCATCGGAGTCAGCCAGGTCCCGCGCGATGTCGTCAAGGGTCCGCTGCCTGACGTGCCGCGTCCTCATGGAGACCTCCTGTGCCGTAACTGGCAGGACCTGCACCCTGGTCCCTTTAAGTCACTGCACCCCATCTCACCTCGCCCGCCCCGGCGAGGCATCCCCCAAAGGGGGTGAAAGGACCGAACGGCCACCGGCCGGGTGCGGCCGACGGCAATCTTCAGGACAGCCGGACCGCGGCGCTCACTGTCAGGTAGGCGCCAAGGAGCAGCGCGACGACGGCGATCAGCCGCTGGGCGTGGCCAAGCAGCCAGGTCTGGCTGCGCTTGAGCCAGGCCTTGGTGCCCGCCGGCCGCAGTTCAAGGAACGCGTACGGGATGATGATCAGCAAGAAGCTGATGATGACGAAGATGACGACGGCGATGACCTCGGTGACGGTGGTGTATTTCCCGGCCACGAGGTGGTGCAGGGCGGTGAGGTAGGCCGCGCCGGGAATACCGATCACCGCGCCGACAAGCAGTGCGAGCGTGAGCCGGGGCTCGGCCAGCAGCCGCTGCGCCCAGCCGTCCTTCTTGTCCTTCTTCGGCGGCTGGTCCCCCGCCGGGGCGGGCGCCCTGGCCCGGCCGTGCAAGCGGCCGCTGGCGACCAGTGCGCCGGCCGCGAGCAGGAACAGGCCGAGGGCCAGATCAACGCCCGCACCGACCGATCGTTGCTGGTTGATGGCATCGACGTGGAAGACAAGCACGTCGAGCAGGCCAATCGTCAGGCCCACGCCCAGGCCGCCGACCAGCAGCCACAGGAACATCGCCCGCGGCCGCCGGTTCTCGATCAGCAGCAGATCAAGGGCCAGCAACTTCGGGTTCAGCCCGGCGAGGAACGCCAGCCCGAAAAACTCGGCATTCATAGCATCGCCATGCGATCCATCCCATCTCGCACGGCCGGCCGGTGCATCATCCCGACCGGGTGAAAGGGCAGAGGCCGGCCCGGGTTGGGTGCTCAGCGGGGCGGCGGGCGCGAAGCAGCGGTCCGTTCAGGAGGAAAGATCTGAATTCTCCTGAACGGACGGTGGTTACTTCCGGACGCCGCACCTACCGGATCTGCGGGAGTGCGCCTCAGGCTGGTCGGGAGTGCCGCCGGGGGGTGTCATCAGGCTTACGTCGACCAGTTCGAGTCCCAGGCTCGTGATCCGTTGCAGGACTCCCTGCAGGGCGCCCTGATCCGGTACCTCGGCACGGAGCGTGGTCGTGCCCTGCCCCACGCTGACGTCGCAGTCGTCGAATTCCGCGCGCAGCGCGGTACCCGCCTGGCCAGTGAAAGTGATCTCATACATTCGTGATCGCATCGGTCTCGCCTCGCAGCCTGCCCGTTGTCATTTGCTCAGACCCTGACTGACCGCCGGGCCGCTGTCATCGCCCGCCCGGGGGTGACCAGCTAGCCAGTACCGGGCCACGGCGCGATGGCCGGCATTCGAGCCGCGGGAAATCTGGTGGGCGGCGAGCGGCTTCGCCCACGGCGTCATGCTGCGCGAGCACCTCAAGAGCCTGGCCTGGCAATATGACTGCTAAGCTGCACTTCATTACGGAAAGTGATGGACTATGAGACGTCCGCGCTGGCGGCGGGCGGGAGTGGGGACGTCGTGCTTCAGCACACGGCGGAAGGTCGTGACCCGAGGCGGGGCGCGCGGTTCGCCGCGGCGAAATTCCGCCCGATGACCCTGCCGACGACGCTGGTCGAAAGGCCGGCGCTGCTCGGACAGCTGACGGCGGGGGCCGGCGACCGGCTAACGGTTGTCGTCGGGTCGGCCGGTGCCGGCAAGAGCGTGCTCCTGTCTAACTGGGCGGCCAGCCGCGAGCCCGGGTGCACGTCGTGGCTGTCCTGCGATGAGGCCGACGCGGACCCGGCGCGTTTCTGGGCTGGTTTCATCGAGGCCCTCCGCGGCATCGCGCCGGGGTTCGGCGCGGAGGCCAGCGAGCTGCTCGCGATCGACGGCGCGATGTCCGCCGACGCCACCGCGTCGATCGCAGACGATGCGGCGAAGCTGCCGGCGGGGTCGGCGATCGTGGTTGACGACTTTCACGCCGCCGCGTCCGCGGCCGCGGCCATGACCGATCTCATCGAGCGCTGGCCGGCCAGCACCGCCCAGCTGGTGCTGGCGAGCCGCGTCGACCAGCCGTTGCGGCTGCACCGGCTGCGCCTGTCTGGTGAGCTGCGCGAGCTGCGCGACCGCGATCTGTATCTATCGCTCACCGAGAGCCGCGACTTGCTCGGGAACTTCGGCGTGCAGGTCGCCGACGATGAGCTTGAGCTGCTGCACCGGCGCACCGAGGGGTGGGCGGCGGCCTTGCAGATGGCCGCGCTGACGCTGCGCGGCACTGAGGACGCGGCGCAGGTGGCGCGTGCGCTGGACGTTCGCGGTCACACGATCGCGGAGTATTTCATCGACGAAGTCCTCGACCGGTTGCCGGCCGACCTGGCGCAGTTCATGCTCGACACCTCTGGTCTGGACGAGCTGACGGCTGAGGCGTGCACGGCGGTCACCGGCCGGCCGGACGCGATGGCGCTGCTGCGCACCATGGACGCGGCCAGTTTGTTCATCGTGGCCCTCGACGATGACCGAATGAGCTACCGGTACCACCATCTCGTGCGGCAGATTCTGCGCGCCGAGCTGCGCGCAAGGGACCGGACGCGAGAGCTGGCGCTGCACCTTCGGGCGGCCGAGTGGCTGGAGTCCACCAGAGACACGCGGCGCGCAACTCGCCACTTCCTGGCGGCGCAGCAGGTCGACCGCGCGCTTGCCCTGCTCCAAGAGCATGTGGCCGCCGATTTCCTGCACGACCCAGAGCCGGCCGCGCTCGACCTCAGCTTCGTCGACCCCGCGCTGCTGATGTCCGCCCCCGACCGGCTGCTGGCGCTGGCGGCCCACCTGCTGCTCTGGGGGGACGTGGCCCGCGGCGGCCATTACCTGGACCTGCTCGGGCGCACCCAGCTGGCGGCGGCGCCGGATTCGAGACTGGCCGCCCGGCTGGCGGCGATGCAGGCACTCCGCCATGCGCTTGTCGGCGAGGCAGACGAGGCACGGCGTCACGCCCTCGCCGCGCGGAACATTGAGGAGCGGGCACTGCCCGGGGATGAGTGGAACGCCGCCGTTCCGCTGATCCTGTTGCGCGCCTACACGTGGCTGGATGACGTCGACGCGGTCGACCGCGAGGCGGCCACGGCTCTCGGGATGCCGTCGCTGGCCGGGCCGGCCCGGCTGGTGGATGCCCGCGGGGCGCAGGCAATCGCGTGGTTCGAAGCCGGACGCCTAGCTGACGCCGTCAAGGCCGCGCAGGCCGCGGCCGCGGCCGCGGGGCGCCTGGGATTCGATCAGCACCCCTTCGCCGCGGAGTACCTGCGCGTTCTCGCGGGCGCCGCGCTCGAGCGGCGTGACCTCGATTCCGCGGAGCATCTGACAGAGCGTGCACTATCGATAGCTGAGCGTTTTCGGCCCGTTTTTGAGTTTCTCGCCCTGCTTGACCGGGCGTGGGTCTGGGCCGCCCGCGGGCAGACCGACGCCGCCCTGGCGACCACTGATGCGGCCCGCCACGTCCTGGCCGGGCGGAAATCCTCGCTCACGGCCCGGGCCGACGAGCAAGAGGCATTGCTGCGACTGGCGCTCGGCGACGTACGCTCCCCGGTCGCCCTGGCGGGCGGCCTGGCTCCCACCCGGCGCCAGCTGCTGCTGGCCAGGGTCGCGCTCGCCACGGGAGATCACCGCACCGCGATCGACCACCTGAGGGCGCCGTCGATGGCTGCCTTGACACCGCGGGCCGCGCTGGTGCGCCAGATACTCCTGGCCGGCGCGGCGATCCAGGGCGGCGACCCGACGGCGGCCATCATGATGAATGGTGTGCTTGAGGCAGCACGCCGGGGAGGTTTCCTCAACACCGTCGTCACGACCGCACCTCAGGTGACGGGCTACCTGGTCGAGCATGCGACGCAGGTGCGTCCGGACCCGTTCCTGCAGCAACTCGTCGTCGCGGCCCTGGAAGTGCGGGCCACGCGGCAGGATTCCTCAGCACCGCATGGAACGACCGTAGAGCCCATGACCCCGGCCGAGCTGCGGATCCTGAAACTGCTGCCAACCAGCACCTATCTCCAAATAGGAGACGCGCTCTACATTTCCCGCAATACGGTGAAAAGCCACCTGAGGTCGATCTACCAGAAGCTTGGTGTGTCGTCCCGCTCGGAAGCGATTGAGCGGGCCGTGCAGCTCCAGTTGCTCTGAGACGATCGGCCGGACGGAAGGAACGGCACCGGACGGAAGGGAATCGCAGCGGCGACCTAAGCTGGGAGCGTGCCTATGCTGCGGATTGCCCTTGCGCAAGTGAACACTACGGTCGGGGACCTGGCGGGGAACGCCGAGATCATTGTGGAGTGGACGCGGCGCGCGGCGGGCAGCGGCGCCCGCGTCGTGGTCTTCCCGGAAATGGCGCTGACCGGTTACCCGGTGGAGGACCTGGCGCTGCGGACGTCGTTCGTGGAGGCGTCGATCGCCACCGTGCGCGACGTGGCCGAGCGGCTCAACGTCGAGGGTCTCGGCGGGATCGCCGTGGTCGTCGGGTACCTGGACCGGCGGTCCGGCCTGGCGCCAAGGACCGGGCTGCCCGCCGGGGCGCCGCTCGATGCGGCCGCGCTGCTGCACGCGGGGCAGGTCGTGATCACCAGCGCCAAGCACCACCTGCCCAATTACGGTGTCTTCGATGAGTACCGGTACTTCGTGCCCGGCGACACGCTGCCGGTTTTCCGGGTCCCGGCCTCCGGTGGCGAGCCGGTTGACGTCGCCGTCGCGATCTGCGAGGACCTGTGGCAGGACGGCGGCCCGGTGGCGGTCTGCCGGCAGGCCGGGGCGGCGCTGCTTGTGGTGCCGAACGCGTCGCCCTACGAGCGGGGCAAGGATGACGTCCGGCTTGAGCTGTGCCAGCGGCGCGCCCGCGAGGCCGGGGCGGCGCTAGCCTACTGCAACCTGATCGGGGGGCAGGACGAGCTGGTGTTCGACGGCGACTCGATTCTCGTCTCGGCGGCCGGCGAACTGCTGGCGCGCGGGCCGCAGTTCGAGGAGGCGCTGATCGTCGCGGACCTGGAGCTGCCCGCGGCGGCGGGCAGGGTGGGCGCCGGGGGGCCCGGGGGGGGCTCCCCCCGGGAAGGCACCGCCGCGCGGACGTCGGGCGAGGCCGCCGACGCGGGGGACGGGACCGTGATCACGATCGAGCGGGTGTCGCTGCCGGATCTTCCGGACATGCGCGGTGCGGGAGAGCGAACGGAGTCCGGGACTGGCCCGTTCTGGCCGCGGCTTGACGATCTGGCCGAGGTGTACGCGGCGCTGGTGCTCGGGACCGCGGACTACGTGCACAAGAACGGGTTCCGTACGGTCATCCTGGCGCTGTCCGGCGGAATCGACTCGGCGCTGACCGCGACGATCGCGGCCGACGCGATCGGCCCGGAGAACGTGCACGTGGTCCTGATGCCGAGCCGCTGGTCCTCCGACCACTCGGTGACCGACGCCGAGGACCTGGTCAAGCGGCAGGGGCTGAACGCGCGGACGATCACCATCCAGGACATCGTCGATGCCTTCCGGGCCGGGCTCGGCGAGGGCTTCCCCGCCGCCGGGCTGCCCGCGGAGAACCTCCAGTCCCGGGTGCGCGGCGTGATCAACATGGCGCTGTCCAACGCCGAAGGGCACCTCGTGCTCACGACCGGCAACAAGAGCGAGATCGCGACCGGCTACTCCACCCTCTACGGCGACTCGGCGGGCGGGTTCGGCCCGATCAAGGACGTGCTCAAGACGCTCGTCTGGGACCTGTCGAAGTGGCGCAATGAGCAGGCAGAACGGACCGGCGGGACGCCGCCGATCCCGCCCAACTCGATCACCAAACCGCCGTCAGCGGAACTGGCACCCGGACAGCTCGACACCGACTCGCTGCCGGCCTACGAGGTGCTCGACGCGCTGCTCGATGACTATGTCGAGAAGGACATGGGGTCGGCCGCGCTGATCGCCGCCGGGCACGACCCGGCTCTCGTGGAGCGGGTGATCCGGCTGGTCGACCTGGCCGAGTACAAGCGGCGCCAGTACCCACCGGGCCCGAAGATCACCGTCAAGAACTTCGGCCGCGACCGCCGGCTGCCGATCACCAGCCGCTGGCGGGAGGTGCTGCCCGGCTAGCCGGGCCAGCTCGGCGCAGCCCGGGGCGGCGAGCTAGCCTGGGCTGATGAACTCGTTTGCCGAGAAGGTCGCGATTGTCACTGGCGGCGGCTCGGGCATGGGGCGGGAACTGGTCCGCCAGCTCGCCGCCGAGGGATGCTCGGTCGCCACCTGCGACCTCAACGTGGATTCGCTCGCCGAGACCAGGGAACTGGCGACCGGTCAGGCCACCGGGAGCGCGGCGATCAGCGTCCACCGGTGCGACGTCTCCGATGAGGCGGCCATGCTGCGCTTCCGCGACGCGGCGCTGGCGGCGCACCAGGCCGATCACGTCGATCTGGTCTTCGCCAACGCCGCGATCGGGGGCGGCGGCAGCTTCATCAACGACCCGCGCGAGCAGTGGGAACGGGTCTTCGCGGTCAACTGGTGGGGCGTTTACCACACCGCGCGGACGTTCCTGCCGCTGCTCATCGCCAGCCCCGAGGGGGTGCTGGTGAACACCAGCAGCGTCAACGGGATCTGGGCGTCGCTTGGGCCGGCCTGGCCGCACACCGCCTACAGCACGGCGAAGTTCGCGGTCAAGGGGTTCACCGAGTCGCTGATCGAGGACCTGCGGACGAACGCGCCGCACGTCCGCGCCGTCCTGGTGATGCCCGGGTACATCGGCACCAACATCGTCGGCAACTCAATGCGGGCCTTCGGCGTCACCGACAGCGCGGAGATCGAGAAGGCGAACGCCGGCTGGCGCGACGGCGCCCCGACCACGGCGGCCGAGGCGGCCACGATCATCCTCGACGGCGTGCGGTCCGGTGCCTGGCGCATCCTGGTCGGCGAGGACGCGAAGAAGCTGGACGAGTTCGTCCGCACGAACCCGGAGTCCACCTACGACCATGCGGAACGCACCAAGTACCTGCTTGGCTAGGTCACCCCGGTGAGGCCGCTCGCGGCCAGGTCAGCGCCCCTGTTCGGGTCGGTGGCCGGCATCCGCTGCCTCGGGACGGCCGGCGCCGGCTGGTGGTACCGCCCAACGTGCGCGACGTAGGCGGCGACGCCGTCGGTGATCAGGTAGGGCCCGCGGATCCGCCGGAGCTCAGCCGATACCTCGGTGTAGTCCAAGTCGGGATGGTCACCGCAGTCGCAGCAGACGATCTCGAACGCGTCGGTGTAGCCGCCTTCCGGACGGCCCTCCACGATCCGGGCCGGCTGACGGCGCAGGACCACCGTCCAGCCGAGCCCCGGTTGATCACCGGTCATCATGCTCTAGCGGCCAAGCCATCGAAATCAGCCATGCCGTAGATCTTCAACGTGCGCAGCCCGCCGGGCATCATCCCAGCCGGGTGAAGTCGAAGCGGCACGTTCACTGAGCGGCAATGTCCTGTTCACCTTCGCGTTCACCTGACCGGGGTGATGCCATCACCCCGCGTTCATGCTTGTCTAGTACAAGCACCAGGGATGCGCCCGCGGTGCGTTACCGGCTGCGGCAGCACGCCGCTTCGGCCCAGGAGGAGAGTTCATGACTGTGACAGCCGATCGCGGCACGGCGGCAAAGGCCGGTACGCACGCCATTCCGCGGCAGTCGTCGCGGAGCGGGGCGGCGGAGCAGCTGAGCCGGGCGGACCGGGCGGCTCGGGGAAAGGACGCCAGGGCGGTGACCCCGCTCGAGGCGCAGGCCGAGTTCCGGCCCGGCCGGGGACGGGACCCGGTCGGGCTGCTGCTCGGCCAGGCGGCGTCGCGGGTGCCGGACCTGGTGCCGGTCCGGCACGGGCGGATGCTGGTGTCCCCGTTCACCTTCTACCGCGGCGCGGCGCTGCCGATGGCCGCCGACCTGGCCGACACGCCCGTCTCCGGGCTTCGGGTGCAGCTGTGCGGTGATGCCCACCTGTCGAATTTCGGCGCGTTCGCCTCGCCCGAGCGGAACCTGGTCTTCGACGTCAACGACTTCGACGAGACCCTGCCCGGCCCGTTCGAGTGGGACATCAAGCGGCTGGCGGCGAGCCTGATCGTGGCCGGACGGGACAACGGGTTCACCGCCAAAGCCTGCAGAAAGCTCGCCGTGACGGCGGCCGAGGGCTACCGCACCGCGATGCGCGGGTTCGCCGAGCAGACCTTCCTTGACGTGTGGTACGCGCACCTGGACGTCGAGCCGGCACTCAAGCAGGTGAAGTCCCAGATCAAGGCCAAAAGGGTCAAGATGTTCGAGAACCTGCTGGCCAAGGCGCACACCAAGGACAGCACCTCGGCGCTGGCCAAGCTCACCGCCGAGGTCGACGGGCAGCGCCGGATCATCAGCGACCCGCCGACGATCGTCCCGATCGAGGAACTGTTCGCCAATGTAGAGGCCGCCGCGATCTACGAGCAGATCGGCGCGGTGGTGAGCAAGTACCGGCGCAGCCTGCAGTCCGATCGGCGGCACCTGCTCAGCGAGTTCACCCTGATGCACGTGGCCCGCAAGGTGGTCGGGGTGGGCAGCGTCGGCACCCGCGCCTGGATCGTGCTGATGGACGCCGCCGACGGCGTCGAACCGCTGGTCCTGCAGGCCAAGGAGGCGCAGCCGTCGGTCCTTGCCGAGTTCGCCGGGCGCAGCCGGTACAACAACGAGGGCGAGCGGGTGGTCGCCGGGCAGCATCTGATGCAGGCCCAGAGCGATATCTTCCTCGGCTGGACCCGCATCACCGGCCCCGACGGGGTCGACCGCGATTTCTACGTCCGCCAGCTGCGGGACTGGAAGTTCTCCGTCCCCATCGAGCTGATGCGCCCGGAGGGCATGATGTTGTACGCCCGGCTGTGCGGGTGGACGCTGGCCCGGGCCCATGCCCGCTCAGGCGACCGCATCGCGCTGGCCGCGTACCTCGGCGGGTCGGCCAAGTTCGACGACGCCATCGCTGACTTCGCCGAGACCTACGCGGACCAGAATGAGCTCGACTACGCCCAGTTCCAGGCGGCCGTCAGGGACGGCAAGGCCGAGGCCATCCCCGGGGTCTAAGACGGCGGCCAAGGCCGCCCACCCGACCGGGGAAGGTGGCGGTGGCGCGGCCGGGCTCATCCAGCCATCTCACTCCCTGTGGGCGATGCATGTCGCCTGGTTGCATGGAAGGCTCCGGCCATGGCCACTATTTCAAGGACGGTCCCGATGATTTCCAGCGCCGCGCCGCAGTCAAAGATCCAGGTCGATATGGGGCACATCCGCGCCGGAGGCATCCTGATGGGCGTCGGCGGCGCGTTCGTCCTGGCGGGCGCGACCGTGGCTGGGAGGGCGCTGATGGCGGCCTTCAGGCGGCGGGTGCAGCAGATGGACGTGCCCCCGAGCGACCTCGCGCGGCAGCACTGGTCCGCGGTCAAGCACGCGACCAGTGCCGGCGTGGACGTATGGCTCAAGGAGCAGCCGGCCGGGCAGCACCAGACGGCCGGGCACCGCTAACCGGCCCCTGGCACCGGTAACGAGGGCCGCTGCGCACGCGCGGCGGCCCCCGCCGTCCTGCCCCGCCAGAATGACCGCTGCAGGCGGAGCCCTACGGCGCCGACCGCGATCAGCAGCACCACATTGAGCAGCAGCTGGAAGGTCGACCCGCGCGCCTCGGGCCAGCTGCCGTACGCGGCGGACAGGCCCATGTCGGCGGCGGCGGGAATCGTGGTAACCGAGATGAACACGCCGATCAGCGCGTTCGCCCGGGACTCGGTCAGCGAAACGACACCGACAATGCCGGCCAGCACCGCCACGATGACCGAGAACACGTTCGGTGAGTTGATGAGGTCGGAGACGGGCCGCAGGCCGGCCTCGTAGAGCCGCGGGGTAACGCCCGACCACCGGATGAGCAGCCCGAAGACCAGCGTCGTGGCCACCGCAAGCGCGAACCCGGCCGCCAGGGCGGCCAGGCCAGGCCGGACCGCGCGGCGGTCCCGCTTGTCGATGCCAAGCGCGGTCGCCATGATGGCGCCGTACTCAGGGCCGACCACCATCGCCGCGACGACGAGGATCTGCGAGTTGGTGAGGATGCCGACCGCGCCGATCAGGCCGGCGATGATCAGGAGCGCGTAGAAGCTTGGCGGGTATTCGCCGCCCGCGCGGATCCGCTCTTCTACCATCTCCCACACCGGCGGAACCTCGCCGAGGTGGTGCCCGCTGCCCGCCTGCCGGTCTCCCGGGGTTCCCGGGTGCCGGGGGTTCGCTGCGCCTTCCTCGTCTTCCGGCCCGCTGGCCGCCCCGTCGACGTTCTCGATGACAACCGAGCCGCGGCCGCCCAGCTGGGCCCGCACCTCCGCTAGCACCGGGTTGGCGAAGCGTGTGACCAGGTCAAACTGCACCGAGTCGCCGTCCGGGCGGCGGGCGGCGCCGCGCATGACGATCAGGTTCCGCACGCCGGGATCGACGGAGAGACCGTCGACCAGGTGATCGGTCGAGCCGGGCGGGCTGACCACCCGGACGTGCAGCATCAGGAGATTACCTTGGTCTCGGGTGGTCCCCTGTTCAGCCGATCTGCTCGAGGATGCGGTCGCCGACCCTGATGGCGTTCGCCATCGCGGTGAGGGCGGGGTTCACCGCGCTGATGCTCGGGAAGATGCTGGTGTCGGCCACGTAGAGGTTCTCTACCTCGTGGGCCCGGCAGTCGGCGTTGAGCACCGACGTGGCCGGGTCGGCGCCGCAGCGGACGGTCCCGGCCTGGTGGGCGCAGCCGGCGATCGGGATGTCCGTCTTCATGTACATGCACCGGTGGGTCAGGTGGCCCTCATGCATGTTGAGCGAGCCGATCATCGACTTGAGCTGGCCGAATAGCTGCTTGGCGGCGGTCGGGTTGCTGGGCGAGTAGGAGATGTGGACGCTGCCGTCCTGGCCGAGCGTCACCCGGTTGTCCGGCTGCGGAAGATCCTCGGTGGACAGCCAGAAGTCGACGGCATGCGAGGCGACGTCGTGCAGCGCCCAGCTCGGCGCGAACTTGGTCTCCAGGGGCTTCTCGCCGCGGAACATCTCCGCCTGCGACTTGCCGATCATCTGGATGTTCCCCATCGGGTAATCGAAGCCGGGGCCGCTGAAGTAGAAGTCGTTGATGCCGAGTGTCTTCTGGAAGACGGTCGGGTTCGGCTCCTTCGACACCGCGAGCACCGCCTGGCAGTCGTGGTACATGAAGTTGCGGCCGACCTGGTCAGAACCGTTGGCCAGCCCGTTCGGGTGCCTGTCGCTGGCGGAGGCGAGCAGCAGCTTGGCGGAGTTGGCCGCGCCGCAGGCCACGACCACGATGTCGCCCTGGTACCGCTCGGTCTCACCCTCCCGTTCGACGACCACGCTGGTGATGGCGGTGCCGGCCGGGTTGGTTTCCAGCTTCACCACCCGCGCGTTCCTGAGCAGGGTGACGTTGTCGTGCTCGAGGGCGGGCCTGACACCCATCACCTCGGCGTCGGACTTGGCGTGCAGCGGGCAGGGGAAGCCGTCGCATTCCCCGCACTTCACGCAGGTGCTGTAGGCCAAGTCGGCCTCGTTGACCAAGATCCCGCAGGGCGCGTGGAACGGATGGTAGCCCTGCTTCTCCAGGTCATCGGAGAGCTGCTGGATGCGCGGCTCATGAGAAACCGCCGGATACGGGTACGGTGCGCTGGCGGGAGCCTCGGTGGGGTCCTCACCGCGCGCCCCGTGCACCTGATAGAGATCTTCGGCGGCGGTGTAGTACGGCTCCAGGTCCTGGTAGCTGATGGGCCACGCGGGCGACACTCCGTCGTGGTGCTGCAGTTCGCCGAAGTCCTCCGCGCGCATCCGGTAGAGCGCGGCACCGTACAGCTTGGTGGCGCCGCCGACGAAGTAGTGCACCTGCGGCTGGAAGAAGGCCTTGCCCTCGACGCTGTACCAGCTGTCGGGCGAGATGTAGTGGCCCTCCACGAACACGTCCAAGGTGGACCAGTTGGCCGGCTCGCGGGGCAGCCAGTCACCGCGTTCGAGCAGCAGGATGCGCTTGCCCGAGGGGGCGAGGTGGCGGGCGAGCGTGCCGCCGCCCGCGCCGGTCCCGATCACGATGACGTCATAACTTTCGGCCATGTCTGGCTCCTCTGAGACGGGCGAGCGCAGATGGCGCGGCGCCCGGTACCGCACCGGAATGCACCTCCTGCGCGGGTATCGGCTGGGGCGGCACGGTAGGCGGAGGGGCTGGCATGAACTGCTCCCGGCTCACCCGCCGCCGGAATACGTAGTACGTCCAGGTCTGGTAGGCCAGCACCAGCGGCAGGAAGATGACGACGACGACGGTCATCGCCTTCAGCGAGTAGGGCGCGGACGCCGTGTTGTGCACGGTGAGGCTGTACGCCGGGTTGGTGCTCGACACCATCACGTCCGGGTACAGGGCGACGAAGACCGACGCGATGCAGGACGCGACCGTGACCGTCGTGGCGGCGAAGGCGAAGCCCTCATGGTGGCTGTAGACGAGCATCACGGCGGCCAGGACCGCGAGTATCGCCAGCAGCTCAAGCGGCCGGAGAAAGAAGGTGCTGCCGGAGGAGACGTGGGTCCAGATGGCGAAGGCGATGACCGCCGCGGCGGTAAACGGCGCGATCCGGCGGGCGAGCAGCCCGGACCGCTCGCGCATGCTGCCGGTGGTTTTCAGTGACAGGAACGTCGCGCCGTGCAGCAGGCAGAGCAGCACCAGGGTGACCCCGGTGAGCACCGCGTAGGGCTGGAACAGATCCCAGAATGACCCGGTGAAGTTCTGGGCCGAATTGATCGGCAGCCCGTGCAGCAGGTCGCCAAGCGCGATGCCGATCAGCAGCGGCGCGAGCAGGCTGCCCACGGTCAGCGACACGTCCCAGGTGCGGCGCCACTGCGCGGCGTCGCGCTTCCCCCGGTACTCGAAGGCCACGCCGCGGATGATGAGCGACATCAGCAGCAGGACCATCGCCAGGTAGAGGCCGGAGAACATGGTCGCGTACCAACCGGGAAACGCGGCGAACATAGCGGCGCCCGCCACGATCAGCCAGACCTCGTTGCCGTCCCACAGCGGCCCGATCGTGTTGATGGCCGCGCGTCGGCCGAACTCGTCCCGGCCGACCACGCTGTGCAGCATGCCGACGCCGAAGTCGAATCCCTCGAGGATGAAGAAGCCGGTCCACAGCACCGCGATGACGATGAACCAGAACGGGACGAGTGCGCTCATCGCTACCTCAGTACTGGACGGCTGGCACTGGGGCTTCCAGGTCAGCGTCTGTCTCTGTTGGCGGCGGCGGAAGTTCCCTGCGCGAGTACTTCAGCATGAGCAGCAGGTCGACGGTGCCGAGCACGCCGTAGAGCGCGACGAAGCCGATGACGCTGATCCACAGCCAGGTGGTGCTAGCCAGGTGGTGCTGACGGTCGGCGAGATGCCGTTCTTGGTCAGCATGATGCCCTGCACGATCCACGGCTGGCGGCCGCTCTCGGTCAGCAGCCAGCCCGCGGTGTTCATCAGGAACGGCAGAATGACTCCCCAGATCGCCACCCACAGGAACGCCCGGGACGTCGCGAGCTTGTCGCGCCGGATCAGCCATAGCCCCCACAGCGCTATCAGCAGGACCACCACGCCGAGATAGGCCATGACCCGCATGCCCCAGTACTGGATAAACACGTCCGGTATGTAGTAGCCGGACCCGAATTGCTTGCTGTACTGGGCCTGCAGCGGGTTCATCCCGATGACCTTGCCGTTCCAGTGGTTAGTGGCCAGCAGCGACAGCAGGTGCGGGATCGCGAGGATCTGCGTCGGGGTCTGGTCGTTGTTGCCGCCGCCGATCTGGAACAGCGAGAACGAGCATGGCTGGCAGGTGCTCCACTGCCCTTCGGCGGCCGCGATCTTCATCGGCTGGTACTGGCCCTCGATCACCCCAAGCTCGTCGCCGACCAGCATGGTGAACAGGATCGCGGGGACCAAGACGATGAGCCCGAGCCGCGCCGACCGGGTGAACACGGCGCGGTCCGCGCCGTGCCGCAACTGCCAGGCGGAGACCGCCACCATCACCGAGGCGCCGGTTACCAGCGACACCAGCAGGACCTTGGAGTATCCCCAGACGAAGACGGGGTTGGTGAACACGGCCCAGATGTCGTTGAGCACGGGCTTGCCACCGGCCATCACGTAGCCAACGGGATGCTGCATCCAGGAGTTGGCCGCCATGATGAACGCGGCCGACAGCGCGCTGCCGAACGCGACGGCCCAGATCGTCAGCAGGTGCACGCGCCGCGACAGCTTGTCCCAGCCGAACAGCCACAGGCCAAGAAAGGTTGATTCAAGGAAGAAAGCGGCGAGTCCCTCCATCGCCAGCGGAGCGCCGAAGATGTTGCCGACCAGCCGCGAGTACGCTCCCCAGTTCATCCCGAACTCGAACTCCTGCACAATGCCGGTCACCACGCCGATGGCGACGTTGATGACCAGCAGCGTCCCGAAGAACCGGGTCAGCCGCAGGTACTCGCCGCGGCCGCTGCGGTGCCAGGCCGTCTGCAGCAGAGCGGTCAGGAAGGCGAGCCCGATGGTGATCGGGATGAACAGGAAATGGTTAATGGAGGTGAACGCGAACTGCCATCGTGCGAGATCCAGCGCCATCCGGCTCCCTTCGGTCGCCGCGGAACCATGGCAACGTACTCAGCCGTCATTGTCGCTACAGCGCCGAACGGGCTGCATCGCCCATTCGGGGTGAATGGGCTTTCCCCCGGTTCTGGTGGCTATTTCCGTTGCGTTCTCAGAAGATCGCGATCGGGTTGACCGGTGAGCCGGTCCCCGCGCGCAGCCGGAGCGGCGCCACGACGCACAGGAATGACCACCGGCCCAGTTCCTCGCACAATCCCGCCAGGGCGTCGAAATCCAGGTAATCCATGAGGTGCAGCCCCATCGCGTTGACCGCGAGCACGTGCACCGGGAAGTCCACGCCCTCGGCCGCGCTCGGAGCCGTGTCGTTGTTCCCGTCGCTGCCAAGGACCGCGATCCGCCGTTCCGCGAGCAGCTCAAGCGCCGCTGGATGCAGTCCGGCGCGGGCCTCGGCGGCATTCCACGCCCCCAGCGACCGGCGGCGGGCACGATGGCCCACCCTGACGAAGAGCAGGTCGCCCTGCTGAATGCGGTCGGCCTGGGCCGACTCCGCCGCCAGCAGGTCATCGGCGGTCACGTGATCGCCGGGCTCCAGCCACCGCGTCCCGCGCAAGCGCGGGATGTCGAGCAGCAGGCCGCGGCCGACGATTCCCTGGCCGGCGACATCGATGGAGAGCTCGGTCGCTCCCGCCGCGGTAACGGTCTCCGCGTCGATGCCGTTGTAGAGCTTTCCGTCGAACATCACGTGGCAGAGCGCGTCGATGTGACTGTCGGCGTCGCCGTGAATGTTCATGGCCAGCCGGTCGGTGGCGAAAAACAGCCCGGAATCGCGGGCCGGGTCGCCCACCGGGCTCGTCATCTGATGCACGGCGGGATCGGGGTTGTCGGGTGCCGTCCCGCTCGCGATCGGCGCCGCCAGCGATACCGCCCGACCGCGCCAGACGTCGCTCGCGGCCGCCACTACCGCCGCCGATGTGATGTTGTTGAGCGCCCCCCGCCGGTCGGCCGGCCCCTGCTCGGACCTGCGCCGCAACAGCTCGTAGAGGGCCCGGAATTCGGCCGCGCTCACCGTGGAATCGCTCATCCGGGCAGCGTCGCCCGCCGACCGCGCGTTGTCATCATCTGAATCGGGTGACTCACGTGCATCACCCGTGAAAGGTGGCGCGCCTCCTTCCCCGCCGTGATCCCATCGGGATTAACGGTCCCGGCCGTGGCCACATCGGGGCCGACGGCGACGGTGAGGAGCTAACAATGGCGGCAGACCGAGTCGATGCGCTCGTCATCTTCGGCGCGACCGGCGACCTGGCCAAGATTGAAACCTTCCCCGCGCTGGTGGGACTGGTCAAACGCGGCGTGCTCGACGTCCCGGTGATCGGGGTGGCCAAGAGCGGGTGGGGTCTCGGGCAGTTCCGCGACTACGCGACCGCGTCGCTGAAGCTCAACGGGATGGATCCCGCCGAGCCGGCCGCGGCCAGGATGCTCGGGCTGCTCCGCTACGTGGACGGGGACCTCGGCGACGACGCCACCTACAAGGCCATGTCCGATGAGATCGGCTCGGGCGAGCGCGTCCTGTACTACCTGGAGGTGCCGCCCTTCCTGTTCGGGAGGATCGCCCAGGGGATCGCCTCGGCGGACCGTGCGCGCGGTGCCCGGGTCATGGTGGAGAAGCCGTTCGGCACCGATCTGGCCAGCTCACGCAAGCTCAACAACACCATGCACGAGCATTTCCCTGAAGAGGCGATCTTCCGGGTCGACGATTGGCTGGCCTTCGACCCGGTGGAGAACGTCCTGTTCACCCGGTTCGCCAACTCGGCCATCGAGCCGCTGCTCAACCGCAACTACGTGGACAACATCCAGATCACGATGGCGGAGCAGTTCAACGTGTCGGACCGTGGCCGGTTCTACGACCAGACCGGAGCCATCAGGGACGTGCTGCAGAACCACATGCTGCAGGTACTGGCGACCGTCCTGGCCGAACCCCCGAGCGGGTCCGGTCTGGCATCCTGGCGGGACGCGAAGCATCAGGTGGTCAACTCGCTGCGCCCGCTGACCCCGGAGACCGTGGTGCGCGGGCAGTACGACGGCTACCGCGAAGTCGACGGCGTCGACCCCGATTCGACGGTGGAGTCATACGTCGCGGTCCGGCTCAAGGCCGAAAGCTGGCGCTGGGCCGGGGTGCCGATCCTGATCCGGGCGGGCAAGTGCATGCCCGTCACCGTCACCGAGATCACCATCACCCTCAAGCAGCCTCCGCATGACGTGTTCGGGATCGAGCCCATCGCGGCGGGGAACCGCCTCAGCTTCCGGATCTGGCCGGAGACGGCGGTCAACCTCACCCTGCAGGGAAAGAAACCCGGCGCCGGCTGGGAGCCGCAGTCGGAAGACCTCACGTTCGCGGTGCGGCCAGGATCGGACATCCGCCCCTATGACCGCCTCATCGGCGCGGCACTGAACGGCGACCGGTGGCTGTTCGCCCGCCAGGACACCGTGGAAGCCATGTGGGAGATCGTCGACCCGGTACTGGGCGACGTCACCCCGGTGCATCCCTACGCGCAGGGCAGCTGGGGCCCGAAGGAGGCCGACCGGCTGCTGACCGGGCAGCTCGTCTGGCATGACCCGGCCGGTCAGCCGGGTTGAGCGCGATGACCAGCATGGCTGAAAGTGCGGGCGGGCGCGGGCGGCGCCGCGTGGTGATCATCGGCGGCGGCTTCGGCGGCCTGTTCGCCGCCCGCGCGCTGCGGCGCGCCCCGGTGTCGGTGACCCTCGTCGACCGGGCGCATCACCACCTGTTCCAGCCGCTGCTCTACCAGTGCGCGACCGGCATCCTGTCGGAGGGACAGATCGCCGCTCCCTTGCGCAGCGTGCTCAAAAAGCACAAGAACGTCGAGTGCGTCATGGCCGACGTGACCGGCATCGATACCGATGGCCGCCGCGTGATCGCGGTCAGGCCGGGCGGCGGGCGGATCGAATTCGGCTACGACGACCTCATCGTCGCGGCCGGAATGCGGCAGTCCTATTTCGGGCATGACGAGTTCGCCCAGTTCGCGCCGGGCATGAAGACGATCTCCGACGTGCTGACCATCCGCCGCCGGGTGTTCGGCGCGTTCGAGATGGCCGAGACCTCCGACGATCCCGCCGAACGCCGCCGCTGGCTGACGTTCGCCCTCGTCGGGGCGGGCCCTACCGGCGTTGAGCTGGCCGGGCAGATCCGCGAGCTCGCCACCAAGACGCTGCGGGCCGAGTACCGCAAGGCCAGGCCGGAGGACGCTCGGGTGCTGCTGTTCGACGGTGGCAGCGCCCCGCTTGTGACCTTCGGCCAGAAGCTGTCAGGCAAGGTGGCGAAGACCCTGGCCAAGCAGGGCGTCGAGATGCACATGGGCTCGATCGTCACCGACGTCGACGCCACCGGGCTCGCCGTCCGCGATCACGAAGGTGCCATCACCCGGTTCGACGCGGGCACGGTGCTGTGGACGGCCGGCGTCGAGGCGCCCGCCTTCGCCGCGGCGCTGGCGAACGCGACCGGGGCCAACTGCGACCGCGCGGGCCGCATACCCGTGCAGCCAGACCTGACCATCGCCGGCCATCCGGAGATCTCCGTCATCGGCGACCTGATGATCCTGGACAAACTGCCCGGCGTCGCGGAGGTCGCCATGCAGGGCGGGCTGTACACGGGGCACCGCATCAAGCGCGAGGCGCAGGGACGGGATTCCGCGAGGCCCTTCCGCTACCACGACCTGGGCTCGGCCGCCTACATCTCCCGCGGCAACGCCGTCATGTCGGCGGGGCCCCTGCAGATCAGCGGCTTCACCGGCTGGATCGGCTGGCTGTTCATCCACATCGCCTTCCTGACCGGATACCGTAACCGTCTGGGTGCCATCCTCACCTGGTGGTCGGCCTTCACCCGCGACCGCCGCCGCGAACGCGCCTTCACCACCCGCGAGGTGGGCGTGGTGGCCGATATCTACACGGCGGTCATCCCGACCGCGAGGGCGGGCGAACCAGGGGCGGCTGGTGAACCAGCGATACCCGGTCAATCGGTGCCGCCCGGCGGGTCCGCCAAGGCGCCGCACACCGCCGGGACCTGAATCCGGGTCTGAAGAGCGGCCAGGTGGCCGGCCTCGATGCGCACGATCTCATCCACCTGGCCCAGCCCGGCGCTGCGGTGGGTGATGAGCACGATGGTGCGGCCTGCGGTGGCGGCCAGCAGGTCCCGCGTCAGCTCACCGGCGGTCTGCTCATCAAGGTGCTCGGTCGGCTCGTCGAGGACGAGGACGGGGAAGTCGGCGAGCAGCACGCGCGCGAGGGAGAGCCGCTGGCGCTGGCCACCGGACAGCCGCACGCCGAACTCGCCCACGTCGGTATCGAGGCCAGCGGGCAGGTCATCGACCCACTCCAGCAGCCCGGCGCGGCGCAGCGCCGCGCGGATCTGGTCGTCGGTGGCCTCGCGGCGGGCCAGCCGCAGGTTCTCGCCGAGGGTGCTGTCGAAGACATGCGCGTCCTGGGCGCACAGCCCGACGATCGTCCGGACCGTGTCGCCGTCCAGTGTGGTGATATCGGTCCCGCCGAGGGTCACCCGTCCCGCGCTTGGATCAAGGAACCGCAGCAGCACCATGGCCAGCGTGGTCTTCCCGGCCCCGCTCGGGCCCACGACGGCCACCCGCCGTCCGGCGGGCACGCACAGGTCGATTCCGCTCAGCACGTCAGGCCCGGCCACCTCCCAGCGCGCCGACAGGCCCTCGATCCGCAGGTCATACGGGGGTGCGGGGGCCGGCCGGGGTGATGCGGGCTCGCGGACCGGATCGGGCTGCCGCAAGACGGCCTGTACCCGGGAGGCCGACGCGCGGATTCTGGGGAGCTGCTGGGCGGCCGGCGACAGTGCCGCGAACACCTCGTGCGCGGCCAGCGGCGTCAGCACAAGCACGGCCAGCGCCACTCCCGGCAGCGCACCGGAACGGACGGCCGGCACCCCGAGCAGCAGGCAGGCCCACACCGCCGCCCCCGCCGCCAGCGCGGTGACCGACGCGGCGATGCCCCGGCCGAGAGCGCTACGGGCCTCGGCCTGGCCGAGGGCCCGGTCGGCGGCGGCGGCACGGTCAAGCCCGGCCTCGGCGGCACCGAAGGCGGCCAGTTCCGCGCAGCCGCGCAGCAGGTCGAGCGACGCTACCGTCAGCTCGCCCCGGCGCGGTGCGATCCGGCGCTCGGCCTGCCGGGCGGCGAGGCTTGCCGCCCAGGGCGCGACCACCGCGGCGACCACCAGGCTGACGGCCAGCACGAGGGCGGCGGACGGCAGCAGCAGCGCGACGAAGCAGACGGTGCCGGCTCCCGCGGCCGCCGCCGTCGCGTACGGAAGCAGAACCCGCAGCCAGCGGTCGGCGATGCCGTCAATGTCGGCCACCAGCCGGCTCACCAGGTCGCCCGAGCGGAACGCGGGCAGCCCGGCCGGGGCGAGCCGTTCCAGGCGGCGGTACGCCGTGACCCGCATCGTGGCCAGCACCCGGAGCGCGGCGTCATGGCTGACCAGCCGCTCGAGATAGCGGAAAACGCTGCGCGTGAGCGCGAAGGCCTGTACCGCGACCACGGCGATCGTCAGGGTCAGCACCGGCGGCCGCTGCGATGCCCGCGATATCAGCCAGGCCGAGGTGGCGGTCAGGGCGATCGCGGCCGCGCTGGCGGCGGCGCCCGCCGCCACGGCGAGCGCGAGCTGCTTGATTGCCGCGCGATCCAGGCCGGTGCCGCTGCTCACACTGTTGCCCCGGTCTGTGCTCCTGGCTGCGCTTCCGGCCGGACGGCGGGGACGGCGGGGACGGCCGGGATGTCCGCGGGCAACGTCACGACGCGATCGGCGGCCGCGAGAACCGCCGGCCGGTGCGCGACCATCAGCACCAGCCTGCCGTCCCCGGCCAGCTCGCGGACAGCGGCGAGCACCTCCGCCTCCGCGGCGGCGTCCAGCCCGGCGGTCGGCTCGTCAAGCAGCAGCACCGGCCGCCCGGCCAGCAGGGCGCGGGCGACCGCGACCCGCCGCCGCTGTCCGGCGGAAAGGCCGCTGCCGCCTTCCCCGACGGGCCTGCCCAGTTCCACCTCGTGCAGAGCGGCGCGCCTGGCGGCCAACTCGACGGCTTCGCGCGGCGCGTCCGGCCAGCCCAGCCTGATGTTCGATGCCACCGTGCCGTGCTGGAGCACCGGGTCCTGTGGCACCCAGGCGACGCGGGCCCGCCACGCCCGCATGTCCAGCTGGTCGAGGCGCCGCTCGCCAGCGGCCTCCTCGATCACCACCCGGCCCGCGTCGGGCGTGATGAAACCGAGGAGAACGCCGATCAACGTTGACTTGCCACTGCCGCTTGACCCGGCCAGCGCCACGACCTCACCGGCGGCGAAGCGCAAACTGACACCGTCCGGGGCGGGCTGGCTCCGGCCCGGGTGCCGCACCCGGACGTCCTCCACCCGTACCGCCTCGACCTGCACGTCCTCGTCCACCCGCACCGCCTGCACCCGCACGTCCTCGTCCACCCGCACCGCCTGCACCCGCACGTCCTCGTCCACCCGCACCGCCGCTCCCCGGATGGCCTCGGGCAGCGTCAATGCCGGCCGCGCGGCGAGAGCCAGCGTGGCCTCGGTTCCGCTGGACACGCGGTCACCGGGGCCCGCGGCGGGCCAGTCGCCGGTCGCGTCGCCCGGCGTTTCCAGGACATCGAACACGTCCGCGGCGGCGGCCAGGCCATCCGCGCTCGCGTGATATTGAATCGCGAGCTGGCGCAGCGGCAGGTAGGCCTCGGGCGCCAGGATCAGGACGAGCAGGCCGGTCCGCAGGCCGAGGTGGCCGCCCTCCAGGCGCAGCCCGATGGCGACGGCGACCAGCGCGACCGAGAACGTCGCCAGGAGCTCAAGCACCAGCGCGGAGAGGAAAGCGAGCCGCAGGGTGGCGAGCGTAGCCCGACGGTAGGCACCGGTAACCTCGCCGACGGACGTGGCCTGGGCCTTCGCGCGGCCGAAGACGCGCAGCGTCGGCAGCCCGGCCACCACGTCGAGAAAATGGTGCGACAGCCGCGCCAGCTCCCGCCACCGGCGGCGGGTCCGCTCGGCGGTGGTCGCGCCGACCAGGCCCATGAATACCGGGATCAGCGGCACCGTGACGATAATGATGGCCGCCGAGAGCGGGTCGGCCACCAGCAAGCGCACCACCACCGCCAGCGGGATGACGACGGCCAGCACGACTTGCGGGAGATACTTGGCGAAGTAGGCGTCGAGCGAGTCGACGCCGACCGTGGTCAGCGTGGCCAGCTCGCCGGCCCGGCGGGTCGCGAGCCAGCGCGGTCCGCGTTCCACCGAGCGTCGCAGCAGGTCGCGGCGGAGCTGCGACTTCACCCCGGCCGAGGCCCGGTAGGAGAGCGCTTCGACGGCCCAGGCCAGCGCCGCCCGGGCGGCGACCACGACGGCCAGGGCGGCGATCGTGCCCCGCAGCGCCGACAGGCCCAGGCCGTCGCCGAACGTTCCGGCGATCGCCGTGGCGAGCAGCTGCGCCTGGACGATGACCAGGCCCGCGATCGCGACAGTGGCCACGACCAGCCCGAGCAGGTAGGCCCGGGCCGGGCGGGCGTAGCGCAGCAGCCGCCGGTCGGACGGCCTCGTCACGGCATCCGCTTTTGCTCTGGGCTCATCTCCGGTGAACTGGCGAGTGGGACCCGTGGCGTGGCCGGGTCCGCTACCTGGACCTGCGCTGGCACCGTGGCGGCCGCGGTCTGGGCCGTCCCTGAGTCAGTAGGCGAGCTGGCAGAGGTGCCCGCGCCGGCAGAGGTACCCGCGCCGGCAGAGGTGCTCGCGCCGGCCGGGGTACCCGCAGCGGCTGGGGTACCCACGGTGCCGGAAGCGGCCGAGGTGGCCGGGACCAGTCTGGCCGACGCCACGTACGCCACGACAACCGCCACGATCACCAGCGGCATGACGGCGATCCCGTCCGAATACAGCAGCAGGGTCGCTATCAGCACCGACGTCAGCGGAAGGCGGAGCATGACGGCGCACATCGCGCCGATCCCCATCGCGACCCCCGCCACCAGCGGCAGGCCGGGCAAATGGGACAGCGCGATGCCGCCCGCCGCGCCGAGATACAGCGCGGGGAAGGTCGGCCCGCCGCGGAAACTGCTCAGTGATACACCGTAGGCAAGTCCCTTGCACGCCAGCAGCAGCAGGAGCGCGGCGACCGAGTAGCCGGCCGCGTGGTCGACCAGCGGTCCCAGTTGCGACTGGCCCGAGAACAGCACATCGGAGGAGCTCTTCCCGGTCCCCTCGGTGTAGGCGAGCGCCAGTCCCCCGATGATCAGGCCAACGACCGGCATCAGCAGCAGCATCCGCCGCTCGACGTAGGGCCTGAGAAGGAGCCCCAGCCGGTGGATCGCCGTGCCCAGGATGGCCGCCGCAATCCCGATGACCAGGGCCCAGCCAAATTCCGCGATGTCCGGCCGGGCGAAATGGGGCAGCCCGGGCACCGAGAGGGAGAAGGTGCCGAGCCCCGTCAGCGAGTCGAGACCGACGAAAATGAGGGCGCCAACGCCGGAGGCGAGCAGCCCGGGCAGCAGGACAACCCCCAGCATGGGGCCGCCCAGGCCGGAGGCCTCCATCAGCAGGAACGCGCCCGCGATGGGCGAGCCGAGCAGGGTGCTGACCGCGGCGAAGCTCCCCGCCGCGGCGACCACCGCGGTCGCCTGGGCCGGCATGTCACGCTTGGCCAGCCGTACCGCGAGCACGGCGAGCCCGCCGCCGAGAGCGATCAGCGGCGCCTCCGGCCCCAGGACGACGCCCAGGCTCAGGGTCGCCAGGGCCGCCAGCAGCACCCCGGGAAGCTGGGCGGGTGTGGGTGCGCCGCGGCCGGGCTTGAACCCGTCAGCCGGCGAATGGCCGCCCTTCCCCGGCAGGAACACGATGACCGGTGCGACCAGCAGGCCGGCCACCAGGAGGACGGGCAACGGCCACCACGGCGGCTCGCCGTGAAAACCGAGCCCGTTGGGAAGATGAGTGAAGATCTCGCGCTGCAGATAGGCGACGAGGGCAAGGAACCCGTACGCCGCGGCGGAGACCGGCACGCCTAGCACCGCTGCGAGGATCAGCAACCTCAGATAGCTCCTGCTCCGCAACAGCACCTGGGGATCTTGTGGCGTCGTCATCGGGTACATCGTGCTTGGTAGTCACGGGAAGCGCGTCACCTTGGGAGGGTGATGTCGAGCTGCTGCGATTCAAGCAGCACGGTGTCCCCGTCCTTGGGCTTCTGTTCAAGCAGCACGGTGATGTCCTTGTCCTGATGAGCTGGCGTGCTGTGCTCGGTGACCGGGACCAGCTGGCCGTCAGACCGGATCACGAAGAGCACCTCGGATCCGGCAGGCGCCGGATCGCGCCCGGTCCGCACCGCGATACGCGCCCCGTCCCGGTACCGCCGGATGACGGCGGGCCTGGTCAGCTCCGCGCCGAACAGAGTCTCACCGCCCGTATAGGGGGCCACCACCCCATGGCCGGGCAGACAGGGCCGAAGCCGGTGGACGGAACCCTCGACATTGCCCGCCAGCATCATGGACGCGAGCGCGTTGAAGTCGTCCTCGCTAGTGAGCGAGAGAACCATGGTGATGCCCTCAAGCAGCGCACCTCCGCCGGCCGCGCCTGCGAGGAGCTCACCCGGTGCCAGCTCCAGTCCGGCATCCCTGATCTGGCCGCGCTGCGTTTCCACGCCGGCCCACATGAGCACCTCCAACCCCGCTGACTGAAGAGCCGTGCCGAGCTCGATCACCCAGGGATCGCCGCCGACAAGGAGCGGCCGTGTCCGGGCCGGGCGGGTGACGCCAAGCCGCCTGGCGGCCGGCACCGCGGTGAAGCCGTACAGCGTCACCGTCAGCACGATCACCAGGAACGTGACCGGCAGGATCTGCTGCGCGCCGCCGACGTGCTGGGCCGACAGGGCGGGCGCGAATGTCGACGCGGTGGCGGCGGCGACGATCCCGCGGGGCCATCCACCCGACAAAGCCGCGTTCACCCCGGTTCAGGTCGGTCCGCAGCGTGGCCGCCCAGGCGACGAGCGGCCGGGTGACCAGGACCAGAACAGCCACCAGGGCGATGGTCGGCAGGATCAGATGGCGGACCGACGCGGGAGTGACGGTGGCCGAGATGGAGATGAACAGCAGGCCGATGATCAGCTGGACCAGCGTCTCGAAGAACGGCCGGCGGGCGGGAAGGTCGAAGCCCGGCATGTTGGCCGCGGCGAGGCCCATGACAATCGCCGCGATCAGCCCGGTATCGTCGCGCAGCACGTCACAGGCCGCGGCGACGGCGATGCTGGCCAGGAACTGCGCGAGCCGGGTGCCGAAACCGTGGTGCCCGCCCGCCGGACGAAAGCGAGCAGCGGGCCCACGACGGTAGGCCCGGAGACGACCAGGATGGCCCCGGTCATCAGGGCCGCCGATTCCGGCATGCCCAGCACCAGCAACGCCATGCAGGTGGCGAAGGCCAAGGTAAGCGGGACGCCGAGGGCAATCAGCCGCCAGACCACGCGGCGGGTGTGCCCCCTGAGCCTGCGCAGGTCGAGCCCGAGGCCCGCGTCATAGAGGATGACGGCGACGGCGAGCGACACCATCGGCTGGAAAACCGGCCCAAGCAGCTTGCTGGGATTGACATCGCTGGTCAGGGCACCCGCGGCGAAGCCAACGGGCAGCAAGACGATAAGCGCGGGAATGCGCAGGCGGCTCGCCAGCACCTGTGACCCGACCGCGAGCACAACCGTCAGGCCCAGGCCGATAAGCAGCTGATTCGTGGTCACAGCTGAGTCAAGCAACGCGGCTAGGCAAAACGAATCACCCGCGTGGGATGATTCGGGCCCGCTGGCCCCGCCATAATGTCGGTCGCATGCAGACGCACGGTGGGCGGCCCGGCATTCCCCGCGAAGTAATGCACTGATGCCGTGACCGAGGGCGAACAGGCCGGTCGGCCAAGCCGGTACGGCTTGCTGCTCGCCACCTTGATCGCGGTTTACCTGCTGTCGGCGCTGCTGGCCAGCGGCTGGCTGACCCAGGCCATACAGCAGGTTCTGGTTGTCGCGGTGACCCTGCTCGGGCTGCGGGATACCGACTTCCCCTACCACCGGGCGGCGCGATGGGCCACCGTGGCCGGCTCCGTGCTCGCGGTCGCGCTGGTGGCGTCATGGGACAGCCCGGTCGCGCGCGGCACGGCCAGTATCTGGACCGGCATCCTGCTGCTGGCGACTGTGGTGATCATCGTTGACCGGGTGCTGAAGATGGACACTGTCACCCTGCAGAGCATCTACGGGGCGCTGAGCGCCTACCTTCTCATCGGGCTGATGTTCGCCGCGTTCTTCGGCGCCATAGACGGCCTGGGCGGCACTGATTTTTTCGTGCACAGCGAGCCGGCCAATCTCCGTAACTACCAGTACTTCAGCTTCACCACGCTTACCACCCTGGGCTACGGTGACTTCACCGCGGCAGGCAGCTTCGGCCGTGCGCTGGCGGTTCTCGAGGCGATGACCGGCCAGGTCTTCCTCGCCACGCTGGTCGCCCGCCTGGTCAGCGCCTACCGGGGGCCGGCCGGGCGACAGCCCCCGCCCGGCGAAACGCCAGACCAAGGGACGCCAGGGCCGGCCACCAAAGAACCCGCGGGACCAGGAGCGTAAGGGTCAGCCCAGCAGGCCATCCAGCACCAGTGACGCCAGCGTTAGCCCTGAAAAGAAACCGCAGGACCTGAGTCGTGCGCGTTAGCCCAGGGAAGAGACGATGGCAGAGCGGTTTTCCGGTCTGCCCTAAAGACGGAAAAGCGGGGGCGCGAGAGGTGCGCCCCCCGCGCGTTCGGCCCCGCAGAGTGGTGTTCTCGGCGGGTCTGACAGCGCGGCAAGCACCTCCGCGCCCCCAGCGCCCCCTGTACGTCGGTCAGTGCACGGCCAGCAGGTAGAACTGACCCGGTGCTAGGTCGACGTAGAGTCCGGGGTTGTCCAGGTGGGCGCCGTCCCTGGTGAAGACCTCGTCGCTGAGCAAATCGGCAAGACGCCAGTCACGGCCGGCCAGTTCCGGCCACGGCAGCGGGATCTGGGCCTGGGCCGGCTCCTGGGAGAGGTTGACCACGACCACGTGCCCGCGGACACCATCGGCGTCCTCCTGCTCGTGCGTCCACGACCAGGCGATGAGGTTGCGGGCGGACTGGTTGTCCGGCCAGCCTTCGGCCTGCAGCAGCTGCCAGGCCCCCGTCCGGACGGCGTGCTCGGCGACCTGGTGCAGCAGGTTGCGGTACCAGGCCGCCAGTCCCTCGTCGACCGGCTCGTCCGGCCGGCGGGCCAGGAAGACGGGAACGCGCACGTGGCGCCCCTCGAACTGACCCTCGTGCCACAGAGTCGCGCCTGGCAGGGTGGCGATGGTGACCGCCGCGGCCCGTGCGAGGTCGGCGGGCAGCTTGTCGGCTATCCGCGGCTCGTCGTGGTTTTCCAGGAAGCGCAGCAGGCGGGACTGGTAGCTCAGGCCGGCCAGCAGGTGCCCGCGCACCGCGGGCGGGTCCTGCTCGAGCAGCCGGTCGTAGAGCCGCTTGTCGTAGCAGAAGCTGAAGCCCTGCTGCTGCAACGCCCACTCGGTGTCCCAGTAGGCCTCGGCGATCAGCACGGTCTCCGGGTACCTGGTGCGCAGCTCGGCGATGACGGCGGGCCAGAATTCCTCGTCGGGCCGCTGCCCGGCCCGGTTGCCCCAGGTCTTCGCGAAGATGTCGTTGAACATCAGCATGGCCATGTCACAGCGGATGCCGTCGCACTGGTCGGCGATGTCCGACAGCGTCTGGGCGGTCGCGGTGCGGGTCGCCCCGGCGAACGCGTTGAGCTGTACGACGTCTGGCCACGGCGGGAAATAGGGGTCACGGCCGTGCGCGAGCACGTGCCCGCCGACCGGCAGCCAGCCGCCCGGATCCGACTTGACGTCGTCGTCGCCGCCCTGGACGAAGAACTCGGGGTGCTCGGTGACCCAGGGATGGTCGGGCGCGACGTGGTTGGGCACGTAGTCCAGGATCAGCCGCACCCCGCGGGCGGCCAGCGCCGCGCGCGCCGCCGCCAGCCCCGACGGGCCGCCGAAGCGCGGGTCGGCCACGTAGCGGCGGACGCAGTAGGGCGATCCGATGATGTCCTGCCGCTGCACGTCGGGCAGCGCCTCACGGAATGATTGCAGTAGTCCCGCATTGGCCAGGGCCAGCTGGAGACCGGCCGGGCTGCGCTCCCAGACGCCCATCAGCCAGACCGCGTCAACGCCCGCGGGCGTGACGGCGTCCCAGCCGGAACCGGGCACGCTGCCCAGCGTCACCGGCTCCCCCGCCGCCCGGGTCAGCTCGGCCAGCCAGACGGCGGTGTTGACCTCGTAGATGACCGGGATGTCGGGCCATCCGGTCATCGCGTCACCGCCGCCGGCGCCGGCGCGCTTTCCCCGGCCCGCGGCGCGGGGATCCACCCGCTCTGGTCCAGCGTCCTGCCGCTGCGGAAGAGCAGCGGCAGCACCCCGACGGTCCCCGACCAGCCGGTCTGGTGGCTGGCGCCGATCCCGGCGCCGTTGTCGCCGTGGTAGTACTCGTAGAACAGCACCAGATCGCGCCAGTGCGGGTCGGTCTGCAGCAGCGGCTCGCCGCCGTGCACCGGGCGGTGCCCGTCGGCGTCCCGGCGGAAGGTGCCGATCAGCCGTTCGCTGATCTCATCCGCCACCTGGTACAGGTTCTTCTGCTGACCCGAGCCGGTCGGGCATTCGACCGTGAACCCGTCGCCGTAGTACATGTGCAGCTGCAGCAGGCCGCGGATAAGCATGATGTTGATCGGCACCCAGACCGGTCCGCGCCAGTTGGAGTTGCCGCCGAACATGCCGGTGTCGGACTCGGCCGGGAGATAGCTGACGCGGTACTCCTGGCCGTCCAGGTCCAAGATGTACGGATGCTCGGCGTGCCACCGTGAGATGGCGCGAATCCCATGCGGCCCGAGGAATTCATCCTCGTCAAGCATCCGCGACAGGATCCGGCGCAGCCGCTCCTCGTTGAACATGGCCAGCAGCAGGGGGCCGGCCTGATGCGCCTGCCGGCCTCGTTCCGGCAGCGCCGCGGCCAGCGCCGGATGCTGCTCAAGGAACCCGACGGCGCTCTCCATCAGCTTCGGGAACTCCTCCCGGGCGGTGGCGGAGATGACGGTCGCGGCGACCAGAGGCATCAGCCCGACCACCGACCGCACCTTGAGCGGGACGGAACTGCCGTCGGGCCGGCGGAGCACGTCGTAAAAGAAACCGTCCTCCTCGTCCCACAGCCCCACGTCGTCCGGCCCGACATGATTGGTCGCGGCGGCGATCCAGGCCCAGTTCTCCAGCAGCGCCAGCGCCTGCTCCTGGTAGACCGGGTTCTCGCGGCCGAGCTCCACCGCCATCTGGAGCATGTTCTGGCTGTACAGCGACATCCACGCGGTCCCGTCGGCCTGGTCGATCCGGCCGCCGCCCGGCAG
>JBEKEK010000034.1:0-62223 GCA_050013875.1 Trebonia sp. | reverse complement strand
ACCACCCGCAGCTGATGCCGCAGGCTCCGCCAGGCCGGCTGGGCGACCCGGTACACCAGCACCAGCCCCGCGGTGGCCGCCCAGACCACGATCCACAGCGCCCGCACCAGCGGATGGCCGATAAAGGAGACTCCGGTGAAGATCTGGTGAGCGAACGCCATCGCGAGCCCGAGATACAGGTACAGGTGAATCACCCACCACGTCTCATATCTGAGGCGGCGCCGAACGTGCCGGTAGGAGCTGATTCCGGCCATAATCAGCAGGCCGAAGCCGACCGTCGCGGCCAGCATGTCCCGGTAGGACGTGACCAGCACCCACAGCTCGCGCAGCGCCCCTGTACTCGACGCCTGTGCATAGCCGAGCGTAATCAAAACGACGTGAGCCGTGATGAGGCCGATCGCCCAAGGGGCGAGCTGCCGGTGCCAGCGGACCAGCCGATCCTGGCCGACCGAGCTCTCCAGCCACGGCAGCCTGGCGATTAGCACCACCATGATCAGCATGAAGTAGGTCCCGGCAAAGCCCGCGAGCCGGCCGGCCGCCGATAGCAGCCCGCCGGGTGCGGCGAGCGAGCCCCGGGACTCGCCCAGAATGACCGCCGCGACGACGGCGCCGAAGCCGAGCCCGGCCAGCGCCGCACACGCGTCCACCATCACGGGCCGGGGGGCCGGGGCCGGGAGCGGCGGATTACTCAACGTCCTCGTCCTCCGCCGGGGCGGCAACTGACCAGACTCGTAGACCTGCCCGCCGCCTATCACGGCTAGAGTCTGCCCACAGAAGCTAGCAGCATCCTCTGAGCAGCCCCAGCATCACTTCTCAGCGGCCCGAACGGCGCCTCGTCGCTTTTCAGCAACATCCGCCGCGCGGTCCGGCCGATCGTCATCGGTGGTGCACCCGGCTTGGGTTCGTGATTTGCTAAGCCGTCGACCCGTCTGGCTGGAGATGCGCGGCCTGGGCGTGGTGTGCCAGGAGTGCCTGGTGGCGGGCGGTGATGTCAGCCTGGTCGGCTGGCTCGGGGATGGTGCGCTCGCTCACCCGCGCGATCATGGCCGCCTGGTCGAGGAGAACCTGGGCGCGGTCGGGCGGGGCCGCCGCCATCACCGTGGACAGCGCGTCAAGTTGCCGGATCAGGACCGCCGGCATGCCGCCGGCGGCCTGCCGGACCTTCTCGAATGACCGCTGCACCAGGCGCTCGTAGCTGACCGGGACCGTGATGAGCCTGATGTTGCCGATGCGGTCTCGGTGGCAGGGCTGCGGGTGCCATTCGACGGCGATCTTGCACAGGCTGTCGCCCAGCCAATCGATGCAGGTGAGGGCCGTGAAGGTGTCGTTGACGGCGGGGGATAGCGCGCGGATGGCGATCTCCACTAGCTGGTCGATCCCGAAGGCGATGTCCTGGCTGAGGGTACGCATCGGACCGGTGATGTGCACGGTCTCCAGGCGGCGGCCTATCGCGGTCGCGGCCTCGGGGGGCCAGACTGTCGCCATGGGATGGTCCTTGGTAAGAAAGTGCCCCGGCCGGTAATGCAGCCGGATAATGGCGTCGTGCTCGGCGGCGATCCGTACCAGCGTCGCGTGCCGGACGAACCGCAGGTAACCGCTGGCCGGCGCGACTAGAACGCGGCCCGAGCGGTCCAGCCGGGCGAGCAGGATTTCTGCCGAGGGGCCGTTGACGGGGGCGGTGCCATCGAGCGTTGCACCCGGGCCGGCCGGGGAATCGCCGGCCCGCGCGGGTGCCGTTTCGGCGTCGATGGCCCCAGCCAGGTCATGCGCGATGCTGGCGATGACCGCGGGCAACTGGATGGCGGTGGCGATGTGGTGGATGAAGTAGATGAGCACGCCGAGGTCGGCAGCGGTCAAGGCGAGCGCCACTGTCACCGATAGGTGCGGGACGAAGGTGGTCCCGATCGAGATGAGTGCGAACATCGCGTAGAAAAACGTGGCTACAAAGGTCCCGAGGGTCACCTGGGTGCCCCTGTCCCTGATGAACGTGCGCAGCATCCGGGGTCCGAACTGCTGCGACGCCAAGGTCAGCGTCACGATCATGATCGAGAAGACCACCCCGACGACGGTGATGATCGCCCCCGCCAGCGATGACAGGATCTGCCTGGCGGCGTCGGGCGAGCCGCTGATCACCCACGGGGGCAGCCGCAGCGCGCCGTGAAAGGCGGCCTCGTCGATGCTCACGGTCACCGCGAACAGCGCGACCGCTGCCATACTCTCGATGGCGGGAATGAGCCACAGGTTCGTGCGGAGCGCCTCGTCACGCCAGTCCGATTCGACGTCGAGTCCGCGAAGGGTGATGCGCATTATACCTGGTCCTCGTCTATGTGGCGCTGTCAGAAATCCAGCGCCGACCAGGCTTCCCGGCTCACCTGCCATCAGGATAGCCGTCGCGGGCGCGCCCTCTGCAAAGCGCGCCCGCGACGGTCTTCCGACCGGAGCACCCATCCGCTGATGCGCTCTTCGATCGGCCCCAGGATGAGCATCGGGAATAGATAAGGCGCCGACGATCAGCACGACCCCGGCCAGGACCCCGCGAAGGTCGGGCCGATGGAGGGAGCCGTCACCGCGTCCCGCCTGGGTCGGTGACGGCACTGGTGCCGTGGGCCCTGCTAGCCGGGTCTGGGGTAGTGGTGCCGAGCGGCTCGTCGGCCCAGCTGTCGTCGGGCGCGCCAGAGTCGATCAGGCGGCCCAGCAGCCGGATCAAGCCGATGGCAAGCAGGAAGACCGCCAGCAGGATGGCGATGAGACCCACGTCGCCCATGCCGCTCAGAACCATTCCGGCTTGAACATGGCGACGCCGAGATAGATGAGTACGGCGACCGAGACGGCGAGCAGGATTCCCTGCACTACATTCATGGCCCCAGCTCCTTGAGCAGGAGAAGCGTTCAGCACTTTCGGACGCTACGCCTGCCAGCCGGGATAGCCAGAGCTCCTAACGGATTCCAAGCGACTCGGGCCTGACTCCAAACGCGTTCCATGTGCCGCTTGCCGCGCTCCCAGCTGACAAGGACGACACCCGAAGGGGCTCGGGAGCCAACGCGGCTGCGCTACTCCGTGGTCGGCGCGTTTCCATGATGCTCGCGGAGCAGGTCGCGCATGACTGCCCACACATCGCGATGGTTGAGCAGGTCGAAATGATGCATGCCGCCAAACTGCCGGCCCAGGTCGACGCGAAACGGGATGTGCCGGACAGCGCCGCGCCGCCCGTGTGCACTGGCGGGCTGGACCAGCAAGTCGCCCACCGCGGCGCCGAGCGGACCACTCGAATCGGCGGTGACGGTGGCGCTGAGAGCGTAGTGGTTCGCCCCGGCTAGCAGCGGGGCTTCGCGGCGGTGGTTGCGGATGCAGCGGTCCTGGTCGCAATCCGCCCAGTCGTCGTCAAGCACATAGCCGTAGCGCAGGTCCTTGACGCCGGCCGACGAGGTGACCATGCTCGCGAAAGGCCTGGTTTCCGGCACCCGCCCCAAGGCCCAGCCCGCATACCCGGTGGCCCGGGCAAGCGGGGCACCAAGATGCGGTGAGCCGAGATAGAAGATGTGCCGGACTCGGTCCACCCAGGCGGCCCCGTCTCGCCGACCGTAGTGGCACGCACTGCGGATGACGAGGCCGCCCATTGAGTGACCGATCAGCAGGATCTCGCCGACCTGCCCGGGCCACGCCGCCATCAGATTCTCCAGCAGCTCAGCTAGGTCGTGGCCGTTGGCGGAGACGTGCCGGCCGGTGTTGTAACGGATATAGACGGGCGTGCAGCCGAATTCCGCCGCCAGGCGGGGGCCGTAGGGCACGGACGAACCGGCCCGGCGCTGCCAGGAGTTCTCTGTCTCCGCTAGCCCATGCACGAAGACCGCCACGCTCGGCGGTGCATGCGGGAACTTCGCCGCGACCGCGCCGGCGGTCAGGTCGAGGTCGTGTCCGTCCGCCCGCACGGCCATGCGGATGACCAGCGGGGCCAGGTCAGGGCCGAGCTGGTCACCAGTTACCGCGTTCAGTGTGGCCAGCGCGAGGCCGCCGCCCGGCTCACGGCTCAGCGGCTGCCTGCCCGCCCCGAGCAGCGATGCCGCCTGTCCGCCCAGCGCACCTGCCGCCCGGCCGGCGGTGCGGACCGTGAGGTATACGGCACGCGTGACGGAGTCATGGGCTGGCCGGACCATCCCGCTCACTGGCCCGAGAGTGGTGAAGGCACGCTGCCCGGTGGCCAGATGTACTTGCTCGATCCGGGACACCAGCCCGGCCATGGCGTGACCGCCCAGCTTGCCCACCGCGCGGATTTCCGCTGGTGTCACCGTCCACCTCCACCGCCCGACGGGCAGACCACTTCATTACACCCCCAGCCCGCGGCTGTCGGCAAGGCATCACCTGCGGCGACGGTACGTGGCGAAAGTCCCGGCAAGGTCAGGACAAACGCCGCTGGCATGGGCTGACTGGACGACAGACGCTGAGGATTACAACTTCGCTTCGTTGCGCCGGATCCATCACAGCGTGGATTCCTCTCGCCGCGTGCGTTTGGAGAGGGAAAGGGGAGCAAAGCGATGCAATTCAACGTTGCGGTCATCCTGCGTGAGACGGCGCTCGAGTCCCCCGACCGTCCGGCGATTCTTTATCCGGGCGGGTCACTGACCTACGCCGAGCTCGACGGGCTGTCCGACCTGATAGCGGCCAGCCTGCAAGCCAGCGGGATCAGGGCGGGCGACGTCGTGGCGTTGCAACTGCCCAACATTCCCGAGTTCGTGGTTGCCTACTTCGGCATCCTCAAGGCCGGCGGTGTTGCCGCGCCCGTCAACATCCTGCTCAAGGCGCCGGAAGTGGCCTTCATCCTCAATGACTCAGCGGCGAGGATCCTCATCACGTGGGGTGGCATCCTGGATCACGCGCTGACGGGCGCGGCGTCAGCCGGAGTGAGCGAGATCTACGCCGTCGGCGGCAACGACGACGAACGCGCCATCCCGCTCAACCGCATGCTGGCGGTACCCGCGGCCAGCGGCCAACTCGCCGCGCGCAAACCGGACGATACAGCGGTCATCATGTACACCTCCGGTACGACGGGGCATCCCAAAGGCGCCGAGCTTACCCACTTGCAGCTGTACATGAACGCCGATATCCCTGGCCGCCTTTTCAACGTGCAGCCAGACGACGTAGTGATCACGGTTCTCCCGCTCTTCCACGTGTTCGGCCTGTCCAGCATCCTCAACGTGTGCGTGCGGTTCGGCTGCACGATGTCCCTCGTCCCCCGGTTCGATCCCGCCGTTGTCCTAGCTGCGATCCAGCGCGACCGGGCCACCATCTTCGAGGGCGTCCCCGCCATGTTCATCAGCCTGCTGTCGTACCCGGATCTGGACAGCTACGACATTTCCTCGCTCCGGGTCGCCATCTCCGGAGGGGCCTCGATACCCGCGGAAGTTCTCGACGAGTTCGAGAAGCGCTTCGGCATCCCTGTCCTCGAGGGCTACGGGCTGACGGAGACGGCATCGACCGTCACGTTCAACAAGGGTCCAGGCGACCGGCGGGTCTACAGCGTCGGAAAGCCGATCTGGGGCACCCAGACGGAGATATGGAGCGAAGACGGCAAGGCCCTGCCGCCAGGCAAGGACAACGTCGGTGAAGTGGTCACCCGCGGCCTGCACGTGATGAAGGGGTACCTGAACCACCCGGAAGCCACCGCAGACGCCTTCGCTGGCGGCTGGTTCCACACCGGTGACCTCGGCTATTTCGATGAGGACGGGTTCTTGTTCATCGTCGGCCGGGCCAAGGATCTCATCATCCGCGGCGGGTACAACGTGTACCCGCTAGAGGTCGAGAACGTGCTGCGCGCCCATCCGGCGGTCGTCGAGGCCGCCGTCATCGGAATCCCGCACGAGCGGCTCGGCGAGGAGGTCATGGCCTTCGTCGTGCCGCAGCCCGGCATTCAGGTCACGGTGCCTGAGTTGATCGCATTCTGCAAGGAGCGGATCGCCGCCTATAAGTACCCGCGGGTGATCGAGTTCCGCGCCGGGCTGCCAAAGAGCACCCTGGGCAAGGTCCTGAAGGATGAACTGCGCCCCGCTGGCGTGCGGAGTGCAAGCCCGCGCGATCACGAAGGATCGCGACCGTGACGGCACCAACAGGTCAGCGCGGCCCGATCCCCCGCCTGAAGCAGGACTACACCCGGGCCGCCGTGCTGCGGCGCCTGGAATTCCTCGGTGACGCCACCGGCACCCGTCCGGTGCATATCGGCCGTTACTCCATCGACGCGGCCGCGGCGGCCGGGAACGTCGAGAACTTCATCGGCGTGGCGCAAGTGCCGGTCGGGATAGCCGGCCCCCTGCTGGTCAATGGCGAGCACGCACGGGGCGAGTTTTACGTGCCGCTGGCGACGACCGAGGGCACGCTGGTGGCCAGCTACAACCGAGGCATGAAGCTGCTGCACCGCGCCGGCGGGGTCAAGACCACGGTGATGGATGACCGGATGCAGCGAGCGCCCGGGTTCGGGTTCGACAGTGCGCGAGAGGCCAGGGCCTTCGGGCAATGGGTGACCGCAAATTTCGACGCCATCAAGCGTGCGGCCGATGCGACCAGCCACACCGGACGCCTGCACGATATCGAGCAGTTCTCGGCCAGCAGGTTCATCTTCCTCCGGTTCAACTACAGCACCGGTGACGCCGCCGGCCAGAACATGACGGGCAAGGCAACGTCACGGGCGTGCGACTGGATCCGGGACCGCTACCCCGGGGTGCGCCAATTCTGCCTGGAGTCCAACCTGGCCACAGACAAGAAGAGCTCGCAGATCAACATCCTGGCCACGAGGGGCAAGCGGGTCATCGCGGAAGCGACGATCGGGCCCGGACTGATCCGTGAGATCTTGCACACCACCGCTGAGGAGATGTTCGCCGCCCGCCAGCTGTCCAACCTCGGCGGCCTGCTGTCCGGCGTGAACAACAACGGCAATCACTCGGCTAACGGGATCGCCGCGCTGTTCGCGGCGACCGGCCAGGACATCGCGAACGTGGCCGAGTCATCGGCCGCGCTCGTGCACAGCGAGCTGCTCGATGACGGGTCCTACTATTACTCGATCACGATCCCCGCCCTGATCGTCGCCACCTATGGCGGCGGCACCGGACTCCCCACCCAGCGCGAGTGCCTTGAGCTCCTGGGCTGCTACGGAACCGGGAAGGTGCGCAAGTTCGCCGAGATCGTCACGGCGACCGCCCTGTGCGGCGAGCTATCGCTCGGCTCGGCGGTCGTGGCCGGGGAGTGGGTCGACGCGCATGAGCGGCTCGGCCGGAACAGGCCGGAGCACGCCAGTCCGCGCTGAGCGGCGGTTCGCGGGCCGAGTATGCCGGCTCCGCCGCGGTCCGTGACGCGGCCGGGACCTTCACCGGGTCAACCTTCACCGGGTCAACCTTCACCGGGTCAACCGGGCGGCCGACCGGAGCCGGGAGCATGATGATGGCGGCTGCCGCGGACGGCAGGAGACGCGGTCATCATGCTCCTGTTGACTGCCGTGCGCCTTGGCCGAGGCTTCTTCGGACCTTTAGCGGGCGCATCCCAGTCGGTCAGGATCTGCTGACCGTTATCTTCGCGGTCGTCTCGTGCTTAAGCACCGGGACGCGGACCTCTAGCACCCCATCCTTGTAGGTCGCCGTGACGTCGTCCTCGGCCACGCCCACGGGCAGCGCCAGCGACCGGGACAGGGGCCCGTAACGCAGTTCCTGCCGTACGTAGCCCTTCTCCTCCACCTTCTCTTCCGCGTGACGCTCGGCCTCGATGCGCAGCATCCCGTCCGAGACGGTCACCTCGACATCCTTATCCGGGTCGATGCCGGGCAGATCGGCCCGCATCACCAGCGTCCCATCCTCCCGGAACTCCTCGACCGGGATGAGGTTCCCGGCCTCCCGCCAGTGCGGGAACAGCATGGGCCGGAACGGCATCATCCGAATCCACTCATCGAACAGCCGGTCGAAGCGGCCGAAAACGTCGGTTGCTTCCCCAAGAGACTCGCGCCTCATCAGACCTGCCATGGTCCTCACCTCCACCCCCCAGGTAACGCCGTGAGCCGACGAGGGGGTAGGGCCGTTGATCCCCGGATCTAACCGCCCAGGGGCACCGAGTGAGGTGACCAAGGTTCCTCGCATCAACTAAAGCGTTCGGCGATCGCCTGGGCGATCTCCTCCGGAGCGTCTTCTTGGATGTAGTGCCCGGCGTGTGGCAACACCACGGTGACATTGCTGGCGAAGGCGGTCTGCAGGCGGGGCAGGAGGTGAGCGGGCCGGAACGCGAGGTCCTTCCTCCCCCACACCAGCAGTGTCGGCTTGGCCCCGAGCGTGGCCGGCACGTCACTGGCCAGACGCTGCAGCAGCGGGCGCGCGGCCAGCAGCTGCCGGGGCAGCTCGGCGACGCCTCTGCGGGCGACCGGTGACGGCTGTACCTTGCGGTAGTGGTCCATTTCACCGGGCGTCAGGCGGTGCTCCATCCCCAATGGCAGGATCCGCTCGACGAAGATGTTCTTCTCCAGGATCTGGCGCTGCGCCCATGACGTCGACGCCACCTTGCAGAACGCCGCCATCCTGAGGTCGGCGGGCCAGAACCAGGTGTCGCCGAGTATGACGCCGCGGATACGCTCCGGGCGCACGGCGGCGACACCCAGGCTGACCGGGCCGCCCCAGTCCTGGCCCATCGTGATGAACCCGTCGAGCTGGAGATGATCCACCAGTTCGCCGACGCAGCGGACGTGCTCATCAGCCGTATAACCATAGGCCTCGGGGCGTTCGGAGAGCCCGAACCCCAGGTAGTCAACCGCGATACAGCGGAAGCTTCCCCGCAGCAAGGTGATGATCTTCCGGTACAGGAAGCTCCAGGTCGGGTTGCCGTGACAGAACAAGATCGGCGGCCCCGCGCCCTCGTCGACGTAATGCATCTCGCCGGCCTGGCTTTTGAACCAGTGCGATTTGAACGGGTACAGGGACGGATCGGGCGTGAAATCGATCATCATGGAGTAAACCTTTCCTACGAGACCGCGGACCTCCGAAGACGTGCGGGGCTCGGCGCCGAGGACATTCGGCCCAAACCACTTTGCCCCATCGCACGCCGGGGCATCATCATGAGCAGTACGCGGCTGCTACGCCTCTGATTCGGCCCTTCTCGTAGCGGTAAAGCGCTCGATCGCGCGGAACCCCTCCTGCGTGACCTTTGAGTAGCTGCCGGGTACGTCCATGAAGCTGGCCGCCAGCCGGACCGCGCCCTGCGGGTCGGTCCTCCAGCGCGTCGCGACCCGCGTGTGGCCGGCATCGACCGGAGTCACCGTCCATTCCTCGGTGCCGCGGAAGTCGCCGTCGAAAACCTCCAGCACGAGCCGCCGGTCCGGATCGAAAGCGGCCACTCGTTCGGTAAACCGTGCGGTCCACCATCGCTGGCCGAGCAGACCACCGCCTGCGACGGTGATGTCCACCGCCGCCCCGATCTCGGGAAGCGGCTTGGCTCCGCGCTGGCGCATCCGCACAAAGGGCTGCCACCACTGGCTGCGGCCAGCCGCCTCCGCCAGGAAGGCGCCTACAATTTCAGCTGGCGTCGCCGCAATGGTTGCCTCGTTCGAGACGTCGTACCTAGTCATCTTGCCCCTCACCTAGGTCGGGAATGCTGACGGGCCCGAACCCGCTCGCCGCCGCCGCTGCGTCGACCGACAGCCTGGTCAGGCGTGCGTACTCACTGCCTTTCGCGAGCGGCAGATCGTGATCCGCGTCGACCTCGAACACGGAGGCGTGCAGCACCTCCGCCAGCTCGTGCTGCTTAGCCGACCGGACCAGGCGGTCCCGGGTCGTGACGAGCACCGCTGCCGGGATATCCAACTGCCCCGCCCAAGGCCGGGCGTCATAACGGCTGAGCGCGCGTCCCGCGGCCACCAGGTCGGGCGCCGTCGCGCGCTGGAACTCCGCGGCCAGCCAGGGCCGGTAGCTGTCGAGTTCGGGATCTTCGTCGACTGCCCTGCGAATGACCCCCTCGAAGAATCCGACGCCGAAGCCAGACCGCAGGCCGAAATCGAACACCGGGAGCAGGCGCCACACCCCCCGCTCGCGGGCCGTGCGCCGCCACTCGAGCGCCGTAGCCTGCAAGACGAGAGCCGCCACCTGACCCGGGTGCCGCCGCGCAAGCAGCATCCCGACCGGCCCGCCCATCGAGTAACCGACCACGATGGCGCGCCCCACGCCGAGCTGCTCCAGGAGCGCGGCGGCGTCATCGGCGCAGTCCTCGAGGCTGAACGGCTCCGTCGACAGCATTCCGCGGCCATGGCCGCGCTGGTCCAGTGCGATCACCCGGTAGGACTCGGCCAGGCCGGCGTAGGCAGGGAAGAAATTAATGTCCGCACTGGCGGTCCAGCCGTGCAAGAGGAGCACCGCCGGACTCGCGGACGTGCCGCCAGAGTCGCGGACGAACACCTCGCCGCGGCCCGGCAGGTTCATCACCCGGCCTGGCGGGAGGGCCGGGGGCACCGGCGCCGCTGGAGCATCGGGGCCCAGTGGCCGAGCGGATACCGCCGCCCGCCGGGCCCGGCCCCTAACCGCGGCCCTGGCGGCGAGCGCCGCGACGCCGAAGGTGCCCACTGCGCCAAGCGCGGTCCGCGCGGTGCCGCTCATCGTCGCCACTCCCGCTCAAGGCGCCGTCTGGCGGTACAGGGCGAGGGCGACCGTAACCCCTGGCCCGGCGGCGAGAAGCAGGGTGGTCCGGGCGTCGTCCAGCCGGCCGGACTTGATGGCCGCCTGCAGGGCGGCGATAGGCCCAGTGGTGTAGGTGCCTGCCAAGTCCTCCGGGGTGTAGGCGACCCGGTCGCCCGGGATGCCGAGTCGTGCCACCAACGGGTCGAGGAACTCAGGGGCCGAAGGTCCCGGGACGAGTAGGTCGATATCCTCGACGCCCAATTCGAGACGCCGCAGGAACCGGCGGGTCGCCTCCTCGGCGCAGTCGGCTAGGCGAGCCTGGTAACCGGGTTTCACGGTGACGACCATCTCGTTTTGCCCGCTGCCCTGCCCCGGAACGCGGATCCCGCGCCGCCCCCGCCACACCAGCCCGCTGGTGAACAGGTCTTCGTACTCTGGGAACGTCTCCGCGCCAAAGTCGGTGAACCCGGCGAAATCCTCGCGCCAATTGAGGAGAATCGCTCCTCCGGCTGGCCGCAGGAACGCGCCTGACTGGCCCTCGAGACCCGGCTGCACGTCGCTCGACACGACAGCGCCGAGCCGGATGACACCAGACTTAAGCAGGCCAGACTCGATCTGGAGGGCGGTGATCGCGCCGCAGGCTCCGTTGAGGAGGTCAAACGAGAAGGTGCCGGACCCTCCGGTCGGCGGCTGGCCCCGGTTGGCTCCGATGTCCTCCTGTATCAGGGCGGCGAGGGCAGGCTCGCCCAGGTTGTCTTCCCGGTACATGCCGACGTTGATCAGCATGTCGATGTCGCCGGGCTTGCACCCGGCCAGCGCGAAGCAATTGCGGGCAGCTGCGTCGGCGAGACGGCGCGCGGTTGCCCTTCGCCGTCCGTTGCCGGCTTGCGCCCAGGCGGCCTCAATGTGCGTGCCCATAGCCGTCCTCCAGATTGTCGACGGTGAAGATGGCCATGCCGATCTCGATGCCCGAGGCGAGCGCGAGCAGCATCACGCGGTCGCCCTTCCGGATCCGCTGCTCCTCGAGGTACTTGTGCAGCGCCACGAAAATCGCCGTCGATGACGTGTTGCCGTACTCCTCGAGGTTCATGACCACGTGCTTCGGCCTGCCGCCGAGCCGCCGGGCGAATTCCTTGGTGCCCGCGCGGATGGCCCGGGCCGAGGTCTGATGGGGAATCAGGTAGTCGATGTCGGCCATGGAGATCCCGGCCTCGCCGATCGCCTCGGCGACCAGTGGCGCCATGTCATCGACCGCAATCCGTTGCAGCTTCCTGGATTTGGTATACATCTGCGCCCCGGGACCCAGCGAGCTGGGAAAGGCAAGGCACAGCCGGCTGTGTTCGGCGAGGGTGGTGAAGCCGATGACGTCAATGCCCGTACCGGTAGGTGCTCGCTCCACGATTACCGCGGCACCGGCGTCCCCGAGCGTCAGCGACGCGAGCTGCTTACTGGTAACGGAGCGGATCTGGCGGGCCGCGTTCCAGCTCAGGTGCGAGATGTACTCGCCGGACACCACCATGCCGCAGCTGATCTCACCACGTGCGACAAAATCCTGCAGTATGAACACCCCGGTCAGCATGCCGGCGCACGCGTTCGAGAGGTCGAAGTTCACCGCCTGGGTGGCGCCGATCGCCTGCTTGATGGCCAGGCTCAACGCAGGGTCGAAAGACTGGTTGAAGCGGCCCTTGGAGCGCGTGATGCTGGTGCTGATCAGCATCTCGATGTCTGACGCCTGATGCTGGGAATGTGACAGGCAGTCACGCGCGGCTCCGGCGGCCAGGGTGAACGAGTTCTCGCCGGGGCCGACGACATGGCGTTCGTGGATGCCTGTGAGTCGCTCGAGCTGGATGTGAGTGTTGTGGCTGGTTTTGCTCATCAGGTCGTTGCTGGTCAGACGCTGGGCAGGCAGCTTCACGCCCACGCTGTCGATGCGGCACCCCCAGGGACCACCCGACGCAGCCGACTCAAGCGTCAGCCAGTGCCCTTGTCGCTCGTTCCCGGTCTCAGCCATCTGGCTCTCCGCATGTTCGGTCTTCTACCGCCCTTAACATGGCGCTATGCTCATAGCTAGACGTTGTCGCCTTATGTAAGTGGTGTCCAGGGACGAATGTCATCTGTAAAGGCTCCTTTTCAGCCTGCGGGGGATGGAATGCGGCCAGTGGTGGTGAAGTGTGAGACGCATACGCTTACCGCCGGTCAGTTCCGCCTGCACTACGAGGTCTACGGCTCAGGGGACCGGGTGCTCGTGTGGCTGAACCCGATCCTGTTCGACAGCAGGCTGAGCCGCGGCCTGGCCCGGGCGCTGGCTGCCAGGGGCAATCGCGTCGTCCTGCTCGACCTGCTCGGTCATGGCCAGAGCGAGAAGCCCGTGCAACCCGGCGCTCACCGCATGGACCTTTACGCCCGGCATGTGCTTGCCCTGCTTGACGAGCTCGGCGTGGATCAGGCGGTGCTCGGCGGGATCTCCCTGGGGACTAACGTGAGCCTGCTCGCCGCGGCGCAGGCACCCGAGAGGGTTCGCGGCCTGGTTCTGGAAATGCCGGTACTCGAGACCGCCGTCCCGGCCGCGGCGCTCACCTTCGTACCGCTCCTGCTGCAGGTGCGGTACGCCCGGGGCCCGTTGCGGCTGGTCTCCCGGGTTGTCTCCCGGCTGCCTTCGTCGGGTTTCGGTCCGCTCGACTCGCTGGTCGGCACCATCGGATCGGATCCAGACGAAATCTCCGCCGTCCTCCGGGGCATGCTCATGGGGCCCATGGCTCCGACCGTCGAGCAGCGAAACGCCATTACGGCGCCGGCCCTCGTGCTCGGGCACGGAATCGACCTCATCCACTCGTTCGCCGACGCGAAGAGGCTCGCCCGCCAGCTTCCCGACGCCAGGCTCATCCGTACCCACACCTTCGCCGAACTGTGGGTACGCCCTGCCCGGCTGACCGCGGAGATCGCCGGGTTCCTTGACCGCGTGTGGGCGGCAGAGGGCCAACCGGAGGATCTCGCGCACCCTGGCGAGGTCGCCTAGCGGCCGGTCCTGGCTGGTTTCTCGCGAGCTGGCCAGCAGACCTCAGCTTGCCGCGGCAGCCGCGTGCTGCGTGGCCGCTAGCAGCAACTCGGATATGCCGTGCTCGATGCCCTTGGCCAGCACGTCCAGGTCCGGATTGGCCGCGTAGTCGCCGGTGATGCCGAACGTCATGTCGCCGTCATAGCTGAAGATCGAGATGCTGATGCGGACCCTGCTCGCGATGGGAACGTAGGGGATGATCTCCTCAAGCCGGCGTCCCAGCCAGTAGAGCGGCTGACGGGGACCCGGCACATTGGTGGTGACCGTGACGATTTCCCGCTGCGGCAGCAAGAACATCTTTCTGACCAGCCAGGACGTCAGCGGGTAGACGCTGTACCGGCCCAGTTCGATGAGCGCCTGGCCGATCATCGCCTCGTGGCTCGCCTTCAGCGAATCCTGTTCCGCCCGGACGGCGGCGAGCCGTTCCACCGGGTCGGCGATGTGGACGGGAAGATTTGTCACCATCGCCGAAACCTGGTTCCCGAAGCTGTCCTGGTCCCCCGGAGCCCGGACAGAAACCGGAACAAGCGACGGAACCTCATGCGGCATGGGCTCTTCACCCCGGTCAAGCAGGAGCGCACGGAAGCCGCTGCTAATCGCGGCAAGCACGACGTCGTTTACCGTGCCGCCGAACTCGCGTTTGATCGTCTTGACGTCTTCCAGGGGCGCCCGGGTCCAGGCATACCGCCGTTGCGCGCCGATGTTCCCGCTCAGCGAGGACTGCACCGCGGGCCAGAGCGAAGGCGAGAACCTCGCGACGGCCCGCGCCGCGTCGGTTGCCTGCCGGATGGTGCGGCGGGGGTCGGCCACAGCGGCGCTCAGCGCGCGGGCCTGCCGCAGGGGCAGCTCCAGCATGTCCGCGGCGGCCCCGGCGGCGAGCGAGGTCGCCGAGGGCGGCAGGGTCGCCGGCTGGTTCTCGGGCGGCTGGACCGGCTCGGACACAGGTTCCAGGATCACGCGGTACAAGTCAGTGGCGCCAACCCCGTCGATCATGCAGTGGTGCACCTTGGAGATCAGTGCCCAGCGATCCCTGGCAAGCCCTTCCACCACCCAGTACTCCCAGAGCGGATGATCGCGGTCGAGCCTGCGCGACATCACGCGCGCCATCAAGTCGGCCAGCTGCCGGTATTCTCCGGGTTCGGGCAGGGCGGTGCGCCGGATGTGATATCCGAGATCGAAGTCCGGGTCGTCGGCCCAGACCGGCGGCCCGAGGCGGAACGGTACGGTGTGCAGCTTCTGGCGGTAGCGGGCCAGGAATGGCAGCCGGTCCTCGATTAGCGCCATGACCTCTTTATGGGACGGCACCGGACCCTGGAACACGGCAATCGACGCGATCGCCATTGACGTGTTCTCGTCTTCGTCCTCCGCATCGACGAATATGGCGTCCAGTGGCTTTAGCCTGTCCATGATGTCCCTCTTAACGTCATCCGCCGCGACCCTGACTGTCTCGACAACACCGGTTACCCGCTACCAGGCAGCAGCGTAAGCCGCGAGGATCGCCGGCTGACATGGGCGATAGTCCCGAGACGAGGGGACTTCCGGCTCCGGTCGCGCAGCATCTGCCGCCGTATTCTTTGCGAAATGGCAGACCCGGGAGGGGATAGCTGGTGGCAACGGAGACACGGACGAATCTGACGGTTGCGGTGACCGGCGTGACCGGCACCCTGGGTCTCGGCCTTCTGCCCCTGCTCGAGGCCGACGACCGGGTGGCGCACGTGACCGGGGTCGCACGGCACCCGTTCGACCCCGCGGCGCACGGCTGGACCAAGACGAAGTACCTGCGCGGCGACGTCCGCGACATCGAGATGCTGCGTGAGGCGTTTCGTCATGCTGACGTCGTGGTGCACCTGGCGTTCCAGGTAACCGGTGCCGTGCCCGGCGAGACTATAGAGTCAGTCAACATAAACGGCACGCTCAACGCCTTCGACGCCGCCGCGGCGGTCGGCGCGCGCCGCTTCGTCTTCGCTTCCTCGGTGGCCGCTTACGGCTTCCACCGGGACAACCCCATCGGGATGACCGAGGACTGGCCAACCCGCCCCGCGGCCCGGCTGTTCTACGCTCAGGAGAAGGCCAGGCTTGAACACCTGCTGCAGGCCCGGGCTACGGCGGCCGACGGACCCGCCTTGTACCTGCTGCGCCCGTCCATTGTGCTTGGGCCACATGCTGTCGGCGCGAAGAGCCTGCCAGGCGGCCCAATGCGAACACTGGCGCGGACTTCGGTCCGGTGGGCCGGCCGGATGCCGTTCCCGGTGCCGGTTCCGGAGTTGCCGGTGCAACTCGTGCACGAAGCGGACGTGGGATACGCGCTGCTGCAGTGTGTCGTCGCCGCTGGTCCGCCCGGTACCTACAACATCGCGGCTGACGGGATCGTCACCGCCAGCACTGTCACGCGTGAGCTCGGCGTGCTGTCATTCCCCGTTTCGCCTCGCCTGACTCAGGCAGCGGCGCGGACCTTCGCGGCGCTGCCTTTCCTCCCGCCCGTCGCCCAGTGGGTGGAGGCGGCCAGCCATCCGGCGATCATGGACACCACCCGGGCGAAAGAGGAACTCGGCTGGGTCCCGAAGTACACCGCGCTCGAGACGTTGCGGGATACTCTGCGCCAATACCGGAAGTAAGACCTGGCAGGGCCGTGGCCCGGCGAGACGGCGCGCTCCACCTGGCACCGGGAGTCGGCGTCGGCCATGGGGAAAGGCCCACTCCCGGTGGCGCCGGTAACGACAGCGCCGGTAACGACAGCGCCGGTAACGACAGCGCCGGTAACGACAGCGCCGGTAACGACAGCGCCGGTAACGACAGCGGCGGGACCACGATGGCGCGCTTGAGGATCTTCCCGCTGCCGCCGTATGGCAGCTCGTCCACGATCCACACGTGACGCGGGTACTTGTACGCGGCGAGCTGCCGCTTGACGTGCTCACGCAGTTGGTCGGGGTCGGCTGACGCGCCCGGCTTGAGCTTCACTACCGCCGCGACCTCCTCACCGAGCATCTGGTCGGGCACCCCGATGACCGCGGCCTCCGCGACCGCCGGGTGCTCGTGGAGCACCTCCTCGATCTCACGCGGGTAGACGTTGAGGCCGCCCCGGATGATCATGTCCTTCTTACGGTCCACGATCGAGAAGTAGCCCTCGGGATCCACCCGGCCGAGGTCCCCTGTCCGGAACCAGCCGCCTGCCATCGCTTCCGCGGTTTCCCGCGGCCGCCGCCAGTACCCCTTCATCAGGTTCTCGCCGCGGATCGCGATCTCCCCGATCTCGCCGACCGGCACCGGATCACCCTCATCGGTCTGCACCCGCATCTCGACGCCTGCGATAGCCTGCCCGACCGAGCCCGGCTTGCGTTCCCGGTCGGGGTGGTTGTAGGACGCCACCGGGGAGGTCTCAGAGAGTCCGTAGCCTTCCAGCACAATGCAGCCGAAGTGCTTCTCGAACGCGCGCATCAGCTCGACCGGCATGGCCGCGCCGCCGGACACGCACAGCCGCAGGCTGGCCACGTCATCGGGGCCGCCGCTCGCATTGTGCAAGAGAGCGGAGTACATCGTCGGGACGCCGGGCAGCACGGTCACCTGGTCCCGCTTGATGATCTCAAGCGCACGGACCGGGTCGAACCTCGGCAGCAGGGTCAGGCACGCGCCGGTGGCGACGGCGCACCCCATCCCGACCGTCTGGCCGAAGGAATGGAAGAGCGGCAGCGCTCCCATCACCACGTCTTCCGGTCGCAGGTTCAGCAGCGTGGTCCTGGTGACCTCGACGTTGCTGAGCAGGTTGGCGTGGGTCAGCTCGGCGCCTTTCGGCTGCCCGGTGGTGCCCGACGTGTACAGGATCACGGCGGTGTCGTTGGCTGCCCGGTCCGCGACCGCGGGGGCGGGATCGCAGCGGGCGAGCGTATCGGCGAGGGTCTCGGGCTCGATGACCACGAGCTCCGTGCCCGCGTTTTTGGCGCCCGCGGCGGCCTGGTCGGCTACGCCATGCCAGACGAGCGCGAGGGCGGCGCCTGAGTCGGACAGCTGGTAGCCGACCTCACGCGCCTTGAACAGCGGATTCATCGGGACGACGACGGCCCCGGCCCGGAGAATGCCGTAAAAGAGCTCGGCGAACTCGGGTGTGTTCGGTGCCATCAGGCCGACGCGGTCGCCTGCTGTGATCCCGCGGCCGAGCAGCCAGCAGGCGACCCGGGCGCTGAGCTCATCCAGGTCGCGGTAGCGCAGCGCGCGTTCGTCCGAGCGCACCGCGATCCGGTCCGGATAGCTGCGGGTGGTGTTGACGAGTGTGGTGGCGAGGTTTGCCATGACGCTTCCCCCTCTGACGACCCGTCCAGCGTCTAGGCCGCCCGCCCGGCCAGTCAATGGCCATTGGTCCTCTCTCGCCCGCCCAATCCGCCCGCGCCCGGCTGCTACCGCCCGGTAGCCGGCAAATGCGGCAAGGAGGACCTTTGGCTCTACCACGAAACCTGGCCGTCACTCAACCCTCGAAGGACAGAGAAGACGGCGAACTCTCCCTGGGAGAGGTGCGAAGTGAGTAGTTCGATGATGCCGCTAACGAGCCAAGGTGCACTCGAGGCAAGGCCAGGCCTCGACACCGAGACGCTCGCCATGATGCTGGAGACCGTCAGGGATTTCGTCCGTGACGCCCTCCCCGACGAACGGCTGCTCCAGCTCGACCACGACGATGAGTGCCCCGTCGACCTGGTCCGGGGCATGTGCGGCGACCAGCTGGGCGTCCAGCTACTGTTCATCCCCGAGGAATACGGCGGGATGGGCGGCGGCGCGATCGACGTCTACCGGGTCTGCGAGCAGATGGCCGGCCTTGACGTGGGGGTTGCCACCAGCGTGCTCGCCACCTTCCTGGGCAGCGACCCGATATTCGTCGGCGCCACGCCAGAGCAGAAGAGCCAGTGGCTCACCGAGATCGCCGAAAACGGCATTCTGTACGCCTACGGCGCGACCGAGCCCGACGCGGGCAGCGACCTCGCCGCGCTGAAGACGACGGCGACTCCGGTGCTGACCGGGGATACGGTCTCCGGATACCGGCTGAACGGCCGCAAGCAGTGGATCAGCAACGGCGGCATCGCCGACAAGTACACGATCCTGGCCAGTGCCCCGGGCGGGCCGTCCTGGTTCGTCCTTGATCGCGGCACCGAGGGGTTCACCCAGAACCGTCCCGAGGACAAGCACGGGATCCGGTTGTCCAACACCGCTGCCCTGTTCCTCGAGGACGCCTTCGTGCCCGCGGGCAATCTCGTCGGCGGCGTGGAGGGGCAGGGCCTCATCCAGGCCCAGAAGGTGTTCGGCTACACGAGGTTGATGGTGGCGGCGTTCGGCCTGGGTGCGGGATGGTCCGCGCTTGACCGCGCCATCCCGTACTCCACCACGCGGGTCCAGGGCGGCGCGCCGCTATCGGAAAAGCAGGGCTACACCCACAAGCTCATCGTCCCCCACGCCGTCCGGCTGGAAGCCGCCCGGGCGTTCATCGAGTTCGTCGCCACCCGCATCGACGCGGGCGAGGGCGCCGACGGGGCGCTCAATACCGAAGGCGCGATCGCGAAATACCTGGCGACCGAGGCCGGGAACCTCGCCGCCGACGCAGCGATCCAAGCTCACGGCGGGTACGGCTACACCCGCGAGTACCTGGTGGAGAAGATCAGGCGCGACGTCCGCATCACCACGATCTACGAAGGCACGTCCGAGATCATGGAGATGACGATCGCCCGCGACCGGTGGCAGCAGCACCTGAAGACGTCCGGCCGGTACTACCTGGAGAGCGCGGCGGGGCTTCGCGCCCTCGACACCAGGCATCCCGATGTCGGCGCCGGCACCGCCGCGGTCGCCTGCGAAGCGCTGGCGGGCGTGCTCGAAGCCTGCCGCGCTGGCCGCCTCACCAGGAACCAGCATGTGCTGCTCCGCCTCGGCGAACTGATCGCCGCGGCAGAAGGCGCCGGCTGCTTCGCCGGCCGTGCCGCGGCGGCCCTCGACGGCGAGTTGCCGGCGAAGGCCAGCCGCCGGTTCGACGGCAGCGCGCTTGCCGCCATGAGCCGGGTGTTCGCCCGCGATGCCGCCCAGAAGGTGGCCTGCGACGGGCTGCGCTGGGTGACCGGAGCGGCCGGCCCACGGGCCGTCGACGGCGCCCCGCCGGCCGGCCGCTGGCTCGACGCCGCCTTCGCGGCGCAAGAAGGCCTGATAGGCGACATGGACCGCGTCGCCGATGCCCTGTACGGGCGCTCTAACGTGAAGGACTTAGTGAGATGACCGCGAACCCGCACGACGCCGCCCAGCCGAGCAGGCCGGGACACCAGCCCATCGCCATCGTGGGCATGGGCGCGATCATGCCGGAGGCGCCCACGGCGGCGGACTTCTGGGCCAACATCACCAGCGGGCGCTACAGCATCACCGACGTCCCCAAGGACCGCTGGGATCCCGGCCTGTACTACGACCCGGACCCGCGTGCTCCGGACAAGACCTACTCACGGATCGGGGCATGGGTCCGCGAGTTTCCCTGGGATCCGATCGGCTGGCGCCTGCCGCTGCCCCCCAAGGTCAGCGAGCAGATGGATGACAGCCAGAAGTGGGCCGTGGCCGCGGCGCGCGAGGCCCTGATCGATGCCGGGTGGCCCGGCTGGAACGTCGATCCCGAGCGCGTGGCGGTTGTGATCGGCAGCGCGCTGGGCGGCCAGCAGCACTACTCGACGACCATGCGGATACGGCTGCCCGAGTTCACCCGCGAGCTTGCCCGGTCCGCGACGTTCGCGTCGCTGCCGACTAGCACTCGTGACGCGGTCATGGCCGAGACGAGCCAGTCGTTCCTGAGCCTGTTTCCCGGCATCACCGAGGACACCATGCCGGGCGAGCTGTCGAACATCATTGCCGGGCGGATAGCGAACCTGTTCAACTTCCGCGGCATGAGCTTCACCACCGACGCCGCCTGCGCTTCCGGGCTCGCCGCGCTCAGCGCGGCGGCCGATGGCCTGGCGGACGGGCAGTACGACGCGGTCGTCACCGGCGGGGTGGACCGGAACATGGGCGCTGCTACCTTCGTCAAGTTCTGCAAGATCGGGGCGCTCTCCGCTACCGGGACGCGGCCGTTCGACGCCGGCGCCGACGGGTTCGTCATGGGCGAGGGAGCGGCCCTGTTCGTCCTCAAGCGGCTGGCCGATGCCGAGCGTGACGGTGACCGGATCTACGCGCTGCTACTCGGCGTCGGCGGGTCAAGCGACGGCAAGGGCAAGGGGATCACCGCCCCCAATCCGGCCGGGCAGCGGCTGGCCATCGCGCGTGCCTGGCGCAACGCGGGCGTTGCGCCGGGCACTGTCTCCTGTATCGAGGCGCACGGCACGTCAACCCGGGTCGGAGACGCCTCGGAACTCGAGAGCCTCGGCTACGTCTTCCCGGCGGGCGAACTGGCGCCAGGCTCGATCGCGCTTGGCTCGGTGAAGTCGAACATCGGGCACCTGAAGGGGGCGGCGGGCACCGCCGGTCTGTTCAAGCAGGTCATGGCCTTGCATGAGAAGGTGCTGCCACCGAGCCTGAACTTCCGCGAGCCGAACCCGAATGTCGACTGGGCCAGCTCTCCGTTCCGGGTGAACGGCGAGCTGCGGGAGTGGCCGGAACCGCCCGGCGGTGTGCGCCGGGCCGGCGTTAGCGCCTTCGGATTCGGCGGGACCAACTTCCACGCCGCGGTCGAGGAGTACATTCCGGGCGGACACGACGGCGCGGACCGGCGGGTGTTCGCCGTTCCCGAAGTCAAGCCGGCCGATCCTGGCCGTCTGGTCGAGGTTCCCCCCGCTCCGGCGGGTGAGCGGACGGCCGCCCGCCCCGGCGGCCCCGTCACGCATGAGGCCAAGCGGCCGCTGCGCGGCGCTCTCGTGGTCGGCGGCGGCAGCGAAGCGGACGTGGCCGCCCAGCTCGCCCGGATACGGGACCAGGCGGCGGGCGGCTGGGCTCCGGCCCTGGCGCCTCCCGACCCGGCGCTGGCAGCCGCTCCGGTACGGGTCGCCATCGACTACGGTGACGCCGCCGAGCTGGCGGACAAGGCGGGCAAGGCCGTCCACGCGCTGACCGGGGGTGCCCCGGAGCTGCGCAAGATGCTGCGTTCGCGCGGCGTGTTCATCGGCCATGGCCCGGCGCCCAAGACCGCGTTCCTCTACACGGGTCAGGGCTCGCAGTACGTCAACATGCTCCGCGAGCTCCGGGACACCGACCCCATCGTGGCGCGGACGTTCGCCGAGGCCGACGAGATCATGATTCCCTTGCTCGGCAAGCCACTGACTTCCTACATCTTCGTCGACGGCGGCGACCCGGCGGCGGTGGCGCGGGCCGAGGGGCAGTTGCTCCAGACCGAAATCACCCAGCCCGCCGTGCTCGCCGCCGACCTCGCGCTCACCCGCATGCTGGCCGCCTACGGCATCGAGCCCGACCTGGTGATGGGGCACAGTCTCGGCGAGTACGGAGCACTGGTCGCGGCGGGCGCCCTGCCGTTCGCGGCGGCGCTCGAGGCCGTCAGCGCCCGCGGCCGGGGGATGGCAAGCCTCGACGTGCCCGACCACGGGGCGATGGCGGCCGTGATGGCCCCGCTGGCCGAGATCGAGCGGGTGGTCGCGTCCGTCGACGGCTACGTGGTCGTCGCCAACATCAACAGCACGCACCAGGCCGTGATCGGCGGCGCGACCGAGGCGGTCGAGCGGGCCATCGAGGCGTTCACCTCGGCCGGCTACTCGGCCGCCCGCATCCCGGTCAGCCACGCGTTCCACACGGCGATCGTCGCACCGGTGAGCGAACCGCTCCGGCAGACCCTGGCCACGCTGGAACTGCGCGCTCCGGAGTTGCCGGTCGTGGCCAACGTCAACGGCGAGTTCTACCCCGCGAGCGGCCCGGGCCTGAAGGACCAGATGCTGGACATCCTTGCACGTCAGGTCGCATCCCCCGTGCAGTTCGTCAAGGGACTTGGCACGCTGTACGAGGCCGGCGCCCGGGTCTTCGTCGAGGTCGGGCCGAAGCGGGCGCTAGCCGGGTTCGCCGAAGACGTGCTCGGCTCGGCCCACGACGACGCCCTCGCGCTGTTCACCAACCACCCCAAGTACGGCGACGTACCGTCGTTCAACGCCGCGCTCTGCGGCCTGTACGCCGCGGGCCTGGGCTATCAGGCGCGGCCCGTGCCAGCTCGTGAGCAGACGACCGTGCAGGTGCCAGCCGACGCTCCAGTTACCCCACTTACCCCACCGGGAGCAGTCCTTACCCCACCGGGAGCAGCCATGCAGGAAGACCGCTACGCCGAACTCGGCCATCTGGTCGCCGATCTCATCGACCGCGGCCGCGCTATCTTCGCCAGCGCCGCGCAGCCGGCCAGCGTCGCCGCCGTCCGGCCGGTCACGGCGCCGCCGACCGCACCGGACGGCGCGGCGCCGCCGCTGTCCGAGCCGGTGGTCATCACCGGCGCGGCGCTCGGCCTGCCCGGCACCGAGCGGGTGTTTGACGACGAGAACGTCGCGCGCATCCTTTCCGGCCAGCAGTTCATCGACGTCGTCCCGCGCCAGGTGCGGCACGGGATGGTCGACAAGCACATCACCCGGCTGGTCAAGAGCGACACTGGCGACCCGGTCTTCGAGACGATCAAGAACGAGGGCGACGTCATCAAGCTGGCCGGCCGGTACGGGAGCTTCGACCTCAGCAGCGAGTTCGGCGTCGACGCTGACCGGGACGCCGCGCTCGACCAGTGCACCCGGCTGGCCATCGGCGCCGGTGTGGACGCGCTGCGCGACGCGGGCATCCCGCTGGTGCGCCACTACCACACCACGACGCTCGGCACCAGGCTGCCGGATCGCTGGGGGCTGCCCGCCGACATGCGCGACGACACCGGAGTGATCTTCGCGTCCGCGTTCCCCGGTTACGAGTCCTTCGCGAACGATCTCAACCACTACCACGAGGACCGCGCCCGCAGGCACGAACTCGGCGTGCTCGAGGACATCCGGGCCCGGATGAGCGCGCAGGACCAGGCGGTGGCCGAGGTGGACAGGCGCACCGCCGAATTGCGGCACCTGCTGCAGGCCGAGCCGTTCTCCTTTAATCGCCGCTTCCTGTTCCGTGTCCTGTCGATGGGACACTCGCAGTTCGCCGAGCTCATCGGCGCCCGCGGTCCGAACACGCAGGTAAACGCGGCCTGCGCGAGCACTTCCCAGGCACTGTGCGTGGCCGAGGACTGGATCAGGGCGGGGCGCTGCCGGCGCGTCGTCGTGGTTTCGGCGGACGACGTCGCCTCGGACACCCTGCTGCCCTGGGTCGGATCGGGGTTCCTCGCCAGTGGGGCGGCGGCCACCGACGCCGTGGTCGAGGACGCGGCCCTGCCCTTCGACCGGCGCAGGCACGGAATGATCATCGGCTCGGGCGCCGCTGCCCTGGTCGTGGAGTCCGCCGCCGCAGCGCGCGAGCGCGGCATCCGGCCGATCTGCGAAATCCTGGCGGCGGTCACCGCCAACAGCGCCTTCCACGGCACCCGCCTCGATGTCGAGCACATCTCGCAGGTGATGGAGCAGCTCATCCGCCAGGCCGAGCGGCGGGGCGTCGACCGCGCGAAGATCGCGGACCAGACCATGTTCGTCTCGCACGAGACCTACACGCCGGCCCGCGGCGGCAGCGCGTCGGCCGAGATCAGCGCGCTCCGGACGGCGTTCGGAGCGGCCGCGGGCTCGGTCGTCATCGCGAACACGAAGGGCTTCACCGGGCATGCCATGGGCGCCGGGATTGAGGAAGTCGTCGCCGTCAAGGCACTGGAAACGGGGATCGTCCCGCCGGTGCCGAACTACCGCGAGCCCGATCCGGAGCTTGGCCTGCTGAACCTGTCTCGCGGCGGAGCGTACCCGGTCAAGTACGCGCTTCGCCTTGCCGCCGGATTCGGCTCGCAGGTCTCGATGACGCTACTGCACTGGATCGCGCCGCCAGATGGCGCGCACCGGGCTCCGAGCGAGCTGGGCTTCGCCTACCGCATCGCGGACGAGCGGGTGTGGCGCGCATGGCTGGCCAAGATGACCGGCCGCGACGACGCCCAGCTGGAGGTGGTACAGCGCAGGCTCCGGGTCGCCGACGACACCACCAGCCAGTCCCCCGTGACCAGGCCCGCCGCCCAGGCCGCACCGGCGCGCGAGGCCGAGGCCCAGGTCGCCGTCCAAGTCGCCGGGCCGTCGCGGCCGGCGACCGCCGACCCGGTGGAGACCGCCACCGCGCGGCCGGCGGCAAAGGCCGAGGCGGCACCGGAGCGGACTGCGCCGGCCGCAGCCGCGGCCCAGGCACCCGACGTGGTCACCGACGCGGTCCTCGACGTCGTCGCGGGCCTGACCGGCTACCCGCGCGACCTGCTCGACCTCGACCTGGACCTGGAGGCCGACCTCGGCGTCGACACCGTCAAGCAAGCCGAGGTGTTCGCCGCGGTCAGGGAGCGCTTCGCGATCCCCCGCCAGGACAACCTCAAGCTGCGCGAATTCCCCACCCTCACCCACGTGATCGGCTTCGTCCGCGACCACACGGCCCCGGCCCAGCCCGCGCCCGCCGGGCCCGTGGCCGGCGGCACGCCGTCCGGCCAGTCCGCCGCCCCGCAGACCCAAGCGGCGCCGGCGCCGCCGCTCAGCACGGCGCCCGCCTTCACCGGTGACCCGGCGGCGGCGCGGCGTCTGCCGCGCCGCATCCCCGTCCCGGTGCTGCGGCCGCCCGCGCAGTGGTGCAAGCCCACCGCCGTGACGCTCGGCCAGGCAAGCCGGGTCATCGTGCTGGCCGACGCGGGCGGCGTCGGCAAGGCGCTTGTCAAGCGGCTCGGCTCGCTCGGCGTGAGCGCTCTGGTCATCGAGCCAGGCTGCCCGGCTGCCGACCTTGACTCGCGGCTGACAGGCTGGCTGGCTGAAGGCCCGGCGCAGGGCCTGTACTGGCTGGCCGCCCTCGACGCCGAGCCCGCCCTCAGCGAACTCGACCTGGCCGGCTGGCATGAGGCACTGCGCCGCAGGGTCAAGAACCTGTACGCGGTCGTCCGGCGGCTCGACCAGGCCGGCCAGCTCGGGCCGCAGGGCACGTTCCTGGTGGCCGGGACCCGGATGGGCGGCTACCACGGATACGACAACGACGGGGCGACGGCGCCGCTCGGCGGCGCGGTGACCGGCTTCGTCAAGGCGTACTGGCGCGAGCGGCCGGACGCCGTGGTCAAGGCGGTCGACTTCCCTGACACCAGGAAGACCGCCGCGCTCGCGGACGCGCTGATCGAGGAGACCCTGCGCGATCCGGGAGCGGTCGAAATCGGCCGGGCCGACGGCCGCCGCTGGACGGTGGGCCTGCGGGAAGTCCCGTTCGGCGACGGCAACGGCGGAATGACGCTCGGCCGCCAGACGGTGTTCGTGGTGACCGGAGCGGCCGGGGCGATCGTATCGGCCATCGTCGCGGACCTGGCCAAGGCCAGCGGCGGCACCTTCCACCTGATCGACCTCGCACCCGAGCCGGATCCGGCCGACCCGGACCTGATCCAGTTCGCGGCCGACGCCGGCGGGCTGAAGAAGACGATCGCCGACCGACTCGCCGCCAGCGGCACCCGCCCGACACCGGTGCTGATCGAGCGGGAGCTGGCCCGCTGCGAACGGCTGCACTCGGCCCTGATCGCCATCCAGGCGGTACGCGCCGCAGGCGGCCAGGCCTACTACCACGCGGCCGACCTGACCGATCCCGGCGCGGTCGCGGGCGTCATGGCCGGCATCCGCGACCGGCACGGCCGGGTAGACGTGCTCCTGCACGCCGCCGGGCTCGACATCAGCCGCGCCGTCGCGGACAAGGAGCCGCGCGAGTACGACCTTGTCTTCGACGTCAAGAGCGACGGCCTGTTCAACCTGCTGCACGCGGCCGAGGGCATGCCACTGGGCGCGGTAGTGACGTTCAGCTCGGTGGCCGGCCGGTTCGGCAACGCGGGGCAGACCGACTACGCCGCCGCCAACGACCTGCTGTGCAAGATCATGTCCAGCTTCCGGGCCACCAGGCCGGATACCAGGGCGATAGCCGTCGACTGGACGGCGTGGGGCGGCCTCGGCATGGCGACCAGGGGTTCGATCCCGAAGGTGATGGCCATGGCGGGCATCGAGATGCTGGCACCTGAGGCAGGGATCCCGTGGATCGGCCTGGAGCTGGCCGCCGGGCCGTTCACCGGCGAGGTTGTCGTCGGCGGGCAGCTCGGGATGCTCACCGCCGAGAACGACATCACCGGCGGGCTCGACCCCGGCGCGATCGACACCAGCTCCGCGGGCCCGATGATCGGCGCGATCAGCGGGATGGGGATCTACTCCGGGCTCAGCGCGCAGACCACGCTTGATCCGGCGGCACAGCCGTTCCTGCACGACCACCGGATCGACGGCACGCCGGTGCTGCCCGGGGTGATGGGCATCGAGGCGTTCGCGGCCCTGGCCGGCCTCGCCGTTCCCGGCCTGCGGGTGGCCGACGTCGAGCAGGTGGACTTCATCGCCCCGCTGAAGTTCTACCGGGACGAGCCGCGCACGATCACCGTGACCGCGGTGATCCGGCCCGATGGCGCCGATCTCGTCGCGGACTGCACGCTGAGCGCCAGCCGGATGCTGGCCGGCGAGCAGGCGCCGCGCGTCACGACGCACTTCACCGGCCAGGTCAGGCTGACCTCGGCCGCGGTGGAGGACACCGTGGAGCAAGAGCGAGCCGAGGCGCCCGGAGCCCACGAGGCGCCGGCCGTCACCGCCGGCGACATCTACCACGTGTTCTTCCACGGGCCGGCCTATCAGGTGGTCGGCGAGGCCTGGCACCGGGGTGCCGACGCTGTCGCCCGTCTCGCCGGGCACATGCCAGCAGGGAACACGCCAGAGACCGGGCCCACGGCCACCGAGCCGCGGCTGGCGGAGGCGTGCTTCCAGACCGCGGGCCTGTGGGAGATCGGCCACGCCGGGCACCTGGCGCTGCCCGCTCACGCGGATCTTGTCAGCATGGCGCACCAGCCCGTTCCCGAGGCGGAGCTGTTCGCTGTCGCCCATCCGGCCGCCGACGGCAGCTTCGACTGCGAGGTGCTTGACGGCGACGGCGACGTGATACTGCGCGTCAACGGCTACCGGACCGTCGGCCTCGAGAGCCCGCTGCCGGCCAACCTCCAGCAGCCGATCCGCGATGCGATGCGAACCTGACCGCCGAGCGGCCAGTGAAGGAGTCATCATGCCTGACGTCCTGCGGCTTGCCATCGTCAACCGGGGCGAGCCGGCCATGCGGTGCCTGGCCGCCGTCGGTGAGCTCGGCGAGGACTTCGGCGAGCCGGTAACCACGATCGCGCTGTACACCGACCCCGACGCGGTGTCGCTGTTCGTACGGCAGGCCGATGAGGCCGTCCGCCTCGGCCCGGCCGTGGTCGCCGGTCCCGACGGCAGCCGGCACAGCGCGTACGTGGATGTCGACACGGTGATGGCCGCGCTCGTCAGGGCCCGCGCCGACTCCGTCTGGGTGGGCTGGGGCTTCGTCGCCGAGTCGGCCGATTTCGCCGCGCGGTGCGAAGCGGCGGGAATCACGTTCGTCGGCCCGTCCAGCGACGTCATCAGGCTGCTTGGCGACAAGGTGCGTGCCAAAGAGCTGGCGGAACGGCTCGGGATACCCGTCGTGCCGTGGAGCGGCGGCGCGGTGCACGACAGTCAGAGCGCGCGGATCGCGGCGGGGATCCTGGGCTACCCGGTCCTGGTGAAGGCGGCCTCGGGAGGCGGCGGCCGTGGCATCCGGCTGGTGGAGTCGGAGAGCGCGATGCCCGCGGCATTCGCCTCCGCGCAGCGTGAGGCGGAAGTGGCGTTCGGCGACGCCACTATGTTCGTCGAACGCAGACTCGGCGGCGCGCGGCACGTCGAAGTGCAGGTGATAGCGGACGGGCACGGCACCGTGTGGGCGGCAGGCATCCGCGATTGCAGCGTTCAGCGGCGTAATCAGAAAGTCCTCGAGGAGTCGGGTTCGACCGCGGTCGAACCATCCACCGCGGCCGCGCTGCGCGACGCCGCCGTGCGACTCTGCGGCGCCGTCGGGTACCGCAGCGCGGGCACCGTCGAGTTCCTTGTCGACCCGGCGACGCAGCGATTCATGCTGATGGAAGTCAACACCAGGCTGCAGGTCGAGCATCCCGTCACCGAGATGACAACCGGCATCGATCTCGTCAAACTGCAGCTGCACATCGCGCGGGGCGGCAGGCTGCCGTCGGCCGCGCCCGCCGTCACCGGCTACGCGATCGAAGCCAGGCTCAACGCCGAGGATCCGGAGCAGGACTTCGCGCCGACGCCGGGCCGGGTGTCCGCGCTGCGGCTGCCTTCGGGGCCCGGAATCCGGGTCGATACCGGAGTAGCCGAGGGTGACGACATCCCGGCGGAGTTCGACTCGATGATCGCCAAGGTCATCGCGTACGGGCACGACCGGGCGGAGGCGCTGAGCCGCCTCAAGCGCGCGCTGGCGCAATCCCTGGTAGTGATCGACGGCGGGATGACCAACAAGGCGTTCCTGCTTTCCCTGGCGGGTCACCCGGATATCGTCGCGGGCAGTTACGACAACCGCTGGCTAGACCGGCTGACGGAGGCGGGCGGCCAACTGGTCGCCGATGACCCGATCGCGCTGCTGGCCGCGGCGGTCGAGGCCACCGACGCAGACTACGCCGCGGTGCAGGCCAACTTCGTGGCCTCGGCCGCACGTGGCCGTCCCGAACTCCCCGACCAGGTCGGGCACCGGCTGCGACTGCGGGCGCGCGGCGGCGCTTACCAGCTGCAGGTGTACTGCCTGGGGCACAGCGACTACCGGGTCGTGGCCGGCCAGGCCACACAGGGAACTGCCCCCGCGGGCGGCTGGCCGGACGACGGCTCACCGGGCGGCGGCCAGGCCGGGACGGTCCCGATCGAGGTCGGTGTCCAGCGGCTCGGCCGCTACGAGCGGGCGGTCACCTGCCGCGGCAGGCGGTACAAGGTCGTCGCCGCGAGCCAGGATTCCCGGCTGCTCATCGAGGTCGACGGCGTCGCCCACGTCATCACCCGCGACGACGGCGGTCAGGTCCGCTGCCCGTCCCCGGCGTTCGTCGTGGCCATGTCGGTCGCCCCCGGCGACATCGTCCGCGCGGGCGATCCACTCGCCGTCGTCGAAAGCATGAAGATGGAAACCACCATCGCCGCACCACGCGATGGGATCGTCAGCTCCGTCTACGCTCAGGTGAACACGCAGGTGGAGGCGGGGGCGCCGCTGGTCGCGCTGCAAGTGCTGCAAGTGCCGCAAGTGCCCACCGGGCAGAATGGGTCTGGCAGGCAGCGCGGAACGGCGGCCGAGTTCGCCGGTCTGGCGACACTGTCCCGAAGCGATGACGTAGCCGACATCGACTACCTGCTCCGGGCCTACCTGCTCGGCTACGACATCGAAGACGGCGACGCTCATGAGCTCAGCCGGGAGCGAGCCAAGCGGCTGGCAGACGTTCCGTCCGACGATGACGGCAGGGTTCGCAGTGACCAGGAACTGCTGGAGATCTTCGCGGACGCGGCGGCGCTGTCCCGGCCGGTCCCCGAAGACGAGCAGGAGGAAGACCATCCCCGGAGCTCGCACGAGCACCTGCTCACCTACCTGTCGTTCCTCGATCCGGAGCGCAGCGGGGTGCCCGGCCATTTCCTGCGGCAGCTGCGAGCGGCGCTCGCCCGCTATGGCATCCAGTCGCTGATCCGCACACCAGAACTCGAGCAGGCACTGCTGCGGATCGCCCGGTCGGTGGACCGGATGCCGGCCGCCGCCCCCATCGTGATCGCCATCCTGGACCGGTGGCGCCGCAGCCACGACCCGCTGGCCGACGCGGTCACCGACGACCAGCTCACCGTGCTCGCCCGGCTGATCAGCTCCACCCAAGGGCGTTACCCCGACGTCTGCGACCTGGCCAGGGACGTCCGCTTCCGCTACGTCGACGGGCCGGTGATCGACCGCACCAGGGCGAAGGCGTACGCCGAGATCGAGACCAGCCTGGACGAGCTGTGCGATCAGCCCGCGCCCGATCGGCAGCGCGACGTCGCGGACCAAATCGTCTGGTTCCCGCTGCCGATGCGCGCCAGGATCCGTGACTGGTATCGCGACGCGGACGAGACGGCCAGAGCCCGGCTGCTCGAGGTGCGCACCCGCCGGTTCTACCGGATACGCGACCTCATGCGGATGCGCTGCCAGCTGCTCGGCGGCCACCTCACCTGCCTCGCGGACTACCACGAGCCCGGGCAGGACGGTCCGCCGGTGCACCTGCTCACCGCGTACGTCCCCATCGCGGACCTGCCGGCGTTCGCCCGTGCGGTTGCCGGGCACTTGACCGGGCTCGCCCCCGGCCAGCCGGTCGTCGTCGACGTTGAGTCGTGGCGCGACGAGCCACTCCGCCCGGACGAGGACATGGCCGCTGAACTTGCCCGCCTGCTCCCCGGCACGTACTTCGGCCGCGAGCTGCGCCGTCTGATCGTCACCGTGACGAGTGCCGCCCGAGGTACCGAGCGCGCGGCCGATTACCAGCGGACCCAGACATTCACGTTCTCGCCGACCGCGGCCGGATTCGCCGAGGACCCGCTGCTCAGGAACCTGCACCCGATGATCGCTGAGCGTCTCGACCTGTGGCGGCTGTCGAATTTCTCGCTGCGCAAGCTGCCAAGCGCGGAGGACGTGTACCTCTTCCACGCCGTCGCCCGCGCCAATCGGAAGGACGAGCGGCTGATCGCCATCGCCGAGGTGCGCGACCTCACCGCCGCGCGCGACTCGGCCGGCGAGATCATCGGGTATCCGATGCTGGAGGGCATCCTGGTACAGGCCTTCGCCGACATCCGCGACGCGCTCCGCGGCCAGCCGCGGCGACAGCGCCCGCTGCGGAACAGGGTGCTGCTCTACGTGCGCCCGGTGTGGGACATCCCCACCGCCACCTGGCGAAGTCTGGCGCACCAACTGGCGCCGCAGGCCGCCGACCTCGGGCTTGAGAAGGTCGCGGTACGGATCCGGATGACGGACGAGGTGACCGGCGAGCCGCGGACGGCCATCCTCGATGTGGAGAACGTGGCCGACAGGGCGGTCACGGTGCGCGTCCGCGAGCCATCGGACCAGCCCATCCAGCCGCATACCGAGTACCAGCAGCGCGCCCTGCGGGCCAAGCGGCTCGGGGTGCCTTATCCGTACGAGCTCATCCGCATGCTCACACCGCCCCAGGGCGCGCCCTCGGATTTCCCGGCCGGCGACTTCGCCGAGTACGACCTAAGCGAGGGCGGGATCCCGGGCGGCACCGGCAGCGGGGCCGGCGCCGATGAGCTCGTGCCGGTCAGCCGGCCGTACGGCCGCAACTCCGCGGGGATCGTCACCGGCGTCATCACCAGCTACACGTCCCTGGTGCCGGAGGGGATGCGCCGGGTGGTGATTCTCGGCGACCCGACCGAGGGACTCGGCAGCCTGGCCGAGCCGGAGTGCCGCCGCATTCTGGCCGCGCTTGCCCTCGCCCGGCGGATGCGGGTGCCCGTCGAATGGTTCGCGCTGTCGTCTGGCGCCAAGATCGCGTGGGACAGCGGGACCGAGAACATGGACTGGATCGCCGCGGTGCTGCGCGGCCTGATCGAGTTCACCCAGTCCGGCGGTGAGGTCAACATCGTCGTCACCGGGATCAACGTCGGCGCCCAGCCGTACTGGGACGCCGAGGCGACCATGCTCATGCACACGCGCGGCATCCTCATCATGACGCCCGCCTCGGCCATGGTGCTCACCGGCAAGAAATCGCTCGACTACTCCGGCGGCGTGTCCGCTGAGGACAACTTCGGCATCGGCGGGTTCGAGCGGATCATGGGCCCCAACGGACAAGCGCAGTACTGGGCGCCGACCCTGGCGGCGGCCTGCGCGCTGCTGCTGCGGCACTACGCGCACACGTATATCGTCCCCGGCGAGCCGCATCCCCGCCGGGCGCCGACGAGCGATCCGTCCGAGCGCGACGTGCGCGCGTTCCCGCACAAGCGGGTCGAGGGGTCGGAGTTCGCCACCGTGGGCGACATCTTCTCCGCCGAGCTGAACGGCGACCGCAAGAAGCCGTTCGACATGCGCTCGGTGATGCGGGCTGTCAGCGATGCCGACGACGTGCCGTTCGAGCGGTGGGCCCATTGGCACAACGCCGAGGGCGCGATCGTGTGGGAGGCGCGGGCCGGCGGGTTCCCGGTGTGCCTGATCGGCCTTGAGTCGCGCAACGTGGCCAGGGCCGGGTTCGTTCCCGCCGACGGCCCCTCGTCGTGGACGTCGGGGACGCTCTTCCCGCAGTCGTCGCGCAAGGTGGCCCGCGCCATCAACGCGGCCAGCGGCAACCGGCCGGTTGTGGTGCTGGCCAATCTCAGCGGCTTCGACGGCTCGCCCGAGAGCATGCGCAAGTGGCAGCTGGAGTACGGCGCGGAGATCGGCCGCGCGGTGACGAACTTCCGCGGGCCCATCGTGTTCGTGGTGGTCTCGCGCTATCACGGGGGAGCGTTCGTGGTCTTCTCCAAGCGGCTGCACGATGACATGGAAACGGCCGCGGTAGCCGGCTCCTACGCTTCGGTGATCGGCGGGGCGCCCGCCGCCGCCGTCGTTCTCTCCCGTGAGGTGTCGGCCAGGACGGATGAGGATCCCCGGGTGACGGGCCTGCGGACGCTGCTCACGACCGCGACCGGCAAGGCGCTCGCGGAGACGCACCATCAGCTGGCCGGGGTCACCCAGGCCGTCAGGGCCGAGAAGCTGAAGCAGGTCGCCGACGAGTTCGACGGCATCCACGACATCAGGCGCGCGCTGCGCGTCGGGTCGGTCGACCAGATCATCCCGGCCGAGCAGCTACGGCCGTTCGTCATCCGCGCCCTGGAACGCCGATTGGCGGCCGGGGTAACACCCGAAGTGCCGGGTATGCGCAACGGAGAGCCGATCCGTAGCTAGCTGACCGGCCGGTCGACCCAGCGGTGCGACGGGAGCATGGAGTCGATCGGGGACTGTGCCTCAAGCCCGGCGGGCGGCGGGCCGCCGGGCGGCCAGCAGACGGTCACCAGGAACGCCCCGCTCCGCCGCCACCAGCCGGGGAAGACGACGCCCTCGGCGGTGCGAACGCGGAGTGCGGACCAGGTGCGCTCCGGCGGGCTCAGCTCGGCCACCGCCACCTCGACCGAACGGGTGTCCCGGCGCAGCCCGGTCTCCAGCACCTTGAGCGCGCTTTCCTTAGCCGACCAGATCAGGTTGGCCGCCATGTCCCTGGCCGGGCCTGCGCCGTCCACCAGCCGCTGCTCCGCTTCCGTCAGGTAATCGCGGACGAAGGCGTCGCTGCGCGGCTCGACGATCTCAACATCACAGCCGAGCGCGGCGGCGCGGTCCGCTACCAGGCAGACGGCACACCCCGCCCGGTCGGTGAGCGACACGCCGCGGCCCGCCGGCTGGCCGTCGATGTATAGCCGGGGGGCGCCGCTTGGCGCGTTCCTGCCCTCGATCCGGGCGAGCGTGGCCGGATCGTCTGGCCAGCCGATTACCCGCGCCACCGCTAGCTTGAGCGTCCGCCGGCCGAGCAGGAAGTCGGTTCGCCGCTTGGTGTACCGGAGCGCGTCAGCCCGGTTGCGCTCGGCTGCGCTCAGCCAGTCGGCGGTGGCAGGCAGTTGATCCTCGCCGCGCGCGAGCCACCAGGTGGCGGGCGTTTGCCCGGCCTCGCGATCACCCTCGGTCACTGGTCTCATGGACATCGCGTCCGCCTTGACTGTTGGGTTGGGTAAGGCCCGGTCCGGCCCAGCGCGGTGCTGCCCGGTCAGGATCCCGTAAGGCCATGCAAGGGCACCGGGCGTCCTTCGTCAAGGCCGGGAGCCCGATGGCTTGCCGTCGAGCGTAGATACCACGCGACCGTTCGGACTGATTAAATGCTTTATCCCGAACGCACGCGTGGCTCTACGGCCCTGGCCACCGGCCGGGCGCGCCGTCGGGCAGGCCGTCCTGGGCGTCAGGCCTTCAGCGGCGGGGACAGCCGCAGCGCGGCCGGCGCACCGGCGGGGACGGCCGGATTGCGCGGCGGGACGGGCGCCACCTGCTGGTAGGAGGCACCTGGGGCGGCCCGCGAGTCGGTGTCGCCGCGGTTGGGCCACATCGCCATGGCCCGCTCGGCTTGCGCGGTGATCGTGAGTGCCGGGTTCACGCCCAGGTTGGCCGAGACCGCCGAGCCGTCGACGATGTGCAGCCCCTGGTACCCGTAGACGCGGTGGTACGGGTCGATCACGCCGGTGGCGGGCGACTCTCCGATCGCCGCGCCGCCGAGGAAATGCGCGGTCATCGGGATGTTGAACAGGTCGGTCCAGGTGCCGAACGCGGTGCCGCCGATTTCGTCGGCCAGCAGGCGCGTGGCACGGTGGGCGCTGGGGATCCAGACCGGGTTCGGCTCACCGTGGCCGCGCCCGGATCGCATCCCCCAGCCGAACCGCCCGCGGTTGGCCCGCACGGTGATCGAGTTGTCGCGGCTCTGCATGACCAGCGCGATGACCGTCCGCTCCGACCAGTGCCGCAGGTTCACGACCTTGCCGAGTTCGAGCGGGTGGGCGGCCACCTGGCGCAGGAACTTCGCCCAGCGCGGTGTCGGCCCGTCGCCGTCGACCAGCAGCGTGCGCAGCGAGCCCATCTCATTGCAGCCGCGGCCGTACCTGACCGGCTCGATATGGGTGTCTTCATCGGGGAAGAACGACGAGGTGATCGCCACGCCGCGGGTGTAATCGTCACCCTTCAGCCGCAGTCGCTCCGCACCGAGGATGGCCTCGGAGTTGGTGCGGGTGACGGCGCCGAGCCGGTCGGACAGCAGCGGCAGGGCACCGGTCGCCTTCATCTTGTGCAGCAGCTTCTGGGTGCCCCAGGTGCCCGCGGCGAACACGACCTGCCCGGCCGTGAGCGTGCGGCGGTGGCGGCGCGGGCTGCCGGCCCGCTTGACCTCGACCGTGAACCCATCCGGGCGGGGGCGCACGGCGGTCACCATCGTCATTGGCATGATCCGCGCGCCAGCCCGTTCGGCGAGGTAAAGGTAGTTCTCGGTCAGCATGTTCTTGGCGCCGTTGCGGCAGCCGGTCATGCACGCGCCGCACTCGGTGCAGGCGGCCCGCAGCGGCCCCGCACCGCCGAAAAAGGGGTCCGCGGCCGCGGTCCCGGGGCCGTCGCCGAAATACACGCCGACCCGGGCCAGCTGGAACGTGTCACCGCACCCCATCCGGTCGGCGACCTTCTTCATCGCCAGATCGGCCGGGGTCGTGGTCGGGTTGGGCACCACGCCGAGCATCCGCTCGGCCTGGTCGTAATACGGTGCCAGTTCACGGCGCCAGTCCGCGATGCCGCTCCACTGCGGATCGTCGTAGAACGGCTCGGCGGGCCGGTACAGCGTGTTCGCGTAGTTGAGCGAACCGCCGCCGACCCCGGCCCCGGCCAGGACCAGCACCCGCGAGTCCTTCTCACCGCGCAGCAAATGGATGCGCTGGATGCCGGTCAGGCCGAACTGCGGTGCCCACATGTACCTGGAAACCCGCCACGACGTCTTCGGCAAGCGGCCATGACGCTGGCCCGGGCGTGGATCGGCTGGATCGTCGAACCGGCGGCCAGCCTCCAGTACACCGACCCGGTATCCCTTTTCGGTCAGCCGCAGGGCCGCGACACTGCCGCCGAAGCCTGACCCGATCACCAGAACGTCGTAATCAAGACCGTGCATCGTATCTTCAGCCCCCTGGGACCGCGACCGGGACTTCCGCCGGCATCCGTGACCGGCCGTCCCCTGCCACAGCCTAGAAGGCCGGGCCAGCGAATGCTACCCCCAGGTAACTTGCGCACGTCGGGCCGCCAGGGACTTGTCCCACGGGCTCCACGGGACCTCTGGCCCTGCCGGGGCCGGGGAAGGCGTCATACCGTCGGAAGATGACGACGCCTAACGGTGCATACATGGGCTCGACCGACGCGTTTTCCTGGCATATGGAACGCGATCCCGTGCTCAGGCCGTCCATTGTGCTGGCCGTCTGGCTCGACCGGGTGCCCGAGTGGGAAGCTCTGGTGGCGCGGGTCGAGCGGATAACGCGGCTCATACCCTCGCTGCGCCAGCGCGTCATCGACTCCCCGATCCCCGTCATCGCCCCCCGGTGGATCTACGATCCGGACTTCGACCTGAGCTGGCACCTGCACCGCGTCCGCGCTCCCGAGCCCCGGACCCGGGACGCTGTTCTCCAGCTCGCGAGCTGGCCGGCGATGGATACCTTCGACCGCACCCGCCCGCTGTGGGAACTCACCCTGGTCGAGGGCCTCGAGGACGGCCGGGCGGCGCTCATCGTCAAGGTCCACCATTCCCTGACCGACGGCGTGAGCGGGATGCGCATGCTGGCGGTCATCGCCGACCCGAAGCGAAAGCACGGCCACCTGGGCGAGATGCCGTCGGCACCGCTAGGCGAGCAGCTGGACCAGCTCACCCTGGTCACCGACGCCGCGGGTCTGCTGACCGCGCAGCTCGCACGCCTGGCCTGGCGCGGGGCGGGGGCAGCGATCCCGGCGATGATCCGCTCCGCCCGCGACCCGGCCGGCGTCGCCCGCGACGCCGCCGCGATGGCCGCCTCGGTCTACCGGACAGCCGGGCCGAGTTCGGGCGCCATGTCCCCCCTGATGCGCGAGCGCGCGACGACACGCCAGCTCGCCGTGATGGAGGTTTCCCTGGACGCCCTGAAGCTGGCGGCCAAGGCGGCCGACGGGACCGTCAACGACGCCTACCTGACCGTCGTTACCGGGGGATTGCGCAGGTACCACGAGCGCCACGGCGCGTGCACCGAGTTCTTGCGGGCTGTCGTCCCGGTCAATCTCAGGACCGCCGGCGACACGGGGTGGGGCAACAAGATCACCCTGCAGCGGCTGATCGTGCCGGTCGGCGAGCCAGACTGGGGCACCAGGCTGCGCGTCCTGCACCACGTCATCGAAGCGGCCCGCCGGGAGCCGTCTCTCCCGGTCACCGCCGTGATCGCGGGGGCGCTCAACTTGCTGCCGGTCGGCTACGTGGGCGGGATACTCAAGCACGTCGACTTCCTGGCGAGCAACGTAACCGGCCCGCCGGCCCCGGTCTACCTGGCCGGCGCCAAGATCACCGGCTTGTGCGCGTTCGGGCCCACCATCGGGGCCTCACTCAACACCACCCTGCTTTCCTACGCCGGCATCTGCCATATCGGCATCAACATCGACACGGCGGCAGCGCCGGATCCGGATGTCCTGCTGGCCTGCCTTCAGGAAAGCCTCGCCGAGGTCACCGCCCCGAGCGCGGCCGCGCCGGTTCCGGCGCGGCCCGCCGGCGACCCCGCGGGTCAGGTAAACGGAACCCGGCCGAAGCAGGCCACGCGGCGACGTGCGCAGGCCGTGAGGCAAGGGGGGTGAAATTTCGCATTACTGGCCGGGATCATCAACTCTCTCACCGGCAACGGGGATGCGAATGCTCGCATGACCCCGGAAACCTATTACGTGGCGCCCGCGACCGGGCTGGTCGGCTCGCCCCGAGCGCCGTCCCGTCCCCGCGGGCGGGTAGGCAGCCACTGATTGTCACATTCGCACCGGGGCGGCCGGTCGTGCGCCGCGCCAGCCAGGCCTGGGGACGTACGCCTCTACGGGACGTACGCCTCTACCTGGCGATCCCTGCGGCTGCGACGCTGAAGTCTACGGCGGAACGTGTGCGCCGACGGCTGAACGGCGGCCCGCGCATGGCCGCCGGAAGGAGGTACAAATGCCGTGAAGCTGATCACCGCGATCGTCAGGGCAGGCGAACTAGACGATGTGACACGCGCCGTAGTCAATGCGGGAGCGCGGGGCATGACCGTGACTGAGGTCAGGGGTTTCGGCCAGCAATACGGCGACCTGCCCGAAGCCCGGCCCACTGAGCGCGCGACCACCCTCCTGCTGCCCAAGCTCCGGGTTGACGTCGTCATCCAGGACCGGGATGCCGCTGCGGTGGTGGATGCGATCGCCAAGTCCGTCAGGACCGGTGCCATCGGAGACGGGAAGATCTGGGTGTGCCCGGCAGATGGCGCGCTGCGGGTCCGCACGGGTGAGCGCGACGACGACGCCGTGTGAGCGCGCTGGGAAGGAAAACCGGGCACTTAGCTGGTGAACGGGACGGCGGCCGGGTCGGGGCTGACTACTACGGTCAGCCGTGCACGGGACCTCATTACCCGGTTACCCGGCGTTCCGGCATCAGGCCGAGCACCATCTGCGTTCCCAGCGCGAATTCCGTCATCCCAGGCACGTCAAGAGCCGGCGGGCAGTCAAGGACAGCCTGCCAGAACGCTGTCGCCGCCACCTGGTCGCTGACGTAGAAGATCAGATGCACGGGACCGATCACGAGACCGACGATAGCCGAACGCGCGTCTGGGAGCTCGGCCGTGCGCCAGGTCAGCTCACCTCACGCCGCGCGCACGGCGGAGATTCCGTCCGTGCAGGAACGCCGCCAGCAGGATGAGCGGCACGTGGATGGCTGGCAGGTTACGGGCGAACCAGCGCGGCAGGTAGATGTCGGTGACCGATGCATGTTCGGCGCCGAGATGACCCGCGATATCGGTGAGCGGGCAGCGGAAGCCGTTAACGGCGAAGACCAGGGTCTCGGCTGCGACGACGCCGGCCGCGATGCCGGCCCGCCGGTCGGATTGCCCCTTGAATCCCGCGTAGAGCACGTACAGCATGCAGGACTCGATGAAACACCACGCCGCTGTGTGGACGGCCATGATTGCCGCGAGGGCCGTCTCGTGCCCTGCCGGATCGTGCCGTTGTGTCTGTGCCATGCCGCGCCAGCTTATCTCCGCTGCCTGCCGCAGGGGCTGGTCGAAGGACCTTCGTTCCGCTCCGGGAAGCCAATCGTCAACAAGTTCGGGCTTTAAGGCCATCGGCATCCCCCATCGCGGAAGGCGCGGCAGGGCTTGCCTTCCTCGGTGCCGTCTTGCCGGGACGATGGACACGACCCGGACGATCTGGAGCAACGCATGCGCCGGGGGCACGATCGTGATCTTCGGATTGGCCATGCTGGCGGTGGGCTTCCTCCGGGCCAGGAAGCCAGCGCTCTAGGTGCCCCGAACCCCATCAGACAGCGAGGGACCACGGCCGCGGCGCGAGAGACTGGAATCGAGACCACGATTGTGCGGAGGCACTGACTCATGACGGAACAAGCGCACCCAGAGTGGGACGCCAGCTACACGGCCAGCACGCCGGCCCCGTGGGACACCGGCCGACCGCAGCCGGCTTTTGTCCGACTCGCTGACGAGGGCCACCTGACCGGGCACCTTCTCGACGCTGGCTGCGGCACCGGCGAGAACGCGCTGCTCGCAGCCAGTCGTGGCGCCGATGTCACCGGCATCGACGTTGCGCCGACCGCGATCGCGCGAGCGCGCGCGAAGGCGTCCGAGCGCGGGCTGACCGCGCGGTTCGAAGTCGCGGACGCACTCGACCTCGGCCGCCTCAGCCTTACTGTCGACACCGTGATCGACAGCGGGGTGTTCCACGTCTTCGGCAACGACGACCGGGCCCGGTACGTCGCCAGCCTCGCGGCTGTGCTGAGACCAGCCGGCGCTTGCTACCTCATGTGCTTCAGCGATCGGCAGCCAGGGACCTGGGGCCCGCGCCGCGTCAGCGCGGGCGAGCTGCGCGCGGCGTTCAGCGACGGCTGGGCTGTGCAGTCGATTACCGCCGACACCTTCCAGATCAATCCCATCGACGGCACGACGCAGGTTCAGGCCTGGCTAGCCACGATCAGGCGTAACTAGCCAACCGGGTCCCACGGGCCCGCGTGCTCCGGTCGCCGCGTTAGCCCCCGCCGCTCGACTGGGCTGGGGTGCTGACCTGCGCAGGCGTGGGCGGGCCGACCGGCTGGCCGGCGCCCGGTCCGCAGCGGAAGTTGGCGTACGGGACCGGGCGGCTGTTCGGGGGCGGGGGCTGCCTGGTGCAGTGCGATTCGATCCACCGCACCCGTGGGTCCGGGCCCGACGGTGACACCGGCAGCACGAATACCCGCACGTAGCCGCGGCTGATATCCGCCCGTAGCGTTGCCAGCGTGGGGGCCGGCCCGTTGCCAAGGTAGCCGCCGATCGGCAGCACCTCCCTGCCGCTGTACAGGATGAAGTTCTCCGCGAGCCCGGACGTATCAGTGCCGAGCAGTGCGTCATCGGGTGGCGTCTGGAGTTCTAGCCGCTGGACTGTCCTGGTGAGGGCGGGCGCGGCGGCAGCCAGAGCCTGGTTGTTGTGCGCGGTATTCGACGACTCGAACGGGGTGTCAAACGGCCCCAGCCCCTGGATGACGCTGCTCACGGACGCCGCCGCGGGCAGCAGGAGCACGCCGGCACCGGCAAAGGCGACCGCGGTCAGGTGCCCGGCCTTGCCTGACGCGGGCAGCCACAGCTGTGCGGCGGCGGCCGCGGCCACGACCAGTGCCACCACGGTCAGCTCGACCGGGCCGGATGCCGTCCCGGACATCAGGTAGGCGCCGTAGCCGGCGCAGCCGAGCACCGTCGCCGCGACGATCAGCCGCACCCGCGCCGGCCAGGGGCGAGGCCCGCACGCGGCGATGCCGGCGCCGCTTAGCGCGGCGACCGCGGGGATGAGCGCCGCCACGTAGTACGAGTTCAGGTAGGTGCCGGCGCTGAAGAAAACCGCGAGAACCAGCCACCAGCCGCCCCACAGCACGACGGCGGCGCGCAGCGGGTCGCGCCTGCCCTCCCGGCGCCTGGAGATGAGCACGCCAAGCGCGCCGGCGACGGCCGCCGGCAACAGCCAGCCGCCGTCGGCCGCGAACGGGCCGGCCAGCAGCCGGTGCCAGCTCGGCTTGACGCCGCGGGTCTCGGCGTTCAGCAGCTGTCCGCTTTCCACGGCCGCGACTATGAGCGGTGAAGGCGGCCCGGCGATGGTCGCCCAGTTACCGCTGAGCCGGCCCAGGCCGTTGTAGTCGAAGACCTGCGTGTACACCGAGTCGTTGGCACTGCCGTCCACGTAGGGCCGGTCGTGGGACGGGACGAGCGAGACGGCGGTCATCCAGGACAGCGAGACCACGGCGGTGACCAGCCCGGCCAGCGCGACGTGCGCACACCGGGTGCGCAGCCGCGCCGCGGGCGCGGCGAGCAGGTAGGCGGCGGCCAGCGCCGGCAGCGCCAGCCAGGCCTGGACCATCTTCGCCTGGAACGCCAGGCCGACCCAGACGCCGGCCAGCAGCAGTTGCCCAAGCGAACCGGTGAGCAGCGCGGCCGACGTGGCGTCGGCGGCGAGCACGAGCAGCAGGATCAACAGCGAGTCCGATACGTTGCCGCGGCTCAGCAGCACGGTGACGGGCGTGACCGCGAGCACGGCCGCGGCGGTCAGGCCGGCCGCGGGCCCGGCCAGCCGGCGAACCGCCCGGTACAGCACCAAGATGGTGAGCACGCCCTCGACCACTTGCGGCAGGACCAGGGCCCAGATATGAAAACCGAAGATCCACAGCGACAGGGCCTGCACCCAGAGCGCGCCTGGCAGCTTGTCGACGGTGACGGTCCCGGCTGGATCAAACGCCCCGAAGATGAAGTCGTGCCAGCTTTCCGACATGCTGCGGGCCGCCGCGCCGTAGAACGGCTCGACGCTGGCGCCAGCCATTCCCCAGCCGTATGCGACCGCCGCGACCACGGCGATGACCAGCAACGCCGGCCGCGCCCAGGCGGGCTGATCCGCTGGCGAACGCCACGGCGTCAGGAATCGGCGCCAGCGAGGTGTTCCTGATGCAGGCGCTAGTGCCGGCTCCGGGATAATTGCCATGTCCGTCCCACCTGCCCAGTATTACGGACCGGCCCTTAGCATCCCACGGGACGTCGGGCGAGGGTGTGCGGATCCGTGGCCAAGCAAAACCCGTACCGCCACGTGAGGGTACCGAATTTGATTGCATCTGTACTAAGTGGTCAGAAGACGGCCATGGTCCGTTCGGGAACTGCCTTTATCTTGAACGGACCATGGTTGTCCCTCTCAGGCAACCTCGCCCCGACACCGGCATTCGACATCTGCTTCTTTACCGGAAAGCCGCAGGTCAGATTTCACTGGTGAATCGCCGAGACGGTTCGCGAACGCGCGGTAATGCCGGACGGCAGCGCGCAGTTCCCCGGTGAGCGGTTTACGCCCATGACGGGATCCACCCGAGCCGACGGTCCACGACAAGGCTCCGCTGCGCCCGCCGCAGGCCGGGTGCATGGTGTTGAGCGGCGCTCAGACTTCCGATGTTGAGGTTGCCTGACACAGAGTGCTGTTCAGATCCCGAGGAACCGCTTCAGCGTGCGCCGTGGCGCCGACAGCCGGTGGCCGGCGTCGAATTCCAGTGCCGAGATCTCCCGGGTCATCGCTCCCAGCAATTGCGCCGCCGCTTGGGCGTCGTCGTCCCAGCCCATGGCCTTTAGGTCGGGCACGGCCGCGGCTGCGAGGCGCTCGCGCCGCGCTTCCATCGAGCCCTGCACAGCCGGGTCCGAGCGGGCCTCAAGCGACAGCGCCTTGACACCCTTGTTCGCCAGGGAGACGTCGAGGTAGGCCTCCAAACCGCGGAAGAGCCGCTCGGCGCCGGGCGGCAGTCCCGCGACCGCCTCGCCGACGACGGCCTCGACCCGGTCGTGGAAGCGCGCGTGCATGGCATCGACAAACGCCGCGCGGTCCTTGAAGTGGACGTAAAAGGTCCCCTTGGCGACCCCCGCCCGGGCGACCACCATGTTCACGCTGACACCGGCGAGCCCGTGCTCCTCCGCCAGTGCGACGCCGGCGTCGAGCAGCGCCTCGCGTGTCTGCCGCGCGCTGGTAGTCCTAGTTCCGTCTGCCATCGCCCGGAGTATATGCCCGGTGGCACCTGATGAGTTGACACAATGACCGACCGGTCGGTCATTGTGTTAGGGTTTGCCCATGACCATACTGTCGACATCCACAGGGACGGTCGCGTACGACTCTCACGGCAGCGCCCCCCCCCGAGCACGACCTCCGGGGGCAGGCCGGGAAGATCACCGCCCCTGCCGTACTGATCTGGGGACGGCACGACCCCGTCCTGCCGCTCCGCGCCGCCGAGACGGCCCGGGACCTGATCCACGGATCGAGGCTCGTCGTCATCGAAAGCGGCCACCTCCCGCACACGACCAGCCCGGCCGCTGTCGCAGCCGAGCTCACATCGCTTGCGAAGCCCGCATTCGGCGTCGGCAGCCGGACCAGCGGCGCCCAGGACAACTCGCCCGCCATGAAGGAGCAGGAGTAATCATGAAGGCCGCAGTGATCGACACCCTCGACGCCGCACCGCGCGTAGTCGCCTATCCCGACCCGTCGCCAGCCACCCCCGACCTCGTGCTCGTCAAGGTCGAGGCGGCAGCCCTGAACGCGGTCGACCTTCACATCGCCTCCGGGCATCACCGGGCCGGGCCGCCGAGGCTTCCGTACGTTCCCACCGTCGAAGCGGTCGGCACCATCGTGGCCGGACCTGACCAGGGCCTGCGGGTGCGCGCCGCCGCCCCCGCAGGCCTGGTCCCGGGCGTCGACGGCGGGATGGCCGAGCTTCTGCTGACCAGCCGCGCGACATGCACCCCGGTCCCGGAGGAACTCGATAGCGTCACGGCCGCGGCGATCGGCGTCGTCGGCACGAGCGCAGACCTGTCGCTGCGCAAGGCCGGGATCCAGGCCGGTGACAGCGTTCTGGTGCTGGGCGCCACCGGCCCGCTGGGCACGGCCGTCATCCAGCTCGCGCGACTGGCCGGCGCCAAGCGCGTCATCGCGGCGGGCCGCAATCCCGAGCGCCTAGTGCAGGTTTCCCCCGCCGCGGACGGCATAGCGCTACTTGGCGAGAAGCCGCTACCTGACCAACTGGCCTCCCTCGGAGGTCCCGTGGACCTGGTCGTGGACCCGGTCTGGGGTCCGTGGGCAGAGACGGCACTAGCCTGCCTGAAACCAGGTGGCCGCTATCTGAACGTCGGCGCGGCCGGCGGCGACGGGACGGCATTCCATGTCGAATGGCTCCGCGCCGCGCAGCTGACGCTCATCGGCTTCAGCGCGACACGCGCGGAGCCGGCCGACGTCATCGCCAGCTACCGGCGCATCGCGGCCCTCGCGGCAGCGGGCTCGCTGAAGCTGCCGACCGCCAACTACCCGCTGGACGAAGCCGCGAAGGCGTGGCAGGCGCTAGCCTCCTCACCGGGCAAGAAGATCGTCGTGATCCCCTGATCCGCCCTGTGCCGGGCCAGGGCTGGGGCGGAGGTTCGGGAGTGTGTGAACGCCTGCGGGAGGTCGCCGCGGTGGGGGTTGCCCGTTCCTTCAGGGGCGGCGTGCTCGGCCCGGCGCATCCGCGCACCCTCGTGGTCCTTCAGCAGCACGGTCTCCGCTTGGTTTTGCGTGAGGTCACCCGGCACACGCCCAGCACGCCTACGGAAGGCGGCGCTCCGCCTGCCGGCTGGTACTGATGGCGGCCCGAGGTTATCCTTATCCCCGGTGCGATTCCAGGTGCGGCGGTGACAGCCCGCCAGCTCCGCCTCGCGGGCGGAGTGGCCCGGCGTGATCCCGGGGCCAAGCGGTGATACCCCGCCAGTTCTCGGACTTGTCCAGTCCCTGATTTATCAGCTGTCGCAGCGTGCTGCGCGCAGGTACCTGAGGGAGTGGTGAGGAATGTTCACCGGCCGTATCGATGAGATCGGGGAAATCGCGTCGTTCGCTGGCGAGCGGATCGTCGTGTGCGTGCCTACGATAGCGAGCCTAGTCCGGCTCGGCGGGTCGCTGAATGTCGCCGGAGTGTGCGTCACCGTGGAGGACGTAGCCGACGGCACGGTGACCGCGACGGTGAGCGCCGAGACCCGTCGGCGTACGACCTTTGATCGCTGCGGGCCGGGCCAGCGGGTAAATGTCGAGACGGCGCTGGCCGTCGGGGACCCACTGGACGGGCACCTGGTGCACGGCCACGTCGACGCCGTCGGCAAGGTCGCCGGGATCGATGGCCAGGGCGCCGCGAGCCGGCTATGGATCCGCCCGCCCGGCCGGGTGCTGCCGCGTGTGGCGGCCAAGGGGCCGATCGCGGTGGACGGCGTCAGCCTCACGGTGGCCGAGGTGACCAGGGACCGGTTCTCGGTGGTGCTGATCCCGGCCACCCTGGAGCGGACGACGCTAGGCGGCCTGGCTGTGGGCGACCGGGTCAACCTGGAGTCCGACCTGGTCGCCCGGCTGGCCGGGGCCGGACCTGGTGCGGACGTGGCACGGGCGATCAGCTCGCTCGGCTGGGCGGGGCACGTCTCCGGCCGCGCCGGCGCGGAGAAGGCCGTCGCGCAACTGGCCGCGGGCGGCGCGGTGCTGGTCTGGGACCCGGACCGCGAGGCTGAAGGGGACGTGATCTTCGCCGGCGCGGCTATCCGCCCGGAGGCGTTCACCTTCCTGCTCACCCGCTGCTGCGGGCATCCGACGGTCCCGTGCGCCCCCGGGGTACTCGAGCGGCTGGAAATCCCTCCCATGCCGGGAGACGGAGACCGGCAAGGCACCCGCCCGCACATTCCCGTTGACCTAACTGCTGCGACCGGAACCGGGGTGTCGGCGGCTGAGCGGGCGGCCACGGTCCGCCGGCTCGCGGACCCAGCCGCCTGCCCGGCTGATTTCCTGCGCCCCGGGCACGTGTTCCCGCTCGCGGCCCGGCCCGGACTGCTCGCCGAGCGGGCCGGCCACACCGAGGCCACGGTGGCGCTGTGCACGGCCGCGGGCCTGCCCCCGGTCGGAGTGTGCTGCGAGGTGATGAACCCCGACGGCACGATGGCGAGGGCCGCCGACCTGGAAGCCGCCGCGCTGCGCTGGGGCCTGCCGCTGGTCGACGTGAGCGACCTGCGTGCGTGGCTGTGACCGGCGCGGACTACTTCCTGTACGACGATCCGGCGTTCTTCGCGCGCTACCAGGAGATGCGCGAGCGCGGAGCGGGCCTCAACGACGACGTGGAGCAGCCGGCCATTACCCGGCTGCTTACCGATGTCACCGACGCCGACGTCCTTGACATCGGCTGCGGTGACGGGGCGCTAGGGCGCTGGCTCGCCAGCCAGGGTGCCCGGCGCATCCTGTGCACCGACCCCTCCTCGCGGATGCTCACACTGGCGGGGCGCCACCCTCAGCCGGGGGTTCAGTACTGTCGCGCGAGCGCTGAGACTCTCGCGCTCGCGCCCGAATGCCTCGACCTGGTGGTGAGCAGCCTCGCCCTGCACTACGTGGCCGGCTACGGCACGCTGATCCAGCGCATCGCGGGATGGCTGCGGCCCGGCGGGCAACTCGCCTACTCGATCGAGCACCCCATCTGCACGGCCAGGGATCCGATGGCGGGCTGGATGAAGGTCGGCGAGGGCAGCATCTGGCCGGTCGATGACTACGCGCGCGAGACAACCAGGACCCAGCAGTGGCTAGGCACCGTGGTGACCAAGCACCACCGGAAGCTGGCCACGCTGATTGGCGGCGTCCTCAACGCCGGGCTGATTCTCACCGGCATCGACGAGCCGTGCCCAGATGATCAGGTGCTTGCCAGGCGCCCGGACCTCGCCGAGCATCGCCGCAGGCCGCCCCTGCTTGTCATTAGCGCGCGGAAACCACGATGACGCGCTGTCCCGGCAGGACGGGAACGGGCGCGTCTGGCTTGCCTGGAATGAGGCCGGGTGGCTCGCACGCCGCCACGCGCTCGGCACGGCCAGCGGGCCGGCCGTGCGGGCGATCAGCACCAGGGCAAGCGCCGGCTGCGCGGCCTGAGCCGGCACCTCGTCCACCTCATGGCGCTCGCGAACACTGTGCGTGATTTCAGAACCCGATGGCCTCGCGGAGCAGCAGGACGGTGCCGCGCCCGGGCTCGGGCTCAGCGTTGAGGATGAGGACGCGGTTGACCGCACTGGGCCGCCCGTAGACCCGCATAGCGCGCTCGCTTTCCAGCGGGAGGCAGTGCTCTTCGACGCGACGCAGCGCGGCGGTCAGGTCGGGCACCACCTTTTGCGCCCCGACGACCCAGATCACGCGGGCAGCGGCACCGGCGTAGCCGGGTAGCTGGCTTCCGCTAGCCGAGGCGACAACAAGGGAACCGGTTTCGGTGACCGCGGCGACGCTGCCCACGAGGACGTCGGGGGTGGAAAGCGCCGCCCAGATCTCGTTCCTCTGGGTGGCGCGGTCCATGGGCGGCCGTGACTTAAGGGAATCGTACCGGCCGCTTTTGTTAATGTCCTCCTCGATGCCGGACAGACGGAGGGTCTCACTGGCCCCGGTGAACACGCTGGCGCCCTCGGGAATCAGCTCCTTGACGCGGGCACGCGCGGCGGCGGCGTCATCGAGGATCTCGACGGCGAAGTATCTTGCCGTCAGCGCGGCGGCCGCCCGCTCCAGGCGCTGCGCGGGCACCGGGTCGGTGAACGATGTTGCCGGAATCGCGGTAGTCACGGTGTCACCTGAGCTTCCTGCTCGCTGGATGATGTGCTCGTCTGATCAGTACGACAAGGCAGCCGGCCGGAATGTCAGGCGAGGCGCCGGCCTCACGTTCCGGCGCGCTGCCTTGTCGAACTGGTGAAGGCAGACGCGACCGAAGGAGCCACCGCACCATGACCACCCGATCCGGGCCGGACGCTGCTGACTCAGGCCGGGGCCGGGCCGATCTTGACCTGGACGCGGTCATGGGCGAACGGCGCCAGCTGATCAATCTCACGTACCGGCTGCTGGGCTCCCTGGCCGAGGCCGAGGACGCCGTCCAGGAAACCTACGCCCGCTGGTATGCCATGTCCGCGCGGCAGCAAGACGCCATCGAATCGCCCGCCGCCTGGCTGACCACGGTCGCCAGCCGCATCTGCCTCAACCTGCTTGGCTCGGCACGCGCCCGGCGGGAGACCTACGTGGGCGACTGGATCCCCGAGCCGCTGCCCGAGCCCGCCGAGTGGATCAGCGCCCGGCCCGGCGGCACCGCCATCGACCCGGCCGACCGGGTCACCCTGGATGAGTCGGTCACCATGGCCTTCCTCGTCATGCTCGAATCGATGACCCCGGCCGAGCGCGTCGCGCTCATCCTGCACGATGTCTTCCGCTACTCCTTCGGGGAAGTGGCCGAGATCACCGGCCGCACCCCGGCGGCCTGCCGCCAGCTAGCCTCCTCAGCCCGCCACCGCATCCGCGCCGCACAGGCTCCCGCGACCCCGGCAGCCCAGCAGGCCGGCATCATCAGGGCCTTCAGGCAGGCATGGGAAGCCAAGGACATCACCGCCCTGATCAGCCTGCTCGACCCCGACGCGACGGCGACCGCCGACGGCGGCGGCCTGGCCATTACCTTCCCGAGCCCCATCGAGGGGAGCGAGCAGATCGCACGCGCCTGGATCGAGATCGCCAACCGGGCGACTGGCACCATGACATTCCTCGAACGCACCGTCAACGGCCAGCCCGGGCTGGTGGCCCAGCAAGACGGCGTCACCGTGACGGTGTTCGCATTCGACATCACAGGCGACCGGATCAAGCACATCTGGGTAATACGCAACCCCGAGAAACTCCGTCCATGGACGACGGGCTGACGCGCGTCTCGCTACCCCTCAGGTCCGCTCAGAGCCGCCACCACCCAGCCTCCCTGCCTCCCAGACGAGCCTGTGCGGGATTTCCGGCGCCTCTACTGGACAGCCTGCCGTGATGGAACTCGAGTCGCTTTACCAGGAGATCATCCATGACCACTACCGCAATCCGCATCACGCGGGTCTGCGGGAGCCGTTCGACGCCCAGGTCCACCACGCCAACCCGGACGGCGACGATGAGGTGACAGTGCGGGTGGCGCTGAGCGATGCCGACGGCGAGCCAGTGCTTGCCGACGTGTCATATCAGGCGCTCGGATGCGCCATCAGCCAGGCCAGCGTCTCCGTCATGACTGACCTGATCATCGGCAAGACCGTCAGCGAGGCGATGGCCATCAGCGACGCGTTCCTGAACCTGATGCAGTCACGCGGCACCACCGGGCCGGACTGGCACTCAGCCGACGGGAATAGGACGGCACTTCCGGCTAATCGGACAACGGGTTCGATCCACATCATTCGAGCAAATGCCGACCCGAACGCAGTGCACATCACCCTGGCTGGCCAGAAGCTGTCACAGGCTGAGCTGGACACGGAGTGCACGGTCGAGCTCAGCCACGAGTGCGGTGGGCAGTTGCCCTAGTCGCGTCCGCCAACGCGGTCCACAGAGACAGAGCGAACCTGTTCGGTTTGCCCGCTAGAGTCACGCTGCAGCCCGGTTGACGGGGCGATAGCGGCGGGAGGGAAACCGGCCTTCAACTACAATCATCTGGGTATCGGCGCGAACAGCATCATCGATCCCCGCGGCGAGGCCTATTCTCGTCTAAGCGACCAGTTAGGACCGATTCCCGCTCGGAACCAGTCCATCTTGCGCAGATTGCCGCGAGGCTTTGTTTCCCCGCAAGCCCGAACAGAACCGGGTCGGAGCCGACCCAATGATCAGGATCAGGCCCGAAGGAGACGCACAGGTAATCCGAGTATGCCTTTACAACTGGCGACCCTTCCGTTTCGCGGACGGTATCGCCGGAATCAAGCCGAACCGGACGGCGGGTCGCGCCGAACGCTCATCTTCAATAACGGCAGCGACGGCCCGGTGACCGCCGCCTGGGTGCAGGGGATAGCGGACGCGCTCAGCCGTGGCTGGAACGCGATGACCTTCGACGGCCCCGGGCAGAACGCGGCACTTGTCCGGCAACGGCTGCCGTTCCGCCCGGATTGGGAGAACGTCATCACCCCAGTCGTTGACTACCTGCTCGCGCGGTCCGATGTAGATGGCGCCAAGGTCGCCATCCTCGGCGTCAGCCAGGCCGGCTACTGGGTGCCCAGGGCGGTGGCCTTCGAGCACCGCGTCGCCGCCGCGGTGACTGATCCCGGTGTCACCGACGTGTCGACCGTAATGCTCGGTCAGGTCCCACCGGAGCCGGCATCCGCGGCGAGCGCATCTTCGACTGGCTCGACCAGCACGTCCCAGCCTGAGCGACCAGGATCAGGGCGCCCGCCATCCCCTCAGGGGATGCGCCGTAGCGGTCGGTATGGAAGTCCCGGTCGGTTCGCGGGTAGACATCGAATGCCTCGGCGCGCAGCAGCTCGCACCCGCTATGTAGGGGTGGGCGGCCAGGCCGTGCTGTCGGGTTCATGGAGCGCGGGTACTGTGACCGCGCCGGTGTGCTTGATCGTCGGTGAGTGACCGTGATTGACTCTTACCACCCGTGCTGACGGGCACGTGGCGGGCACCCTGCGCTTTGATCCACGGCCCGGCTGCGCGCGGCCAGAGAGGCGGATGGCCGTGAGCCTGGTGCGTGCCGTGGAGGTGCCACGGCTGCCTGTGTCCCGGCTGGAGCCGGTCATCGGCGCCCTGCGGTATGCGGAGCTGACCCGGGCCGCCGACCAGGTCCGGCAGGCACTGGCCGGGCGCATCATCTGGAACGTCAACTCGACCGCGGCAGGTGGCGGGGTCGCCGAGATGCTGCAATTCCTGGTCGGGTACGTGCAGGACCTGGACATCGCGATCGGCTGGCTGGTGATCACCGGCGACGCCGGGTTCTTCGCCATCACCAAGCGGCTGCACAATCAGATCCACGGCAGCCTGTCCGGAGCACCGCTCGACGCGGCGGAAGCCGCTCACTACGCACAGATGCTGACCGCGAACGCGGTGGAGCTGGCTGCCCGGGTCCGGCCCGGCGATGTGGTGCTGCTGCACGACCCGCAGACCGCTGGCCTGGCCGCGCCGCTGGCGCAGGCGGGCGCCCGGGTGGTGTGGCGCTGCCACATCGGCGTGGACTGGGAGAACGAGGTGACGCTGGCCGGGTGGGATTTCCTGCGGCCGCACCTGGCCGCCGCGGAAGCATACGTGTTCTCCCGCCGGGAATACGTACCGTCGTGGATCCCCGCCGAGAAGGCGTGGATCATCCCGCCGTCGATCGATCCGTTCTCCCCGAAGAACGAGCAGCTCGACGCCGAGACCGTGCGGGCCATCCTGGCCAGGCTGGGCGTGCTGGATGACGCGGCGCCGACGGCGCCCGCTAGGTTCACGCGCCGCACCGGCGATGTGGATACTGTCATCAGGTCAGCGGCTGTCATCGGCGAGGGCCGCCCCGGACCAGGTGATCCGGTGCTGGTCCAGGTGTCCCGGTGGGACCGGCTCAAGGACATGGCCGGGGTCATGCGCGGCTTCGCGGACCATGTCGCCCCCGCCGGTGAGGGGTACCTGATGTTGGTCGGCCCGGCGGTCACGGATGTGAGCGACGACCCGGAGGGCGCCGCGGTCTACGGGGAGTGCCTGCTGCAGTGGCACGACCTGAGCCCTGCTGCCCGGGCGCGGGTCTTGCTGGTGACCCTGCCGCTGGATGACATCGATGAGAACGCGGCCATGGTCAACGCGTTGCAGCGGCACGCCACCGTCATTGTGCAGAAGAGCCTGGCCGAAGGGTTCGGGCTGACCGTCTCGGAGGGAATGTGGAAGGGACGGCCGGTCATCGGCTCGGCAGTCGGCGGGATCATCGACCAGATCGCCGAGGGCACCGGCATCTTGCTGCCCGATCCCGGCGACCTGGCGGAGTTCGGATCGGCGGCCAGGCTCCTGCTCGGCGATCAGGAGCGGGCGGCGCGGATGGGACAGGCCGCTCAGGTCTACGTCCGCGAGAACTTCATCGGGGACCTACATCTGCTGCGCTATGGGAGGCTACTCGGCACGCTGATCGGCGAAGGCTAGCCCAGTGGTCTTCACCAGGCGGCCTTGGCGTCGCGCCTGGCTGTAACGCGGTGACCCTAGCGCCTGGAGATGACCCACCGGAAGGCCATTGCCATCAGCCGGATCCCGCCGTGCCCCGGCAAGCGACACGCTCGCTTAGGACATGGGTCGCCTCCTCCGCAGGGCATCCCGCACTTTAGCCACCCGCTTCTGTTCCGACGCTCAGGGAACCGCGGATTGGCTCGGACGCGGTGAACTCGTACCGGCTCCGCTCGTCCGATTCGGACATCTGGCGATATCGTGCTGGCGTGAACGACGACGGGCTCTCTGCCCAGACCGAACCTCTGATTTCCGAGGACCTGCGGCAGCGCGGGATCGACGTTCTGCAGGGGCTCCTAGCCGACGGCAAGGTGAATCTGGACCGCTTTCAAAGAGCCCTCGATGGGCTGATGGAGGCCCGCACCCACGCCGACTTCGCGTCCGTCGTCCGCAGCCTGCCGCCCCCCGTCCCATTCACGACGGCTGCACAGCGGCGTCAAGAACCCCTGAGGATCTCCGCCTCGATGGGCGACGTTCGCCTCAAGGGCCGCTGGCAGGTCGGCCGTCTTACCAAGATCAGCACGGGCATGGGTGCCGTGACTATTGACCTGACCGAAGCCGAGTTCGATGACTGGGATGTCAAGATCGTCGTCGACACCGGCATGGGATCGATCACCGTCATCGCTCCCCGGGGTCTCGACGTCCGGCAGGTAGAGAGAAGCGGCGCTGTGAAAAGCACCCTCGAAGATCCGATTCCGGGTTTTCCCGTGGTCCGGCTCAGTGCGTCCTCCAACAGCGGGACAATCCGCCTGATGCATCCGAAGGAGAAACCGCAGCGCCGCTGGGGATGGCGCCGGCGACGCAGCCACGCAGCACCCTGATCCTGAACCGACCCGGCCGCGAGGTCACACCGTGCACGCGCATGGGACGTGAAGGCGCCGGTGCCGATGTCGCGCTGGGAAGACGAGCATCCATTTGTCATCTTCAGCCACAATGCAGGACGCCCGAGCGACCAGGTTCCAGCTCACCCTCGAGGGCAGTCAGATTAGGTCGTTTCCTCGAGGCGCGCCAGGCGTTGGATTGTTACGTTGCTGGCAGGCTGGACACATGCCGGGCAAGCCCGGTTCGCAACCATGCTCTGCCGCTTCAATGATTCTCTTTCAGGGTGCTGAGGCGCGTACGACGAGGTGCGTGGGGAGGAGCAGGGGGATGGGCTGCTCGCCGGCCATCAGGTCGATGAGCATCTTCGCCATCTCCCGGCCCAGGGCCTGGACCGGCTGGTGGACGGTGGTCAGCGGGGGGTCCGTGCTCCGAGCGATGGGCAGGTCGTCGAATCCGACGACGGCGACGTCGTCGGGCACGGTCCGGCCCGCCGCCTTGAGTGTGCGCAGGGCGCCAACGGCCATGTTGTCGGATTGGGCGAACACGGCATCCAGATCGGGGCAGCGCTCGAGCAGCCGGCCCATCGCCCCGGCGCCGCCCGCCTCGGTGAAGTCGGCCGACTCTGTGCGCGAGCTCTCCAGCCCAGCGACGGCCATCGCCTCGCGATACCCCTGGTGCCTGGCCACCCCGACGTGCGTGTCTTGGCGCCCGGTGATAGCCGCGATTCTGCGGCGGCCGGACGAGATCAGGTGCTCGGTCGCGACCCTGGCTCCGCCGCGGTTATCCGCGTCGACGTACCAGGACGGCTGGCCGTGCAGCGGGCGTCCGCCCAGCACCACTGGCAGTTCGAGGCGCTGGGCGAGCTGGTAGAGCGGGTCCTCGCCGTGCAGCGCGAGGAGCAGCAGGCCGTCGGCACGCCGCGAGCGCAGCACCCGTTCCAGGCGCTCCCGGCCCCGGTCGGTGTCGGCCAGCAGCAGCATGAGCACCAGGTCGGTCTTTTCGAGGGCGGCGTTGACCCCGACGATGACGTGCGCGAAGAAGGGGTCCGCGAACAGGCTCGGGTCATCGTGCGAGACGGCCAGCAGGACGGCGCCGGCCTGCGAGGTGACCAGTGCCTTCGCAACCGGGTTGGGAACGTACCCGAGTTCCCGCACCGCCTTGCGCACCGCCTCGCGGGCGTCGCCGCTCACGTCCCGGGTGTTGTTGATCACCCGGGAGGCCACCGAACGCGACACGCCGGCCCGCAGCGCGACCTCGTCGAGCGTCGGACGGCGTTTGGCCCGTGCGCCCATCGGCTGGTCGGTCCTTTCTCCCGATGACACTCCGGCTCTCCCGCTGACACTCTGGCCGGTGGGTGAGGCGTCCGTCCGCGGCCAATCTCAGCGTACAGATCATCCTAGCGCCGCCGAAATAAGTCTGGAAGCGCTACCAGTGATAGATCACCAGGAGACTCTCGATCGGTCAGGTGGCGAACCTTTCGGTAGCCATGTGGTCGGACTATTGACAGGTAAGCGACATGAGCCGATGATCCGTTTCAAGTTATCCACTCCGGATGTGACCGGAAGCGCTTCCAGTCCAATCGCCTTTCCGGCTGGAGACCGGCCGTTGGCATCCGCCTCCGCGAAGGAGAAGTGTCCCCCCGTGCAACGACGCCTCTGCATCTCCGCCCTGCTCGCCGCCGGTCTCACCGCCGGGCTGGCCTGGGCCCCAGCCGCCCGCGCCGCTACTAACCCGTACACCCTGACCAACGGTTTCTATGTCAACCCCGACAACAGCGCCGCGGTCTGGTCCGCCGCGAATCCCAACGACGGCCGGGAGCCGGCCATCGAGTCGGCCATCGCCACAAAGCCGTCGGCCCTTTGGTTCGCCGGCTCGGGCAGCGAGAACATCGCCGAGGCGACCGGCGCGTACGTGGGAGCTGCCGCGTACTGGGATCAGCTACCAGTCCTGGTCGCCTACAACATCCCCGATCGCGACGTCTGCGCGGGCCAGTCCAGCGGCGGCGCCGCATCTGATGCCGCCTACGACAGCTGGATCAACCTCTTCGCTATCGGCATCGCCGACCGTCCGGCTGTAGTCATCCTCGAGCCCGACGCGCTCGCCGACGAAAGCTGCATGAATTCGGCCCAGATCTCCGATCGCGACGGGCTGCTGAACAACGCCATCACCCAGTTCACCGACCAGGCCCCGGAGACGTGGGTTTACCTAGACGCGGGCAACCCGGGCTGGATATCGGCCGCGACAATGGCCGGTTATCTCAACTCCGCGGGCCTGGCCCAGGCGCACGGCTTCTCGCTCAACGTCTCGAGCTTCTACACCGTCGCCCAGAACGTGGCCTACGGCGACGCCATCAGCGCGGACCTGAGCGCCGACTACGGCTACACCAAGCCGTTCGTCATCGACACTAGCCGCGACGGCAACGGCTCCAACGACAACCAGTGGTGCAACCCGGCCGGCATGAAGCTAGGTCCCACCGACCAGGTGGGCGGAGGTGCCGAGGCGCTGCTGTGGATCAAGGACCCGGGCGAGTCCGACGGCAACTGCGGCACCGGCGGGGGCACCGTCGCCGGACAGTTCAACCCGCAGCTCGCCTACGACCTCGTGTACGGATACTGAGCACTTCGCGACCCATCCTGCCTTCCCTTGTCCATCTCCGCCGGCACTGCGCTCGGCCGCGCGAGCGCCGTTGAGCGCACTTCCGCGGCCGAGTGTGCGAGGACCTTCCGGGCCGTCTCCCTCGGTGAGTACGGGGATACTGATGCCGAGCGGTAAGGTCATCCGGGCCCGCGGCGCAGATGGCGGCGGCGGCCGGGAAGCGAGCAAGCTCGCAGCCGCCGCTCGCGTGGCATCGCGCCTCCGGATGCTCCGCCACCTCCCCTATCGGCGGACCGCTCTACCATCCTCACGACCGTCACCAACGGTAGCCGCTGCCAGTCGTCTCCTTTGGAGAGACATGCGCCGATGGCCGATTTATCGCGCAAGTTGATCAGTTATCCGTGGCGTGCAGCCGCGTGCAGATCGTCCAGTTCGGCGTGGGTCGGCTGCCGTCACAGAACGCCTGGGATGGACTGGCCACATTCCTTGATATGCGGGCACCGGTCACCCGTCACCAGGTCCCGGGTAGCTGACGACCTGGCTGGGCGTATCTGGGCTGGCGGAGCTCCCGGACCGCCGGTGTAGTCGACGCCGACCGCCGCGCCAGCACTCCCGGCGCGGGAGTGCTGGCGCGGGCCATCCGGTCAAGGAAGAACGGACACTCCATTCGCGTACGAATCGACGTCCACCATCGTCGTCGGGTTGGCATTGGTGGCCGGGCCGCCAGCACCGTCGATGACCGACTGCAGGCCTCCCGACTGGGTCGGCGTCGGGCAGTTGCCGTTCACCGAGCAGGTGCTGGAGATGAACAGGTCCCCGGCATCGGTGAACTTCACGCCCGGCTTGTTGGGCGCCTGGTAGGCCATGGAGTCCCACAGGGTGGCATTGGTGTAGATGAACACGACGTAGCTGGCCATCCCGTACCCATTGAAGGACGTGACGTTGGGGCTGACCTCGAACGCCGGGTAGCCGAGCTGGGTCGCCGACTTGTTCCAGGCCGCCTGGCTCGGGGGGTCGTACGGCAGCTCGTTCTGGAAGAAGATGTTCGTGCCGCCCTGGCCGGTCCAGAGAACCTCGGTCTTCTGGTAATGCTCGACCGCCAGGCCGTACGCGGTGACGTCGTCGCCGCTGACGACCACGCCGGTGTCGCCCTTGTTGTAGGTCCAGCCCGCTCCCACTTGACCTTGAGGGCCGGTCACGGAGGTGTTGGCACCGTGGTCGGCTCGCCACGCCCAGACATCATCGATGATCGAGTGCGGCGCGTTGTCGAGCAGGCTGACCGTGGCCGATACCGGAGTGGTCTCCGCGCCGCCGATGCGGAAGTACACGTCCTGGATCGTGTCAGGGTCGGCGGCGGTGCCAGCCGTCAGGCCGGGGACGCCCACCGAGACCAGCACTGGAGAGTTCACCGGGCCCGCGTCGACGATGAGCCCGGAGATCTTCACCCCGACGTTGGGCAGCGCGATGAGCGCCGCGTTGCCGTGCTGCGGCACCAGCGTGGCGAAGCCGAGGCCGAGGACCACCGTGTGCGGGCGCTCGACGACGATCGGCGCGGACAGGTCGTAGACGCCCGGCGTCAGCACGAGGTTCTTCCCGGCCAGCAGCGCTAGATTGATCGCCGCGACCGGCGTGCTCGGGTTCGCCACGAAGAAGGACGACAGCGGCAGCGAGGAGCCGGCCTCCGAGCCGCTCAGGAAGTTCGGGCCGCTCGAGTTCTGCTGGACCGACGGCACGAAGACGCTGAACTTCCCGCTCGAGTTGGTGTACAGGAACGGCTCCTCCTCGGTGACGGGGCTTTGCGGCAGCGCCGTGACCTGGTCGACGCCGTTGATGCCCTCCGTGCCGGCCGGGCTGCTGCCGAAAGCGTCCTGATTGGGCGAGCATGCGGTGCCCGCCGGCGGCGTGTAGCCCGGTGGGCAGCCGTCACCGGAATAGACGTAGTTCCAGACGTAGCCGGCGGCGCTGTCGAAGTCGCTGTTGCGGGCTATGCCCTGCTGGTTGCCCGACCAGTCGAGCTGGCCGTTGATCTCGCTGTTGGCGACGTAGCTACCGCTGCCGTAGTCGTTGCTGCCGTAGCCGGTCTGCGAGCAGTAGGCCTGGAAGTTGAGGTTGCCGTTGACGATCATGCTGCGTACCGGCGTCGCCTGCGACACCGACCACATGTCCGTAGAGCCTCCGTAACAGTCGGCGGAGTCGCCGATGGGCGGCAGCTGCGTGATCGGCTGGGGCACGTAGTTATTGGCCGAGTCCATGACGTTGAGCGTGAGGTTGGACATCGACCGCCAGAAGTTGACGGTGGAGTTGGCCCAGCAGTCGCTGGAACTGGCGCAGTCCAGAGCGTTGGGGAAGACCTCAATCTGGCCGTTGATGGTCGTGTCCTGGGGGACGGTGCCTGGGCCGACAGGGGGACCTGCTGGGCGGCGATGTTGTTCAGGTCGTCCTGGATCTGCGTCTGCGACATTTGCGGCGTGAAGACACAGACATTAGGGCCGAACGTCGCGGTGACGGCGTCCGCGCAAAGACTTGCCGGTGGTGAGGGATCCGCGCTGGCCCCCACGGCCGTGGCAGTCAGCATGGCGGCCCCCAAGAGCGCCGCGCTGAACAGGATATGAACGATACGACGCATAAGGCACCTCACTGTGCTGGAGTCTCCAGGAGAACGTACGGCGACGGGCGTGCACAAGTGAAGACCTGACCTTAAACTAAACCGTAAAAAAACTGTGAATGTTCTGGGATTGTGGCCCCTGAGGTTGCGGGCGGCATCGGCTGTCAACGAGTGAGGAGAGTCGACCTGCGTCGGGCAGCGGGCGGTCCCCGGCCTGCCAGTGGACCCTCGCCAGGCGCGGGCTGTGAGGTACCCGGCTTCGATCCCGGCCGTGACAAGTGCGGAGAGCATCCGGTGGACCCGGTCGCCTTCCCGGGCGGTAGGCGCAGCGTTCACGATCTTCTGGGTGTGCTCTGCTTTGATGTCCTGGCAGGTGACCGCAGCGATGACCGGGGCGGCGAACCGCTCGCACAACCGCCGCTAGGTGTCGGCGTGCTTCCGCGACCACCGGTCTCGGACCGAGCCGGGTAGACAGTGATCCCGCACTCCAGCTCGATGACCTCACCGCCGCCGCGGGCGGATTCACGTCCGGTACCGGTCGCAAGCACCTTCCGACGGGCCGGGCCGCTGGCCTTCTTCGCCCGGGTGCGGTCCTCCCAGCACTGCGGCCTGGCTGTGAGAACTCCGTGGGGACCACCGTCGGCAAGGCGGATTGTCCGGCTCCACCACGGCGAAGCTGTGGGGATCTTGGCCCGATTAGGCGCTGCCGCCGTCATCAGAGATACTCTCTTCCTGCTAAATGTGCAGGTGAGCGATCTGACAAGGCGAGGATGGGAGGTGGTCAGGGGCGGGGTCGAACCGCCGACCTTCCGCTTTTCAGGCGCATCCGGGCGGTATCGGGACGTCGCTGGTCATAGCCTGATATGGCGTTTAGCTGGGATAACCATCTGCGGAGGTCGCCTCACGTCGTTGGATGGCTGCCGGTGTTGGCTCCCCTTTTGGCTCCCTGCGCCAACGACACAGCTTCGTCAGGAAGGTTACAAAACTGTAGCTCCACGGCTAGTGCACTGGGCATGCACCTCGGTGACACGGGGCCATGGCGTCTGGGTTCGCCCTAGCGTTCGGGGCGAGAATACAGGTGACCCACGTGGCGCCTGACGGTTCCCTCTGCCCGCCAGCGAAACAGCCAGAAGCATGCGACGCGTCGGAAGCTGCTGACGCAGCCCCGCGGTCTAGCCGCTCATTCTTCGGCGGGTGACCGCCGGGACGTCACGGACCAGGCAGGGCGCGCCGATCGCCGAATACGGCGGCCCGAGACGAAGTTGGATCACGTCATGCGATGGAGCGCGCAGACAGTCGTCCGCTCTGGCGCTTGCGGCAGCCATCAGAATCAACCATCTAGCCTTTTCTTCCCAGGTCAGGGCGCTGTGAGGGCGCGAAAATGGGGGTCGGTGCGGGTAGCTGCGCGGCCGGGGTTCGCTGCCGCTCCGTGGTTCTGCCGGCGATCAGGCGCGGGCGGAACGCCGGGGTGGGATGCTCAGGCGCGGGCTGCCCGTATACCGAAGCCGTGGCTTTCCTGGCACTTGATGCCGTCATCTAGCCTGGCGCCGGGGCCTCGACCCTGACGGGTCGCGAATTGTCGCCACGAGCACGCCGGTCAGTTTCTCGCTTCCGACCGGGGCCCCGCGGGCAGCCCGCCTTGCCCTGCACGCACGAGCATACGGGAGGCGGACTGCATGGAGCAGCCGCAAGAGATCGAGGACGAGGATTACGAGCGGACCTGGGAACGGGTCGCCGCGGTCGACGTGGCCAAGGCAACCGGGGTCGTCTGCACCCGGGTCCCGGACGAGGACCGGCCGGGCAGGCGCCTGACCCGGATCTGGACGGTCCAGGCCACAGTCGCCGGGGTGACGGAGCTGGGCGACCACCTGCGCTGCCAGGGCATCGAGGTCGTCACCATCGAGAGCACGAGTGACTACTGGAGGATCTGGCACGTCATCCTCGAAGAGGCCGGCCTGAGGGTCCAGCTCGTCAACGCCCGGTCGGTGAAGAACGTCCCCGGCCGGGCCAAGACCGACGAGAAGGACGCCGCCTGGCTGGCCAAGCTCACCGAGCGGGGCATGCTCCAGCCCAGTTTCATCCCGCCGCATGACATCCGGGTCCTGCGCGAGTACACCCGGCTGCGGGCCGAGCTGGTCCGCGAGCGGACCCGGCTGTGGTCGCGGATGGAGAAGCTCCTGGAGCGCGCCCTGATCAGGGTCACCGTCATCGCCTCCTCCATCGACACGGTCTCGGTCCGGCAGATGATCGAGGCCCTGATCGCCGGGGAGCGCGACCCCCGCCGGCTCGCGGACCTGGCCAGGACCCGGATGCGGGCCCGGATGAAGGACCTCATCGCGGCCCTGGACGGCAGGTTCGAGGACCACCACGCGGAGGAGGCCCGCATCATCCTCGGCCACATCGACGCCCTCACCCGGGACATCGCCCGACTGGAGAACCTCGCCACCGCCCAGATCGAGGCGATCCCCGCGTCCTGGGGCGTCGACCCCGACGGCACCGACGGCCCGGACGCCGGCAAGGCACCCGGCTCCCCGGTCCTGCCCGCCGTCGCCCGCCTCGACGAGATCGCCGGCATCGGCCCCACGGCCGCCATGGCCATCATCGCGGAAATCGGCCTCGACATGACGGTCTTCGGCACCGCCGGGCGGCTGGTGTCCTGGGCGAAGCTCTGCCCCCAGACCCGCCAGTCCGGCGCCAAGAGCACCGCCCGGTCTCCCGGCAAGGGGGACCCCTGGCTCAAGGGCCCCCTCGGCGAGGCAGCCGCCGCAGCCGCCCGCTCCGACACCTGGCTCGGCGAGCGCTACCGCCGCCTCGCCCGCCGGCGCGGGAAGCGCAAGGCACTGGTCGCCACCGCCCGCGCCATCCTCGTCATCATCTTCCACCTCCTAGCCGACCCCGCCGCCCGCTACCGCGACCTCGGCCCCGGCTACTACGACGACAAGATCAGCGCCGAGCGCAAGATCCGCAACCACGTCCGCCAGCTCCAAGCCCTCGGCCTCATCGTCACCATCACCCCCGCCGAGGACACCGCCCCCGCAGCCTGACACCGCCAAACCCGAAGCCGACGGCACAAACCGCCGCCGGCTGCTGCCGCCTGCCCAAGTAAGGTCTCTATTTTCCGGTCAGGGGCCACGAACTGGAGCGCATGGGCGTCCGTACGGAACCTGTACTTACGGCGCCTGTCGTTCGCGCGTGTTACGGATGGGTGGGGCTACCGGCGGCGGTGCTTGCTGGAGGAGGTGCGCTTGGGCTGTGTGGAGTGGCCGCAATGGCAAGGCGGTCCTGCAGGCGGGCGTGACGGAACTGATATGAGGGACCCACGGCGCGCAGGACATTTCGGCTGTGTGCGTCGTTGAGGAATCTCATCAGACGCAGGGGAGTGTGCCACTCGATAGCGACTTGTGCGGCGGCCATTGATAGGAGAATTGCATCGCCCGTCGTAAGCAAAGTCGCGAGGCCGACCGTGACGCCGACCGTGAGCCCTACCGTGAGCCCGACCGTGAGCCGGAATTGGGCCCCGAATATGGCCCCGGACATGGCCCCGGATGCGAGTCCGAGCGCGAATCCGAGTGGGAGTCCGCTCAAGAGGTCGTACTTTTGAATCCTGTGCCATGAAGTAGCTGGGGTCAGGGGGCCATCGCTATCAAGGTCGGCTTTGACGGCCTCGTTGAGTCCCCACCCGAGTCCGGCTGTGAGTCCGGCCGCGAGGCCGACCGCCAGTCCGGCCGTGAAGCCGGCCGTAA
>JBEKEK010000033.1:0-60531 GCA_050013875.1 Trebonia sp. | reverse complement strand
CGGCGCTGGTGGACCGCATGGTCGAACGCGCCCCCGCCCCCGCAGCTGCAAGCCCTGATGACAGCCCTGCGAGCAGGCCACGGCCTGCACCTCTACATCCCGAATTAACAAACCACCGCTAGGGCCATCATCCGCGGAAACAACGGCGGAGTCAGCCGGCCGCGATGTCCGACTACCTGTAAAGCATGGCTACGAGCTGGTCGCGGTCCAGTGCCAGGTATTGATCATCGCGGACAGTGCGGGCGACAGCGTAATATAATCTGACGGTATCGTCTGGAATGTAAGAACGTAGCTGACACCGTTGTGAGCCGCGATCCATTCTATATAGAAGTAGCCCTTCACATTCGGATATTCTTTTTTCAGCGCCGCCGCCCCGCCGAGCGAAACCGTGGTGGCTCCGGTTACACGGATGGGGCGGCCCCGCGCGGTCTGCAGGATAAGCCAGCCGGGAATCTGGCTGAAGGTTCCATCGTTCTCGAACAATGCGTACCCGGGACGAACGTTCCTGGTGACGTGATACCAGTTAGGGAAAAGCCGGAATTCGTAACCGGTACCCTGCACCCAGCCGTCTTGGCCGATGCTCCCGATCGGCAGGATGCCGTGCGCGCTGGCGTCGGGCACCCGCAGCGCGATGCCGGCGGTCACCGCCGCGGCGGCGGCGCCCGCGGCCAGCCAGCGGAGAGTCTTGGCACCGAGTCGGGGACGACGGCTCAGACGAGCACGCCGGGAGATCCGGATCCCGGCGAAATAGGCGGCCGGGATTAGGAGGATGCCGATCAGGGCGGCCTCAATCGCGGCCGGAAATATGTCCGGCGCGAGCCAGCTCGGGAATCCAGGGCAGTCGCTGGCAGGCGCGTGGTCGTAGGTGAGGCCGAACGGCGCGACGCAATTGCCGAGGGTATCGGCGCCCATCATGACCAGGATGCCGACGGCTGCGACGACCGCGCCGACGGCAACCGCAATCGTGTCCGACAGTGCGTAGGTGAGCGTAGCGGCGGCGATCGCGGCGATCGCGGCGGCGACGAGGATAACCATCTGCTCTTCGAACAGCAAGAAGTTAGCGAAGTACAGCCCGTTCCACCGGATGGCCGGGGCGATACCGGCATGGGACGTGGCCGCCGTGACCAGGGTGACGGCGATCACCATGACAGCGCCCACGAGGACGGTGAAAGCCGCCGGCCGGGTCCGCTTGAGCCACAGCCGCGTGATCACCGCGGTGCGGCGGACGGCGCCCGCCTGCCGCTGCCAGCGGCAGGCGATCCGGCCGGCCAGCGGGACGGCGATGATGACCAGGCATACCACCCACGCGCCGACCGTCCGCGCGGCGTCGTAGCCGCTGAAGGTCCAGGTCTGTTCCAGGACGACCTTGGTGGTCGCGTCGAAACCTTCAACGAGGGTGAAGTCCGCGAGGACAAGATCTATGCCGATAGCGAGGACAATCCAGGTGCCGACGATGGCGGCGATCATTCCGCCGCGAGCGGGGACACGTCGCCCACGCCCTTGCCAGGCGTCCGCCCAACGCCCGATCCAGGCCGGGACGGAAACGAAGAGCAACGTGACCAGCACCATCCAGATGGCCAAGACGATGAAGGCGCCCGTATGCAGGCTGTCGGGCGCCACTCCCCGGTCAAGAGCGGTCTGCAGGGTGATGACCGGGCCGATGGCGATGCCAGCTCCGAGCCCTAGGCCAACGGCCCATATTCGGGCGGTGACCGTTCCGCCTTGCCACAACCGCATTCGCCACACCGCGATGGTGAGCGCGGCCCCGGAAAAGAGCGCGAAGACAAACGCCGGCACCAGGCCGCCGATGGGGGTGGCCGTCAGGAGCAGGTAGACAAGCCCCTGGCCGGCCTCGGCGCCCATGGCGGCTACCAGCCCCACCGCCAGGCCGTCCCAGAAACCGCAACGGTACAGCGGCGCGGGATCCAGCAGCGCCGCCGCGCGGTCCTGGCCGGACGGGTGGACCCAGCCCAGGTGCCAGACGCGCCGCCCACGGCGCGGAGGCAACCCGGCCAACACCGCGCCCAGGCTGGAGTCCGGGTCGAGCTCGATCACCCGCGCATCCGCGTCGAATTCGCGTGCGCGCAGGATGGAGTTGCGCAGCAGGTAGACGAGCAGGGCGAGCACCACGACCCGCCACAGCAGCTCCGGCTGGGAGTCCAACTGCCTGAAGATCAGCAGGGCCGCCATCGGCAGCAGCGCGGCCACGACGAACGCCCGCCAGATCGCGACGGCCAGGTAAGCCTGGTCGATGTCGCGGTTTCTTAGGTGGCTCAGCTCGTGCAGCACGATGGCATCGAAGGTGGCGGGCTGTCGCCTCGCGGTGACGACCGCTCCCCCGCTGACCGCCACGAAGCGGCGGCGGAAGTGACCGAACGCGAATGCCGACAGCCGAGGATCCAACGGCCGCAGCAGCCAGACCACCGGGCCCGCCCCGGCCAGCAGGCGCAGTTGTTCCAGGCGCTCCACCAGCGCGGGAGCCTCCTGGCCGAGCAGCGGGGTCAGATGCATCCGCCGCCGGTACCACCAAGGCTGCGCCCAGTAAAGGCCCCCGGCCAGGACGCCGAGAACGCCGATGCCCAGCAGCACCCACAGGCCCACCGCCCGCTCCGCACCCGCCCGGCACGCTCTGGCCTGTCCAAGCGCGTTAGCGTAAGCGATCAGCCCATGCTGATGCGGTGCCAGCGCGTGGGCCAGGCACCCGTGTATCAAGGTCGCCAAGGCCGGCCCACGCGGCGTGGCCAGATAGATGGCCTCATAGACCATGCCGCTCGAGATCATTACAGCAGCGATGAGCAACGCGAAACGGAAGCTGGTCTTAGCAGGCAACGCGAACATGCTGGCCCGGGCACCAGCAGGACCGCCGTTGGCGGGTTGGCCAGTCGGCCCGCCTGAAAAGGCGGAACCCTGCGGCTCGGTACTCACGGGACCGCGGGTCCCGTCAGAACTCCCACCATCGCATCGGCGAGAAGTCCTGCCTGCTGCTTTGATATGTCCAGCCGACGGGCCTCGCGTTCTGCGATCGTCCGGACAAGCTGGAGCTGGTCGGGCGACAGCGGCGGCGGGCCTTGGCCGGCCTGGTGCCCTGGCAGGCGTGCCTTGACGTACTCCACCACGCGATGCACCGAATCCTCCGCCGCCTCCGCTATTAGCGCTTCCCAGAAACCGCGGCTGAAGCTCAAGATCACCGGGGTAATCATGGTGACGACTTCGGCCGCTCCGAAGCCGAGAAGCTGGTCATCCGACGATCCTTTGCGTCCCCGGCCGCCTTTAACGCCCTGGAACTGACGAAGGAGCGACGGATAAAGCGGCAGTTCTTCCGGCGCCAAATGCGACACGAGATCCCGGCCGACTGACCCCACGATCTCATCAGTCTCATCCGCCATCACACACCCCTCTCGCGCAAATCAAAGTGAAGGAGAACCGTCCCTCCCGGATCGCGGGAACACGATTCAGATACCTTCACTCCGCACTTAGCTCAATCATCCCCGCATTACCGCTTGAATGCCAGATCTAGCGCCCAGGATCGGCACCCGAGGGCGCGATGCACTTCTCCTTCTGGGCCGAGGAAAATATCAGAATGACCCTGAATCCGCCTTGAGTTCCGGCAGCTTGGCGACACTCCGAACTGATCTCCGGATTTCCGCTCCCCTGAAGCCTGGCTGTGATCTGTGGGGCTGTCGTGGTGAAAGTGGTCAGATGTGCTAGTGGGGCTGGTGTAGTCGAGCAGTGCTACCAGGCGTTGCTCCAGGTTCTTTTACCCCGTCTTTAACGGCGAACTATTGCCCCCGCGAACGACCACACGAGAAGGTGTCTCTCAGCTTGTGAATGCCATCGACACGTGAGAGGTATTTCCTTGTGAAAAAGAATTTGACACGCTTGCGCACCTACGGCGTGGTGGGGGTTGCCTCCCTGCTGGCCGTCGGCGGCGGCATCGTGGCGTCCGCCACCGCCTCGGCCTCGGTCAACCCGAACAACGCCCGGGTGACGCTGGCCGGGACCCGGACGGGGCTGGCGACCGCGAAGGCCCTGCAGAAAGCGGCTCCGGCGCTGCCGGCGCACATCACCGCCGACGTTTACCTGGCCGACAGGGACACGGCGGCCATGGCCGCCTTCGCGAAGGCGGTCTCCACCCCCGGCACCGCGCAGTACCACCACTACCTGACGGCGGACCAGGCGAAGACCCTCTTCGCGCCGACGGCGGCCGAGGCGCACTCGGTTGAGAACTGGGCCGCCAGCAACGGGCTGCGCGTTGGCGCGGTGACCTCCGGCTTCGGCGCGCACGTCCAGGTGACTGGCACCGCGGGCGCGATCGCGCACGCGTTCGCCGTGAAGTTCGGCAGCTACCAGGTGGGCAAGAAGAAGCTGGCCCAGAAGTTCTGGGCACCGGAGGAGGCCGCCTCCGTGCCGGCCTCCATTCGCGGCGACGTGCTGACGGTGACCGGCCTCGACAGCGCCAAGCACCAGGCGACGCCGGACGACACCCTGCCGCCGCCCGGCCAGAACTACTTCGTCGCGCCGTGGTCATCGGCGTACTACGGCCAGAAGGTCGCCGCCGGGCCGTACGGAACGGTGGCGGGCACCTCGACGCCGATCCCGCGGGTGAATGGCCAGGCTCAGCCCTGGACCGTCACCGGCTACACCCCGGCGCAGATCCGCGGCGCGTACAACGTGGACCGGTCCGGCCAGACCGGCAAGGGCGTGACGGTCGCGATCATCGACGCCTACATCCCGTCGACCCTGGAGTCGGATGCCAACGAATACGCCGACTGGGCGGCGGGCCAGCCCGGCGGCAACCAGGCGCTTGACAAGCCGTTCAAGAACGGCCAGTTCAAGACCGTCCTGCACCCCGGGGCGTCCACCTGGGACGACACTTCGCCCTCGGAGTGCGGCGCGGCCGGCTGGTATGGAGAGTCGACGCTGGACGTCGAGTCACTGCACGGCGTCGCACCGGACGCCAACATCACGTACGTCGGCGCGTCCGACTGCACCGACGAGGGCCTCGGCAACGCCGTCGCGTACGTCGTCAACAACCACGCGGCGTCCATCGTGACCGACTCCTGGGGCGAGCCCTACGACGACTCCTCGCTGGTCTCGGTCTACGACCAGCTGTTCGAGGCCGGCGCGACCGAGGGCATCGGGTTCTTCTTCTCCTCGGGCGACGACGGCTACGAGGACCCGAACTACGAGGACGCCACTGACCAGGTCGAGGTCGACTACCCGACCTCCAGCCCGTGGGTGACCTCGGTCGGCGGCACCAGCCTCGCGATCGGCCAGCACGACAATTACGAGGGCGAGACCTCCTGGGGCACCTTCATCAACCCGCTGACCGTCAGCGCAAACGGGGAGAGCAGCTGGACCTTCGCCCCGGCGGACACCCGCGACCAGGTCGAGAACTACGACTACGACGGCTCGAGCGGCGGCGGCGTGGCCTACGCCTACGCCCAGCCGTGGTACCAGCAGAACGTCGTGCCGACCTCGCTGGCCGAGACCGAGGTCACGAGCACGCCGGTCACCTACAACACCGGGACCACCACCTACGGGACCCTCACCTTGGGCTACAACGAGAGCCTGACCACGGCCAGCAGCCCGCGGCGGGTGATCCCGGACGTGTCGGCGCTGGCCGACCCGTCGACCGGCATCGCGGTGGGTGAGACCCTCTTCGGCCCGGACAACGCGCAAGGCGTGCCCGGTCCCGAGAAGTTCTACATCAGCCGGATCGGCGGCACCAGCCTCGCCTCCCCGACCTTCGCGGGCATCGAGGCAGACGCCCAGCAGGCCGCCGGGCACCCGATCGGCTTCGCCAACCCGGCGATCTACGGGCTGGACGCCGCGAACCCGGGCGCGTTCAACAACGTCACCGACCACCCTGGCGGCGCCAGGCTCTATGAGGTCCGGTCGAACTACAGTGACCCGGACAACGAGACGCTCCCGCTGCTGACCTATCTGCGCAGCCTGGGCACGGACGGCTACACCGGCCGCAACGTCACCTTCCCAGGGGTCCCGGCGGGTGCGCTTGGCACCGGATCGCCGGCCCTTCCGAGCGTCACCGTGAACCTGGAAAGCCAACTGCAGGCGAACGGCGGCTACAGCGATGCGACCGGCGTCGGGTCCCCCGACAACTACATCAGGGACTTCGGGTCGCACCGCGGGTTCTAGGGCACCAAACTCCAGGCAAGAGTTAGCACCAAGCGCTGGGGCCACCCGGAGTCTTCCGGGTGGCCCCAGCGTCGTCCTCCGGTCGGGCGATGGTGTACCTGAGCCGACAGCGAGGTTCCACGGTGTCCCCAGCCACCGGCCGGGACTACGCTGCCGCGACTGGCGTGCCGAGCGGGTTCCGGCGCGCGGGCATCCGCAGCGTGACCATGCGGTGCCAGCCGCCGAGCCGTTCGTAAAGGTAGACCGCGTCGATTCCGCCGGCCAGGATGGCGGACTTGAGCCTCGACCAGTGCAGCGTCCGTCCCAGGTGCGCCATGACCGCCTTGCTCACATCGTGGTAGACCGCGATCTCGGCGCGGGCGGTGGTGCGCAGGATCGACTCGATTTCGCGGCGATGGCCCGCCGCGACCAGCCGGAGCAGTTCCTCATGGCAGTAGGCCAGGTGGTTGTCCTCGTCGGCCGAGATCACCGTGACCGCCCGGCTGACGTCGGCGTCCCTCGAGTGCCGGCGCAACGACCTCATCTGCTCCGACGCCCGCTGCTCGGTCACCCGGCTGTGCGCCAGGTAGGCGATGATGTCCGCCTCGGTCAGCCGCCGGTCCGCGCGCAGCTTGCTGTGCGCCAGCCCGACGCCCATGCCCTCGAGCCGCATGGTGTAGTCGGTATCGGCGGGCACAGACTCCGGCGAAAGGCTCCGCTTGCGCAGCAGCGCGTTGAAGATGCGCCCGTGCTTGTCCTCGTCGGCCCCGTGCCTGGCGATCTTGGGCGCGAGGTCACGGCAGGACTCGGGCACCAGCGCGGCGATCCTGCCGTTCTCCCAGCCTCCCTGGGCCTCGCCGCTTGCCGCGATGGAGCAGAACAGGCGGAACGCCTCGTCGTTACGGAAGATCTCGCCGTAGATTGCCCTGGGTGAAAACATCCTGGGTGCCTCCGGTTCGCCGGAGCCCGGTGACGCCGCGGCGGGGGAACCGGCGATGCTGGCGCGCCAGCGCCCAACCCGCCGCGTAAAGCACCGGACAGTCAGGCCGATGCTCGGCCATGTCACTCCTTATTGTCACCGCCGGATGCGATCCGTAATCGGAGCAGTTCACCGGCTCACTTCCCACCCCTACGGGGTGATGACAGCGCACCGGCCCGCGGGCTTACCTGAGGATAAGCAGGCGCAAAGGCGAGCCTCTGGCGGCTCCGCGACCACTAGTCGCGGCGCGGCCCGGCGACGGTGCGCCCGAACTCCTGAGACGAACGGAGCGTCTTCCATGGGCACTTTCCCGCCGATCGCGGACTACGGATTCTTGTCCGATTGCGAAAACAACTGCCTGGTGGCGCCGGACGGCTCGATCGAGTGGCTCAGCCTGCCACGGCCGGACTCGCCGAGCGTCTTCGGCGCGCTCCTTGACCGGAACGCGGGCAGCTTCCGGTTCGGCCCGTTCAACACGTTCGTGCCCGACCACCGCCGGTACATACCGGGGACGATGGTGCTGGAGACGACCTGGCATACCCCGTCGGGGTGGCTGGTCGTCAATGACCTGTTCGTCGTCCGGCCGGTAAGCGACAAGGGACGGCGGGCTGGCTACGAACGGGTCCCCAGAGTCGGCGCCGGGGTCGGGACGATCCTGCGCACCGCCACCTGCATCTCGGGAAGGGTCGAGGTCGCGGCGATGTGCCTGCCGATGTTCGACTACGGGGCCACCCCCAGCGTGTGGAGCTACGACGCCGACAGTTATCACTCGCTGGCGGTGCACCAGCCCGACGGGGATACCGCGCTCAGCCTGCACTCCAGCTTGCAGCTCGGCAAGGTCGCCGGCCGCGCCTACGCCCGAACCGCCCTCAATGAGGGCGAGTCGGGCTTCATCGCCCTCACCTGGGCAGGCCCGCCGCCGATTACCCAGCAGGAGGCGGACGCCGACCTGGAGTCCACGGTCAAGTTCTGGCGGGAGTGGCTGAGCTCAGGGAAGTTCCCCGACCACCCGTGGCGCCCCTACATTGAGCGCAGCGCGCTGACACTCAAGGGGCTGAGTTACGCGCCGACCGGGGCGATCATGGCGGCTTCGACGACCTCACTGCCGGAAACCCCGGGCGGGGCACGCAACTGGGACTACCGCTACACCTGGATCAGGGACACCGGGTTCACCCTGCGCGCCCTCTACCGCCTCGGTTACGAGTGGGAGGCCCTCGAGTACTTCGCCTTCATCCTGGGGGCCGTCCGGGGGAAGGACACCGCTAAGCCCTTCTACGAGCTCCAGATCATGTACGGGATCGGCGGTGAGCGAGACCTCACCGAGAAAACGATCGACCACCTCTCTGGCTGGCGCGACTCCAAGCCGGTACGCGTCGGCAACGGTGCCTGGGACCAGCATCAGAACGATGTCTGGGGCATGCTGATCTACGCCGTGGACACTCAGCTTCGGCGGGGCGCGGAACAGATCATCCAGCCGGTCTGGGAAGGTATCGCCGGATTCGTCGACGAGGCCATCAAGCACTCGGGTGACGCCGACCAGGGCATCTGGGAAATCCGGGGCGAGCCGCAGCATTTCACGGCGTCGGCCGTGATGTGCTGGGTCGCCGCCGAGCGCGGCGCCGACCTTGCCAGGGGACGCGGGGACGCCGACCGTGCCGCCCGCTGGCAGGAAGCGGCCGACGGGATCAAGGCCGAAATCCTCGATAAGGGCGTTGACGAGCGGGGGCGGTTCCGTCAGGCGTACGAGAACGACGAGCTCGACGCCTCGCTGCTGCTGCTGCCGATCATGGGGTTCCTGCCGCCCGACGACGAGCGCATCAAGGCCACCGTGCTCGCCATCGCCGACGAGCTGACCGAGGACGGCCTGGTCCTGCGCTACAAGGTGGACAGCACCGACACCGGATTCGCCGGCAAGGAGGGGACCTTCACGATCTGCTCGTGGTGGCTGGTCACCGCCTTGGCCATGATCGGCGAGACCGACCGTGCCCGCGACTTGTGCAAGAAACTGCTTTCCTACGCGGGCCCGCTGAACCTGTACGCCGAGGAAATCGACGCGAGGACCGGTGAGCACCTCGGGAACTTCCCGCAGGCGTTCACTCACCTCGCCCTGATCGAGGCGGTCTCCCAGCTGATCGAGGACGAGGCGCGGGAAGAGTCGTTGTCAGCTGACGACACCCGGGCAGCAGCCGCTGCCGGTCAGCACGTCCCAGCGCAGGCGAAAAGCCCGGTGCAGGCGACAAGCAGCCCCGTTCAGGCGACGAGCAGGCGGAGGCCGAGCTCGGCCGCCTCGAGGTCGAGAAGGTCGCGGTTACGTTCGGCCCACCGGCCGGAGGCGAGGTCATCGCGGAGGCTGCGCACCGCCCGCTGCTCGGCGTCCGGCCCGACTCTGGCCCAGACCGATATTCCGCGGCGGACAGCCTCGTCGAGGTAGGCCGCCGGCCGCCGCCAGTAGGCCTCGAAGAAGCCGTCAGCGCAGTCCCACGGGATGAGCACCGGCTCCACTCGGGCACCGATCACGGCGGCCAGCGCGGCCACCGAAGGCCGGCCGGCTAGCAGATCAGCGACCTCGGGCAGGTAGTCGCGAGTGAGCCAGAACCGGCCAAGCCATCCGCGGTAACTGGTGTCGTGCGTGAACACCACCACGCGGCGGGCCACCCGCCGCATCTCGCGCAGCCCGGCGACCGGGTCCTGCCAGTGATGAATGGTGGCAAACGCCATCGCGGCGTCGAAGGACTGATCCTCGAACGGAAGGCTTTCCGCGGCGGCGGCCAGGCACGGCGCCGCGCCCGGTGGACGCTGCGCCCGCATGAGCGCCGACGGTTCCACCGCGGTCACGTCACGGTCGGAGGGCTCGTAGGAGCCGGTCCCCGCCCCCACGTTCAGCACGGTCCGCGCGTCGCCGAGCGCGGCCAGGACCTGCGCGGCGATGCGCGGCTCGGTGCGCCGCGTCACGGTGTAAGCGGCTCCGATGGTGTCGTACAACTGCCCGCTGGACATGTCGCTGCCTCCTGGTACCGCACCGTCTCGTCGCCGGTCCGCCTCAGCACGGCTCCCGCGTCGGCGAGGCTACGGCATGCTCTCGTCACGATATATCGAACCGATACATCGTGACGATAAACGGTAGTGCGGCCTGCCGCAAGGGCAGCGGCTTAGCCGTTCCAGCCGAACTGCTCGACCCAGTCCACCGTCATGGTCTCGCTGAGCGACGCAGAGCCCGGGGAGCCTTGCAGGTTCTGGGACTGCAGGGCCATTTCCATCGGCAGTGCCGGCTGGGCCGCCCCCGACTTCACCTGGCTGGCCGGGGCGGTGAGAATGACGCGGCCGTCGATGAGCCAGGACACACCCGAGGGCGTCCACTCCACGCCGTAGGTGTGCCACGCGGTGTCGGTATTGGCGACGCCGTCGCCCTCGCCATTGCCCTGCTGGTACTCCCCCAGGCACTGCCCGCTCGGGGATGAACCGCACAGGTTGCCGACCGTGTTCCAGAGGGTGGCGACGGTGCGCGACCGGTCCCCCTCGTCCTCGTAGACGTCGATCTCCGGTGGCCACTGGTTGTTGGCGGGCCACAGCAGGAAAATGTCGGAGAACAGCTCGCCGGCCGGCTCGTCGGCGGCCTTCAGACGGGCGAACCAGGCGCCGTACTCCTGGGGCCCGCCCTGGTAGTGCATGCCGCAGGAGTCGATGCCTGACGCCAGGAAATGCGCTTCGCCGCCGCTGAAGGTGCACATGCTTGGTATCCACTGGGCTTCCTGCGAGGTCTCCCCGCCGGGCACGCCCTGGTAGAGACCCCAGTCGGCCGGGGCGCCGCCGCCGGTGAATTCCTGGGTGTACTTGAGGCTGAAGCCGGACAGGGTGGTGGCCGGATTCTGGCCGGAGGGGTCAACGCCGCCCTGGCCACCGGTCGGGGTGGCGGTCGGCGCCGCGGTCGGTCTGGCGGTCGCAGTGGTGGTGGGAGCGGCGGGCGCGGTACCGGTCGCGCTCGGCCGCGCGGATGCGGCGGGGTTCGGCGTCCTCGGATGCCGGGCCGGCTTATGCGCGGCTTTGCGGGCGGACCCGGCAGCCCTCCCGCTCGCGGTTGCCCGGCTGACCATTATGGGCGCACTGGTGCTCTGCACGGTGCCGCCGGCCGCGGCCGGGCCGGCCTTCGCGGCCGCGGGGATCGCGTCAGCCGCGGTATTCGCGACGCCGCCACTGCAGGCGGTGAGGACGCCGAGCGCGGCGACGGCGCCGGCCCCCAGCAGGCCGCGCCTCACCGGCCACCGTCGGCGGGCCTGGGTACGCGACGCACCATCAGTAACCTTCTGTCCCATTTGTCCCATGCGACGCATTATGGACTAGTTTCTGCCAGGCGTGGTGGTGTTCGGCGAAGACCGTTGCCGGTGGTCGCGGTCACTGACCTGCGCTTCCGGCCTCGGCGGAGCAGCGTCAGGGCGACCTACGGCGGGGTTTCCCTGACGTCTCCCCCGCTGCCGGGATCCCGGATGGCAGGGTCGGTGGAACCACCGTCCGTTCGAGATGAAGATCTTGATCTTGATGCCCGGACCCGGTTGGTCCTTGCCGGCCGGACGGCGCCCGCGCTGATGAGGGATTCGGCGGTGTCGAGCACTGACTCGCGGAGGGTGCGCGGGGTCCAGCCGAGCTCGCGGACGGCCTTGTCGACGCTGACATCGTGCTTGATGCCCAGCATGTCGACCGCGAGCCTGGCCTCGCCGTTGAAGCGGCCGGCGACCCGCACGACCCAGGTCGGCAGCGGCCGGGCGGAGATCTTATAGCCGCGTGGTCCGTATTCCTCCTTCAGGATCACGGCGATGCCGGTCATCGGCAGATTCCCGTTGACGCAGATGTAGCGGTTGCCCTTCGCCCCGGGGACCTCAAGCGCGAGGCGCTGCACCTCGGCCAGGTCGCGGACGTCGGTGTAGGCGAGGTGCAGCGGCGGCACCGCGGGCATCTCGCCCGCCAGCATCCGGCGCACGATGTCGGTGCTGCTCTCCCGCTTGACCTGCTGCGGCGGGCCGATGATCGCGCCGGGATGGACGACGGCCAGCTCGATGCCGTAGTCGGCGGCGAGCCGCCAGGCCCTTTTCTCGGCCAGCAGCTTGCTCTTGGCGTAGGCGTTGCACTCGGCCAGGTCCGACCAGTCCGCCTCGGTCCGCTGGCGGCCGGCGGTCGCGCTGTTGCGGGTGATCACGTCCAGGGAAGAGGTGCAGACGACACGCTTCACCCCTGCCCTGGCCGCCGCCGTGAGCACGCGTGCGGTGCCATCGACGGCCGGGCGGATGAGCTCGTCCTCATGCTTGGGCGCCTTGAACGGGATCGGCGAGGCGACGTGCATAACGTAGTCGCACTCGCTTGCCGCCTCGGCCCAGCCCTCATCGGCGTCCAGGGTGGTCTCGGCCAGGCCGAACGCGCCGCCCGCGTTGTCGATCGCCGGACGCAGGTGCGTCAGGCCGGCCGTCGCGAGGTTCCGGACGGTGCCGCGCACGTCGTACCCGCGCGCGAGCAGGTCGCTGATGCAGTGCCCGGCCACGAACCCGGTGGCCCCGGTAACCAGCACCCGGCCGCGCTTGCCACGATTCATGCTCAACAGATAGGGGCCCGCGGCAACGATGTCAAGTGAACACCTACTCGCCAACAGGGCCGTCAGCCGCGACCGGGGCGGGCTTTCAGCTTCTGAGCCGGATACACGAGCGCACGATCTGGGACAGGTGCACCGCCTTCGGATCGGCGGCGCCAGGGAACTGTATGGGGTTCGGGATGTACCCGAACCCCATTCCGTAGACCGGGTCGGCGAAGGCCAGGCCGCCGCCTGCCCCGTCGTGCCCGAACGCGCGGTAACTGCCGAACTCGACCTCCTGATGCGGCTTCATGAAGACGATGCCGAAGCACATGATCTTGTTAAGTACGCGGTCCACCCCGCGCACCTGCTGCTGGCTGATCTGGGCGATGGTGCCGGGGTCGAGCAGGGCCGGGCCGCCGGCCACGCCGATGGCGGTCGCGTAGGCTTTCGCGAGCCCGCGGGCCGAACCGATGCCGGCGACGGCCGCAAGGCCGGCCGCCCGGACTTCGCGGAGGTTGGGTGAGGTCGGGCTTTCCACCACACTGGGGCCGCGTACCGGGCTGTTGAAAGCCAGCGCCATGATGCCGTCGGGCGCGGAGGCCCGCCGGTCGATTTCCGCCTGCTGCGCACTGGTGGGCGCCATCGGCAGCACTTCGCGGAACCGGTGCTCCGCCTCGGCCGGAAAGCCCAGGTAGAAGTCGATGTCGTGGGGTGCGCGGAGCTCGTTTTCGTAGGTCTCCTGGAGCGACCGCCCGGTGATCCGCCGGACCAGTTCCTCCATGAAGACGCCGATCGTCAGTCCGTGATAGCCGAAGTCTGAGCCGGGATGCCAATCGGGAAAGGCTTCCGCGAGCCGCGCCGCGGCCAGCGAAGAGTCAGCTAGTTCCTCGAAGCTCATACCGCCGGGCAATCCGACCAGACCGGCTTGATGCGACAGCAGCTGCCTGACGGTGATCGCCGACTTGCCTGCCGCGCCGAATTCGGGCCAGTACCGGGCCACGGGCTGGTCGAGGTCGAGGTGGCCATCGCGGATTAGCGTCGCCACGGCCAGGGCCGAGATCCCCTTCGATACGGAGAACACGCCCGTCACCGAATCGTCGGCGAGGTCGGGGCCGCCGACCAGATCGACCACGAGGTTGCCGTTCCAGTACACGCTCAGCTGAGCGCTGTAGGCCGGATCGGCCAGCAAGTACGCGTCGAGCTGGTTGCGAACGGCCTCGAATCCAGGGCTTACCGACCCGGCCGACAGGCGGTGGTTGACGTCGGCGACACTGATACTCACGTGGGTGCTCCTTAAGATCGCGTGGGGCAGCGGCTAGGGCTGTGCTGGCAGGCAGTCGCGGAGAACCCGGGCGAGGCCGAGGCCGCGGCCGTCTCCCCCGCCGGGGAACGACATCCGGCGCGGGATCCAGGCGTAGGCAATGCCGTGCCAGGGATCGGCGACGCCAACCGAACCGCCCGCCCCGTCGTGACCGAACGCCAGATGGCTGCCAAACCAGAGCCGGTCGTCTGCCTTCTGGAACACGATCCCGTAGCGGGTGGGGCAGCGCAGGATCAGGTCGTCGCCGACGGTCTGGATCTGGGTCATCGCGGCCACCGTTTCCGGTGAGAGGATCCTCGCCAGCCCGTCCACCTCGCTGATGCACATCGCGTACAGCCGTCCAAGCCCGCGGGCCGAGCAGACGGCGCCGGCCGCGGCCTGCCCGGACCGCCGGACCGACGGCAGATTGGACAGCAGCTCACTCTCGGGCCGCACGGCCGCGTTGAACGCCATCCCGGCCAGGCTGTCGGGCGCCCGGGTACCCCGCTGTTCCAGTTCCGCTCGCTGTTGCTCCGTCGGCTGCATGGGCAGCACGGGCTTCACCCGGCTCTCGGTCGCGGCGGGCGTGCGGATGTAGACGTCGATGCCGCGTGGGTCACCGATCTCGGTGCGGAAGTAATCGGCGATCGGGACGCCGGCCGTGCGACGGGTTAGCTCGTCCATCAGCGTGCCGATGGTCAGCGCGTGGTAACCGTGCGCCGTGCCGGGCCGCCAGGCCGGCAGCGCGGCCGCGAGCCGCGCGGCCACCGCGGGGTGGTCAAGCATCTCGTCGATCGACAGCTGAGGCTCCACCCCGACCAGCCCGGCTTGATGGGACAGCGCGATCCGGACCGTCATTCCGGCTTTGCCGTTCGCCCCGAATTCGGGCCAGTACCTGGCGACCGGTGTATCCAGGCCGAGTTCGCCGCGCTGGACGAGCAACGCGATGCAGATGGCCGATGCGCCCTTGGTGCTGGAGAAGACGCCCTGCAGGTCGTCAGCTGACACGTCGCCACCACCCCATAGGTCGACGATCGGGCGTCCGTTGAGGTAAGCGCAGAACTGTCCGCGTGCGTCCTCCTCGGCTGCCAGCAGCCGCTCGAACTCGGTGGCAACGGGCTCGAATCCCGGTTCCGTGGTGCCGGCCACGGTGCCGCTGAGCTGTTCCGTCATCGGGTACTTACCTCATTTCTTGACGGTGCTTTGGGTGCCGGCCGGGATCTCGGCGGCGCGGATGCACGCGACTTCGGTGCCGCCGGGCGAGCGCACCAGCGGAGGGCGCGCGGTCCGGCAGTCGGGGATGACGAACGGGCAGCGGGCGGCGAACGGGCAGCCGGTCCCGGCAGGCCCGGCCGGGACCGCGGCGACTGGCGGGACGGCGGCCGCGGCCGCCCGCCGGGCGGCCTGCAGTTCGGGATCGGCCTGGGGCTCGGCCGCCAGCAGGGTCCTGGTGTAGGGATGCCCCGGCGCGGTGTAGACCGCACTGGCCGGCCCTTGTTCCATGACCTGGCCGCGGTAGAGCACCACGATCCGGTGCGACATGTGCCGGACGACGGCCAGGTTGTGCGCGATGAACAGGTAGCTGAGCTGGTACTCCCGTTGCAGGCCGCGCAGCAGGTTGAGCACCTGCGCCTGCACCGAGAGGTCCAGTGCGCTGACCGGTTCGTCGCAGATCACCAGCCGCGGCGACGGCATCAGCGCACGGGCGATGGCGACTCGCTGCCGCTGGCCGCCGGAGAACTCGCTTGGGAACCTGTTCATCGCGTCGGGCGGCAGGCCGACCCGTTGCAGCATGACCGCGACCTGGTCGCGCGCCTGCCGCGACGTGGCCAGCCGGTGTGCGATCAGCGGCTCGGCCAGCGTCTGCCCGATCGTTCTGGTCGGGCTCAACGACCCATACGGATCCTGGAACACGACCTGCAGGTGCCTGCTCAGCTCTCGCCGCCGCGCCCGGCTCGCCCGGGTGATGTCATCTCCCTCGAACCGTACTGCCCCGCCGCTTGGCGGGGTGAGGCCGAGAACCGCGCGGGAGAGCGTGGTCTTCCCCGAGCCGGACTCGCCGACCAGGCCGACGGTCTCGTTCGCCCCGACGTCGAGGCTGACCTGGTCGACGGCGGCCACCTCGTGGCCGCGCCGCCGGGTCCGGTAGCGGACGGACAGCTCGCTGACCTCGAGCAGGCAGTCCCTGGCGGGCGTCACGCGGTGCTCGCCGACGCTAGTTCGTGCCAGTGGATGCATCGCACCTCCCGGTCGTCGGCACCATGTTCCAGCGGAATGGCCGCGAGCGCGCAGTCGCTGGCGGCGAGCCTGCACCGCTCACGGAACCGGCAGCTGGCCGGCCACAAGGCGGGCGGCAGCACGGTGCCGGGGATGACCGGCAGGTCACCGTCAGCCGTCCACCGCTGCGGGTTGCACTCCTGCAGGCCCAGCGTGTAGGGGTGCCGCGGTTCCAGGAACAGGGCACCAACCGGGGCCTGTTCCACGACCTGCCCGGCGTACATCACCAGGGCCCGGTCGCAGACATCGGCGACGACACCCCAGTCGTGCGTGACCAGGATGATCGACATTCCGGTTTCGCTGCGCAACTGGCGCAGCAGTTCGAGGATCCCGGCCTGCACGGTGACGTCAAGCGCGGTCGTCGGCTCGTCCGCGATCAGTACCGACGGGCGGCCAGCCAGCGCAAGGGCGAGACTGACGCGCTGCGCCATGCCACCGGACAGCTCGTGCGGGTACCGGCGCGCCACCGAGGCCGGATCGGGCAGCCGGACCTGCTCGAAGAGCTCGAGTACGCGGCGCCGGGCGGCCGCTCGCGGCACCCGGTCATGTCGCCTGACCACTTCCGCGACCTGGGCACCGACCAGGAAGGACGGGTCGAGGCTGACCGTTGGATCCTGGAAGACCATGGCCATCGCCTTGCCCCGCAAGCCGGCGATCTCCCGCTCGGACATGCCAGTCAGGTCCTGGCCGTTGAGCAGGACCCGTCCGCCGCTGATCCGCCCGTTCGGCGGCAGCAGGCGGAGCAGGGAAAGCGCGGTCACCGATTTGCCGCAGCCGGATTCGCCGACGATGCCGAGCACTTCGCCTGCCCGCAGTGCGAACGACACGCCGTCCACGACGGTGACCGGGCCGCCCTGGCCGTCGAATTCGACTTTGAGGTCCCGCACGGCAAGCAACGCTTCCTCGCCGCCCGGCTGGGGATCCTCCGGCGGAGGGCCAGCGGGCCCGGGCTGGCCGGCCCGCGCGGGACCGGCGGCAGGCCAACCGGCGGTCGCGGTCGGCCGCTTCGCCTTCCGGGCGGCCGGAGTCGTGGCGGACGACCAGCCTTCGACCGCCGCGTCCCGTACCGCGTCCCCCATCAGGCCGAAGGCGAGGATGGTGAGCGCGATGATGCCGCCGCTCGGCACCAGCAGCCAGCCGTCCTGGTCGATCAGGTTGGCGGCTTCCCCGACCATGCCGCCCCAGCTCGGAGCGGGTGGCGCGACGCCCAGGCTGAGGAAGGCAAGCCCGGTCTGGATCGCCAGCGCGATCGCCGCGAACAGGGAGGCCTGCACGATGACCGGGCCGGCGATCCGCGGCAGCACGTGCCGCACGACGATGCGCGGTTCTGTGACCCCGGAGACCCGCGCCGCGGCGACGTAGAGCTCCTCCCTGACCGACAGGACGGCGCTGCGGATCACCCGGATCACCCCGGCCGAGCCGAGCACACCGAAGGTCACCATGGCGGCGGTCATGCTGGTGCCGAAGACGGTGAGCACCGCCAGCACGACGATGATGCCCGGCACAGAAAGCAGCAGGTCGACCACGGCGCTGATGGCCCGGTCCACCCAGCCGCCGAGATAACCCGCCGCCAGGCCGGCCGGCAGGCTGATGACCAGCAGCACGGCGACGCACTCGACGACGCCGAGCAGGGTGAGCTGGCCGCCGTAGAGCAGGCGGCTGAGCACGTCCCGGCCAAGCTCGTCGGTGCCGAGCAGATGGGCGGCGCTCGGCCCGGCCTGGACATGGGTGAGGTCCTCGGTCAACGGGCCGTAGGGCGCGATGACCGAGGCGAGCACGCAGGCCAGGGTCAGCAGGACCAGGTAGACGGCGCTGACCACGCCGAGCGGCTTGCGCAGCGCACGGCGCAGGAAACGGCTGGAGGAGGGCAGCTGTGGCCGGGCGACGGCGGCGATCTCGGTCATGCCCGCCGCACCTTCGGGTTGAGCATGCCGTACACGATGTCCAGCAGCAGGTTGACGATCACCACGAGCACGGTGAAGTACAACGCGATCCCCTCGATCACCGGGATGTCGTGCTGGCTGGTCGCGGTCACCGCCATGCTGCCAAGGCCGGGCAGCACGAACACCGCCTCGACGAACACCGTCGAGCTCAGTGCACTGACGAAGACCAGGCCAAGCACGGTGACGACGGGAATCGCGCCGTTGCGCAGTGCGTGCTTCCAGATGATCGAGCGCTGCCCGATGCCGCTGGCGCGCAGCGTCCTGATGTACTCCCGGCCGAGAGTGTCCTTCATCGAGTCCCTGGTCTGCTTGGCGACGCTGGCGACCCCGGCCAGACCGAGCGCGATCACTGGCAGGGTGAGAGCCCACAGCCAGCGTGAGACCGAGGCGCTTGGCGGCACGTACCCGGTGGCCGGGAAGATCCGCAGGGTGACGGCGAAGACGGCGGCCAGGATGATCGCGACCCAGAACCCGGGCAGCGCCAGGCCGACCAGCGACAGGACCTCCACCGCCCGTCCGACGATGCCGCCGCGGACCGCGCTGATGACGCCGAGCAGCACACCGAAAACGGCGCAGAAGGCGGTCGCGAGCAGCACCAGCGACAGCGTCACCGGCAGCCGCTGGTTCATCAGGGTGGAGACCGGTTCGCCGGTGAACACCGAGGTGCCCAGGTTGCCGTGCAGGAGCTGGTCGAAGTACTGCCAGTACTGGTACCAGAGCGGGTTGTTCAGCCCGAGCTCGACGCGCAGCCTCTGGTAGGCGGCCGGCGAGCCGCTCGCGCCGACAATGGCGCGAGCGGTGTTGCCGGGGACCAGCGATTCGAGCACGAACGTCAGGCCCGTCACCACGACGATCAGCGGGATCGCGGTGAGGATACGGCGGATGATGAGTGTCCGCATGCTCAGCCGAACAGGGAGAGCAGGTTGAGGTGACCGCCGGGCGCCTGCGTCGGCAGGCCCTGCAGGCCGGTGCTTGCGAACTCCACCGACTGGATCTCGGCGATCGGCACCGTGTAGGCGTCCTCCACCGTGACCGCGGCCAGGCTGGCCATGTCCGCGCTGACCGCGGACGCCGGTGCGCCGGTGGCGGCGTCGAACTGGCTGATGAAGTCGGGCGTCGCGGCGTGGAACGGGTTAATCACCGATGTCGGCAGCCAGAGCTCACCGACTTGCAGGAACATGGGCTGGCCGCCCCACTCGAGGGAGACCGCGGAGTACTTCAGCGTCGTCAGGTCAGATGCCAGCGCGGTGATCGTGGGCTCCGCCTTGAGCTCGACGGTGACGCCGATGGCGGACATTTCCTGGGCGAATGCCTCCACCATTTCCTGGGTCTGCGACTCCAGGGCGGCGTACTCGAGGCTCATCGTGAACCCGTGCGGGTACCCCGCCTGCGCCAGCAGTTGCTTGGCCTTCGCCACGTCGTAGGTGTAGTAGTTGGCGAGCGACGGGACGTACTCGTCCCAGCCGGGCGTCACCGGCTGGTCATCGGCCTTCCCGAGGACGCCGAACACGGCATTGGCGATAGCGGGGCGGTCGACCGCGTAGTTGAGCGCCTGCCTGACCTGGACGCTGGCCAGCGCCTTGTCCAGCTTGCCGGCGCGGTCCATCAGGAACACGCCGTCCCAGGCGGCCGCTCCCGAGTACTTGACCTGCAGGCCAGCCGACTCGGCCGCGCTCACCTGCTGGGACGCACCGAACATCAAGTTGACCTGGCCGGTCTGCAGCGCCGAGAGCTCGGACGTCGGATCGGTGATCACCTTGATCACGATCTTCTTGTAGTGGATCCGGGCCGGATCGTAGTAGTACGGGTTGGCGGTGAAGGTGTACTGCTCATCGGCCACGGTTGCGGCCGCGTCCAGTACGTAGGCCCCGGCCCCCGACGGTGTCGCGGTCAGCGACTTGGGATCCGCCAGCCCCTTCGGGCTGATGATGTCGCCGGCCAGGTAGTCCTGCGAGAACAGCTGCGGGAACACCGGGTCGGGCGTCTTGCTGGTCAGGGTGACCGTATCGGGGCCGCTCGCCTTCGCGGTCACGCCGGCCAGATCGGCCGTTGACGGACCGCTTCCCTTGGGGAAGTAGTTCAGCGAATTGGCCACGGCTTGCGGCGTGACCGCCTCCCCGTCGGCGAACTTCACGCCGGTGCGGATGGTGAGCTCGAACGTCTTGTTGCCGGTGCCGATGTAACGCCACGATGCGGCCAGCCCGGGCGACAGCGAGCCGTTGTCGTTCTGCCAGATCAGCGGCTCGTAGGCCAACTCCATCGGGTACAGCCCGTTGCCGTTGTCAGCATGCGATGGATCCATGCTGACCGGGGGGCCGGTGACGGCGACGGTGAGGGTCTGGTTGGCGGCGCCCGCGCCGGCGCTGGCGCTGTTGCCAGTGCTTGCGCTGTTGCTGGTGCCGCTGCCTGCGGCGGCGTTTCCGCCGCCGCCGGCGCAGGCGGTCAGCGCGGTCAGGGAGAGAGCGCCCAGAACAGCGCAGATCTGCCACGAGGCCTTTCTGGGGGTTAGGCCAGCAGTCATCGCTTGCTACTCCTTTGTGAGCGGGCGGGCCAGGGGAAGAAGGGACGGCGCGCCCAGTCGGGGCGGCCGTGACGTTCAAGGGGATGCCTGGGCGGACCGAACACCGGGCGCTCGATCATCCTCGGCCGGAAAATGTATGACGGTGTTAGCGACGCGCGTCAAGCAACGGCTCATACGAGAGAGCCCCAGCAGCCGCCCTGCCGCCGTTTGGCGGCCCGCACTGGTCGGCGCGGCGAGGTCTCGCTGTCCGCATCTGCCCCTTTCGCGCATCGTCGTGAGCTGGGGGAAGCACCGGTCGGGCTTCCGTTTTGGGCTGATGCCGCATCATAAGACGATGATCATGCCGCCCGTCAAGACCTGCGTCATATATTCTGATCTGAGACCTCGGGTACGGGTGCCGCGGCACCCGGCTGGGGGCCGGTTAACAGGCGATAGATGCCGCGGACAGCAACGGCCGGTAGAATCTGCGCATCGGATTGATAACCACTGGAGGCCCTTGGTGACGTACTTCTACCATTCGGTAGTCGACTCGCCGCACCTTCCGCGGGACCTTGGCCACGACTCGACGCAGAACATGGTCGTGACCCTCCTCGGCGAATTCTGGCGGTACAGCCCGTCCCTGACCATCCCGTCGGCCGCGCTCGTCGACTTGATGGCGAGCATGGACGTCAGCCCGGCCGGTGCGCGGGCGGCGCTGAGCAGACTGCTGCGCAAGGGCACACTGGAGATGAGCCGGTCCGGGCGCACCACCGCCTACAGCCTCACGCCGGCCGTCGCCGCCACGATCCCGGCGAGCGAGATCCTGACCATGACGTTCGGCCAGTCCGAGCGCGAGTGGGACGGGGAGTGGACGGTGATCGTCTTTTCCATCCCCGAGACGCAGCGCGATCTGCGGCAGACACTGCGCGACTGGCTGCGGTGGCTTGGCTTCGGCCCGGCCAGGGACGGAGTCTGGATCTCGCCGCACTCCGACCTCGAGCTAACCAAGAACACCCTGACCGGGCTGCTGCCGCCGGACGGGCTCATCTTCAGGTCCGCGCATATGACCGGCACCATCGACCCGTCCGAGGTCTGGCCGCTGGCCGAGATCCGCGAGCAGTACAAGGAATTCATCGCCGAGCTGAGGCCGGTCGTGTACCGGCTGCGGAGCGGGATGGTGGGCCCAGCCGAAGCTCTCAAGCTGTCGGTATCGCTGTTGGGCCGGTGGCGCGGCTTCCCGACCGTGGATCCCGATCTGCCCAGGGAGTACCTGCCGGCCGACTGGCCGCGCCGTGAGGCACGGCGGCTCTTCGTCGAAGTCCACGACGCCTGTGTCGCGCCCGCGACCGAGCAGGTGCGGAGCATCGTGGCAAAGTACGACGCCGACGCCGCCGCCGCCGTCCAGGGGCTGACCGTCGCCGAGGCGGTCGAGTTGCACCGGACCCCTTCCGGCGGCCTTACCGCGGAGCCGCAGGTGCCGGCCTCAGCCTGAGCCGGCACTTGCACATCGGGCATCCACTACGGCCTCATCCTGGCCGGCAACGGCACTGCCGCCGCCGCTGGAATTGAATTGCCCGAAGAGGTAGGTTTCGCACGTGACCGTCGCGTCGCCGGATGCCAAGCGCCGGAGCTCCGAGCCGCTGTGGCGGGCACTCGCGGTCTTCAGGTTCGCCAGCCTCGGCTACGCCATGCTGCGGCTGGCCGTCATCGATCACGATGACTACTCGCGGCCGGACTGGGCATGGGCGGTCATCGGGGTGATGACGGCCTGGACGATCGGCACCACCGTCGCCTACGCGCGGCCTGAGCGCCGCACCCGGCTGCTGCTGAGCGCCGACCTTGTGGTCACCGCCGGCCTCCTGCTGAGCACGGCGGCGCTGCAGTACCCGTCGGCCATGCGGCACGGGGTGGCGCCGGTGACCGCGGTGTGGCTGGCGGGACCCGTGCTGGCCTGGGCCGTTCGCTATGGCAGGCGAGCGGGCCTGATCACCGCCCTGATCATGTCCGGCTGCGACCTGGCACTGTTCCACGGCGCGGCGCTCAGCGTGGTGCTCAACGGCGTGGTGCTCCTGCTGCTGGCCGGGGTGATCGTCGGCCACCTGGCCCGGCTCGCCGCCGAAGTGGAAGCGGAGCGCCAGCACGCCATCGAGGTCGACGCGGCCAGCCGGGAGCGGGAACGACTGGCCCGCCACATCCACGACTCGGTGCTGCAAGTCCTGGCGCTCGTGCAACGGCGGGGGGCCGAAGCAGGCGGCACCGCGGCCGAGCTCGGGCGGCTGGCGGGTCAGCAGGAGGCCGCGCTGCGCGCCCTGGTGGGAAGCGGGCTGGCGGCAGGCCCGGCGGCCGGCGCGGCGGGGGCCGTGGATCTGCGCGCGGTTCTCCTGTCCGCCCAGACGGATCGGGTCACCGTGTCGGTGCCGGCGCAGGCTGTGCAGCTGGATAAGGCCGCGGCCGACGAACTGGCGGCGGCGATGCGCGCGGCGCTTGACAATGTAAGACGGCACTGCGGGGAGCAGACCCGCGCGTGGGTGCTCGTCGAGGATGAGCCCGGCTTGATCACGGTGACGATCAGGGACGAGGGCCCCGGCATCGCCGGCGGTCGGCTGGCCGAGGCGGCGGCCGCCGGACGGCTCGGGGTGAGCCATTCCATCCACGGCCGGCTGCGCGACTTGGGCGGTTCCGCCACCATCAGTTCCGCCCCCGGCGAGGGTACCGAGGTGGAACTGCGCCTGCCGCGCGGTGCCGGCATACCGCTGGCGCGGTGGCCGGAACCGGCTTAGGGTGCGGACGTGGGACGCAGCGCGCCGATCCGGGTCATGGTGGTGGATGACCATCCGATGTGGCGCGATGCGGTGGCACGCGACCTGGCCGAAGCCGGATACGACGTTGTCGCGACGGCCGCCGACGGCGCACAGGCGCTGCGCGTCACCGGTGCGGCCCGGCCGGACGTCGTCGTGCTCGACCTGCAGCTGCCGGACATGTCCGGCGTCGAGGTGACCCGCGGCCTGCGCGCGGCCCACCCCGCGGTGCGGGTGCTCGTCCTTTCCGCTAGCGGCGAGCAGCAGGATGTGCTTGACGCGGTGAAGGCGGGCGCGGTCGGCTACCTGCTGAAGTCCGCCGCTCGCACGGAATTCCTTGACGCGGTGCGGCGCACCGCCGATGGCGACGCGGTGTTCACCCCTGGCCTGGCCGCGCTTGTCCTCGGCGAGTTCCGGCGGCTGGCCGCCGCGCCCGCCGGAGACGACGGGGACGCACCGCGGCTGTCCGAACGCGAGACCGAGATCCTCCGCATGGTCGCCACCGGCCTGTCCTATAAGCAAATCGCGGCCCGGCTCACGCTGTCGCACCGCACCGTCCAGAACCACGTGCAGAACACGCTGGGCAAGCTGCACCTGCACAACCGGATCGAACTGGTCAGGTACGCCATCGAGCACGGCCTGGCCGGCGAGTCCGCGCCGGGCGAAACCCCGTAGCCAGCGGGGGCGGCGCTTAAGCTACTCATGAGTAGCATCGCGCTCCTGCTGAGTACGAGCGCCGATGCCGCGGGCGCGGGCAGCCGCCAGGCTGATGGTCATGGACCTTTCCGCGCACGCCGCCGCTGGCGGCCTGTACAGCTTCAAATCCTGGTACGCGGTCCGGCTGGCGCCGGTCCGCCGTGGCCTGGTCGCCGCGAACGTGCCGCCGGCCGCCATCACGACGGCGGGGATCATCTTCGGCGGCGGCGCCGGGGCCGCCCTGGCGCTGCTGCGGCCAGGGCCGGCCGCGGGCGCGGCGGTGGCCGTGCTGCTGGCCGCCCGGCTCGCGTGCGCCAACCTCGACGGCGGGGTCGCACGGGACGGTGGCCGGACAACCTCGTTCGGTTCGGTCGTGAACGAGGCCGGTGACCGCGCCGCCGAACTCGCCGCGCTGGCCGGCTGCCTCGCGTTCGCGCCGCCCGCGCTGGTGCTGGCGGCGGCCCTGGCGGCCACCCTTCCGTCGTGGGTGGCGCTGGCCGGCGCGGCGGCCGGATTGGGCCGGGTGCAGGGCGGCCCGGTCGGCAAGACCGAACGCTGCCTGCTGCTCGTGCTGCTCGCGGCGGCTGGGTTCCCGGTCGTCATCCTGTCGGTACTGGCGGCCGGCTCGGCTGTGACCGCCCTCGTCCGGCTCCTCCGGCTGGCGCGGGCCGCGCGGGGCGGTGCACGGTGAGCGGGCTGACCAGCACGGCGGAGTGCCTGACTGGTGTGCTGGTGCTCGGCGGCGCCGGCGCGCTGGCGTCGCGGAACGAGGAAGTGCTGCGCAAGTGGCGCACCTGGATGGTGTCGGCTCCGCTGGCGTCCGGGTGCCTGTGGCTGGGCGCGCCTGGCGCGGCGCTGCTGGCGGCCGGCCTCGGCGTGACCGGCGCGATCGAATACGGGCGGCTGGTGAAACTCCGGACGCCGGACACGGCGGCGCTGGCGGCGGTCGCGGTGATTCTCCCGGTTGTCGCCTGGCGGATGCCCGGGCAGCTCGGCCACGCGCTCGCGGGCGCGCTGCTCGCGGCGGCGCTGGTCCCGGTGCTCGGCGGCGATGCCGCGGCGGGGGCGCGCCGGGCCGCCGCCGCGGTGTTCGGGGCCGGCTGGCTCGCGGCGCTGAGCGGACTGGTGCTGCTGCATGCCGCGGCGCTGCCGCTGGTCTTCGCGGTCGCGGTGGCCGATGTCGGCGCGTGGTGCGCGGGGCGCCTGTTCGGCGGGCCCGCGCTGTCGCCACTGTCGCCCGCGAAGCGCTGGTCGGGCGTGGCGGGCGGGGCCCTGAGCGGTGTCGCGGCGCTGGCCGTGGTGGCCGCGCTGAACGGGGCCGGGGGCTGGGCCTTGATCTTCACGCCGGTGCACGTGATCGCGATCATCGCCGGCCCACCGCTCGGTGATCTGCTCGAGTCGATGGTCAAGCGCGGCGCTGGGGCCAAGGACGCGGGCCGCTGGCTGCCCGGGTTCGGCGGGCTGCTTGACCGCATCGACTCGCTGCTGGTGACGCTGGCGCTGGCGGTGATCCTGTGACCGGGCACGGCTTCGCGCCCGCCCTGGCGCGGCAGGCGCTGTGGCGCGCAGTCCTCGCCGTCACCGGCGGCCTGCGGGTATACAGCGCGGACACGCTGCCAGCGGGCCCGTGCGTGATCGTCGCGAACCACCGTTCGCATGCCGACACGGCCGCGCTGCTCGCGGCGGTGCCGGCCCGGCGGCAGCCGGCCGTCGCCGCGGCAGCGGATTACTGGTTCCGCGGCGGAGTGCGGCCGGGGATCTGCCGGGTGCTGTGCGCGGCGTTCCCGGTCCGGCGCAGCGGGGGTGGCAGCGCCGACCTGGCGGCCGCCGTGCGGCTGCTCGCGGCCGGGCGCGACGTGATCGTCTTCCCGGAGGGAACCCGCTCAAGGGACGGGCGGACCGGGGATTTCCACCGGGGCGCGGCCCGCCTCGCCGCCGCGGCCGGCGTGCCGCTGGTGCCCGCCGGGCTCCGCGGGACGGGGACGCTGCTGCCGCCGGGCGGAAGCGCCAGCCGGCCGCGCCGCGTTGTGGTGATCGTGCGCTTCGGCACCCCCGTTAACCTCCCCGAGCCGGCCGGGACCGGTGGCGATGCCGTGACCGACGCGACCGCGCGGGCCCGCGCTCAGGTGGCGGCGCTGGCCACGACTGGGTGACGGCGTTCCGCTCAGTCGGTGAGGGCGGGATTGCGGGGGTAAGGGCTGTGCGCCACCTGACGCGACGGCAGCAGGTGGCCCGCCGCCAGCCGCTCCAGCGTGAAGACGGCCCGCCGGCCGGTGTGCCCGTCGTCACCCGGCCGGCCGGCCGCCGCCCAGTCGACCTCGGCGGTGCCGGACAGCTGGAGCGTGCTTCCGGTGTCGAAGTCAGCGAAGAGCAAGGACGCCTCGGGGTCGACGGCGAGGTTGCCGAAGGAGTTGAAGAGGTTGTTGCCCGGGTAATCCGGCCACCAGAGCCGGTCGCGGTCGACGCGGACGAACCCCGGCGTGCCGCCGCGGTGGGAGGTGTCGGATCCGCGTTCCGGGTTCGTGGTGCCGAGGAAGAACGTGTCCGCGGCGCGGATCAGCCTGGCGTCCGCGGCGGAGAGAACCGCGTCGCGCCTGACGTCGCCTTGACCGCCCTGGCCGGTGCTGGCTTGGCCAAGGACGCGCTGGTGGATGTACTGCGGGCAGTTCCCGTAGGCCTGCTCGACCTCCATGACGAGGGTGCCGTCGCCGATTGCGGTGAGCGTCCCGTTGACCCGGACTCGGCGTCGCGCGGCGAATTCGACGACCACCAGCCCGGCTGGCTGCCCGGCCGGCAGCCCGTGCAGCGGGTCGCCTGCCGGGAGGCCTGCGTGGATCGCGAGCGTGGTCGGGCTGACGGCTTCCTCCCGGGTGCCCGCCCGCTGCTGGACGGCCAGCTCGCCGGCGTGAAAGCCGACGTCGGCGAGACGGCGCGGGCCGGCCGAGGCGGTGGGCTTGGTCACAGCGCGCGCTCCGCGACGCCGTCGGCCGGCTCGCCGCCTACGTAACGCGGGATGACAGGCCGGGCGCGGCCGCCGCGATAACCGATGTCGCCGCGGCGATCGGCCAGCTGAATTCGATCGCGGCGGAGCTTCCCGCTCCCTGCCTGGCCCTGCGCGACGGCCGGATCGAACTAGGGGCGGACCGGGGTTCATCGCCGGTGACGACCGGGCTCGCGCGGGTCGCCGAGCAGGCGGTCGGGCTCTTCGGCGGTGCGGACGCGGCAAGACTGCGCGCCTGCTACGCGCCGGGCTGCGTGCTCTACTTCGTTAAGACTCATCCCCGACGCGAGTGGTGCTCGGTGGCCTGCGGCAACCGAGTTCGCGCCGCGCGCCATTACCAGCGATCCCGCGGCCGCAAGGGCGACGCGTAGCGGGACTAGGTGGCGTCCGCTCTCATAACGGAAATCCGCTGACGGCCGGCGGCGACGGGGCCGGCGACGCCTCGGCTCAAGTCGATGACAGAATGTGTCAGATGTGCTCCTCTTGGTGAGAGGAGCGGCAACCCGCCACAGAGAGGGGCAACATGCCGAAGCCGACGATCGTGCTTGTTCACGGAGCATGGGCAGACGGATCGAGCTGGAACGCCGTATCGACTGAACTTCAGGGTCAGGGCTTCACCGTCCTCACTCCGCCGAACCTTCTGCACGGAGTGGCGAGCGATGCCGCGTACGTCGGCTCGTTTCTCGCGCAGCGCACGACGGGCCCGGTCGTACTAGTCGGCCACTCCTACGGGGGCGTGGTGATCACGAACGCCGCAACCGCGGGGGGCGACGTCAGGGCGCTGGTGTACGTCGACGCGTTCATTCCCGACGTGGGCGAGACCGTCTTCCAGATCCTGGGCGGCTCGGGTTCCGCGGTGGACGTCCCCGACCCGACCGCCGTTTTCGATATCGCCGGCTACCCCGGTGCCCCGCAAGGCGATGCCGAGGCGTTCCTCAAGCCGTCGACCGTCCACAACTCCTTCGCGCAAGACCTTCCCGAAGCGGACCGCTGGCTGATCGCCGCAAGCCAGCGCCCGATCACCCTCAGCGCGAACACCGCGCCAACGGAAACCGCGGCCTGGAAGACCATCCCGAGCTGGGCCGTCATCGGAACCGAGGATCGGGTCATCCCTCCCGCCACGCAACGCAGCATGGCGCAGCGGGCGGGCTCGACGGTCACGGAAACCGCGGGATCGCACGTGTCCATGGTGTCCCACCCGAAGGCCGCCATCGACGCCATCCTCGCGGCCGTCGCCGCCGTCGGCGGCTAGCAGCCTCATCGAGCTGCCGCCACCGGGGGCACCGGGGTCAGCCACGTGCGCCCGGCGCCCTCGGGGCAGCGCAGGTTCTGGACTTGCGAGTCCATTTTTAGCTTCGTACCGTGACTGGCATGACACAGCGACTGAAGGGCAAGACCGCCCTCATTACCGGGTCCACCAGCAACATCGGCCGCGCCGCGGCCGTTGGCTTTGCCGCCGAGGGTGCGCACGTGATCGTCTCCGGCCGCGACGGCGAGCGCGGTGCCGCCGTGCTGGCGGAGATCCGGGCGGCCGGCGGGCTGGCCGACTACGTCCACACCGACCTGGACGGCACGGCCGAGGCCAGCCGAGGGCTCGCGGTCGCCGCCACTGAACTGCTGGGCGGCCGCATCGACATCCTCGTCAACAACGCGGGGATCTTCCCGCCTGCCGATACGCTCACCGCCGATCCCGGGATGTTCGACCGGGTCTACGCGGTGAACGTGAAGGCCCCGTTTTTCCTCACCCAGGCCGTCGCGCCGGCCATGATCGCCAACGGCGGCGGCGTGATCATCAACCTCGGGTCCTGGGTGGCCAGGCTCAGCGTCCCGGTCGGCGCTCTCTATGCCTCAACCAAGGGAGCGATGGAGACTCTCACCCGCGCCTGGGCCGCCGAATTCGGGCCGCGGGGCATCCGCGTCAACGCGGTCTCCCCCGGCGTCATCCGGGATCCCGCGATCTTCGTCGATGCCGACCACCCGGCCGCGAGGATGATGGCCGGGACCCCGGCCGGCCGAACCGGCCACCCGGACGAAGTCGCCGCGGCCATGGTCTACCTCGCCTCTGACGACGCGTCCTTCGTCCAGGGCGCCGTCCTTGATGTCGACGGCGGACGCACCGAGGTAGCCGTCATCGCGGGTTAAGCGCTTTGCGGCCCGGCACCTTGCGTGCCCCCGGGGCGTGGGCTTGGTTCCGCCATGACCGCGAGTGAATATCCCAGAAAACCACCCACAAGGAGCGATCGTATAGCGCCAACTATGCCGTATATATGCAGGTAACCCGATAGGATAGCCCAGACCGGGTTTCCACTTGGCGCCGAGTAGCCTGACTCGTAACAGTATTGCGAGGAATTTACGCTAAAGCAATTATAGTTAGGATGGAAAAGATAGTTGTACACCCGGGTGCCGCCGGTTACTCCCGTGATGACACTGGCGATGAAGGTTCCCACGACGATCAGGGAGAACGTGAGGAGAGATACTCTCACGCCGCGCAACACCAAGAAAGCATAGATCGTGACGGCTATCGTCAGAGGCAAGGTGGCCCAGACGATCTGCAGCACAGTGAAGTAGGGCTGAAGTAGGTGCTGGATGTACCCGCCTATACCGGTGCCGAGTATGGCGATAGCAATTCCGAGCAGGCCCCATGCCTTGCTCACGCGCTTTGTTTTAGTGCTGCTGTCGCCGTCGGTAGATTTCTTCGCCTGCGGTGTACTCATAACCCCCGCCCCCCAGTGGGAAGCATGTTGGATAGTGTTGACAGTCTGCCAATGTGGCTCCAAGGCGAGGTCGGCTTAGCAGCCATTGGGCAATGATCCTAGCTAATTTAGCGCCGCGCCTCGTCTGGGTTCGGTTAGGGCGGCCCCGCCCCCGCTCGGCAGCGGTTCTCCCGCTTTCCAGGGTCACTGGGCGGTGCCGGTGGAACCACGGTCCGTTCCCAATGAAGATTTTGTTCTCCTGGTGCGGGCCGGGGCGACCAGTTCGGGGGATCCGCCGTGTCTGCCTTGGTAACGCATTCCCATGCCGCCTGGGCGGCGGAACGGAGGACCTTCGGCGATGAGTGACGTGGGTACGACTGTCGTGGTCGGGGCGAGCCGCGGGCTTGGCCGCGGCATCGCGCGGGCGTTCGGGGACGCCGGGGCGCCGGTCGTCGCGGTCGCGCGATCCGCCGCGGCGCTGGCGGAACTGGCCGCTAGCTGCGCGAACATCCGGATCGAGGTTGCCGATGCGGCTGAGGCAACGGCGGCGGGCTTCCTGCTCGACCGCTGGAACCCGCGAACGCTGATCGTCGTGGCCGGGGCCACGCCGCTGCCGCGGCCGTTGCAGCGGCATACGTGGGAGACGTTCTCGGCCAACTGGGAGGCCGATGTGAAGATCGCGTTCCACTGGCTGCGGGAGGCCCTGCTCAAGCCGCTGCGGCCGGGCAGCCGGGTCATCGTGATCAGCAGCGGGGCGGCGGTGGCGGGGTCACCGCTCAGCGGCGGGTATGCCGGCGCGAAAGCCACGCAGCGGTTCATCACCGGCTACGCGCAGGACGAGGCGGAGCGCGCCGGGCTTGGTATCGCCTTTACGGCGGTGCTGCCGAAGATCACCCCGCTGACCGGGCTCGGGTTGCCGGCCGTCCGGGCCTACGCGGCGCGCGCGGGGCAGAGCGAGGACCAGTACGTGCGGTCGATGGGCGAGCCGCTCAGCCCGGAGATGGCCGGCGCCTCGCTGCTCGAGCTGGCCGGGGCGGACGCGGCCGAGGTGGCGCCCGGTTACCTGCTCACCAGCGGCGGGCTGCAGAAGCTGCCGTGACCGCTGCCGCGACTACCCGTCACGGTTGAGACACGAATTGGCAACAACCATTGCGGGCAGGGTTGCCAAACGTCCGAACGCTGCCTTGAATGAGGATTCATCGGCTGGCCAGTTACACCTAGCGAAAGCTGGGGTTTGTGGGATGAAGCACGGTTCAGTCCTCGAGGTATCCGATGTGAGCGTTCGCTTCGGCGGCCTGACGGCGCTCGACGCCGTATCGCTCACGGTTGAGCCCCGGCAGGTTCTCGGCGTGATCGGGCCGAACGGGGCGGGCAAGACCACCCTGCTGAACGTCTTGTGCGGTTTCATCCGGCCCGATGAGGGCCAGGTCCTCCTCGACGGCCGCCGGTACCACGACCTGCGGCCGCACCGGCTGGCCGGGCTTGGCATCTCCAGGACGCTGCAGGGGGTCGGCCTGTTCGCGAGCCTGTCTGCCATCGAGAACGTCATGGTCGGCGCGAACTGCCGGGCCACGGCCGGGTTCTGGCCGGCGCTGCTCGGGCTGCCGCGCTCGAGCCGGGACGAGCGCACGCTCCGCCAGGAGGCAGTCCAGGCACTTGACCGGGTGGGCGCGGGCCAGGTGGCAGACGTCCGGCCCGGCGAGCTGCCCTATGGCATGCGGAAGCGGGTCGCGCTGGCCCGCGCGCTCGCCGCCAGGCCGAAGCTCCTGCTGCTTGACGAGCCGGCCAGCGGTCTGGCCGAGGATGAGCTCGACGAGCTTGGCCAGCTCATCCGCGAACTCGCCGCCGACACGTCCCTCGTGATCGTGGAGCACCACATGGACCTGATGATGTCCGTCTGCGACTCGCTCGTCGTGCTGGACTTCGGGAAGGTGATCTCCAGCGGGTCCCCGCAGCAGATACAGGCCGACCCCGCGGTGACGACCGCTTACCTCGGCGCGAGCGGAGCTGAGGGTGAGTAGCCCTTCGGCCGCGGCCGAAGGGGCCGAAGGGGCCGAAGGGGCTCATGGACGCGAGGCGGCCTCCCTCCTCATCGAGGACCTGGTAGCCGGCTACGGCGAGATTGTGGCGCTTGACAAGGTCACGATCACGGCCGGAGCGGCCACCATCACGGCCGTGCTCGGTGCCAACGGAGCGGGCAAGACCACGCTACTGCGGGCCATCAGCGGCATGGTGCGGCCGCGCGGCGGCCGGATCCTGCTCGACGGCGCCGACCGGACCGGGCGCAGCCCGGAGGACATGGCCAGAGCCGGAATCGCGCACGTTCCCGAGGGACAGGGCGTCATCGCGGAACTCACCGTGGAGGAAAACCTGCGGATCGGCATGATGTCCTGGCCGGGAATCGCCCCCCGGCGGGCGGACCGGGCCGCCGCCCTTTCTGAGGCGTACGGGCGCTTCAGCGTGCTGGCCGACCGCCGCCGCAAGCTGGCGGGCACCCTGTCCGGCGGCGAGCGGCAGATGCTGGTGATAGCGCGCGCCCTGGTCGCGCGGCCGCGCGTGCTGCTGCTCGACGAGCCGTCGCTCGGGCTCGCGCCCAGGATCATGACGCAGGTCATGGACATGGTGGTGCGGCTCAGCAGGGAGAACGGCATCACCATCGTGCTGGTTGAGCAGAACGCGCGCGCCGCGCTGGCGGTCGCGGACCTGGGCGTGGTGCTCAACCTCGGCCGCGTGGTCGCCACGGCCGATGCCCGGACGCTCGCGACCGACGTCGCGCTGCGCCATCACTACCTCGGGTTCTAGCCGCAGGGTTCCAGTCGCGGGGTTCCGGTCGCACGGCGCGACGTAAGCAGAAAGGAGGGAGCGAATGGTCGAGTTCCTGCAGTTCACGCTCAGCGGGCTCAGCTTCGGGATGATCTACGCCGCGATAGCCCTGTCCCTGGTGCTGATCTGGCGGGGCACCCGGCTGCTGAACTTCGCGCAGGGCGGGATGGCCATGTTCACCACCTACATCGCGCTCGAGGTCATCCGCCACACGGGCTCCTACTGGGCTGGTTTCGCGGTCGCGCTCGCGGCCGGAGTCGTGCTCGGCGCGGCCGCCGAACTCGCCGTCATCCGCCCCGCGCTCGGCAAGCCGGAGCTCAACGCCGTGATCATCACGATCGGGCTGCTCATCCTGATCGAGGGTCTGGCCGGGATCTTCTACGGCGGCCAGTACCGGTCGTTTCCCGCGGCATTCTCCATCATCGGGCTGAGAGCCGGCTCGACCCCGCTTGGCGTATCGCGCTTCGACGTGTTCGTCGCGCTCGCGGTGCTGGCCGCCACGCTGCTGCTGGCGATCGGGTTCAGGTACACCAGCGCGGGGCTGCGGATGCGGGCGGCGGCGTTCAACGCCACCGTCGCGCGGCTGTCGGGCATCCGGGTGGCACGGGTGATCACCGTCGGCTGGGCGCTGGCCGGCCTGCTCGGGGCCCTGGCGGGGGTGCTCGTCACGCCGTCGACGTTCCTCTACCCCAACAGCATGGACTCGATCTTCGTCTTCGGCTTCACCGCGGCGGTGATCGGCGGCCTCGACAGCCCGCTGGGCGCGGTCGTGGGCGGGCTGCTGCTCGGCGTGGCGCTCAGCTACGCGGGCGGCTATCTGGGCTCCCAGGGCTCCGACCTGACGGCGCTGGTAGCCCTGGGCATCCTCGTCGTGGTGCTGATGCTCCGGCCAGACGGAATTTTCTCCGGCGCGCGGGTGCGGCGGGTATGAGCGCACAGTCAACGCCACGCGTCCTCGGCGCCGCCGTTGCCGCGGCCGTGATAGTCGCGCTCCTGTCCATCAGGCTGAACGCGTTCAGGGACTACCAGATCGCCGAGATCGCCATCGAGGTGACCGCCGTCGCCGGGCTCACGATCCTGACCGGGCTCAGCGGCCAGATCTCGCTCGGCAACGGAGCGTTCATGGCCATTGGCGCCTACACCACCGCGCTGCTGCTGCTCCATCTCAACTGGCCGTTCATCATCGTGCTGGTGGCCGCCGCCGCGATCACCGCCGCCACCGGAGCGGTGGTTGGTGCGGCCGCGGCCAGGCTGCACGGCCCGTACCTGGCCGGCGCCACGCTGCTGCTCGGCGTCGCGCTCCCCTCGCTCGCGTACGCCTACCCAGGGGTCTTCGGCGCCGACCAGGGCCTGAACGTCAACTTCACCACGCCCGCCTTTCTCGGCGTGAACTTCCCGCTGACCAGGTGGGAGGCGTGGGTCTGCTCGGCCGTGGCGCTGGTCACCCTGGTGCTCCTGGCGAACCTGGGGCGCAGCCGGGTCGGCCGCAGCTGGCGCGCTGTGCGCGACGACGAGGTGGCCGCGGCGCTGGCCGGCGTGAACGTGGCCGGGGCGCGGGTCCTCGCCTTTGTCGTCAGCGCCGCCTGCGCCGGGATGGCCGGCGCGCTGCTGGCCATCGTAACCGGGCTGGTCGCGCCGGGAGCCTTCTCGGTCACGCTCTCGATCGCGCTGCTGACCGCCGCGGTGATCGGCGGCCTTGGCACCCTGCCCGGCGCGGTCTGGGGAAGCCTCGTGATCGTCCTCGTGCCGACCTATGCCACCGACGTGGCGACCAGCCACGGCCTGTCGAGCTCGGTCGCGTCCAATATCCCGATCGCGGCCTATGGCGCGGTGCTGATCCTGGTCATGCTGCTGTTCCCGCAGGGAATCCAGGGCGCGGTGCGCTGGCTGCTCGGCCTTTTCGGAATCTCATCCATCCGAACCTGGCGCACGGCCGCCGTGCCGGATGCCAGACCCGAGAAAGAAGGCACTCAATGAAGAGATCACACCGGCTTCGCGCGCCAGCCATCGCCGTCGTGGCGGTGGCCGCGCTCGCCGTCGCCGCCTGCTCGTCCGGTTCCGGCTCTAGTACCAGCCCCGGCTCCACCACTAGCTCAAGCCCGAGCTCGGGCGCCAGCTCAAGCGCGGCCCTGACCGCATCCGCGCCCGGCATTACGCCGACCACGATCACCATCGGCAGCCACCAGCCGCTCACCGGGCCCGCCGCGCCCGGCTACAGCGAGATCGCTCCCGCCTCGGCCGCTTACTTCGCCTACGTCGACGCGCACGGCGGCGTCTACGGGCGCGACATTGACTATAAGTACCTCGACGACGCCTACAACCCCACCCAGACCGCCACGGTCGTCCGCCAGCTGGTGCTGCAGGACAACGTGTACGCGATATTCGACGGCCTCGGCACCCCAACCCACCTAGCGGTGGAGAGCTTCCTCAACGCGCAGAAGGTTCCCGATGTGTTCGTCGCGTCCGGGTGCGACTGCTGGGACCAGCCGACGGCTGACCCGGAGACGTTCGGCTGGCAGCTTGACTACATCCGCGAGGGGAAGATTCTCGGGCAGTACGTGGCCAAGCACTTCGCCGGCAAGAAGATCGGCTACTTCTATCAGGACGACGAGTTCGGCATGGACGGCGTCAAGGGCCTCGACTACGAGATCCCGAAATCCATGGTGGTCAGCAGGCAAAGCTACGTCCCGACCAACGTCAACGTGGCGCCGCAGGTCGCGGCCCTGCGTGCGGCCGGCGCTCAGGTGGTCATCTCATTCTCCATTCCCGCGTTCACCGCGCTGCTGAAGCTGACCAGCCTCAAGCTCGGCTTCAGCCCGACGCTCGCCGTCAGCAACGTCGGCTCCGACCCGATCACGCTGTCCGGGCTGCTCGAGTCGTTCGCGAAGCAGGGCGGCGCCACCGTCAACGGGAACGCGCTGACCAACGGGATCATCACCGACGGCTACGCGCCCCCGGTCGGTGACACCAGCAACAGCTGGATCGCGCTGTTCAAGAAGGTTCATGACCAATACGACGCGAAGGCGCCGTTCGACGGCAACGTACTCTACGGCATGGCCGTCGCCTACACGTTCGTGCAGGCCATGCTCAAGGCGGGCAGGAACCCGACCAGGGCCGACCTGGTGTCGGCGATCAACGGCGGGCTTCTCCAGGGTCCCGTGGTAGCCCCGTATGCTTACTCCATGACTGACCACGATGGTGTCACCGGCGCTTACATCGGTGTCATCAACAACGGTGTCCTCGCGCAGCAGGGGCCGGTCCTCACCACGGACACGTCCGCCACCGGCGCGATCACCACCTACACCGGAACCGAACCCCAGGCGCCGGCCAGCGGCATACCCGCCCCCTGACCCCAGCCGATGATCGCAGCATGACAGCCGATGAGCGGCCGCCAGCCGAGCGCTTGCTGGCGGCCGCCGAGGAACTCTTCGGCGAGCGCAGTTACAGCCGGACGACGGTCGCTGACATCTGCGCCCGGGCCGGAATGGCGACCGGCAGCTTTTACGCGTACTTCGACTCCAAGGCGGAGATCTTCGCCGCCGTGGTCCGGGCGATCAACCGGGATCTGAGGAAGGCGATGAAGGCGGCCGTCGAGCAGGCCGACGACGGCCAGCGCGCGCGCGAGCGGGCCTGCTTCCGCGCGTTCTTCGACATGGTGTCGAAGCGGCCCTGGATAGACCGGATCGTGCGCGAGTCGGAATTCGTCGCGCCCGGGCTGTTCCGTGAGTACTACGAGCACCTGGCCCGCGGCTATGCGCGCGGCGTGCGCGTCGCCCAACTCGCCGGGGAGGTCGACGCCCGCTACGACCCTGAGGTCCTCGCGTACGTCTACACGGGCATCGGCAACTTCGTCGGCATGCGCTGGGCCGACTGGACCGCGGGCGGGCGGGTCCCTGATGACGTGCTCAACGACGTGCTTGAACTCTTCGCCCGGGGGCTCCCCCCGGCGGCCGGCGCTGGTCCCCGTCACGCTGAATTGCTGACTGAGTAGACGAGGTAGGGAGTCTGACGTGGGTGAACCGCTGCCCGCCTCCGCCCAGCGGGTGCAGGATGCCCTGGCCGCGGCCGGCGTCACCGCGCAGCTGCGGCAACTGCCGGACGCGGCCAGGACCGCGGCCGCCGCGGCCGAGGCGCTTGGCTGTGAGGTCGGCGCCATCGCCAACAGCCTGGTCTTCATGGCCGGCCGGGCGCCGCTGCTTGTGATGACCAGCGGCGCGCACCGGGTGGACACCGGCGGCCTGGCCTGGCGGCTCGCGAAGGCGCTGATCACCCGGGCCACGCCGGATCAGGTCCGCGCGGCGACGGGGCAGGCGATCGGCGGGGTCGCGCCGATCGGCCACCCGGTGCCGATCCAGACCATCGTCGACACCGACCTCCAGCGCTATGAGCAGATCTGGGCGGCGGGCGGTACCCCGGACACGGTGTTCCCGACCACCTTCGAGGAACTGCTGCGGCTGACGGGGGGCTCGGCGATGCCCGTCGCCGCCGATTTATCCGGTTGCGCCCGCTGCCAGACTGGATCCGTGGACGAGGCGTGGATGCTTGATGAGCTGGCGCATGCGGGGCCCGAACATCTGGACGAGGGGTTCATCGCCGGGTACGACCGCAAGCAGGGATATCCCGACCCGGACGGGGACATCGCCGCGTTCGGGGGGCACGGGCTAGACAGTGCGTCGGTGGTGGTGGATCTCGGGGCAGGGACGGGGCAGTTCGCCGTCGCCGCCGCGCGGCGGTTCGGGCAGGTGATCGCGGTGGACGTGTCGCCCGCGATGCTGGCCGCACTCCGCGCCAAGGCAGACCGCGCGGGCCTCGCCAACCTGGTGGTCGAGCGGGCCGGATTCCTCGGCTTCTCCCCCGGCGCGCCGGTGGACGGCGTCTTCACCAGGAACGCGCTGCACCAGCTGCCGGACTTCTGGAAGGCGGTCGCGCTGCAGCGGATCGCGGACATGCTCCGCCCGGGCGGGGTGCTCCGCCTGCAAGACCTGGTGTACGACTTCGCGCCCGCCGAGGCGGCGGAGATATTCGCGGGCTGGTTGGCCGGCGCGGCGACCGACCCGGCGGCGGGCTACACGGCCGCCGACTACGCCGAGCACATCCGCACCGAGTACAGCACCTTCCGCTGGCTGCTTGAGCCGATGCTGGCGGCGGCCGGGTTCGAGATCACCGACGTCAGCTACGAGCGGCGGCTGTACGGCGCTTACACCTGCGTTAAGGCCGGCTAACGGCCGGGTAACCGCGGCTAGCGCCCTCCTCGGCCCGGGCCTTGAGTGCCTGGTTGAGCGCCTGGAAGCTGGTCTCGGTGCGGGCCGCTGACTGGGCAGCGGCCAGAATGCCGCCGACGGTCTCTGCCTGCACCAGGCGGGTGCCGCCGTCGGCCGGGGTCAGCACGAAGCTGTGCTCGCCGCTGATGATGCCGGGCAGGCTCGACGTCCAGCGCAGCTCCGCTGCCGGGTCGGCCGGCGGCGCGTCGATCTGGATGGTCGCGGACATGGTCTTCATACCAGCCACCTTAAGCAGGCCCATGCGGCGAAAACGAGTTGCCTCCCCGCCCCTGGCGTAGCACTGTGGCGGGCGTGACCGACTCTGCAGGCCTGCTGGCGGCCTATGACAGCCAGCTCCGCACCGACGCCGAGACCCCGGGGGCGCTCGCGGTGGCCCGGCTGGGCCCGCTGCGCCTGGTGACGTTCGCGGCCGGGCGCGGGTTCATCACCTACCAGAACCTCGGCGGGGCGGCCGCGGACGCGATCGGGCGGCTGGTCGGCGAGGCGCTGGCGCACTTGGCGGCCGACCCCGAGATCACCAAGGTGGAGTGGAAGACCCGTGGTCACGACCACGCCCCCGGCCTGCACGAGGCGCTGCTCGCGCACGGGTTCACCCCGGACGATCCGGAGTCGGTCATGATCGGGGACGCGCGGTTGCTCGCGGTGGACGTCGCGCTGCCCGACGGCGTGACCCTGCGGCGGATCACCGAGGAGCCGGATATCCGCTCGATGCTCGCGATGCAGGATGAGGTCTTCGGCAGTTCTCACGGCGACGAGATGCTTGACGGATTGCGGCGCCGGCTGGCCCGCGGTGACGAGATAGAGCTCTGGGTGGCCGAGGCAAACGGCACCATCGTCAGCGCCGGGCGGATTGAGCCGGTGCCCGGTACCGATTTCGCCGGGATCTGGGGTGGCGCGACGCGCCCGGAGTGGCGTGGCCGCGGTATCTACCGGGCGCTCACGGCCGAGCGGGCCCGGTCAGCGCTCCGCCTGGGCAAGAAGTACATCAACAGCGACTCGACCGAATTCTCCCGCCCGATCCTCGAGCGGTCCGGTCTGGTCAAGGTCTCGACGACGACGCCCTACAACTGGGCACGCTGAACGTGGCGGGTTTACGGCGCGGGGCTGGCCGCGGCGGCCCGGCGGAGCAGGTGCGCTCGCTCGCTGTCGTTCTCGGTGAGCGCGGCCGCCCGCTCGAATTCGGCGCGGGCGGCCGCGGCCCGGCCGAGCCGCGCGAGCAGGTCCGCGCGGACCGCCGGCAGCAGGTGGTAACCGCGCATAGCCGGGTCGTCGGCCAGTCCGTCGACGATGGCGAGGGCGGCGGCCGGGCCATCGGACATCGAGACCGCGACGGCTCGGTTGAGCTCGATGACCGGTGACGGGGTGAGCCGGCCGAGCGCCTCGTACAGCGCGGCGATGCGCGCCCAGTCGGTATCGGCGGCGGCGAAGGCCCGCGCGTGGCAGGCGGCCAGCTCCGCCTGCAGCACGTAGGGCCCGGCCGGCCGGCCGCCGCCCAAGCGCTCCGCCCGCGCAAGCGCCGCCAGGCCGTGCGTGATGAGCAGCCGGTTCCAGCGGCCGCGGTCCTGATCGAGCAGCGTGACCGGCTCGCCGCCCGGCCCGGCGCGGGCCGGGATGCGCGACGCCTGGATCTCCATCAGCGCGACAAGCCCGTGCGCCTCCGGCTCGTCCGGTGCCAGCGCCGACAGCATCCGCCCCAGGCGCATCGCTTCATCGCAGAGTTCCGCCCGGTACCACGACTCCCCCGACGTCGCCGCGTAGCCCTCGTTGAAGATGAGGTAGACGACCTCAAGGACGGAGGCGAACCGCGGGCTGAGCTCCGCCCCGACCGGCACCTCGAACGGGACCCCGGCGGCCGCCAGGGCCTTCTTCGCCCGGGTGATCCGGGCCGCCATCGTCGCCACCGGGACCAGGAACGCCCGCCCGACCTGCTCGGTCGACAGGCCGCCGACCAGCTTGAGCGTCAGCGCCACCCGCGCGTCGCGGGGCAGCACCGGATGGCAGGCGGTGAAGATCAGCCTGAGCACGTCGTCTTCGACGTGGGTGTCGAATTCGATCTCGTCCATCGGGTCCTCGCACGCCGCCGGCCGCACTTCACGGCCGAGCTCTTCGACTTTCCGCTCGAACGTCACCGCGCGCCGCACGCCGTCGACGTAACGGCGGCGCGCGACCGCGGTCAGCCAGGCGCCCGGGTTGTCGGGCACGCCGCCAGAGGGCCACTGCTCAAGCGCGGCCACCAGCGCGTCCTGCGCCAGGTCCTCGGCCAGCCCGACATCCCCGGTCACCCGGGCGAGCGCGGCGATCAGCCGCGCCGACTCGATCCGCCAGACCGCCTCGACGGCCGGCTGCACCGGCAACGGCGGCCCTACCCCTCGGTGCCCGCCGCGGACTGGGCGCGCAGCTGCGCCTCCTGGTCCAGAACCTCCTGCGGCAGCTGGCCCTCGAGGTCGGCCGGCTCGAGAATCTGGCGCAGATCCACCGTCTGGTCGCGGAACGGGGCGCGCTTTAGCCACTCGACCGCCTCCTGCATGGAAGAGACCTGCCAGATCCAGAACCCGCCGATGATCTCCTTTGCCTCGGCGAACGGGCCGTCGGTGACCCGCGGTCCCCCGTCGCCGGAGAACGTGAGCCGCTTGCCGTGCGAGGACGGCAGCAGTCCCTCGCCGGCCAGGATGACCCCCGCCTTGACCAGCTCTTCGTTGTACTTGCCCATCGCCTCGAACTCGTCGACGTGGTCCGCGTAGTTGCCCTGCTCGCTGTCCTCGGTTGCGTGGACGAACACCATGACGCGCATTTGTAGCTCCTCTCCCCGGCCGGACGTTCCGGCTCGCTGTCACGTCGAACGACGGCGCCAGGATTCGACAGGCGCCGAAAATTCTTCAGTAGAAAAATCAGTCTCATCCCGAACGGTCGCGTGGCTTCGCCTATCCAGCTCCTGTGCATCCAGCCACTGGGCGGCGCGCCGGGGCGAGGCGCGGGCCAGCCAGGCGTCCTGCACCACCTCGGCGAGCTCGCCGTAGCTGATGCCGGGCAGGTCCTTCCCCCGGACGAGGACCGACAGGTGCCCGTCGAAGTGCGGGGTGGTGAAGAACGGCGAGTCCGCGTCGTCGACCAGCGCCCGCTTGTCGGCCTCGTCGGCGACCCAGAAGACGATCACGTCGTCATACCGCTCCCCGGTCTCCGGGTCGACGGCGTCGGGCCGCGGGTTGCGGAAGAACACGAACGACTTGCCGCCGATCTGGTAGACCGGCGGCTTCCCCGGCTGCCCGGCCCACCGTGTGACATGCGGCATCGCCATCGCGAGCTCATGCACGTCCGCGACGTTCGCCGGCCGACTGTCCGGGGCGACCATGCCCCCAGCATAGGCCCGGCAGCATGGCTCGGCAGGCCGATGCGCGCCCGACGTCAGGCAGGCCGACGCCCGCCCGGCATTTCGGAACTGCCGGGCGGGTGCCGGCCGAAGCGACTAGTGGTGCGCAGGCTTGGGAGCCGGGTTCCAGGGGAGGCGGTAGGCGCGGTAGCTGTTAACGCCGGCCGGGAACTCGGCGTTGAAGATGACCTTGCCCGCGGGGCTGAACTCAGAGAAGTAGGGCAGCGCGCCCCAGCCGGCGAACAGGTCGCCGTCGCGGAGCAGCTGGGCGTTGCCCTGCGAGGGGGCGCTCAGGCCCTCCGGCTGGTTGTCGGACTTGATCAGGGTCGCGACATGGGTGCGGAAGTTGAGCTTGACGGTGATCGCCCGGCTGTAGGGGAGGTCGACCAGGACGTCGGTCGGGGTGTTGGCGGTGCCGGCCGCGTCGTTGTCGAAGAACGTGTAGATGCCGTTGCCGTGCCCCTCCGGGTCGTGCTGCCAGGCGAAGATCTGGCCGGCGATGTCGAGCACCTGGCCCTTGGCGGCCTTGAGGGTGAACGAGCTGTCCTTGCCGCCGAGCTGCCATTCGATCTTGCCGGTGCGCGGGGAGACCTCGTAGGTGGTCCAGGTGTCGCGGGCGTCGATCAGCAGGTTGCCGTTGGTGTCCACCTTGACCGCGTTGAGGTGGAACCAGTCCCACGGGGTGGCCGCGGTGGCCGGCAGCGGCTGCTCACTCTGCCCGTAAGGCACGTGCTTGGCGCTGTTCCACTGGAACAGCACCTTGCCGGTCTTGATGTTGATCTCCTGCACGATGCCGTTGATGACCGTCTGGCCGGCGTTGCCGCCGATCTTGGTCAGGTTCGCGGTTGCCGTGGCGTAGGAGATGATCAGCGCGGTGTTCCACGGCGTGATGAGGAACTCGTGGCCGTCGGCCGAGTAGCCGTTGCCGGCCTTGACGGTGGCGATCAGCTTGTAGTGGTCGTTGTAGATGTAGTCGGTACCGGTCGACACGCCGCCGAGGCCGGTGCCCTGCCAGAAGGTAAGCACGGGCTTGCCGTCGTAGGTCTGCGTGCGGAAGTCCGCGTCCTCCTGGCCGGCCGGCGCCCGGTGGAACCAGATGACCTTCTTGCCGTTCGGGCTGAGGATCTCGGCCCCGTTGGCGTACGTGGTCGCGTCGCCGAACGGGGAGATGAAGATGTCGCCGCCCTTGTTGCCGGCCGTGTCGTTGAGGACCTTGACCGGTGGTGGCTCAAGCGTGCTCGCGGCCGTCTTCGTCCCGGCGGACGCGGCGGACGCGGCGGGCACCGCCGCGGCGACCGCCATCGCCGTGACGGCCACGGCCCCTGTTAGCACTCCAGTAGCCCAGGTTTTCTTGCGCATCGTTGCTCGACTCCTGTCACCAGATGATCCCTGCAGGCGTCGCAACTATATCGATCTATTTAGTAGGAAACTAGACGTTTAATTGTTGAGGATTGGTGCTTCGGATTCGGCGCCCCCGGATTCCGCCGCGGGGGGTTACACGTAATCCATGATGATCACGCCCGAGCTGTCCGGCTGGAGGGCGTCGAAAATGTGCGGGACATCCCCCGGATAGCGGAGGTAGTCGCCCGGCCCTAGCTCCACGGCCTCGTTTTCCGGGCCGGCCAGCACGCGGCCGCTGCCGAGGATCAGGTGCTCGCTGGTGCCCGGCATGTGCGGAGGGGCCAGATGGGGCGCACCCGGCTGGCCGATGACGCGGTAGATGTCGCGGCGCGCGCCCGGCGGGCAGGACGCCAGCATCACCGCGTCGTAGGCGGCGCGCTCGGCGTGCAGGACGGTCCCCTCCCCCGCGCGGATCACCTGGATGCCCTGACGCGGCGGATCGACCAGGCGGCTGAGCGGGCTGCCGAGCGCCTGGGCGAGCGCCCAGAGCGTCTCCAGGGACGGGTTGCCGACCCCGTTCTCCAGCTGGGACAGGGTCGACTTGGCGATGCCGGCCCGCTTCGCCAGATCGGTCAGGCTCAGCCCGGCCCGCGCCCGCTCGCGGCGCAGCGACATCGAGATCAGCGCGACGACGTCCGCCGCGGTGGCCGATTCTGACACGCGTTCGCTCCAGACTCCTGATCGTTCGGTTTGACGAACCCTGAGTATCGCGTTCATTATATCGAACATGGGTAGTTTGTGGCGAACCAGTGGATCGGCGACGCCGCGCGAGAGCGCTTCCACGCCGTCGCCCGGATCGACGCTGTTTCGGGATGTCGCGCTCATCTGCCTGGCGGACGGGCTCGTGGGCGGGTCCTTCGGCGCGACGACGGCGGCCGGCCATCTTGCCTGGTGGGTGCCGGTCTCGATGTCGCTGCTGGTCTTCGCGGGCGGTTCGCAGTTCGCCGCGGTGGGCGTGGTGCTGGCCGGCGGCAGCCCGTTCGCGGCGGTCGCGGCGGGCGCCGTGCTCAACACCCGGCTGCTCCCCTACGGCTTCGCCGTCGCCGATGTCGTCGGCCCGCCGGAGCACGCTAACCCTGACAGCAGCTCGGCCGGCTGGCGTTGGCTGGCCCGCCTACTCGGCGCGCAGGTGATCACCGACGAGTCCACCGCGTTCGCGCTGCGGCAGACCGAGCCGGCGCGGCGCCGGGCGGCGTTCTGGACCTGCGGGCTGGCGCTGTTCGCGGTCTGGAACGTGTCCGTGCTGCTCGGCGTGCTCGCGGGATCGGTGGTGGGCAACACCAACGCGTTCGGCCTGGACGCGACGTTCCCCGCCGTGGTGATCGCCCTCGCGCTGCCCGCGCTCGCTGACCTCCGTACCCGGTTCTCGGCAGGCACCGGCGCGGTGCTCGCGGTCACGCTCACACCGGTGCTGCCGGCCGGCCTGCCGGTGCTCGCGGCGCTGGCCGGCCTGGCCGCCTGCTGGCGCCCGGGCCGGACGACGACCCACCGGGCGAGTGCCCGGAAGACGGCCGACCCGAAGCTTCGCTCGGCCGACGCCACAACCGACGAGTGACCGGGGAGAACGCTCATGCCGCTGCTCGCGATCGTCGCCCTCGCCGTCATCACCTATGCGTTCCGGCTCGTTGGGCCGCTCTGCCGAGGCCGGCTAACGCTGCCGCCAGCGGCCACGGCTGTCTTCGCCGACGCCGCCGCCGTGCTGCTGATCGCGCTGGCGGTGACGTCCGCGCTGTTCAACGGCCACGACTTCGGCGGCTGGGCCCGGCCCGGCGGGGTACTCATGGCCGGGGTACTCGCCGCCCGGCGCGCCCCGTTCCCCGTCGTCGTCATCGCCGCGGCCGGCGGCACCGCCCTGCTCCGCCTGGCCGGCGTGGCGTGATCCCCATCGCGCCCACGCCAAATCGGTTTCCCCTGATTGAGAAGGGGGCTTAGCTGTAGCCGGCGGCCTGGAGGGTGAAGAGCTCCGCGTAGCGGCCGTTGGCGGACATTAGCTCGTCGCGGGTGCCGGTCTCCACCGCCTGGCCGGCCTCGAGGTAGACGATCAGGTCGGCCATGCGGACCGTGGCGAAGCGGTGCGAGACGAGCAGGGTGATCATGCCCGTCGCGGCGCCGTCCGGGGCCGTGACGCCGATTCGGTCGGCCGCGTCGCCTGCGTCGGCCGCGGGAGTGGTGCGAGTCGGAGTGCTGAAGGTGGAAGCGGTGGCGGGAGTCGTGGAAGTGGCGAAAGGGGTGGGGGTGTCGGGAGGGGCGGGGAGTGACGCATAGGCGGAGCTGGCGGCGGCGTAGCGCTCGAACAGGGCGTGCTCGGCGTGTGCGTCGAGGGAGGCGGTGGGTTCGTCGAGGACCACCAGCAGCGGGGAAACGGTACGCATGGCGCGGCCGAGCGCGAGCTTCTGCCACTGGCCGCCGGAGAGGTTGTGGCCGCCGGTGTCCGGCAGCTCGCGGGCGAGCACGGTGTCCCACCCGTGACGCAGTTCCTCGACCACGGACGCGAAGCCGGAAAGGCGGGCCGCGCGCTGCACGCCGTCCCGGTCATCCGCGTGCTCGAGCGCGCCGAACGCCACGTTGTCGTACGCCGACAGCGGGTACCGGACCGGGTCCTGCGGCATCAGCGCGATCATCCGTTGCCAGCGGGCCGGGTCGAGCCCGCGCACGTCCGACCCGTCTACCGTGATCCGGCCGCCAGTCGGGTCGCGGAGCCGGGCGAGCAGGCTGACCAGCGTGGACTTGCCCGCGCCGTTGACGCCAACGAGCGCCGTCGAGGCGCCGGCCGTGGGCTCGAGATCGACCCCCGCGAGCACGTCGGGCGGCAGGCCGTCCCCGGCTCCCGCTGCCGCGCCCGCGTAGCCGAACCGGACGCCCCCGAACCGCACCGCCCGGCGCGGCAACACGGCCAGGTCGGCTGGGGATCCCATGATGGTGGATCGTTGTGTACATCCGGATGTAGACAACGATCCACGGTCTTGCCGCGCCGTGCTTTCCGGTGCCGTGCTTTCCGGTGCCCTGCCTTCCGGTGCCCTGCCTTCCGGTGCCCTGCCTTCCGGTGCCGTGCCGAGCTCCGACGGCGGCAGCAGGTCCCGCTCCAGCCGGTCCGCGTCCGGCAGCCCGAACATGGACTGGGCGAGCGTGATGTCGTCATAGGAGACGCTGCCCACCGCCGCCGTGATCGCGAGCATTGGCAGCAGGATCGCCAGCGCGCCGAGCCCGATCTGGTGCGTGCGCGCCGCGTCGGCGATCACGTAGATGGCCAGCGCGTAGCCGGCCAGCACACAGGCGAAGCAGGTGGCGGCGCGGCGGTGCAGCGCGCGCAGCCCCACCAGGCCGACGCCGATCGCCTCGGTGTACTGGCGCGTGTACCGGTCGGCCAGGAATTTCGCCAGGCCGAAAACCCGGACCTCCTTGGCGTCGCGCGCCTTGGAGCCGACGCCGATGATGTACCAGGCGCGGCGCATCTCCGTCGTCTGCCCGCGCACGTCGATCGCCTGCCGGAGCACCGCGCGCAGCATCACCCGGCGCACGATCAGCCACATCACCAGCAGCATCACGCCCAGCCACCAGAAGTACGCGGCGATCACCGCGCAGCCGATGACGCCGGAGGCGGTCGGTGATCCGCTGGTGCGCGACGGTGGAGAGCGCGCCGCCGATCGGGTCGAGGACAAGTGAAGCGGTATAAAGCAGGGCGGCGATGATCAGCGCGGCGATCAGCCGGTGCCCGGCAGCCGATGACATGCCGCCCGCCACGGCGGCCGGGATCGCGCCGACGACCACCCCGAGCGCGGCCACGACCAGCGGCCCGTCGACCGCGTCGGCCGCCGCCCACGCGAGCACGCCGAGGCTGAGCGCCCGGCTCGACTCCCAGAGCAGCCGAAACGACTGCCGCCCGGACAGCTTGCTGCCGCTGATGACCAGCATTGCCCGAGCCGCGACCACGACTCGAAAACCTACTTGATCCGCAGGGGAATAAGAAAGTCATTTAGGGATGGAACGGACCGTGGTGCTACCTGGCAGGCCGGCCCGTTGTTAGGCCGCGGCGGGCGGGACAGGGACCACTGCTTACCCGCGGACCGGTTATTACGCCGTCGCGGGCGGGGCCAGGCGAAGCCAGCGTGCGTTCAGTACGACTATGAACTTGATTTTGGGTTCTAGCGGTCGTCGCCGATGACGGGCTCGGGCAGGGTGCCGGCGTTGTACTCAAGCAGGCGCCAGCGCCCGTCGAGGACAGAAAGCACGGACCAGGAGCAGTTGGCCAGCGGGCCGAGGACGCTGATGCCCTCGGCCGGGAGGCCGAGTAGGCGCTCCATGCCCAGCCGGAGCGCCGCGCCGTGGCTGACCACGACGGCGAGCTGGCCGGGGGCCACGGCGGCGGAGACCCGGGTGATCGCGGCGCTCACCCGGTCGGCTACCGCGCTGGTCGGCTCGCCGTTGGGCGGGTCCCAGGTGGCGCGCTCGCGCGGGTAGCGCTCGTTGATCTCGGTGTCGGTCAGGCCTTCCCAGACGCCGCCGGACCGCTCGCGCAGGCCCTTGTCCGCGCCGACCGGCAGGCCGGTGAGCCGGCTGAGCGGGGCGGCGGTCTGCTGCGCGCGGGTCAGATCGGAGGCGAAAATGGCGCTCGGCATCAGGGTGGCCAGGCGGCGGGCGGTGTACTCGGCCTGGGCCTCGCCCGTCTCGTCGAGGGGAATGTCCGTCTGGCCCTGGAAGCGGTGCTCGACGTTCCAGGTCGTCTGCCCGTGCCGCCAGAGCACGAGCCGCTTCGCCGCGCTCAGCTCTGCGTCCCCTTAGCCGCCAGCGCCGCCTCGGGGAGCGAGATCAGCGGGCAGTCGGCCCAGATCCGCTCGAGGGCGTAGAAGACGCGCTCCTCTTTGTTCTGCACGTGGACCACGATGTCGTTGTAGTCCAGCAGGACCCAGCGGCTCTCGTTCTCGCCTTCCCTCCGCTTGAGGGTGGCGCCGGCCAGCTTGAGCTTGAGCTCTACCTCATCGACGATCGAGCGGACCTGCCGGTCGTTGGCACCGGTGCAGAGCAGGAACACGTCGGTGATCGCGAGCTGGTCACTCACGTCGTAGGCGACGATGTCGCTGGCCAGCTTCTCCGCCGCGGCGAGCGCGGCGATCTCGGTGAGCTCGATGGCCCTGGGGGTGGCAGTCACGTGGTGCGTCGGCCTCCTCGGTCGAGGGTTGTGCTAATAGGATCTCACGGCCCGTCATAAAGTCCGCGTTTGGCGATGTACTGGACCACGCCGTCAGGGACCAGGTACCAGACCGGCTCCCCCGCTGCGACCCGGTGGCGGCACTCGCTGCTTGAGATCGCCAGCGCGGGAATCTCCACCAGGGAGACCTTCCCGTCCGGCAGCCCCTGGCCGGTGAGCCGGTGACCTGGCCGGGTGCAGCCGATGAAGTGCGCGAGCGAAAAGAGCGCTTGGACGTCATGCCAGGTCAAAATGTTCGCCAGCGCGTCCGCGCCCGTTATGAAGTATAGGTCGCTGTCCGGACCGTTCGCGTCCTTCAGATCGCGCAGCGTGTCGATCGTGTAGGTCGGGCCCGGGCGGTCGATATCCACGCGGCTGACGGAGAACCGGGGATTGGAGGCGGTGGCGATCACCGTCATCAGATAACGGTCCTCGGCCGCGGAGACCTTCCGGTCGTCCTTCTGGTACGGCTCCCCGGTCGGCACGAAGACGACCTCATCCAGGCCGAAATGGTGCGCCACCTCGCTGCCGGCCACCAGGTGGCCATGGTGGATGGGGTCGAACGTGCCGCCCATCACGCCAATCCGCTTGCGCCCGTTAGTCAACCGCCATCTCCTTCGTTCAACGGTATCGAGATGCTATAGGGTTTGCGACCCCGAAAATGTTCCGCTGATCCCCGCGGGTTACGCCTAGCGGACGATGCGTTGACCCGGAAGGGGAGCTACCATTCGAGATATGACTTCAGTTCCCGATCGGGCCCGTGTCCGGCTCACCGGCATCTCGTCCCGCGCCTACGAGCACCCGGCCGACCGCTCGGCACTTGTCGCACTGCGCAAGCTGAGCGGTTTCGACGTGCTGCTGAGCAAGCTTTTCGGCCTCTTCAACGAACGCGCCCTGCGGCTGACGTTCCTGGCGGGCGCGGTCAAGGTCTCTGAGCGCCAGTTCCCGCACATCCACGCGCTGGTACGGGACGGCGCCTACATCCTCGACCTGCCTGACATCCCCGAGTGCTACGTCATGCAGTCGCCAATCGTCAACGCCATGGCGATCGGCAAGGACCGGCCGTTCATCGTGCTCACCACCGGCCTGGTCAACCTGCACGACGAGGAGGAGCTCCGCTTCGTCGTCGGCCACGAGCTCGGGCACATCCTGTCCGGGCACGCCGTCTACCGGACGATGCTGCTGATCCTCATTCAGCTCTCCGCCAGGATCGCCTGGATGCCGATCGGGTACCTCGGTCTCCGCGGCATCATCTGGGGCCTCGAGGAGTGGTTCCGCAAGTCCGAGCTTTCCTGCGACCGGGCGGGCCTGCTGGCCGGCCAGGACGTCGACGCGGCCAGGCGGGCGCTGATGAAGCTGGCCGGCGGCCCGTACCTGTCCGAGCTGAACCCGGACGCGTTCCGCGAGCAGGCACACGAGTACGATGCGGTGCCCGACCTGCGGGACTCGATCCTCAAGGTTCTCCAGCTGCAGGGGAACACCCACCCGTTCGCCGTCGTCCGGTTCGCCGAACTCGACCGGTGGGCGACCAACGGCGAGTACGAGGCGATCCTGTCCGGCGACTACCCGCGCCGCGACACCGACAAGGACGCGAAGTTCTCCGACGAGATGAAGAACGCGGCCAACTCCTACCGCGACTCGTGGAACCGGTCCGAGGACCCGCTGGCCGGCATCCTCCGCGGCGTCGCCGACACCGGCGCGCGGGCGGCCTCCGGGCTGTTCGACCGGCTCGGCGGTAACCGGGGCGGCGGCAGCGGCAACGGCGGCAGCGGCAACGGGGGCAACGGCGACAACTGACGCCGGCTCGTTTCCGCGGTTTTCCGCGGTATCCGCAGTTTCTGCGGGGCGCAGGGGATTCATCCTCTGCGCCCCGCTTTGCGTTTGCTGGGGGTCGGCAAGGTCAAAACCCTGCTGCTTCAGGGGTGCCCGGCGGCCGGCCGCGCGGCGGGTGCTGTCCGGGCCGCGGATCGTTTCGCGGCTCACCCGGCCCCACGAGGTGCGCGTGATGGGCGTGATCTGGCTGATCGCGCTGGCGCTTGGCGAGCTGCCGCCGGCCTTCGCGCTGCCCGCCGGTCTCGGTGGATCGGTCTTCCCGTCAGGGCGCGGTGGACTGGTCTTCGCGGGTGTCGGCTGGGTCTCCCTCCTCATCACCGGCACGGATGGTCATAGCCTCCGGGAGCATGTGCTGCATGTACCAGACCTCGTTGGGGTGGTCCTGCCGGTTCTTGCCCCAGCCGGAGTCGCGGCGGTACTGCTGCGGCCAGTCGGTCCTGGTGATGGCCTGCTCGTCGACCGGCTCCGGCTGCTCGCAGTCCGGGCCGACGTAAAGCGCGTCGGTCGGGCAGTACAGCTCGCACAGGAAGCAGGTCTGGCAGTCCTGCTGCCGGGCGATCTCCGGGTGGCCGCCGGGGACCGCATCGAAGACGTTGGTCGGGCAGACCTTGACGCAGCGGTCACAGTCGATGCAGCGCGAGGCGATGACCAGCTCGATCATGAGGCCACCCGCTCCGCAGCCCGGCGCTCCGCTGGTTCCACGGTGGTCAGCACGGTGTCCAGGCCCCAGCTGCTGACCGTCGCCCTGAATCGGGGGTCCCGGTCCGGGGCGTCAACGCGCTGGTGCATGCCGCGGCTCTCCTGCCGGGCGATCGCCGAGTTCAGCACCCAGCGCCCCGCCGCTACCAGCGCCACCGTCTCCCGAGCACGCAGAGCTTCCCGGCCTGCGCCCTTGCCGCCGGCGCCTTGGCCGACGGCGCCCTTCCGGCCGGGTCCGCCGCCGCCGTGGGCCGTTACCTGCGCCCACAGATCATCGAGCAGTACCAGTGACCGGCGCAGGCCTTCGCCGCTGCGGAACATGTTCTTGTCGAGGTCGTTCAGCTCGCGGGACACGGTGCGGCGGACCTCCTCGGTGTCGGCGTCGGTCCAGCCAGCGACGCGGCCGAGCCTGCCACGGCTGCTTATGCCGCCGGGGCGGCCGGCCGATGGGCGCGGGTGATGACCCGCCTCCCCAAGCGCGGGCAGCTGGGTGCCGCCGGCCGGCGAGCCGGCGGTATGCTCTTGCGCCGACCGCCCTTCGCCGGCGCGGCGCGCGGCTGCCCGGCCCGACCAGGTGCCGGACGCGACGCACCAGGCGGAGTTGGGCTGGCCGCCGCCGGAGGCGGCGCCGACGATCGGCTGCCTGCTGGCCACGTCGCCCGCCGCGTAGAGGCCCTCCACCCCGGTCTGGCAGTCGGGGCCTGCCAGCGTGATGCCGCCGGTCCCGCGGATCGTGCCCTCGCCGCGCAGCGTGACCGGGAACGGGTCCTTGAACGGGTCGATGCCGGTGCGCAGCAGCGGGAGCAGGAAGTTGGGCTGGACGTGCGGCAGCCGTTCCCTGGTCTGGCTGGGCATCCGGTCAAGGACCACCGTGACGGGGCCCCGGATGAGCGCCTTCGCGATCTTTGGCAGGCCAGTCTTGAAGCTCTGGAAGACTAGCTCGTTGCCGTCGCAGTCCCGGTAGGTGCCGTACATGAACGGGAACGATCTGGTCATCGTGGAGTTCGCGGCGGCCACGGTGTAGAAGCAGGAGAACTCCATCCCGCTGAAGCGGGCACCTGCCTCGGCCGCCATCAGGTGGCCGTCGGCGGTGTTGTTGTTCGCGCCGAGCAGCCGGGACAGGAAGGCCGTGCCGCCGGTGGCGAGGATGACCGCGGACGCCGAGCAGGCCCACGTCCCGCCCTCCTGCAGCCGGATGCCGGACGCGCCTGCCACCGACCCGTCGCCGTGCCGCAGCAGGTCGGTCGCCGGATGGTGATCGAGGATGGTGACGCCTGCCCGGCGGACGCGGGCGCGCATCACCCGCATGTACTCCGGGCCCCTGACGCTGGTGCTCCTGACCGGGCGCCCGTCCCTGACCGGCCACGGGTAATAGGGGTCGAGCTCGGGGAGCCGCTGCCAGGCCATCTCCATCGTCGCGTACATCCAGTCCGGGTCGGTCAGGTCACCGCCGGCCCGCGAACGCTCGGCGACCTCGGCGTCCCTGGCCTCCGGCGGGAGGTACCAGTGGCCGACGCCGGCCGTGGCGGTGACGCCCGAGGTGCCGCAGTATCCCTTGTCGACGAGGATGACGTTCGCGCCCTGCTGGGCGGCCGAGAGCGCGGCCCAGGCGCCGGCCAGCCCGCCCCCAATCACGAGGACGCCGGCGGTCAGATCGATGTGGTCTGCCAAGCGGATCTTCTCCCTGCGGACTCGAGATGAAAACCCTACTATTATGATTCAATTTATAGGATTTGGAAACCCTTCGGATGGCACCGGGTGGTTGGGGCGCGGCACTACCGGACACGCCGCAACTCCCGGGACGACGTGGCGGCCGATGATCCGGCTAAAGGATGACCAGGTCGTCGCGGTGGACTACTTCGCGCTCGTACTCGGGGCCTAGCTTGGTAGAGAGCCAGCGGGTGGAGCGGCCCATCAGCGAGGGGATCTCCTGGGCGTCGTAGTTGACGATGCCGCGGGCGACCAGGGTGCCGCTCTCGGTGGTCAGGTCCACCGGGTCGCCGGCGTCGAAGGTGCCGTCCACGCCGGTGATGCCCGCGGGCAGCAGCGAGGCACGGCGGACGGTGACCGCTTCGACGGCACCGTCGTCGAGCTTGAGCGCGCCCAGGGCGACGGCCGCGTGCGCCAGCCACAGCTGGCGAGTGCTCGGACGGTGCCCGGTGGGGGCGAAGTAGGTCCCGGTGCGCTCGCCCGCCAGGGCGGCGGCGGCCTGCGCGGCCGCGGTCACCACCGTCGCGATGCCGGCCGCCGTCGCGATCAGCGCGGAATCGACCTTGGTCGACATGCCGCCGGTGCCGACGCCGGACTGGCCCGTCTTGCCCGCCCTGACGTGCAGCAGGTCCTCGGGGCTTGCGACCACTTCGATCCGGCGGGCGTTTCCCTTTCTCGGGTCGCCGTCGTAGAGGCCGTCCACGTCGGAGAGGAGGATCAGCGCGCTGGCCCGGGTGACGTGGGCGACGAGCGCGGCCAGCCGGTCGTTGTCGCCGAAGCGGATCTCGTCGGTCGCCACCGTGTCGTTCTCGTTGATCACCGGCACGACCTTAAGGTCGAGCAGCCGGTCGAGGGTACGCTGCGCGTTCCGGTAATGGACGCGGCGCATCAGGTCGTCGGCGGTCAGCAGGACCTGGCCGGTGTCCAGGCCGTGGGCGGCGAACGCGGCGGTGTACCGGGCCATCAGCAGGCCCTGGCCGACGGAGGCCGCCGCCTGCTGGGTGGCCAGGTCGCGCGGGCGCTTCTTCAGGCCGAGCGGGCCAAGGCCGGTCGCGATCGCGCCCGAGGAGACGAGCAGTACCTGGTGACCGTCGCGCACCCGGTCGGCGATGGCGCGGACGAGCGCGGCGATGCGGGCGTCGTCGATGGCGCCGTCGCGCGTCGTCAGGGACGAGGATCCGACCTTGACGACGGTCCTTGGCGACGCGGCGACATCGGGGCGCGCCGCCCTCTCCCCCACGGTGCCGGCCAACCCAGTGCCGTCCAACCCGCTGCCGTCCAACCCAGCGTCATCCAACCTAGTGCCGTCCAAGCCAGTGTCGTCCAAGCCAGTGTCGTCCAAGCCAGTGCCACTTCAGCCCTGCGCCATCAGGCGCCACTGCTGCTCGCTTGGCCCGCCCCCGGCCGACGGGCTTGGTCATCATTGCAGGCGTCGGTCGGTACCCCGGGGGCCGGCCACGTGGGTGCCGCCGCCCGCGCTGAGGTCGGGGTCCCAGTCGAAGACGACCGCGTCGTCGGGGTCGCCGATCAGCACGGTGTCGCTGGAGTTCGCGCCCGCCTTGGCGAGGGCTTCCTCGACGCCGAGCCGGGCGAGCCGGTCGGCCAGGTAGCCCACCGCCTCCTCGTTGGCGAAGTCCGTCTGCATGACCCAGCGGGACGGCTTCTCGCCGCTGACCAGGAACGTGCCGTCCTTCCTGCGGACCACTTCGAAGCCAGCGTCCTTGGCCGCCTTCGGGCGGATGATGACGCGCTCTGGGATGGGGTCCGCCCGGGCTGCCCGGGCGGCCACCACAATCTCGGCCATCGCGAAGCGGAGCTCGCGCAGTCCCTCGGTGGTCGCGGCCGAGACCTCGTAGACCGCGAGGCCGCGGGCCTCAAGCTCGCCCTTGACCATGTCAGCGAGTTCGCGGGCCTCGGGGACGTCCACCTTGTTGAGCGCGACGATCCGCGGGCGGTCCATCATGGAAGTGCCGGCCAGCCCCAGCCCGACGACCTCCTCGTAGCGGGCCAGCTCGGCCTCGATCGTGTCCAGGTCGCTGATCGGGTCGCGGCCGGGCTCGTCGGTCGCGCAGTCGAGCACGTGCACCAGGGCCGAGCAGCGTTCGACGTGCTTGAGGAAGTCATGGCCGAGGCCCTTGCCCTCGCTCGCCCCGGGAATCAGGCCGGGCACGTCGGCGACGACGTACTGGACTTCGCCCGCTTCGACCACGCCGAGGTTCGGGATCAGGGTCGTGAAGGGGTAGTTGGCGATCTTCGGCCGGGCTGCCGACATGGCGGCGATCAGGCTGGACTTGCCCGCGTTGGGGAAGCCGATGAGGCCGATATCGGCCACCGTCTTGAGTTCAAGGGTGAGGTCGCTGGCGTCCCCCGGCTCGCCCTTGAGCGCGAAACCAGGGGCCTTGCGGCGGGGCGACGCGAGGGCCGCGTTGCCGAGCCCGCCGCGGCCGCCGGCCGCGGCGATGTACTGAGTGCCGGTCCCCACCAGGTCCGCGAGCACCTCGCCGTCGCTGGAGAGAACCACCGTGCCGTTCGGGACCTTGATTACCAGGTCTTCACCGGCGGCGCCGGTGCGGTTGGACCCTTCGCCCTGATGGCCGTTCCCGGCTTTCCTGACCGGGCGACGGTGGAAGTCAAGCAACGTCGAGCTGGACGCGTCCACCTCGAGGATCACGCTGCCGCCGCGGCCACCGTTGCCGCCGTCGGGGCCGCCAAGCGGCTTGAACTTCTCCCGGTGGACCGACGCGCAGCCGTTCCCGCCATGGCCGGCCTGCACCTGTAGCACAGCGTGGTCAGCGAACTCAGCCATGATTGATCCCCTTTTACATGCTAATGGCGGGCCGGGAAACCGGCCCGCCACGCATGTTTCGCTTTGCTTCGGCCGATTAGGCCACGTTCTCCACGTTCAGCTTGTCCACATGCGGGACGATGTTCACGGCGCGGCGGCCGCGGTACCTGGCGAACTTGACCTTACCGGTCACCAGGGCAAACAATGTGTCGTCGTCACCACGACCGACACCCTCACCCGGGTGGAAGTGGGTGCCACGCTGCCGGACGATGATCTCGCCGGCGTTCACGTTCTGACCGCCGAAACGCTTCACGCCAAGCCGCTGCGAGTTAGAGTCGCGACCGTTGCGGCTGGACGAAGCGCCCTTCTTGTGTGCCATCTCTGCTGTCCTCTTGTCCTAGCGCTCGGTTACGCCTCGGCCTCGGCCTCGGCTGAGGTCGCCTTCGCCTTGCTGCGGCTGGCCTTCTTTTCCGGCTTCTCGATGCCGGTGATCCGGACCTGGGTGTACTTCTGGCGGTGGCCCTGACGGCGCTTGTAGCCCGTCTTGTTCCGGTAGTGGACCATGTTGATCTTCGGCCCCTTGGCCGGGCCGACGACCTCGGCCGTAACCGTGTAGCCGCTAAGCTCTGCCGCGTCGCTGATGACATCGCCGTCGTCCACCACGAGAAGCGCGGGGAGCACAATGCTCGACCCGGCCTCCTCGTCTGCAAGCTTATCGACGGTGAGCACGTCATCGAGGGCGACCTTCTCTTGCCTGCCACCGCAGCGCACAATCGCGTACACCCGAGAACTGCCTCTCCCTGTATGCGTGCCCCGCTGCCGTCGGACGCGGCCGGCCATTGTGGCTGGACTGCGGACCTGTGGCGGGCTCGCCATGAACCTGACATGCCATCTTACGCGCATGAAACGACCACAGATGCTGATCATCCGCCAGCCACCGGGTCGTTGCCCAAAGCATACCAGCTCCACCGGGCGGCCGGGACGGGAGCGGCCACGATCGGGTGGTGCCGGCGGTTCATATCCGCCGGCACCACCCGATTAGGTATTACGTCGCCGCCTGCCATGCCTCTTGCTGGTTAGTCGGCAATGGCCGGCTATCCCTCGGGATGTTCCTCGGCAGCCGCCTGCTCCTGCCCTGGTTCCGTCGCCGGGGCGGGCGTTTCCTGGGTGGCGGCCGGTGCCTCGTCCTCGGCGCTAACCGGGGTCGTGGGCTCCGTGACCGCAACCAGTTCCACGCCCGCGCCTGGCTCCGGCTCGGGCGTGACGAACTTCGTGAGGGTGGCCGCTGGCTCGACCGCAGGCGTGACTGATTCAGGGGCGGCCTCCGGCGCAGCGACCGATTCGGGAACCGCCTCCTGCGCGGCGGAAGCCACATCCGGTTCGGAAACGACCGATTCAGGAGCGGCGTCCGGTTCGATGGCGGGGGCCCAAGGCTCGACCACGAAGGATTCGGGCGTGGCGTCCACCTCGTCGGCGGGGGCCTCGGGGCTGGTGGCGGCCTCAGGCTCGGCTACCGTCTCGGTGGCCGCGACGGGGAAATCAAGCACCGGCGCCAACTCCGGCTCCGGTGCCAGCGCCAGCTCCGGTGCCAGCGCCAACTCCGGCTCCGCAACTGGCTCCGGGTCGGAGACGACCGTAACGCGGGCCACGGCGGACCCGGCGCGGGTGCGGCGGACGGGCGGTCCCGAGTCCCCGGGGGCCGCGGAGTCGCCGACTACGACCGGGGTGAAGCCGGCCGGCTCGGGCTGGGTGGCCGGCGCCGTGGTCGCCCCGGGAACGGTCGTGACCTGCACCGGGGCGGTGTCCTCAACGACCGCGGCGGCGAAAGCGGTGCCGCCGTTGGTCGGGCGGCGGGTACGCCTGCCGCCATTGCGGGCACTGGGAGCGGCGTCGCCGTCGTTAAGCGCCTTGCTGTCCAGGGCGGCGCTGTCCAGCGCACTGCTGTCCAGCGGAGCGCTCTCCAGGGCCGGCTCGTCCAGTCGGGTACCGGCCAGGGCCGCGTCGTCGAAGCTGGTGTCGGCGACGACGGTTTCGGCCGGGCCGCGCCAGTCGCTGTCGGAGCGGCCGCCGGACCGGCGGCCGCCGGACCGGCCGTTACCTGACCGGGAGTCCGAGCCGTTCCCCCGGCCCCGGCCGCTGCCGTTACCGTTCGCGCCGCCGTTGCCTGAGCCATGCCCGTTGCTGTCCGCGTCATGGATGGGCGGGGCCGGGATCGGGCGGCGGGTGGCGCCGGCCGAGGAGCGGTGGGCCGTCTCCGGTGCCACCTCGAGCGTCAGGATGACCCCGCGGCCGCTGCAGCACTCGCACTGCGTGGAGAAGGCCTCGAGCAGTCCGGCGCCGACCCGCTTGCGGGTCATCTGCACCAGGCCGAGCGAGGTCACCTCGGCGACCTGGTGCTTGGTCCGGTCCCTGGCGAGGCACTCGAGCAGCCGCCTGAGCACGAGCTCGCGGTTGGACTCGAGCACCATGTCGATGAAGTCGATGACGACGATGCCGCCGACGTCACGGAGCCGGAGCTGGCGGACGATCTCCTCCGCCGCCTCCAGGTTGTTCCTGGTGACGGTCTCCTCGAGGTTGCCGCCCTGCCCGGTGAACTTGCCGGTGTTGACGTCGATGACGGTCATGGCCTCGGTGCGGTCAATGACCAGCGAGCCGCCGCTGGGCAGCCACACCTTCCGCTCAAGCGCCTTGGCCAGCTGCTCGTCGATCCGGTAGCGGGCGAACACGTCGTCGGCGGGGTCGTCGTCGTGGTCCCAGCGGCTGATCCGGTCGGCCAGGTGCGGCGCGACGAACCTGACGTACTCGTCGATGATCTCCCAGCCCTCGTCACCGGAGACGATCAGCTTGGCGAAGTCCTCGTTGAAGACGTCACGGATCACCCGGACGGTCAGGTCCGGCTCGCCGTGCAGCAGCGCCGGCGCGGTCGCCGTCTTGGACTTCTTCTCGATCGTCTCCCACTGGGCGGCCAGCCGGGTGATGTCGAGGTCGAGCTCGGTCTCGGCCGCGCCCTCGGCGGCCGTCCGCACGATAACGCCGGCGTGCTCGGGCGTCACCTTCTTCAGGATGGTCTTGAGCCGGGTCCGCTCGTTCTCAGGGAGCTTGCGGCTGATGCCGGTCATCGACGCGCCGGGCACGTAGACCAGGTAACGGCCGGGCAGGCTGACCTGGCTGGTGAGGCGCGCGCCCTTGTGGCCGACCGGGTCCTTGGTGACCTGCACGATCACGGCCTGGCCGGGCTTGAGCGCGGACTCGATCCGCTTGGGCTGGCCCTCAAGGCCGCTGGCGTCGAAGTTGACCTCGCCGGCGTAGAGCACCGCGTTGCGGCCCTTGCCGATGTCGACGAACGCCGCCTCCATCGACGGCAGCACGTTCTGCACCTTGCCGAGGTAGACGTTGCCAACGTAGGACTGGTGCGTCGTCCGGTTCACGTAGTGCTCGACAAGCACATCGTCCTCAAGCACCGCGATCTGGGTCCGGTCGCCGCGCTGCCTGACCACCATCGTCCGCTCGACGGATTCCCGGCGGGCGAGGAACTCGGACTCGGTGATGGTCGGCGGCCGCCGGCGGCCCGACTCGCGCCCCTCGCGCCTGCGCTGCTTCTTCGCCTCAAGGCGGGTCGACCCCTTGATGGCGCGCACGTCGTCCTGCGGGTTGTGCGGCTCGCGCACATGCACCACGGTGTCCGGCGGGTCGTCCGGCGAGAGCACGTCGGTGTCGGCCGTGCCGCGGCGCCGCTTGCGCCGGCGACGGCGACCGGAGGCGCCGTCGCCGTAACCATCGTCGCCGGAGTCGCCCTCGCCGTCGGCGTCCACGTCGGAGTCATCGGCGCTGCCGCCAAGTCCGTCGGTGCCGTCGTCGGCCGCGGCGGAATCGCCGGAGCGCCCGGTCCGGCTGGTCCGGCCGGTGCGGCTGTTACGGCGACGTCGGCTGCGCCGGCTGCCGGTGCCCTCGTCGGTCTCGTCGGCGCCGCCCGCCTCGCCGCCAACCTCGGCCTCCGCGCCGCCACTGGGATAGGGGTCGGAAACGGCCTGTGCCGCCTCCACCACCGCGCTCGCGATATCCGCCCCGTCGGGGCTGTCAACGCTGAAAAGGTCGTCGTCCGGCGCGGTGTCGCGGGCGCGCCCGCGGCCGCGGCCGCCGCGGGTCCTGCGGGCCGGCCGGCCGTTGTCGGCGTCCGCGGCGGACTCGCCGTCGGCACCTTCCACCGGTGCCGCCGCACTCCTGGTGGCCGCGGTGCTCCTGGTCCGGGTGCGGGTGGACCGCACCCGGCCACCGCTCCCCTCCGCCTCAGGCTCAGCCCGGTCGGTGTCAACGGGCGCCGCCGACGCCGGCGCCGGAGCGGCCGCGGGCGGCTGGAAGAGCACCTGCGGCGGCTGGAAGACCGCCGCCGGGACGGCTGGTGCTACCGGCGCGTTGGTTGCTGGGCTCGCTGTCGAGCATTCGGGCAATCTCCAGTCAGGCCTCCGGGCGCGCTCGCACGCAAGGTGTCGGCGCGCCGCACGGAGGCTCCTAGTGTTCGTTCGCCTGGCCCGCTGCGCCCGGAACCGCACGGGAAGCGGTCACGCGCGAGGGTACGGACGCAGGGTCCAGGCATGGGCATGTACTTCAGCTCCGGGGCGGTGGCGGTCATAGGTCGACCACCGTCCCGGATTCGCCGAGCGATCCCTGCGCCAACCGCGTCATAAGCTGCGGTTCGGCCGGGATCGCATCGGAAACGTCGCGTAGCGCATTGAGCACGTCGTCCGGCCGCACGGCCGGGGAGGTGTGCCGGACGACCATCCGCAGCACCGTCGCTTCGCCCACTTCTCCGTGGACGTTGAGGGTGACTACGGCGGACCTAGCGTCCATGCGCCGCAAGCCCTTGGAGGTCAGCCGCTCCACCGGCGCCTCCGTCAGGGCGAGAAATTTCTGCACAATCGGTATGGCGCTGTCTGGCGTCACGCCGGGGAGGGTTACCTGCCACTCAGACGCGGTGAGGCGACTGGCTGGCAGTCCCCCAGTGTCCTCAGTGACAACGATCACGTCTATCCCATCAGGCAGCGCCGCGTTCAGCCGCTCCCGCGCGCTGTCCGCCTCGATCCGGCTGGTCAGCGCGAGGCTCAAGTACTCGGCCTCGCTCGCGACCCCGGTCGGGGCACCGCCCGCGTAGGAAATCTTCGGGTGCGGCGTGAACCCGGCTGAGTATGCGATGGGCAACCCTGCCCGTCGCACGCCCCGCTCAAAGGCCCGTGCCACATCCAGATGACTGGCAAAACGCATCTTTCCCCGCTTAGCATACCGGACGAGAAGATGCGTAGTCGTGACCGGCGCGCTGCCGTTCTGAGTCACGCCCACCTACTTATCTCCCGTTTGTCGCTAGCACGGGAAGCAGGCGCCTTCCGTCCAGTCGGTCTCCCGTCGGACCCGTCTGTATCTCTGTACCCATTGCTGAGCACACTCCACACTCGTAACACGGGGTCCATCGACAGTCTTCTACCTCGCCTGCACCGGCTGGAGCAACCGAGGACTGCCAGTCCTCCCAGAGCCAGTCTCGGTCCAGACCGGAGTCCAGGTGGTCCCACGGC
>JBEKEK010000032.1:0-60645 GCA_050013875.1 Trebonia sp. | reverse complement strand
CGGCGGTGAGTCCGAGGGTGCCCTTGAGGAGCTTGAAGGCATGCTCGATGTCGAAGCGGGCGAGGTAGGCGCGCCAGAGTTCGTCCAGGGACAGGGGCCCGGGGCCGGCGTGCCATAGCCACATGGCCCGGTGCGGGTCGCGGCCGTCCGGGAGCCGGTCGACGGTGAGGTGGACGAGGGTGCCGCGCAGGACCGGCAGGTGCTTGCGGCCGGCGAACCAGCCGCGGCCGCCGTGGATGAGGGGATGCACGTCATGCCAGGCCTCGGCCCGGACGGTGCCGTAGAGCGGGGTATCGGGCAAGGTGAGCGTCTCGCCGGGTTCGGGGTTCGGGGGCAGCGGCTTCTTCCGGCCCCGGGGTCCGTGCCCGGCGTCTGCGGCGAAGTCCGCGGGTTCCAGGCAGTGCACCGCGGCGCCGCGGCGGGCGGGACGGCCGTACCTGCCTTGCCAGGTGACGGGATCGGCATAGAACACCGAGCCGGCCGCCAGCCGGACCAGGACGTGGACCGGGCAGCCGGCCAGCCCGTCGGTGAGGGCGGCGGCGCTGTAGCCGGCGTCGAAGACGAACAGCGGCGCGGCCTTGCGGCCGTGCCCGGCGGCACGCAGGCGGCGCAGCACGTTCTTGACCTGCGTGATCGTCTGCGCCGTCCGGGTCGCGGGCGCGGTGCGCGCCACGTCGGCCAGGGCGGCCCACGCGGTGCGCAGATGGCCGATGGCCGCGGTGAACTGGTACTCCCAGCCGGGCGCGGTCCTGGACGAGCCCTGGCAGTGGCAGGCGCCGTTGTGGACGTGCTCCCGGCCCGGGGAGCACCACGCGTCCGGCCTGGGATAGGCGGTCGCGTCGACGGCGAACCGCAGCCGGCTCCAGCGGGCGCACGCGTCCCGCACCTGCGCCGCGTCCCCTGCGGGCAGGCCGGCCAGTGCCTCCTCCAGCAGCCCGCGGTCGATCACGTCGTGCTCGGCGATCCACGCGCGGGCCTCCGGCCCGTCCACGGCCTGCGGCAGCTCCGCCGCCAGCGTCACGGCGTGATCGGCGCACAAGACCGCGTCGGCCAGCTCGAACAGGGCGTCCGCCCGCCCGTCCAGGCACTGATACAGCGACTGCCGGAACCCGCGCAGACGCTCCAGCGCCCGGTAGCGGGTCACCGCGTCCGCGAAGACCGCCGGGTCCGGCGCGCCGCCGGGCGCTGCCGGCAGGGCCGGCCCGGTTCCCGGGATGGTTTGCAGCCCGGAACCGGGCCATGGCAGGGTAGCAAGCACGGTCGCGGCATTCCAGCCGGAGCCGCACCACTGTCTCGCGCTCTTTCAGCCAGTTGTCCTGCGGCTGCTGCGACCACGACGGCGGGAACGTCGGCTCCAGGAAGAACGGCAGTTCCTCACCCGCCGGCAACCCGGCGGTCGGCGTGGTCCGCCCGGTCGGGTCGGCTCCGGGGATACCGCGGACGTGGTCGGTACCGGGCCCGGTGCCGGGAATGAACCGGCAGGGTCCCCAGATCTGCACCTGCTCAGTAACCCCGAGGACCGGTACGCCGACCTCGGCGTCGGCTACTACCAGGGCCGCCCCGACACCGACCGGAAGATCCGCAACCACATCCGCCGGATCCAGGCCCTCGGCTTCGACGTCACCATCACCAAGGCCGGATGACTCATACTGCTCCTGACCAGGCCCGATCGCTACTCCACATCCGGGTCCGTCCCGCGTCGAAGTCGCGACTCCGCAAGGCGTCTTGGCGCGGATCGCTGTTCGCGACAGTAAAGCTATAGGCGTCTCGTACCTGACCTTCACCGCACAAGCCTGGCGTCACCTGATCACCAGGGTGAGAGTTGAGTGATCGTCAAGCCGCCAGATAATGCCAGGTATTAGGCCTCATTGACTCGTAGATTGGCCTTCCGTTGTCCTCCATGCACGAGCCCGACCGATGCAAGATTTTATTCGAGTCGCATGTCGGTCCCCTGCTCGTCCTCAATGCCTATTGAGAGTTCACTGAAGTAGGGCCTATGGGGTTCCTGGGCAACGGCCACGGGAACTCCGAGGAGTTCATGAACGGCACGAATGGCTGCATCCAGGCTTTTGCCGTCAAGCTGGGATCGGTAGTTTTCGTATTCTGCCTCTGCGTGCGCTGGAATAGAGCTCTCCGCCATCAAATCGACTAGCCGTCCGAAACTCTTTTCAATCGGTTGGCTATAGTCTCCAGCAAGAAGATCGGCAGCCTGGTCGGGTTCAATGTTATCCATGAAAACCCACTGAGTGTAGACATGCTCCTGCACTGGCGAGAGGTTTACATTCACCTCCCCTTGGGCGAGGTTAACGACTGCGGCCGCCAGTGCTTCGGCTGACTGTTGACTTTGATTGGCGTAGTCACGCCAAATGGGCCCGAACAAGTACGCGCCGCCAGGAGGATTTGAATTAATTATATGATCGGATGCTGACGACGCCAGGGCTTCAGCACCATGCTGCACGGCGTTGATGGCCGCAGTTGAAACGCCGGTCGCCGCTGCCGCTGCCACAGCGGCTGCCACTGAGATCGTAGCCTTCTTTTTGACACTTGAATCTTTCGCTGAGGCGCGCTTCTTTTTCTTGTTACTCATCTGTCCCTCCCGCACCGGAGATGTCGGCCCGGATCTCCCCTTTCAGCGAATGATGCACTGCTTGCCGATCCTAGGAGAGGATAACGCATTTGGATAAATTTCCATAGGGCGCAGTATCTCCAACCCAGTGAGCGGCAACCGTTGCTCGTTGAACGGGTCTAGGTTGTGGCGATAGGCGAGATAACCAGACTGCGCGAGCTTGCCTGGACGGAGGCGCCACCCACCCATCCACCGGTGCCGGGAGGCGCCGTGTGGGTCGCTTGACAGGATTGATCCGTCCGAATAAGTCAGTGACAAATCAAGTGACAATGACATCGGTCACTGGCAGATGGAGGCGGATCCAGTCAGACAACGCTGCTGCCTTGACGTGCAGCAACACGATTCAGCAGGACGTACCCAGACGGTGTCGGCTTGCATGGTAAGGAGAAGGTCTACGGTTCGATTCCGTAACGGGGCTCCAGCTCAATGGATTATTTCGAACATCCCGAACTCCCTCGGGAGCCATTCCGGGAGCAAAGTAGTCCGAGCTTCTGGCAAGATCCGGTCAGTCTGACCGGGGCTTCAGCACGGGGTGAAGCTATCGGCCAGCGCTGCGAGCACTGCTTCCCATCTCCGCCGACCCAGAGATGAGCGACCGATCACTCCGCGCGCGGAGTGCCGGAGGAGATCCCATGCAGGGCTGCGTGCGAGGGACTACGCTCGAGCCGCTCACCCCTCGATCCCACATGAAGGTGCGGGGTTTGTGTTGCATCACCGCAGTACCAGTTCCGGACGGCCACCCCAGCGAGGCTGGTCGTGAATGTCGGCAGGCAGATCCGCATCTATCTGGTGGATGGCATGAACTATTACGCGGCAGCACTCCTGGCCACTGGTGACTGGGCACAAGCCCTGGCTATCTACAGCGATGCGCTACACCTGGCCCGCGAAGTGGACATGCCCGACGAACAGGCGCTGGCCCTAGAGGGGATCGGCGAATGCCGCCTGCTCACGCAGGATTCCGAAGACGGTGCAGCATATCTGGACCAGGCCCTGCAAATCTTCCGGCAAATCGGGATGCAACCCGATGCTCAGCGGGTCGAAGCGCGCTTGACGCAACTCGGAGGAATCTGACGCTATCTCGGACTTCCTCGCTGGCACGGCGAATACCAACGACCGATGTAACCGGGTAGTTCGCGCGGGCGATCTGGCCGTTCCGAAGAACCAGGATTTCCTTGCGTCCAGTGCGACCAGCCAACCGGGGATATCAAGCAGTGACGGCAACTATTCTTCTGCCGCGTGACCACGAAGGCGGGCGGGCGAGAAATCTAGTGCGCCGAGCGCTCCCGCCGCCACCGCCGCACAACGAAAGGCGATGTGTGTGGGTGGCCGGCGTCAGGAGCAGCATAGCCGCCCATACCACGAGCACGGGAACCAAATCCCCCTCCTCGCGGCCAGCCTGCGTCGAAGCGTGCGCGAAGGACGCCCCGCTCAGCGTCTGGGAGCCACACCAACCGTGCCGGAATACAGCCCGCGCGAACGCCGCGATCCAGGCGATGAGAACCATCGAGCCGAACGCGCACGCCGCCGCCACAGACGAACCAGGCACACGCTCGCGACCGAGGGCGTGGGCCCGCGGCCGCTGCGAGCCACCGTGCCTGCAGGTACTCTGCGTCAAGTGCTTCGATGATCCGGTCTGCCGAGATGTGCGCGTGGAAGATGAACAGGTTGCAGATCAGGAGTGCGCGGGCATCCGGTTTCATCGGATAGATCCCCATGGCAGCAAGGTCGGGAAGCGCGCGGCCTTGTCGCCGCTCTTGGCAGTCACGAATGTTCCGGTGATGCTGGCTCGCCTGACCGCGCGCAGCCTCGTGGCGTCGAGGCGTTCGGCGGCAGCTTCACGGCTTTCCCGGAGAGGAACCAGCCTAGGGATATGCGCGCCGACCAGCGCCTGCCCGTTGGAGAGCGTCATCGACTGCAGTCCGCGAGCCAGGGCCGGCCCTGGCGGGCCGGCCCGCTAGCCAGAAGTCGTAACGCGAATCACTTATAGCGGTAAACGATGCGGCCCTGCGACCAGTCCGCCGGGCTGATCTCCAGCAGCACGCGATCGTCCTGGATTACGCGGATGTGGTTTTTCGACATCCGCCCCGACATCCTCGCGAGGACCTCGTGCCCGTTGGCGAGTGCCACGGTGTAGAAGCCGTGCCCGCGCATCCGGATAACAGTGCCCTCGGTCTCGATGAAGTCAGCCCTCGGCATGGCGCACCCCGCCCCGGTAAATGGCGGTGATCTCGCCCTCGGTCCCGATCATGTCACTCTTCGGCATTTAGCGATCCTCCTCATTGCTCTGGCTGCGGCGTTGCGCATCTTGCAGCGCGAGCGTGCCCGTCACGGGCGGTTCGGTCAGTGCCGAACTCCTTCTCCAGCAGCTTGATCTCGTTACGGGCATAGCAGTGCTTCTTGCCGTCGATATGCGCGAGCGTGCACCGTTCGCCCGTGCCCTTGGAGTCGTTGCAGTACGGCACAAGGTCTGGAATCCCTCGGGGAAGCCATTGTCCCGAAGCCAGGGGCACATACCGCACGTCCCGGCCTCTCGGCCGAACAGCTTCTCGCGGTTTGCTGAGCCACCGCCACGTCCCCGAACCGCAGCAGGCGCACCGCCAGCCGTAGAGGTCGAAGTCCTGCGCCATTAGGTCAGCGCGCCGGCGGCCTCCGATGTTCCCGCCTGCACCCGGGCGTTTGCTCGCACTCTCCCCACCTGCTGCCAGCGCGGAGCCGTTTGCCGCATAAGTCACAGTTCACGGGGATATCGTACTTGGCTCGGCTTCTCCATCGCCCCACATCTGCCGGGCGGTGCATTACGGGCATCGTTCATCGCTGGGACCTGCGGCGGCCCGGCCTCCCTGGTCCCGGCTGTCCACGGAGGTGCCCGATGGCGGCCACGATTCCCTCGACTTCCCTCGTCCCTGTCCAGCCGGTGTTCTCTGATGCCGAGCGGCTAGCGCTCGCCGGCTTCCTCGCCGGATACCGCGGCCTGCCCGAGAGGCGTACACCCTCCGCAACGAACTCGGCGCGCTCCTGGTCGCCGCCGGGCTCGGACCGCCGGCCGAGCAGGCGCGCGCCGGGATCGCCAAGAAGGTCAGCCCCCACACGCTGAGACACGCGTTCATCGCCGCCGCCCTCGATGCCGGGGTCCCGCTGCGCGACGTGCAGGAAGCCGCATCCCATGCCGACCCGCGCACCACGATGCGCTACGACCGCGCGGACCAGCCTGGACCGGCACGCGACCTACATCGTCGCCACCTATAACTGGAGCAGCGAGGTAGCTCCGCGACCCAGAGCGACCGCACCCCACTTCGCTCAAGTGATTACCGGACGTGGCCACGAGCAACGATCCCGAACCGCCTTATGGCCTTTATCGAGGATGCCGCGTGTGCCCGGCAATGGCGAGCATATCCGGGAGCTTTGCGCTGGTCGCGAGGTTGGTCGTGAAGCCGGTCGGCCACGCGGTGTCAGGTAGGGTGGCTGTACGGCGCTGGAGGGTGCCGCCGGGCTCGCGGGAAGGACTGCGTCCACCTCCTGCTTGATCAGCGGTGACATCGTGCTTCCTGGCAGGATCGTCTTCTTATCGCGCCTGAACGCGAGCCCTGGCGCCGAGGAGACGTTGTGTCCGGGCTTCCCGACCGTCCTGATCTTGACCAGCTTCGCCGTCAGGCGCGAGAGCTGCTGCGCGCCGCTGCGAGCGGTGAGCCGCTCGCCGTCGGCCGGCTTGGTGCGGTCTCACCGCGGCTGACGCTTTCGGCAGCGCAGCTGGCCCTAGCTCGCGAGTATGGCTTCCAGAGCTGGGCCGCGCTGAAAACCGAAGTGGCACGCCGCCGCTCACCCGCTCTGCCGGAGGACCGGTGGTCCTTCGGCGCGGACGCTGCGCTGCAGACCCCGGTCGGCGTGCTGCTGCCAGAAATACTGATGGCCGGTGCCAGCCAGGCCATCCTGCATGGGTCCTTGACGCTGTCCGACAGCGTGCTCGCGGCGGCGGTTCCGCGCCGGCGGGTGCCGGCGCCGGGTGCGCTGCTCAACCGGCTGGTCCACCGTAGGACGGTCAGGCAAGTGGCCGGGCAGCGGCGCCGCACCACCTGGCACATCGCGATACCCCGGGACCGCCGGGCAGAGGCCCGCGCAGCCGCAGTCAGTGCGGCCCTGCGAGCGCTGCGCACGAGTGTCACCATCGTCGATGACCGCGGGGCACAGTATCCGACGAGAGGATGGGGCCTCTCTGGCAAGGCCGGGGCGCCAGATGGGTACAGGGTCGTGTACCTGAGGGTGGATCCGGTCCCAGGCCGGGAGGTCGGCTGGATCGGGCTGCGCGGCCAGGACGGTGCAACGGCACGTCTGCTGCGCTCACCTCGCGCGGCCGCGAGGGTCGGCCAGCTCAGACCCGCCCGGGTAACCGAGGCCGGGTGGTCCGGCATGCCCGGCCAGGCGCCGCGGGCCGACGGGCCGCGGCTTTGTCGCGACGTCGGCGTTGCCCTGCCCGCGCTCGACGGCGTGAGCATCCAGCTCGACAGCCTGATCTCCCTGCCCGCCAGCTGGCACCTGTACCTGCGGGCCACGCCGCGGTGGCGCAATTACAACCAGGCCGGCCAGAGTGAAAGGGAGGTCTCGGTGCATGCCGCAGATGACCGCGGCGGCAGCTACCAGGGCAGCTACGCCGGGAACACAAAGGTCGTCACCGCATACGCCACCGAAGAAGAGTACGCCGCAGAATGGGCCAGGGAGCCGGAAGAACTCGCACTGCAGTTCCTGCCTCGCCTGGACCCGCTCGCTCGTGCCCTCAAGCTGACGTTCCAGGGAGCAGGCGAGGAGATAACGGTGGCCCTTGAGATCGGGGAACGTGACTAGGAGAAGACCGGCGCGCCCTGACTGGTCCGTGACGTCCCGGCGCGGTCACTCCCCGTGATGATGGGCGGCTAGCTAGGCTGCGTTGCTACGGCAGCAGCTTCCGCCGCGTCGCATGCTCATGGCAGTTTCGCTGGCGGGCAGAGGGAACCGTCAGGCGACCAAACGGACTTGCAGAGCGATGCCGGGACCAAGCAGAGTCTGCAGAGGCAAAGGTCCGGTTCCGCCGGATCCCCTGTTCGCCCTTGACGTGCGGACGTGGATCTGCGCGAGATGCTTAGCCCGGGTGGCCCAGCAGTCCGCATTGAGGACGGTGACCTCGTCCGACGGCATGTCGAGATCCCTGGCGATCAGATCACTGAACAGGACCTCACTTTTGAACGTGCGGGTGCGCAGGCGGGTCTCGAGGTGGCCAAAGCGGAGGTTTCGACGATGATCTCGGATGCGTTCTGTGGACCAGCTTCCGTCTTCCGTCGCTGTGCGCGAGGACGGCGCCTACCGAGATATCTCCAGCGGTGGTGTGGCCTACCCGTCGGGCATGATCAGAAACGGACGACACCCATATGGGCCTTAGCCTGGTCGACCGTCTCGTAGATTCCGTACACGCTGTTCGTGCCGGTTATCCGGAAGATCTTCAGTATTCGTTCCTGGGTGCACACAATTGAGAGGGCTCCGTCGTGTGCGCGTACTCTCTTCAGACCGCCCATGAGCACGCCTAGTCCAGTGGAATCGAGGAACTCGACTTTTTCCATATCCACGATGATCTGATACTTGCGTTTATTCACCAGTTCGATGAGGAGTTCGCGTAGTCGCGGGGCGGTGTATACGTCGATCTCGCCGGCGACCTCGACAACAGCGAAGTCGGCGATGCGGTACCAGTTGTGGTCGCGCGGGGTTGTCCTCGGCTGTGATTTGGGCTTGCCGACTGACGCGCGGTCGCGATGATCCCCGGTCGGTTCCGTCGGCGACCACCGGATTCGGGCTGCCTCCGTGAGGCCGTACTGGCGGCCTTCCTCTGGGCTAAGAGGCCTGGTCATACGGTCGCGTGCAGTGTTGAGAAGGGCATCCATTGCGATCGGTGAGACCCGGGCTGTCCCGTCATCGCTGGCGGTCGCCACCCACTGGCTGTCCGGGCTGAAGGCGACCATGTTGACCGCCTCCCTGTGTACCAGTTGATTTCGCTCAATTCCGGTTACCGGATTGAAAATGCGGGCGGTCCCGTCGTCGCTGGCCGTTGCCACCCATCTGCCATCCGGGCTGAAGGCAACCCAGTTGACCCAGCGGCCGTCGTGGTCAAGCGGGCGGCGCTCTTCTCCGGTTTCGGGGTTGAAGATGCGGGCGGTCCCGTCGTCGCTGGCAGTGGCAACCCACTGCCCGTCGGGGCTGAAGGCAACGTGACCCACTCGTCTGTCGTGGCTGATGCGGCGAAGCTCCTGCGCTGTTTCGGGGTTGAAGATGCGGGCGGTCCCGTCGTCGCTCGCTGTTGCTACCCATCTGTCATCCGGGCTGAAGGCCACCCAGTTAACCCACCCCTCGTGGGGGACTTGGCTTACCTGAACACCCGAGGATACGTCGAATACTCGTGCCAGCCCCGTGTTGCCTGGGCTGGCGCATGCCGTCGCGATCCAGCGGCAATTCTGGCTAAAGGCAATCGCGTTGACCGGCCCTGGGTGGTTCAGAGACCTACGTTTCTTCGAGGCTGCCACCTGGATGATCCGCGCAGTGCGGTCACCGCTCCCCGTACCCAGCCAAACGCCGTCTGGGCTCAGAGCCACTGCCCGGACGGGGCCGTCATGGAGGACCTCGGCGAGTTTCTTGCCGGTTGACGCTTGGTACAGTCCGGCGAGCCCGTCGCTGTCGCCGGTCGCCAGCAATGTCGCGTCCTGGCTGATGGACACGCTGGTCACGGTGCCTTGCAGCGGTATCTCCCGGATGACAGTTCCTGTGGTCCAGTCCGATACCATCACCCGGCCGCCAGCGCCGGCGCTGGCGAGCAGCTTTTCGTCCGGGCTGAATGCCACGGACGTTACCCGGCGATTGTGCGGGACACGGAGGCGCTCGTCGCCCGTCACCCGGCCCGATAGCAAGGCCTTTCCATCCGCGCTGGCGGTCACAATGCGGATTGTGTTGGGGCTGAAGGAGATGGATGTCACGGGTCCTTCATGGCTGATGGTGCTGTACTCCGAGCCGTCTGGGAGGTTGAAGAGGCGGACTACGCCACCGCGGCCTGCCGCGGCTACCAGCGAGTCGTCATGGCTAAAAGAAACCAAGGTAAGCAGACTCTTATCCTTCTGCACGGCCAGTTCTCTGCCGTTGCCGACGTCGAAAACGCGCATGATGCCGGCCTTCGGCCTGCCGCCGGCAATGGCTATAAAGGAATCGTCGTGGCTGAAGGCGACTGCCTTCACGGGGTCCCCGTTCGGGAAGTCGCGTCTCTTGGCCCCGGTAGCTGCCTCGTATATCCGCGCCGCGCCGTCGTCGCACCCCGTCAACAGAAGCTCACCGTTGTGACTGAGTACGACCGCCGTCACGGGGCCTTGATGGTCGATGGAGTGCCGCAGGGACCCGGACGCTACCTCGTATACCCGCGCGGTCCCGTCGTCGCATGCCGTCCCCAGGACGTCGCCGTCGGCGCTGAATGCGATCGCATTGACCGAGCCGGCGTGCGGGAATTGATGGAGTTTGACTCCGGTGGGGGCGTCGTAGAGGCGGGCGGTGCCGTCGTCGCACGCCGTCGCTATGATGTTCCCGTCCGGGCTGAACCTGACGATTTTCACCGCGTCTTCATGGGAAAGACGGCATCGTTCAACGCCATGGTTGGTGCTGAGCACCAGGACCGCCCCGCTGTTATGGCCGAAGGCCACCCACTTGCCGTCCGGACTGAATGAGGCGGAATTCGCGGCGCCGAAATTCTTGCCCTCCCAGTTCTTCGGTCCGCCGTCAGAGAAGACGGACACATATCCATCCGCGCGGGCGGTGGCGATCAGTGTCCCATCCCGCGAATAGGCAACTTCATTGATAACTTCTTCCCCGCTGAGCAGGGTGATGGTCTGCGCGGCCTGGGCGAGAGATCTCCGGAGCGCGAGGTCCCCCTGCACGGTCGGGGCTTTCAAGAGAGACTCGATGGCAAGGGCGATCGCTGCGGATGACGATGTGCCCCGCGTTTGCCCGACGTGATCGGACAAGAAGGCTAGGCGCAGCGCTTCCGACATGCGCGCTGCCGCCTCGGCTTTTTCTCGTGCCTCTTCAAGGCGCCGCAGCTGCTCTTCGTGATAGGTGCGGCTTCGTTCGATCATCTCTTGGACGCTCATGTGGATGTCGGACCTCCGCGTGTCAAGCCATTCGCGGGCTTCCGCGATTTGACTCTCCTGCAGCAGGCCGCCGACCTGATCCCTCGCCTTGGTATGCCAATCGAGGAATCTCCGATCATCGGCGATCCACTCCGCGAGCTGGCGCCACTGTGACAGTAGTGCCTCGTGGGCAATTTCGAGCACTTCCCCGTGCAGTTCATCAGTGTGACAGGTAAGAAGTCTCTCCTTGATGAGGACGCTCGCCACCGCCAGTTGCTGCGGCGAGAGATCTGTGTACGGGACCGTTCGTCGTGCGGGGGATGGGCCACTGCGCACGAGGGCCAGCAGCATGTTCCGAACCTGGGCCTCGTCAAGCTCCAACTGCTCGGTAAGGCGTTCGTACGCTTTCTCGGCGTGCAGGGCCAGCGCGCCGGTGACGCCGCCGATTCTCCTGTAGTCCTCAAGGGTGATCATCCGGCCCTGCAGGTGGCGCCACATCTCGAACAGCGCCCATTCAAGCAGCGGCAGGCTGGACCCGCCGCCGGCGTCCTCCGCTATCTGGGAAACCAGGGTTCGTTGGTACTTGACGCCCCGCGCAAGGGCAGGTTCTTTGATTATTCGTTCGAGTCCGTCTTTTCCGATGGGGGAGAGCAGGTGAATCTTGTCCTTGAGATTGTGGGACGTCACTTCGGGATGGTCCATCAAATTGCTTATGAAGTCAGCCCGGAGTGCGCACACCACGCGGAAGTCGTGTCCCTTCACGGGGCGAAGGGAGAACATCATGCGGAGAAACTCCGCCCGTGCCTCCTCTCCGCACTCGCTATCCAGCACCTCCTCCAGGGGGTCGACGCAGACGAGCATTGACCTGCCGACGCTAATCGCGAGCCTTGCGCCCGTGGACGTAAGCCCCTCGGTCCGCAAACGTCCGAGGCAGTCGTCAAGGGCACTATTGTCAGCATCCGCTCCCGGCCGCTCCATCTCTAGAAGCGCCCTCGCGAAGGCCTCCACCGGTGCCGCCCCGGGCCTGGCGAAGGCGACCGCCCAGCCCTCGCTTTCCAGAGCGTGGCCCAAGCCGGCGGCTATAAGCGAGGACTTGCCAACACCAGATGATCCTGCGACAACTATCAGCCCACGCCGCTTGACCATTCGAGCCAGCTCCGCGACATCCTTCTCTCGACCTACGTAAAGGGACCGGCCAGCGTCGGCTGAGGTGAACGGGGCCAATCCCTTGTACGGGCAGGACGGTACGATCTGCGCGCCGAGTACGTCCTGCCAATGCTCGGCCAGCGTCGCAACCGGCACTGCATAGGCGTCCCCGCTGTCACCATCGCCTGTCGCCAAGGCGAGCATGCCGACGACAGCCTCCCCGACTTCGTCGGCCACCACGACCGGTGAGCCGCTGAACCCAGCCTGGGTCCGGATCGCGGTGTCGCTGCCGGCGTCCAGTTGGATGAGGCCGCCCCCGACCGCGCCGCGCGCTATCAGCTGACTATTCGCGCCGTTCTCCGGCCGGGGTGGATTGCCTGGGTAACCGAACACGTCTACGGCCGAACCGTGTGGAATCGCCTCATCGCGGAGCCGGGCCGGTGCGGCCTTTTCCGGAAGGTCCCCCCGGGCCAGGACTAGGCCGGCGAAGTCACCCTCGAACCGACCGGACCGCGGCGGGCGCACCCACCCCTGGACTCGGCAGAGTCGGCTCGGGGCGCCGTGGGCACCGCCGAGCTTCGGGAACTCGACCTGAATGCGGACGTGGTCGCCCGGCTTTTCCTGCTCGCGCGGGTCTCTACCCAGGGCCACGTTCACGACATGGGCGCAGGTAACGATGTGCTGTTCGGTGACGAGGAAGCCGATTCCCGCCGTCCGGCCTGTTCCCATTATCAGCACGCGCACCGTAAAGCCCTCGCTGCTACCCGATGGCACGTAGATCTCCGCTGCCTGTCGGACGAAGCGCTGACCAGCCCGACCTGACGTCGGTCATGATCGCGTCGGTTGCTGCTGAGATGTCCGCCGCCTCCACCGCGTCGGCTAGCTCATCAACGACATCCATAAGTATGGCATCGAGATCCGCGTCGCCTATCTCGTCGTCGTCTTCCCCCGCCGACCCGTCCCGCAAGTCGCCGCCCAAGGTTTGCTTGAGGGCGGTCCGACCGAGCTGAAGGTCCTCGAGCACGGCCTCCAGCGCGTGCGCAGTGCCGCTTGCGATCTCCGCCGGACTGCAGCCGTTGGCCGCCCACGCGAGTGCCAGCCGCTGCCGTTTCGGCAGGCTGGCAACTAGCGCGAGCACGCGTTGGCTGGAGATGGAGACTCCGGCCGGGAACGTCGGCCGAGCGGCCGGAAGAAACGCCTCCGACGGCGGGCAGTGCTGCAGGCGTAGCTGTGCGATCTGGCGGAGTCGCAGTGCCGAGAAATGACCGCTCGCGCTCCGCTGGTAGGCCTCACTCAGCACCAGATGCACCATTGCCTTTGCCTCAAGGTACGGGCGACCCGCCAGAGCGAGGAAGATGAGCAATGGCCTGTAGGCGTTGTTGCAGCACTGCCTGACCTCGTCCTCCGTCGGCCCCTGCGGAGCGGGATCTACCGAGGTAGTTGCAGTGGCTACCGAGGCACTCGATGGGGCAATCAAGGACGGCCTATTCAAGCGGGGGCTAGTCGATGGCGGGGCAGTCACGCGCGGGGCAGGCAGGCGCGGGGCAGGCACGCGCGGGGTCGGAGGCGGCCGCCATCTCGATGGCGTGTCGGACCTTTGGGTAGCGACCAATTCGTCGATTCCCTGCCGCTCGTACCGATCCCGGGCCGTCTCCAGCAATTCACGCCACGACGTGACGTCCGCTCGACGACGCAGCAAGGCACGCCGCTCGCGCTCCGTCATGCCGCCCCAGACGCCGAACTCGATTCCGTTGTCGAGAGCGTCAGCTAGGCACTCGGTCCGCACAGGACAACCCCGGCAGATGAGCTTTGCCCTGTTCTGCGCGGCCCCCTCGACGAAGAGCTCGTTCGGGTCGACGATGTCCCTGCATGCGGCCCTGGCGGTCCAGTTCCTGATCCACATATACCCCCCAGCGCTCCCGCGCTAAATCAGGAATCCAGTAAATCAAGGCCCCTAGCTTGCTGCGAATATACAGCTGACAGCATCCCCGTGCTTACGCGCTTGCCAATGATAACGGAGAGACAGAAGGTAGGGGAGTCACTGGCGTTTGTGCCCAACGCTCAAGCGAGCACGCAGCAACTACGCAGGGCTGATGGGTTGCGGACTAGTGTGATCAGAGTGGCGTCCGTGACAGGTGCTACAGATGTTTCAAGAGTACTAGTCGCTCTTCCAGGACATGCGGATGACGAAATTGACCTCAGCGGTACCCTTAGCGATGATTACGCCAGTCTCGCCTCCGATCTTCAGGCCGAACTCGACCTCAGCTTCGTCCGGTGACAGCTCCTTCAGCATGTGCACCATCTTCTGCAGGGACGGCTTCAGCTTGGCTAGTGCCTGTTCCAGCGTGACGTGTGCTTTGGCGACGAGCTGCCCTGGTTCTGGTGATGCCAAAACGAGATCGTCCGAGACTTCGCTGCGGTCTACTTCGAATACCAGAAATTCATCACCGGCCGTGTCGACCGGCAGGCCAAGAAGATAAGCTGTCATGTTTCCCCCAAGGCAAGAGCCATTTGTCGCTGCCCTCAGATGATGCTGACCAGCACGCGCCGGTCCACGTTCCAGGAACGCAACCTAGCAACTGGCGGCCCCTAATGGCAGTACAAACCCATCGGACGCCACTAAGAGGAAGCTGACTGCCCCTTCGCCCTTGGGGGTCCTTGCTGCTTACGGCGTCGATGTTCAGGAACTGACGGGCTCCGGAAGAGCCTATCCATAGCCTATGCTCCGGTGGTCAGCACAGACCGCCGCTCACGTCTGTAAACCACTTCGGCCGTCCTGGTGTTGGAGTGCCCAGCCAGCCGCGCGATCTCCTCGACGGGCACTCCCGAAATTGGACATGAGGGACCCGAAGGAGTGCCGCAGTTCCCGGGGCGTCCAGTCGTCGCCGATCTCCGCTGCTCTACAGGCAGCCTTGAATTCCCGCCTGACGTTGGCCGCGTCTAGAGTCCCGCCTGTTCGGATGGCGAAGACCAGATCGGCGTTGTGCCCCATGGTGACCGCGGCGCGTGAGTACCTGTCTGCCATTCGGCTCAGCGCTTGCTGCACGTCCCCTGCGGTCAGTTCGCGCAGCTTCCTGCCGCCAATGGTGGTCAGGATTGGCGCAAGGACGTTCTCGTTCTTCTCGATCGTTCTCCGGTTCTGTGCGGCCCCTCAGCCGAACGGGCGCACTGTCATCGCGGCGTGAGCGTACATTCCGTGGCGAGCCGATTAAGCGGTGTCATAGCGCCGTTGCCGGGATTTTGCCGCTTCCCGCGAGATCACCGGATCTGGTGTCATTCTCGGAGCGGCACACTTGCCTTCAGAGCGTCCGGCCGCGGACCTGCACGGCGGGACAGGCGAAGGGGAGGCTGCGTGATCCGGGTGTTCCTGATCCGCCATGGTGAAAGCGAATCCAACGCGGGACTGCCCTCGGCTGGTCCGGGCTCGGCCTCGCTGACCGCGGCCGGGCGCCGGCAGGCTGAGCAGGTCGCGCAGGTACTCGCCGACGTCCCGGCCCTGATCGTGACATCGCCCTACCTGCGGGCACGCCAGACCGCCCAGCCGACGATCAGCCGGTTTCCCGCCACCGCGTGCCAGCAGTGGCCCGTCCACGAGTTCACCTACCTCGGGGACCTGCACGGGGGCGCCAGCACCCCCCGGGAGCGCAAGCCCTACGCCCGGGCGTACTGGGAGCGGGCCGATCCCCACGCCGCCAGCCCCGGGGCCGAGTCCTTCACCGGCCTGCTCAGCCGCACCACGGGTTTCCTCCGCCGGCTCAGCACGCAGGAATCAGGGCCGGTCATGGTGTTCACCCACGGACTGTTCATGCGAGCCGTCGCGTGGTCGCTGCTGACCGGCATCACCACGCCAGGCCAAGAACAGATGCGCAGCTTCCGCGCCTTCGCCGACCACTACCTGGTCCCCAACGCCGGCGTCGTCGAACTTCGGCACGCAGGCAACGACGCTCCTGCGCTCCTGGGCGGCTCCACGCTTCACCTGCCCGCCTCCCTGGCGCCGCGGCCGCGATGAGACCAGCGATCACCGCCACGACAGATGTGTACGCGGTCCCAGCGGGCCGTCCAGCCGCCCCATCCCGCCGAACTCTACTGGGCGACCGGTTCCTCGCTGCCGTGACCCGGGCTGAGGTAGATGGCCTCGCGGACGGCGTGGACGGCGCCCTGGCCGGGCGGCTTGATGCCGTTCGCATCAGCAGCCGCGGCGGGTCCGGGCCCGGGCTGCTCCCGGCGCCGGGACCCGCCGCGAGCCGGGAGAACTCCAGGTACCGCGTGAGCCCTGCCTACGTCACTCGTTCCTGTTGTCCGCCCGCCCGGGGCGACCACGTCCGCTAGTGCGTCGACGACGATCTGGCCCGTGATCCTGGTCATGCCAGGCCTGGCACCGGCTCGACGGGATGCCGGATCGTCCGCAGCTTCCCCGGCGCGCTGCGGCGCAGGTCACCGAGGCAGATCTCGTGGTGGCAGCCGCGGGGCCGGGCTGGAGGCTGCGGAGCGGGAGATCACTCACGCCGCGCTGATTTTCCTCAAAGAATCACCGGTCGCCGCCAGCTATGACCTAGGGCACCTGTGCGCGATTCACGGCCGTATCTTCGGCGAGATCTACGACCTGGGCCGGGCAGGCCCGGACCGTCGCCATCGCAGGGGACCTGGTTCTGCCTTCCGCAGTTCATCGAGTCCGCGACCGCCGAGGTCTTCCGGGCGCTGCGCGGCGAGAGCCTCCTTCGCGGACTTCCGCGGGATGAGTCCATCGAGCGGCTGACCCACTACCTTGGCGAGATCAACGCCATCCACCCGTTTCGCGAAGGCAACGGCAGGGCTCAGCGTGCCTTCTTCGAGCAACTGGCCGACGATGCCGGTTTCATTCTCGACTGGCAGCACCTCGACGCGGACCGCAACATCGCGGCATCCGCCGCTATCATGCACGGCGATCCGGCTCCCATGAGAAAGATGCTTGGAGAACTCATTCGCGATCCTAAGGCCACTTTGTGGCGGACCGTCAAGAACTGTCCCCACTGAGCTGAAGTGGAGCCCCTGACCTGGCCTTTCGCCAAAGCCCCTGGCTGGTAACCCGACCGGACCCTGATGGTAAGGAGAAAGGTCTACGGTTCGATTCTGTTGCGGCGTTATCCGCCGGTCGCAGGCCGACAGGCAACGGCCCCGTCCGGAAACCGCCAGACGGCCCGGCCGCGCGGTGGTGCACTGAAGCCATGACCGACCGACATCCGCAGGCGGCCTATGGCGATCGGCTAGCGGGTCTGGGCCATCCGCTGCGGAACCGGGTGACGCCGTCGGGCGAGCTGATCGCCACGGTCCACCGCGGGACCATGTACGGCAACCGCGGTGTGCTCCACAACGACGACCTGGCGCTGGTACGGCGCTACCAGGTGCGGCGCTGGCTGGTGTGCGTGCTGGAGTTCCGCGGCCGCCGGCGGCCTGTCATGCGGCCTGGCCGCTACACCGAGCTGTTCTTCCTCGACGAGGCCGTCGCTCTGGCGGCCGGGCACCGGCCCTGCGCGGAATGCCGCCACGCCGCCTACCAGTCGTTCCGGGCGGCCTGGACGGCGGCCCGCGCCCTGCCGGTGAAACCCGCGGCGGACGATATCGACCGGGTGCTGCACTGGGAGCGGCGCCTGGCGGGCGGGGCCCGCGTTACCTACCCCGCGCCGCTGCGCGAGCTGCCCGACGGCGTCTTCATCGCCCGTGACGGCGAGTCCTGGCTGGTCCACGGCGGCGGTCTGCGCCGCTGGACCCCGGCCGGGTACACCGACCGGGCTGACCGGTTCGATGGCCCGGCCGCGGTGCTGACGCCCCGCGCCACCGTGGCGGCGATCCGGGCGGGCTACCGCCCGCTCCTGCACCCGTCGGCTCAGACCCCTCTCCAGCCAGGAGTGGGCGGCCGAGCTGTTACGCGCTGATCGCGGCGGCGGTGGAACCTGACCAGGATTCGACGCGAGCGAACAGGTAGAACTCAAGTGCCTCCAATGCACTGGCCTGATGCTCGGCGGAATATGTGCTGCAGCAATCCTCGAGGATCGTGACGTCGAGGTCGCGCATGGCGGCCGAACGCGTCGTTGTCTCAACGCATGCGTTGGTCACGATTCCGGTCACGACGAGCCGGGGACCGCTCACTCTCCGAATCAGCACTTCAAGGTCGGTGTTATGGAACGCATCCATGCGCGTCTTATCGACCACTGCCGCGCTCGGGTCTGGCGTCAGCTCATCGACGATGTCCGCATCCCAGGTGCCCCTGACGAGGGGGTCTGTGCCCATCGACTCGAATAGCTGCAGCGTGCGGGTTCCGGCGTCGGTGTACCCCGGCCGGTAGCAGTGGCGGGTGTAGATGACCGGGACCTCGCGGGCAGCCGCGGCAGCGATGACCTCGCCAACTCGCCCGATAGTGCCAGCGGGGTCGCGAAGCGTTCCGCCGCGGTGCTGGTACATCGCCCCGGCCGGTCGCAGGAAGCTGTTCTGCATATCGATTACGATCAGCGCGTCCGCGCTCTCCAGGACATTTCCTGGTGGCATCGGCATTATCCCTTCGTCATGGTTGGCCCCTGGAAAAGGCCCGGCCGGGATCAGCATGGGATGACCCCGGCCGGGCCGCGAGCGGATGAAGTCGGTAAGGCCGCCGGGTCTACGACCCGGACGGGACGAACGGGTTGACGAAGCCGCCAAGCGGCTTGTACTGCCCGTTTTCGATTTCGCTGTACATGACGTCCGTGCTGTGCAGTTGCGGGGCACTGGACAGCGGAGACGGGCTGCCGACGACGGCGAACGGAGCGCTGGTGCCCACGTTGATGGGTGTCTTGAGGGTCTGGTAGGCCGTCAGCACCGAGGCCCGGCTGACGGTTGGCAGCGTCTTGGCGATGTCGGCGAAGTCGAGCATCGCGGTCCACTCGAGCAGCGACAGCTCGTCCTTCTGGGCCGAGGGGTCGGTCTTGTTCATCCAGGTGTTGTAGAGCGCCACCGCCGGGATGTTGGTCTCGGTCGGCAGGTGCAGGGTGCTGACCACGTAGGTGCCGTCGGCGGTCGAGTTCCCGACGGTCTTGATGGCCTGCGGGTCGAAGCTGCCGATGTTGTTGATGATCTTGCCGGTGTAGCCCGCCTGCCGCAGCGCGGTCATCATCTGCTGCGGGTAGGGGCCGGGGGCGGCGATGAGCACCGCGTCCGGGTTCTGCTTGATCACCTGCTGGGCGTCGGTCGCGCTGATCGCCTGGCCGAGCTGGAAGGTGACGAACTGCGGAGGGGTGCTGTCGCCCGCGATCTTCAACGCCGCGGCCGACTCCTGGGCCGTCCCCTCGCAGGCGGGGATGCTGCACTGGACGATCGTGACCTTCTTGGCGCCGAGTTTGACCGCCAGCGCCCCCGAGCCGAAGTACCAGCCGGCCGCGACCGACGTCACCGGGAACGAGACCGGGCTGCTCAGCTCCTGCGGGATCAGGCCGAGGCCGCCGGTGAAGGTCAGCTTGGCCGCGTTGATGGTGGAGAAGAAGCCGGGGAACACCTCGGTGCCGCCGACAATGGCCACGTCGGCGGACCGGACGGCGGCCGCGGCGCAGCTGGCGGCCACGTTGGCCTGGTCCTGGTCGTCGCACTGGTTGGCCACCAGCGGGTGCCCGTTGATGCCGCCGGTCGAGTTGATGTAGGCGATGGCCGCCTTCTGCGCGGTCGCCACCTGCGGGTAGGGCGCGAGCGTGGTGCTGGTAAGCGACGTCACCAGTCCGACGTCGATCGGGCTCCCGGTCGCGGTGGAGCTGGCGCCGCTGGTGCCGGTCGCGCTGCTGGCGGTGCTGGCGGCTGCGGCCGTGCTTGACGACGAACTACTTGAGCTGCTGCAAGCGGCGACGGCAAGGGCCGCCGCGGCGATCGCCGCCACGGACGTCACCTTGGCTCGTCTGGCGGACCATCCGCCTCTTCGAGACTCCACGCTTTCCCTCCCATTGATGGGGCCAGTCCCCCCCGACGCGGGCGCGCCGGCGGATTTTCTATGAATGTTCGTCTAGCGAACATATGGTCATTTGATGTGGTAAGTATGTGACGGGCGATGCGCGCAGTCAACGGCAATGTCGCGGAAACATTCGCCGGCCGCACTGCGCGGGCGTCCGCCCGGTCAGTTCAGCCGCACCGGCGCGGACGCGAAGCCGCGGGTGGTGTTGTTCAGCCGCCGGACCGGCGGCCCGGCCGGCTCGAGGGTTTTCGCCCGGTCGAGCACGGCCCGCAGCACGCTGGTGATCTCCAGCCGGGCGAGCGGCGCGCCGACGCAGGTGTGCAGCCCGTTGCCGAAGGCCACGTGGTCGACCGGGTTGCGGGTGAGCATGAAATCGTCTGGCCGCTGGTAGTGCCGCTCGTCCCGGTTGGCGGCGCCGAGGAACACCGCCACCCGGGCGCCGTCCGGCACCGGCACCCCGTCGATGACCAGCCCCGCGCGGGCGACCCGGCTCCAGATCTGCAGCGGGGACTCCAGCCGGATGCCCTCGTGCACGGCCGACGAGATGAGCTCCGGCTGGCCGCGCAGCGCCTGCCACTGCTCGGGATGGGTGGCGAACAGCCAGATGATGCTGCCGATGGAGTTGATCGTGGTGTCGAAGGCGGGCCCGAGGAAGTTGAAGAGCAACGAGAACGCGCTGAGCAGCGGGATCTCGCCCCGCTCGTGCGCGTCAAGCACGTCCCAGCCGATCGTGCCGGGGGTCATGTCCGCCTTGGTCAGCGAGTGCATGATGGTGAACAACTGCTCGAGCACCGGCCCGGCCGCCAGCGCGCGCTGGTTGAGCGGCCCGACCATGTTGAAGCCGGCGAAGCTGCCTTCGACGCACTGGTCGAGGATCGGCTCCGGCACGCCGAGCACCCGCCCGGTGAACCGGGTGACGAACGGGCGGGCCAGCTCGGCCGCGGCGTCGAACGAGGGCCGGCCCTCGGCCGCGTCGAGCAGTTCGGCCGCCACCTGGTCCGCCAGCGGCTCGACCTCCCGCAGCCGCCCCAGCCGCAGCCGCTTGACCATCACCGTCCGCGCGATGTCGTGCTCGGGCGGGTCGGAGGCGACCACGGTGCCCTGCATGTGCGCGTTGTGGATGTCGTTGAAGCCCGGGCCCTCGGTCGAGGCGAGCCGGTGCCAGTCCTTCAGCCCCTCGCGCACGTCCGCGAACCGGGCGATGCCCAGCACGTCGTACCGGGGCAGGCTGAACACCGGGCCCGCGTCGCGCAGGGTGCGGTAGTAATCGTAGGGCTCGGCCAGCAGCTCGTCGGAGAACGGGTCGACGTCGATGACGGGAAAGTGCTCGGCCACGGCTAGCTCCCCTGTTCGTTCTACGAACTGTTGGTCGTTTACGTACGAGGAGTATCGGCCGGGCCGCGCGGTGGCGTCAATAGCCCCGCCGGGCTCACCGGCGCAGCGTGAACACCTTCTCCAGCTCTCGTGCCGCCTCTTCCAGCGGTGGCAGGTGGTCCCGGCAGACGGATTCGACCGTGCCCCGCGAGGCGTGTGACGAGACGCTGATGGCGAGGCCCGGCTGGCCCGGACGGCGGACCGGCACCGCGCACGCCCGCATGCCGAGCTCGATCTCCTGGTCGAGCACGCAGTAGCCCGCAGCCCTGATCGAGTGAATGCTCCGCCGCAGGTCATCGACGTTGGCCACGGTCCGCGGGGTCGCCTGCCTGAGCGCCTCGGTGCTGAGGTACTCCTCCAGCTCAGCGTCGCCGAGGCCGGCCAGCAGCACCCGCCCGGCCGCGGTCAGGTACGCCGGGACCCGGGTGCCGACGGTCAGCGCGAGCATCGTGACCCGGGGCTGGGTGGTCTGCGCGCGGGCCACGAAGACGGCCTCGTGGCCGTCAAGGACGGCGGCCGTGCAGGACTCGCGGACGTGCTCGGCAACCTCGAACAGCCGGCTCTGCAGCAGGTCGTCGACCGAGGTGGCGGACAGATAGGAGTAGCCAAGCTCAAGGATGCCGGGCCGCAGGAAGTATCGCCCGGCCCGGAAGCCGACGTAGTTCTCCGCCTCAAGGGTGCGCAGCAGCCGCCGCGCGGTGGAGCGGTTAAGTCCCGCCGCGCGGGCCACCTCGGCGATGGTGAGCAGCGGCGTTGTCGCGGAGAAGCAGCGGATCACCGCCATGCCGCGGCTGAAGCCGGAGACCAGCTCGGTGCGTTCCGCACCGTCTTCTTCGGTGAGGCACCCACTCGGGAGAACGGACATGGGACGCGGCCCTCCTATCGTTCGCTCAGCGAACAGACGGTCGCCTATTGACACGTGCCTGTAACGACAACTACCGTACCCCACATCGGGCTGGATGTACGTCTGGCGAACACTAGGTCATTTTTCTTGGCATTATCGCGATTCCGCGTAACAACGAGAGACGGAGTGTAATCGTGATCAGCGTTCAGGAAGCCGACGAACTGACCAGGGTCGGCCCGCAGACGCCGACCGGCGCTTTCCTGCGCCAGTTCTGGCTGCCGTTCCTGCCCTCGGACGCGGTTACCCCGGGCGGCGAGCCGTTCCCGGTCCGCCTGCTAGCCGAGGACCTGATCGCCTTCCGCCGCGAGGACGGACAGGTGGGCCTGGTCGACACTGCCTGCGCCCACCGCCGGGCGCCGCTGCTCTACGCCCGCAACGAGGGCTGCGGGCTGCGCTGTGTGTACCACGGCTGGCAGTTCGACACCGCCGGCCAGTGCACCGACATGCCCGCCGAGCCGCCCACCAGCCGGTTCAAGCAGCACATCAAGATCAAGGCCTACCCGGTGCGGGAGCGCAACGGCGTGCTGTGGACGTTCATGGGCACTCCGCTGGTCGCCACCGGCGAGCCGCCGGAGCTGCCGGAGCTGCCGGACCTGGAATGGAACCTGGTCCCGGCGCAGAACGTGCACGTCTCGTTCCGGGTCCAGGAAACCGACTGGCTGAGCGCCTACGAAGGCGAGATCGACTCCGCCCACGCCCCGATCCTGCACGGTCGGCTGGACAGCACCAGCAAGCGGTCCAACACCATGGCCGCCCGCACCGGCCGCCCGATCTTCGATGTGGTGCAGCAGGACTTCGGCGTCAGCGTGGGTGCACGCCGGCCGATCGGCGACGGTGCCGAGCTTTACTGGCGGGTCAACCAGTTCGTGCTCCCGTTCTACACGCTGGTGCCGCCCAAGAGCGCCGAATGGGCCGAGCTGACCGGGCACGCCTGGGTGCCGATCGACGACACCCACACGCTCTGCGTCGGCTTCACCTACCTGCCCGACCAGCCGCTCAAGGAGCGGATGGTCGATGTGTTCGTGAACAGCCACAAGGGCCGGGAGACCGGGCACCCGAGCAGGCTCGCCTACGACGAGACGATCCCGCACAACGAGCCGTACTGGAAGTTCGTCTCCCGCTACCGGCGGGCCACCAACTTCCTGTTCGACTACGAGCTGCAGCGCGAGACGTACTTCTCCGGACTGCCCGGCCTGTGGGTGCAGGACTCCGGCACCCAGTCCGGCGCGAGCTACCTCGCGCCGCGCAGCCACGAGCACCTGACCTCGAGTGACGCCGGCCTGGTGATCGCCCGGCAGACGGTTCGCGACTGCGTCGAGAGCTACCGCGCCAGCGGCGAACTGCCCGCCATCGCCGCCCGGCCCGACCTGTACCACGTCCGGTCAGTGGCGGCCGTGCTGAAGAGCGACGAGTCGTGGACCGAGGCACTGGAAGGCTTCGTCCGCCGGTCCGGCGGGGCGCCACTTGGCTACGAGATTCCCTGAAAGGAACACCTGCCGATGAGGATCGCCGTCCGCCGGGAGCTGTGCAAGGGCCACGGCCAGTGCGAGCTGTTCGCACCCGACGTGTTCGAGGTTGACGACGACGCCCTGGTCGTCCTCAAGGCCGCCACCGTTACCGGCGCCGCCGAGCGTGACGTGCGCGAGGCGATCAGCCACTGCCCCGAGGCCGCCATCTTCGAGGAGACGGCGTGACCATGCCCGCCATGGAGACTCCGCGGCCGGCCAACCTGCGCACGGTCGGCGACTACCTCCGCATCCCGTACCTGGTCACGGCCGAGTCGCAGCCGCTGCCGGATGGCAGCTGGGTGCGTCACGTCGAGCACCCGGAGCTGCCGGACTGCTCGGCCGACGCCGACTCCATCACCGAGGCCCTGCAGCTGCTCGACCAGCGGCGGATCGAAGTCGTGATCGCGATGCTGTCCCGCGGTGAGGTCCCGCCGGCTCGGCGCGCGCTGCTTGGCGAGCAGCAGGCGCTCGGCCGGGCGCACCGGGCCGGCCTGGCCGACCGGGTGGGCGCGCTGTGGGACCAGGATGCGGCCGAGCTGACGGCCGGCCGGGCCGGCTAACCATCCACGACGCAAGAGGAGGAGGACGACATGCCGATCACCGGACTGCACAGCTTCGGGCTCGACGTGCCCGACGCGGAGGTCGCCAACCGCTACTACTCCGACTTCGGGCTGCGAACGGCCGAGCGCGGCGGCACTCTGGTCGCCCGCTGCGACGGCCGCGACCAGGATCAGCTGCTGATGAAGGAGGCGGGTCACAAGCGGCTGACCTGGGTCGCCTTCAGTGTCCAGCCCGGCTCGCTCGACGAGCTTTCCCGGGCCGTGGTCGCGGCCGGCTACCCGCGGGTGGACGGGCCCGACAGCGGGGCCGACGGCCACTGGTTCCACGACCCGGACGGCACCCCGGTCAGGCTGTCGGAATCGGAGCCGGCCAAGCCCCGGCCGTACGCGCCACTGCCCGTGAACACCGACGGCGGCTACCCGCGCACCGATCGGGCCCGCTGGCTGGAGGTGCGCGACAGCGGCGGTCCGGTGCCGCGGCGGCTCGGGCACGTGATCAAGTACTCGCCCGACATCGGGCGGGCCGAGCGGTTCTACCTCGGCGCCCTCGGCCTGCAGCTGTCCGACAGCATGGCCGGCCGGCTCTCCTTCTGGCACTGCGGGCAGGGCGACCACCACATCTTCGGCGTCGGCGCGAGCCAGGGCCCGGGCCTGCACCACGCCAGCTTCGAGGTCGCCAACCTCGATGAGATCGCCCGCGGGGCCGGCCACATGGCCGAGAGCGGCCACCGCGACCAGTGGGGCCTGGGCCGTCACACGTTCGGCTCCAACCTCTTCGCCTATATCAAGGACCCGTGGGGCAGCTGGACCGAGTACTTCACCGACATCGACCAGGTCACCTGTGCGTGGCAGGGCCGCCGGTGGACCCCGGCCGAGTCCGGCTCGGCCGTCTGGGGCCCGCCGATGCCGGCTGACTTCCACCGCAACACCGAGTTGCCCGGCGCGGACCAGGAATGACCGCTGCCTCCGCCGCGGCCTTCGCGGGCGTCGGGTACAGCGCCCTCGACCGCGTCTCGGACCGCGGCATCCTCGCCTACGCGCTCGATGCCGCCGTCGGTGCGCTGGCGGCGGCCGGGATCAGCCGGGACGAGGTGGACGGCTACGTCGGCATCGGCACCTCGCCCAACCCCGGCGCGGTGCACGCGGACGGGGCCGACCAGGTCTCGGCCTACCTGATGACCGAGGCCCTGGGGCTCGGCCCGCTGTCCTGGGCGGCCGACGTCTCCGGGTTCGCGATCAATATGGCCGCCACCGCCGCGCAGGCGATCGCCAGCGGCGAGTGCCGCTGCGTGATCGGCGTACGCGCCGTTTACCAGGACAAGGCGATGCGTGCAGCCCCCGAGGCGGAGCCGCTCGCCTGGGGAGCCAGCCAGTACAAGCTGCCGTTCGGGGCGGGCCCCGGCGGCACCAGGTTCGCCGCCAGGGCCCGCCGGTACCTGGAGCTGTCCGGTGCCCGCCGGGCCGACTTGTGGCACGTGGTGCGGGCCGCCCGCGAGCACGCCCGCGGCAACCCGGTCGCCTGCTTCCGCGACACCCCGCTGTCGGTTGAGGACTACCTGGCGGCGCCGCTCACGGTCGACCCGCTGTGCCTGTTCGACTGCGACATGCCGGTGTGCGGGGCGGGTGCTTTCGTCATGGTCTCGGCCGACCGCGCCCGCGAGGCCGGCCGCCCCGTCGCCTACCTGCGCGGCTGGGCCAACTGGACCAACGCCGACACGATCTTCGAGCGGGCCGGCCTCACCCGGGCCGACATCCAGGTCTGCCAGCTCTACGACGGCTACTCGCCGATGGTCTACGAGTGGCTGGAGCGGCTGGGCTGGTGCGAGGAGTACACCGCCTGGAAGTTCGTCGCCGACGGCGGCACCGGCCCGGGCGGGCCGCTGCCGGTCAACACCTTCGGCGGCGCGCTTGGGGAGGGGCGGCTGCACGGCCTGGGCCACCTGCGCGAGGGCATCGCCCAGGTGATGGGCACGGCCGGGCCGCGCCAGGTGGACGGCGTCCGCAACTGCCTGGTCCAGATCGGCCCCTACGACCTGTCCGCCCTCGCCGTCCTGTCCGCCGAACCAGGAGAAAACCAGTGACCGACGTCCACCCCGGCCCCGCCGCGACCGTCCCCGACCAGGTCAGCGCCGACCGGGCCGCCGCGGGTGGCCCCGGCGCGGCGCTGGCCGGCTGCCGCGTGCTCGAGCTCAGCCATTCGGCCGCCGCGGTGGCGGGCCGGGTTCTGGCCGACCTAGGGGCCGAGGTCATCAAGCTCGAGCCGCCCGGCGGCGAGCCGGCCAGGCAGGCCGAGCCCGCGTTCGACGGTCCCGATGGCCAGCGCCACGGCTTCGCCTTCCTGTCCTTCAACCTCGGCAAGCGCAGCGTCACGGTCGACACCGGCGGCGCGGCCGGCCGCGAGATCCTCACCCGGCTGGCCGCCGCCTGCGACATCGTGCTGACCGACTGGGAGCGATCCGGCTCGCCGGAAGAGGCCGACCGGTTGCGCGCCCTGTGCTCCGCGGCCAACCCCCGGCTGGTCTTCTGCGAGATCTGGCCCTACGGACGCGGCGAGTACCAGGACACCGCCGCCACCGATCTGACCATCCAGGCTCAGGGCGGGCACCTCTACCTCAACGGCGACACCGACCGGCCCCCGGTGCGGGTCAGCGCTCCGGTCGCGGTCCTCGCGGGCGGGATCGAGGCCGCCAGCGCCGCGCTGATGGCCTACTACCACGCGCTGCGCACCGGCGAAGGCCAGCAGGTCGATGTCTCCATGCAGGAGTGCATCATCTGGACCCTGCTCAACACCACCATGACCTGGCAGTGCATGCACATCGACGAGATCCGCGGCGGCGCGGTGAAGAAGGAGCGCGGCAACTCCTTCTTCACCCGGCTGGTGTGGCCCTGCAAGGACGGCTTCATCCAGTTCGGCCCGGTCGGCGGCGGTGGCGGCAAGGCCCGCGACATCTCGCTTGGCGCGCTCATCGAGTGGATGCGCGAAGAGGGCTTCTTCGATGAGATCCTGCTCGCCCACGACTGGAACGGGCCTAACCGGTTCTCGGTCCCGCAGCAGGCCTACGACGCGGTCACCGAGGTGATCGGCGCCTTTATCGCCACCCGGACGATGGACGAGCTCATCGAGCGGGGGATGAAGCGGCGGATCCTGCTGGCGCCGATCTACACCGTGCCCCAGCTGCTGCAGGCCGAGCAGCTCACCGCGCGCGGGTTCTTCCGCCAGGTGCCCGACGACCGCCGCGGGGCCACCGCCCTGCACCCCGGGCCGTTCGCCCGGCTCAGCGAGACCCCGCTGGTCGAACTTCGGCCCGCGCCCGACCCCGGCGCCGATACCGCCGCGGTGCTGACGGCGGCCGGTCTCACCCCAACCGAGATCAGTGCCCTGCGGCGGGCGGAGGTCATATGAGCAGCGGACAGGCCGACCAGCGAGACCCCGGCCCCCCCGGCCAGGGCATCTTCGCCGGGCTCAACGTGCTCGATTTCACCTGGGCCGCGGCCGGCCCGATTATCACCAAGCAGCTGTCCGACAACGGCGCCACGGTGGTGAAGATCGAGTCGAGCAGCCACCCGGACAGCGTCCGGCTCGGCGCGCCGTTCAAGGACGCCAAGCCCGGCATCAACCGCAGCGGGTTCTTCGCCGACTTCAACAGCTCCAAGCGCAGCGTCGCGGTGAACATGGGGTCCGACGAAGGCCGCGCGCTGGTGCTGCGGATGGCCGCCTGGGCCGATGTGGTGGCCGAGAACTTCCGGCCCGGGGTGATGGACCGCTGGGGCCTCGGCTACGACCGGATGCGGGAGGTCAACCCGCGGCTGGTCTACGTCAGCTCGTCGCTCTACGGCGACGACGGCCCGTGGTCGGGGCTGGCCGGCTTTGGCGCCCAGGGCGCCGCCGCGGCCGGCATCCACGGCCTCACCGGCTGGCCCGACCGGCCGCCGGCGGTGCCCAAGGGGGCCTACACCGACTCCACCTCGCCCCGCTACGCGATGGCCGCGCTGGCGGCCGCGCTGATCTGGCGCGAGCGCAGCGGCCTGGGCCAGCGCATCGAGCTGTCCCAGGCGGAGACCACGGTTGAGATCCTGGCCGCTCAGCTGCTTGAGTACCAGCTCACCGGGACCGCGCCGGACCGGGCCGGCAACGCCCTGCCCGGGCGGCGGCTGCACGCGGTGCTGCCGTGCGCCGGCGACGACGCCTGGATCGCGGTCGAGGTCCGGACCGACGCGGAGTGGGAAGGGCTGCTCGGCGTGCTCGACGGCTACGGCGACACCGAGCCACTGCGGAAGCTGACCGCGGTGGAGTCGCTCGACCGTCCAGCCGAGGTGGAACGGCTGGCAGCCGGGATCACCGCGACCGCCGACAGGTTCGAGCTGATGGACCGGCTGCAGGCCGTCCGGGTCCCGTCCGGGGTGGTGCTCAGCGGCTCGGACCTGCTGGCCGACCGGCGGCTGCGGTCCCGCGGCCACTTCTGGGCGCTTGCCCACGCGGAGATGGGGACGCTCGACTACAACGGCCCGGCCTACCGCTTCGAACGCACGCCGTCCCGGCTGACCAGCGCCGCGCCGCTGCTCGGCGAGCACACCGACGAGGTGATGCGGACGGTGCTCGGCCTCGACGAGGCCGAGATCGCGCGGCTGCACGCCGACGGGGTGCTGCAGTGAACCAACCCGCTCCGGGCCGCGCAGGCCGGCCCGGCCGAAAGGAGGTGCGGCGGTGGCCGTGATCAAGTCCCGCGCGCTGGTCCTCGACAAGCCGCACACCGATCCGGTCGTCACCGAGATCGACGTGCTGCCACCCGGTCCGGGCGAGGTCCGGATCAAGCTGGCCGCCTCCGGGGTGTGCGGCACCGACGGCCACGCGGTCGAGGGCACCCACCCGATGCGGAACCTGCCGGTCGTGCTCGGCCACGAGGGGGCGGGGGTGGTGGAGAGCGTCGGCGCCGGGGTCACCGCGCTGGTGCCTGGCGACCACGTGGTGTGCGCGCTGGCGGTGCCATGCGGCACCTGCCGCCAGTGCGTGCGCGGGCTCGCCGCGCACTGCAACAGTCCGCGGCGTGCCCAGGCGATGGCGGGGATAGCGGACGACGGAACCTCCCGGCTGCGCCGCGACGGCGACCCGGTCTACCCGTTCTTCGGGGTCGGCACGCTGTCGGAGTACACCACCGTGCGCCAGCAGCAGGCGGTGCGGATCGACCACGAGCTCCCGCTTGACGAATTCTGCCTGGCCGGCTGCGGGGTGATCACCGGCGTGGGCGCGGTGCTTAACATCGCCCAGGTCCAGCCGGGCGACACGGTGGCCGTGATCGGCTGCGGCGGGGTCGGGGCCAACGTCATCCAGGCGTCGCGCATCGCGGGGGCCGGCCGGATCATCGGCGTCGACCCGCTGCCGGCCAAGCTCGAGCTTGCCCGCTCGTTCGGCGCCACCCACACGGTCGACGCCCGGACGGACGTGGCCGCCGCGGTGGCCGAGATCGAACCGGACGGCGTCGACGTCATTTTCGAGGTGGTCGGCCGGCCGGAGCTGATCGCGGCCGCGCTCGGAATGACCCGGGTGGGCGGCAAGTGCGTCATGGTCGGCATTCCGCCGGCCGGCGCCAGCCTCAGCTTCGGCGCCCTGGCATTCACCGCCAACCGGCAGCTGCTCGGCTGCCGCGGCGGCGCGGTGGTGCCGGCCAGGGACCTGCAGCGGATCGTGGACTTCTACCGGTCCGGGCGGCTGCAGCTGGCCGAGCTTGTCGGCCTGCGGCTGCCGCTCGACGAGGTGGGCAGGGCCTTCGCCGAGCTGGGCGCCAGTTCGTTCGCGCGGAGCATCGTGACGTTCGCATGACGACAAGGAACGTGCTGATCGTCGGCGGCTCGCTGGCCGGGCTGCACACGGCCGAGGCGCTGCGCTCCCACGGCTACGACGGCGCGGTCACGATCGTCGACGCCGAGCCCGAGCCGCGCTACGATCGCCCCCCGCTGTCCAAGCACTACCTGGCCGGCCAGCCGGAGGCCAAGGACCCGCGACTGCGCCCCCCGGAGGCGCTGGCCGCGCTCGACGCCAACTGGCACCTGGGCGACGCGGCGGTGTCGCTCAACCCCCGCAGCCGGGAGATCGCCCTCGCCAGCGGGCGCACCCTGGGCTACGACAAGCTGGTCATCGCGACCGGGGTCGCGCCGGTCTGCCCGCCCGCGTTCCGCATCCCGGCCGCGGTGACGCTGCGTACCCGGCAGGACTCCGACCGGCTGCGCCGCCTGCTGACGCCGGGGGTCCGGCTGGCGATCATCGGGGCCGGGTTCGTCGGCCTGGAGGTGGCCGCCACCTTCCGCACCGCCGGGGCCGAGGTCGATGTGGTCGAGGCCGAGCCGACGCCGCTGAACCGCCAGCTCGGGCCCGACGCCGGGCGGGCCGTGCAGGCGCTGCACACCGCCCACGGGGTGCGGTTCCACCTCGGCACCAGGGCCGCCGCGGTCCGCCCGGACGGCGACGGCGTCCGGGTCGAGCTGCCAGGCGGCGCCGTCATCGCGGCCGACGTGCTGCTGGTCGCGATCGGCTCGGCCCCCGCGGTCGGCTGGCTGCGCGGCTCCGGCCTCGACCTTGACAACGGCATCGCCTGCGACGGCCACCTGCTGGCCGCACCCGACGTGTACGCGGTCGGCGACGTGGCCCGCTGGCCGCACCCGCTGGCCGGGCGGCCGGTCCGTATCGAGCACTGGACCAACGCGATCGAGCAGGCGGCGCACGTCGCCCGCCGGATCACCGACACCGGCAGCGCCGCCGAGCCGTTCGCCCCGGTGCCCTACTTCTGGTCCGACCAGTACGGCAGCAAGCTGCAGGCCTACGGCTTCCCCGGCCCGGCCGACGAGGTGCAGCTGATCGCCGGAGAACTGGACGGCGGGCCGTTCGCCGCCCTGTACCGCAACGGCGGGCGGCTGACCGCTTCCGTCGGCATCGGCAGCCCGCGCCAGGTGCTGTCCGGCCGACGGCTGGTGGTGGCCGAGCTGACGGCCGAGGGAGCTCTCTCGTGAACAACAGGAGGAGCAGATGACAACCGAGGAAACGGTGCCGAGCTACCCGTTCACCCGCGACGACGCCTGCCCGTTCGCGCCGCCCACCGCTTACCAGCGGCTGCGCGACAGCCGGCCGATTACCCGGGTGCGGTTGTACGACGGCCGTGAGGCGTGGATGTTCACCCGGCACGAGGACATCCGGGCGGTGCTCGCGCACCCGGCCGCCAGCGCCGAGACGCTGGCGGAGGACTTCCCCTTCCTCAACCCGGCCGACCGGGTGTCCAAGCGGGCCCAGTCATTCCAGCGCTGGGACGACCCCCGGCACGCCGAACGGCGCCGCAAGCTGATGCCGTACTTCACGATCAAGCGCATCGAGGAGATGCGGCCCCGGGTCCGCGGCATGATCGACCACTACTACCGGCAGATGATCGACGCGGGACCACCGGCCGACCTGGTCGAGCAGCTGGCGCTGGCGATCCCGTCCACCGTCGCCTGCGACCTGCTCGGCGTTGACTACGCCGACCACGGGTTCTTCGAGACCCGGTTCGCCGTCCGGCTGAACCGCACCTCGACCGCCGAGCAGGCCCGGGCGGCCAACGCCGAGTTGGTGGAGTACGTCGACCGGGTGGTGCGCTCCAAGTACGGCAAGCGCAACTCCGACCTGCTCGGCCGGTTCGTCAACGACCACGTGGAGACCGGCGAGGTGAGCCACGAGGACGCGGTCATCGACGCCAACCTGCTGCTGCTGGCCGGGCACGAGACCACCGCCAACATGATCGCCCTTGGCACCCTGGCGCTGCTCGAGCACCCCGGCCAGCTGGCGCGCATCCAGCAGGACAAGAGCCTGGTCCCGCAGGCGGTCGAGGAGCTGCTGCGCTACCTGACGATCTCCCAGTCGATGGGAGTGCGGCTGGCCAAGGACGACTTCGAGGTGTCCGGCTGCCCGATCCGGGCGGGCGACGGGCTGATCGTCCCGGTCGCGGCGGCCAACTACGACGACGAGGTCTTTCCCTCGCCGCACACGCTCGACCTGTCCCGGCCGGAGGCGCGCAGGCACCTGACCTTCGGCTACGGCCCGCACGGCTGCCTGGGCCAGCCGCTGGCGCGGATGGAGCTGGCCGAGGTGTTCTCCACCATCTTCGACCGGCTGCCAGGGCTGCGCGCCGACATCCCGCTCGACCGGGTCGACTTCAAGCGCGAGGCCGTCTTCTACGGCCTGCGCTCGCTCCCGGTGAGCTGGGACGACGATGCCGCACGGCGCCTGGCGGAAAAAGATCAAAAAAATCCCTCCACCGAACGGTCCCGGCTGATTCGGCCAGCGCCAGCCTCACCTGGCCAGCCGGACAGGCCGGTACCGCCGGCGGACCAACAAGGGAAAGGTGGCGACGAGCGGAGATGAAGATAACCGTCGACCCCGCTAAGTGCGTGGCCTCCGGCATGTGCGTGCTGGTCGAGGACTCGGTATTCGACCAGGACGACGCCACCGGCACCGTCCGGCTGCGGATGGACACCGACCCGCCGCCGGAGGTACGGGAGAACGTCCGCGAGGCCGCCCGCGTCTGCCCGGCGCTGGCCATTTCGATCAGCGAGGACGCCCGGTCGGCTTGACCGGCCGTCCGCACCGCAGAAGGAGAACAGCATGACCGTAGCCCCCGCCATCGACACCGACATCCGCGCGTCGATCGCGCTGCCGCCCGTCGACCTGCTGATCGGCGGCGAGTGGCGGCCGGCCAGGGACGGCGAGCGCTTTACCGTCATCGACCCGGCCACCGAGCTCCAGACGGCGCAGGTCGCGCGGGCCCGCCAGGCCGACGTAGCCGACGCGGTGGAGGCCGCCCGCGCCGCCGTGGACGGCGGCGAGTGGTCCCGGCTGTCCGGACTGGACCGCGGACGGCTGCTGTTCAAGCTGGCCGACCTGCTGCAGCGGGATTTCCAGTACATCACCCGGCTTGAGTCGCTCGACATCGGCCAGCCGTTCAAGACGCCGGCCGCCGCGATCGCCGCCATCCGCTACTACGCGGGCTGGGCTGACAAGATCGACGGGCGCTACGTCACGCTGCCCGACTCCGGCGGACACCCGGTGCACGCCTACGTCCGGCGTGAGCCGGTCGGCGTGGTCGGCGCGATCACCCCGTGGAACTCCCCGCTGATGACCGGCGCCTGGAAGATCGCGCCGGCCCTGGCCGCGGGCTGCTCGGTGGTGCTCAAGCCGCCGGAGGACGCGCCGCTGAGCACCCTGCACCTGGGCGCGCTGCTGCTTGAGGCCGGGTTCCCGGCGGGCGCGGTCAACATCGTCCCGGGGTTCGGCCAAGAGGCCGGCGCGGCCCTGGTGGAGGCGCCCGGCGTGGACAAGATCACCTTCACCGGCAGCGGGGTGGTCGGCCGCCGGGTCGGCGCCACCGCGGCCGGGCTGCTCAAGTACGTCACGCTGGAACTCGGCGGCAAATCCCCGCAGGTGGTGTTCGCCGACGCGGACGTCGAGCGGCACATCCCGATGATGGCCCGGCAGTTCTACCAGGGCAGCGGGCAGGTATGCGCGGCCGGGACCAGGCTGCTGGTGCAGCGCGCGGTGCTCGACCAGGTGGTCGAGGGCGTGGCGGCGGAACTGGCCAAGGTGCGGGTCGGCGACCCCTTCGACCCGTCCACCCAGATCGGCTCGCTGATCAGCCGCAAGCAGTTCGACCGGGTCACCGGGTACATCGAGGCCGGCCTGAGCGAGGGCGCTGAGCTGGTCACCGGCGGCGCCCGGCTTGGCGACACCGGCTTTTTCCTCGAGCCGGCCCTGTTCACCGGCAGCAACGACCTGACGATCGCCCAGGAGGAGATCTTCGGCCCGGTCGGCCTTGTCGTCGGTTTCGACGATTACGACGAGGCGATCCGGCTGGCCAACGCGACCCCCTACGGCCTGGCCTCGGTGGTCTACACGGGCGACATCTCCATCGCCCACCGGGCGGCCGCGCAGATCAAGGCGGGCATGGTCCGCGTCAACGGCGGGGCCAGCGTCCCCGCCCCGTCGGTGCCGTTCGGCGGCATGAAGGGCAGCGGCACCGGCCGCGAGCTCAGCTACGCAGGCATCGAAGAATGCACGGTCGAGAAGACCGTCAGCATCGAGCTTTAACCCCTTACCCACCAAGCGGAGCAGGAGAAATACATGTTCGACGACCTGGCAGGCAAAGTCGCCATCGTCACCGGCGCGGGCCGCGGCATCGGCTACGCCTACTCGCAGGCGCTGGCCGAGGCGGGCCTGAAGGTGGTGCTGTCCGACATCCTGGAGGAAGAGGGGGAGAAGGCGGCGGCCGGGCTGCGTGAGGCCGGCCACGATGCGATCTTCGTCCGGGCTGACGTGAGCGACCCCGACTCGGTCGCGAACCTGGCCAAGCAGGCCGCCGAGGCCTACGGCGGCATCGACCTGCTGGTCAACAACGCCGGGATCTGGGGCGACCTGCAGTTCGCGTCGATCTTCGACATCTCACCAGAGCGCTGGGACAAGTCGTTCGCGGTGAACGTCAAGGGGGTCTGGCTGGCGGCGATCGCGGCCGCGCCCTACATGCGCGACCGGCCCGGCGCCGCCATCATCAACCAGGCGTCCACCGCCGCCTACATGGTGACCCCGCGCACCGCCGACTACACCTCGGGCAAGGCCGCGGTGATCGCGCTGACCAAGGTGATGGCCAAGTCGATGGCCGAATACGGAATCCGGGTGAACGGCATCGCCCCCGGCGGCATCGCCACCGAGGCGTCGCTCAACAAGTCGGCCAACCTCTTCGCCGAGGCCAACATCGCCCAGCAGTGCATCAAGCGCGCGGGGCAGCCGTCGGACCTCATCGGCCCGCTGATGTTCCTGGCCAGCGAGGCCTCGGGATACATGTCGGGCCAGGTGCTTGTCGTCGACGGCGGCAAGACCATGCCCGCCTGAGCGGGGGAGGGCGGATCGTGGCTGAGCTAGCCGAAGAACACAGCACCGAGCTTTACCTCGGCGGCCGCTGGGTGGCGGCCGAGTCGACGGCGCGGATCGACGTCATCTCGCCGTTGACCGAGCGGGTGGTCGGGTCGGTGCCCGCCCCGACCGAGCGGGAGGCGGACGCGGCGGTGGCCGCCGCCCGCGCCTGCTTCGACGCGGGGGAGTGGCGCCGCACCCCGGTCAAGGACCGGATCGACGTGCTGCTGCGGCTGGCCGACCGCTACCAGGCGGTGGTGGAGATAATGGGGCAGACGCTCACCGCCGAGATGGGGGCGCCGATCCGCTGGACCACCGGCTCGCAGGCGGGCGGCTCGGTCGCGATCATCCGCGCGATGGCCGCGGAGGCGCGCCGCTTCCCGTGGGAAGAGGACCGGCTCGGCGCGGCGGGCCAGGTCGGCACCGTGCTGCGCGAGCCGGCCGGGGTGGTGGTCGCGATCTCGCCCTGGAACGTGGCCCAGACCACCACCCTCTCCAAGCTGGTGCCGGCGCTGCTTGCGGGCTGCTCGGTGGTGGTCAAGCCGTCGCCAGAGACGCCGCTTGACGCGCTGCTGCTGGCCCGGCTGATCGACGGGATCGGGCTGCCCGACGGCGCGGTCAGCATCCTGGCGGCCGGCCGCGAGATCGGCGAGCGGCTGGTCGCCAACCCGGCCGTCGACCACGTCGGGTTCACCGGCTCCACCGCGGCCGGGCGCGGCATCGCCGCCGTCTGCGGCGCCGCCCTGCGCCGGTGCACGCTGGAGCTGGGCGGCAAGTCAGCCGCCATCGTGTGCGACGACGCCGACCTGGAGCAGGTCCTGGCGGGCCTGCGCACCGCGTCGTTCAACGTCAGCGGGCAGGCCTGCATCGCCCAGACCCGCATCCTGGCCCCCCGACGCCGGTACCGGGAGGTCGTCGACGCGCTGGCGGGCCTGGCGGCCGGGCTGCGGCTTGGCGACCCCAGCGACCCCGCCACCGACCTGGGGCCGCTGGTCACCGAGGCGCACCTGAACCGGGTGCTGTCCTATCTCGACCTCGGCCCGCGGGAGGGCGCCCGGCTGGTCACCGGGGGCGGCCGGGCGGCCGGCCAGCGGTCGGGCTGGTTCGTCGAGCCGACCGTGTTCGCCGACGTCAGCAACGACATGCGGATCGCCCGTGAGGAGATCTTCGGCCCGGTGCTGAGCGTCATCCCCTACGACGGCGACGACGAGGCGGTGGCAATCGCCAACGACTCCGACTACGGCCTGGCCGGCTCGGTCTGGACGGCCGACCTGGCCCGCGGTGAGACGATCGCCCGGCAGGTCCGCACCGGCATGATCGGCGTCAACGGGTTCCGGCCCGACTTCTCGATGCCGTTCGGCGGGGTGAAGGCATCCGGGATCGGCCGCGAGTTCGGCCCCGAGGGGCTGGCGACCTACACCGAGGCCAAGGCCCTCTACCGGCCGGTGCCGGCATGAACGGCCCCCGCCCAGACAACACCGTCCTCGGCAAGACCGTCCCCGACAGCACCGCCGCAGGCAACATCGCCCTCGCCAACACCGCCGCAGGCAACTCCGTCCCGCGGGCGCGGCCGGTGCCGGCCGCCTGCGACCGGCCGTTCTGGGACGGGCTGCGCGCGCACCGGCTCACCCTGCCTTACTGCGACGGTTGCGCCGCCTACTGGTACCCGCCCGCGCCCCGCTGCCCGCGCTGCCTGGACGCCGCCGTGACCTGGCGGGAGTGCCCCGGCCGGGGCACCCTGTGGTCCTGGGCGACCGGCCGCCGCCCGTTCGCCCACGGCCTCGGCCTGCCCTACACCGTCGTGCAGGTCGAACTCGACGCGCAGCCGGGGCTGCTGCTCGACTCGACGCTGGCGGGCGGCGACCCTGCGGCCGCCGGCGGCCCGCCGCTGCGGGTCGGGCTGCCGGTCAGCGCCGTCTACCTGGACGACCCGCGGGGCTTCACCGTGCACGCCTTCCAGCCCACAGGAGAGACGTCATGACCCAGGTCCCGCTGGCCCCGCTCACCGAGGCACGGGCCGTCGAGCCGGTGCACGTGCCGTTGCTGATCGACGGGGAGCCAGCCCGCGGCCGCGGCACCTTCGAGGTGCGCGATCCCGGCCGCGCGCGCGACGTGGTCGCGGTGGTCGAGGACGCCGGTCCTGAGCAGGCCGACGCGGCCGTCGTCGCGGCCGGCCGCGCCGCCGCGGGCTGGCGGGACCAGCCGGCCGAGGAACGAGCGGCGGCGCTCGCCGCCGCCGCCGCTGTCGCCGAAGCGGCCGCGGACGAGCTGGCACCGCTGCTGTCGCGGGAGAACGGCGGCACGCTGACCGAGTCGCGGATGGACCTGCTGCGCGGCACCGCCCTGCTGCGCGACTTCCTGGCGCTGGCGCCGGGCTTCCTCGCCCCCCACACGGTCGAGACCGAGCAGCACTGGCTCTCGCTGGAAAAAGCCCCGGTCGGGGTGACCGCGCTGATCGTGCCGTGGAACTCGCCGGTGGTGCTGACGGTGTCCAAGCTCGCGCCCGCCCTGCTGGCCGGCAACACCGTGGTGGTCAAGCCGTCGGCCCTGGCGCCGGCCGCGCTGGCCGGCTACCTGCGGCGGCTGGCCGGGCTGCTGCCGCCGGGCGTGCTCAACGTGGTGCACGGCGACGCCGAGGCGGGCCAGGCGCTGGTCGCCCACCCGGCGGTGCGCAAGGTGTCGTTCACCGGCAGCGTCCGCACCGGGCGGCAGATCATGGCCGCTGCCGCCGCCAACCTGAAAAAGGTCAGCCTGGAACTGGGCGGCAACGACGCCGCCATCGTGCTCGACGACGCCGATCTGGAGACCGCGGTGCCGCGGCTATGCCAGGGGGCGTTCACCCGGGCCGGGCAGATCTGCTTCGCGGTCAAGCGGGTATACGTCGCCCAGTCTCGTTTCGCCGAGTTCTACGAACGGCTGTGCGCGGCCGCCGACGGCTACCGGGTCGGCTACGGCCTCGACCCCCAGACCAGCTTCGGCCCGCTGATCAGCGCGCGGGACCGGGACCGGGTTCGCGGCCTGGCCGACCGGGCCCGGCTGGCCGGCGGCGAGGTGCGCGAGCTCGGCCGGCCGACCGACACGGTCGACTGGGACGCGGGCCACTACCTGCGGCCGGCCGTCGTCCGCGGCCTCGCCCCGGACGCCGAGCTGGTCACCGTCGAGCAGTTCGGGCCGCTGCTGCCGCTACTGCCATTCCGGCAGTTGGACGAGGCGGTGGCGTACGCCAACGACACCGAGTACGGGCTGGCGTCGTCGGTGTGGGGGACCGACACCGACCGGGCGATCGCGGTCGCCCGCCGGATCGAGGCGGGGGCGACGTTCGTCAACAGCCACAACCTGTCCTCACTGTCGTTCGACATGCCGTTCGGCGGGGTCAAGCAGAGCGGCCTGGGCCGCGAGCGCACCGCCCTGGGGCTGCGCGAGTACGTCGAGGAGCACGCGATCCGGCTGGTCAAATGACCGGCCGGGCATAGGAGGAGCGACATGAGCGAGCAGCACGACCCACTGGCCGAGTTCCGCGCGACGGTCAAGGCGCAGCGGACGCCGCTGCCGCGGCCGCCGGAGACCGACGACCTCGTCGTCCGCGAGAAGGACCTGGTCTGGTACGTCCCGGCCGACAACCCGACCCGGCTGGCGCCGGTCCTCGGCACCGCGATCAAGAGCTTCGAGCTGTTCCGGCAGGATTTCGAACCCGGCGGGTCGTCCGACATGCAGCGCCACCACCACGAGGCGGTGCACTACGTGCTGTCCGGCAGCGGGTACAGCGAGATCGGCGACAAGCGCTACCCGTGGGCGGCGGGCGACTTCATCAGCGTGCCCCCGATGATGTGGCACCGGCACTACAACGGCAGCGAGACCGAGCCGGCCCGCATGCTCATCGTTGAGAACTCCAAGCTGCTCGAGGCACTCGGCCTCAACTACCGCACTTCGGTCGGCCTCAAGACCTGGGCCGACATCGCCGACCAGGCGGGCCGGGCCGGGCGGACCGGGCAGACCGGCAAGGCGGACGGCCAGTGAGCGGCCCCCGGCTCACAGCCGACGACGTCCGCGGCGTCTTCGCCATCATGCCGACGCCGGCCCGGCCGGGAGCGGATGACCCGGCGGCCGAGCCGGCCGCGGGGGACACCGTCGACCATGCGGAGACCGCGCGCGCGGTCCGGGCGCTGATCGACGACGGGGTGGACGCGATCTTGACCACCGGCACGTTCGGCGAGTGCGCCACCCTCACCTGGCCCGAGTTGCGGGGCTTCGCCCAGACCGCGGTGACCGCGGCGGCCGGCCGAGTACCGGTGTTCGCCGGCGCGACCACGCTGAACACCCGCGACACGATCGAACGGGCGCGGGCGCTGCGCGACCTCGGGGTGACCGGCCTGCTGCTCGGACGGCCGATGTGGTGCTATCTGGACGACGCCGACATCGTGGCGTTCTACGCCGCGGTCGCCCGGGCCGTGCCCGAGCTGGCGATCATCGTCTACGACAACCCAGAGGCGTTCAAGGGCAAGATCAGCAGCGCCGCCTACCGCGACCTGGCGGCCCTGCCGCAGGTGATCGCGGCCAAGTACCCGTCCCTGGGGCCGACCCTGGCCGACGACCTGGCGGCGATGGACGGCCGGATGCGGGCGCTGCCGGTCGACCGCGACTGGTTCGCGGCCTGGCAGCAGGCGCCGGACCAGATCACCGCGTGCTGGAGCGGGAGCGCCTCGTGCGGCCCGCGGCCGCACGTCGAACTGGCCCGGCGCATCGCCGCGGGCGACGTCGACGGCGCCCGTGCGCTGACCGGGCAGTTCCAGCGGGCAGCCGAGGGTTTCCTCCCGCAGGGGCAGTTCGCGTTGTTCGCCCGGTACAACATCCAGCTCGAGAAGATCCGCATCAACGAGGCCGGCTACATCAACGCGGGGCCGGCCCGGCCGCCCTACCTGAGCTGCCCGCCCGAGTACGCCGACGGCGCCCGCGCCTCCGGCCGCCGGTTCGCCGCGCTCGACACCGACTACCGCCAGCAGGCGGGAGCCCGGCCGTGACCCGCGGGACCGGGCCGGGCGGTACGTGGCCAGGCGCCGTGGGGGCGGCAACCGGCTCGCCCGTCACCAGCGCCGACTCGGCCAACCGGCTGGCCGCCGCGATCGCCGACAAATTCCTGATCGCGGAGCTGGCGCAGGCCGAGCGGCGGGCGCGGGACGCCAAGGACTGGGCGCTGATGCTCGACTGCTACCACCGGGACGCCCGGATCTTCCTGTCCTGGATCGACGGCAGCCCGGCCGATTTCGTGACCAGATCCAGGCGGATGGCGGAAGTGCCCGGCGGGCATGCGATCCACCAGAACGGGGTCACCGGGGTCCAGCTGAACGGGGACCGGGCGCTGGCCGACACGTCCTGCGCGATCTTGATGCGCCGCCTGTTCGCCGGGGTGGAGTGCGACCTCGCCGGCTACTGCCGCCACCGCTCCCGGGCCGAGCGCCGCGACGGCGCGTGGCGGCTGCTGTCCCTGGTCGGCGTGTACGAGAAGAACACGCTGGTCCCGGTCATCCCCGGGACCGCGCCCGAGCTCGACCAAGAGCGGCTGGCGGGCTACCGGCCCAGCTACGACTTCCAGTCCTACCACCGCGAGCAGGAGGGCAACGCCGTGTTCGCCGACCGGCCCGGCACCGACCGCCCGGACCTAGTCGACGCGCTGGAGGCGGCCGACCGGGCCTGGCTGGACGGCGACGACGTGCCGCTCGGAGTGGGTGAGTCCGCGTGAGCACCGCCAGCACCGCCGCGCTGGCCGTGCCGGGCGAGCACGGCTACCGGATCGCCGACATCGTCCTCGACGACCCGCGCGAGCACGAGGTCCTCGTCCGGGTGGTGGCCGCGGGCATGTGCCACACCGACGCGACTGTCAAGGAACGCTGGGCGGGCGCGGACCTGCCGCCGATCGTGCTCGGCCATGAGGGGGCCGGCGTGGTGCAGCGGGTCGGCGCCGCCGTCCGCGGCATCGCCCCCGGTGACAAGGTGCTGATGACCTTCAACTCATGCGGCGACTGCGCCTCTTGCCGCACCGGCCACCCGTCCTACTGCGACCAGTTCAACCACCTCAACATGAACCCGATCGGCACCCCCCGCCCCGGCGGCGGCTCCGGCCTGTCGCTGCCCGACGGCACCCCGCTCGGCGGCGGGTTCTTCGGCCAGTCGTCGTTCGCTGCCCACGCGCTCGCCAGCGACCGCAACGTGCTGGTGGTCGACGCCGCCGACGAGGACGAGCTGGCGGCGCTTGCGCCGTTCGGGTGCGGCCTCCAGACCGGCGCCGGGGCCGTGTTCAACGAGGCCAGACCGCGCCCCGGGCAGGCGCTGGCGGTGTTCGGCGCTGGCGCGGTCGGGCTGGCGGCGGTGCTGGCGGCCGCGCTCACCCCGGCCGCCGTCATCGTTGCGGTCGACGTGGTGCCGTCCCGGCTTGAGCTCGCCCGCGCCCTCGGCGCCACCCATACCGTCAACGGGGCCGAGGAAGACGTGGCGGCGGCGCTCCGCCGGATCACCGGCGGGTCCGGGATCAACGCCGGGGTCGAGACCACCGGCGTCCCGGCCGTGCAGCGGGCCGCGGTCGACGCGCTCTCCTGGCAGGGCACCCTGCTGGTGATCGGCGCTCAGTTCGGCGCCGATTTCGCCACGCCCGCCACTGGCCTGCTGAAGGGCCGCAGCGTGCACGGCATCGTCGAGGGCAGCAGCGACATCTACACGTTCCTGCCCGCGCTGATCGGCTTGTACCGGGCGGGCCGGTTCCCGGCCGACCGACTGATCCGGCAGTATCCGCTGGACCAGATCGACCAGGCGGCGGCCGACTCGCACTCCGGCGCCACCGTCAAGCCGGTGATCCGCTTGTGAACCCCGACGCCCCGGCCGGACGGATCACGCCGCTAGGCTCCTTTATCCCGGTCGGCTTTATCCCGGTCGACGGGCCGGTAAGCGCCAGGCCCGTCGCGGGCGGTGCCGGTGAGCTGGTCCGAGGTCCTGGTGATATGCACGGTCATCAGCGCGCAGGCCTTGGCCGAGTCCCTGACCAGCACCGCGTCCATGATCTCGCGGTGCTCAGCGGCCCGGTCGCGCAGGCCGCCGGGCGGCCGCAGCCAGGTGCGGTAGATCTCGGCGGTGTCGAACAGGGACTGGCGCAGCTCCAGCAGCCGGGGCGACGCCGAGGCGGCGCACAGCGCCGCGTGGAAGGCCGCGTGCGCCTCGGTCCACTCGGCGAAGCCGGCCGGGTCGGCGGCCGGGTCCACCGACGGCGCCTTGGTCAGCGCGTGGTGAGCGGCGACCACGCTGGCCTCCCAGCGGGTGTCGCCGCGCACCATCGACCGGCGCAGGCAGGCCTCCTCGATCTGCACCCGCGCCAGCATGAGGTCTTCCAGCTCGTCGACCGACAGGGGGATGGCGGCGAAGCCGCGGTTCCGCTCGGCCCGGATCAGCCCCTGCTCGGCCAGCCGGGTCAGCGCCTCGCGGGCCACACTGAGCCCGGCCCCGTAGTGCTCGCACAGCGCCGCGATGGGCAGCCGCTGGCCGGGGCCGTAGACGCCGCCCAGCAGGTCCCGGCGGATCCGGTCGTAGGTGAGCCCGTCGGGTGGGATCCGATCGCCAGCTGTCACTTCGTCCTCAGCCCGTTCCCAGCGCTCTCGCGGTCCGCGCCCCTGCCAGCGGGTGCCCTGTCGTCAGCCTGGCAGCCGCGACAGCTCGGGCTCGGCTTCCACGTCATAATCATAGATCCACGCCCGCAGGCTGCGCGTTTCCACCAATTCCTGGTCACGATCCTCGGCCGTCCGGTTGACCTGGTCATACCGCTCGCCATTGCGCCGCGATCCGTTCTGCACCACGTCGGTTCGCGGCTTGCGCACCTGCATGTAGTGCCGCAGCGCGGCGGGCGCGTCGGCCGGGGCGGCGCCCTTGAGCACCGCCGCCAGGGCGAAGGCGTCCTCGATGCTCTGGTTGGCGCCCTGGCCGAGGTGGGGCAGCATCGGGTGGGCGGCGTCGCCAAGCAGCGCCAGCCGTCCGCTGGTCCAGTTCTCCAGCGGCTCGCGGTCGTAGAGCCCCCACCAGAACGTCTTGTCGACCTGGTCAAGCAGGCCGGTGACCGGCCCGGCCCAGCCGCCGAAGGCGGCCCGAAGCGCGCCCGGGTCGCCCGGGGCGGACCAGGACTCGCGCATCTGCTCGTCGGCCGGGACGAAGCAGACGAAGTTCAGCAGCTTGCCCGCGCGCAGTGGGAACGTGATCACGTGCTTGCCCTCGCCCATCCAGACCTGGAAGATGCGCGGCGGCCACCACGGGACCCGGGCGGCGTCGATCACGCCGCGGTAGGCGACCGAGCCGGAGAAGACCGGCATCGCCTGCCCGGTGACGAACCGCCGCAGGGCCGAGTGGATGCCGTCGGCCGCGATCACCACGTCGGCCTCGGCGGTGGCGCCGTTGTCGAAACTGACCCGCCCGAGTCCCGGGGTCTGGTCGAAGGAAACCGCCCGGTGGCCGGTGTGCACCCGGTCGGCCGGGACCGCCAGCCGCAGCACGTCGATCAGGTCGGCCCGGTGCATCCCGTACATGGCCGCCCAGCCGGAGGAGTCGGTGGTCATCACCGGGGCGACCCGGGTGCCCTCGTGCCGGTAGTAGGTAGAACCCTCGCCCACCCAGCCGCCGGCCGCGTCGATCGCGTCGGCCAGCCCGAGCCGGTGCAGCAGCCGGACGCTGTTGGGGCCGAGCAGCACCCCGGCCCCGACCTCGCCCAGTTCGGGTGCCTGCTCGTAGACCGACGCCTCGATGCCAGCCCTGGTCAGCGCGCCGGCGGCCGCCAGGCCGCCGATGCCGCCGCCCACCACCACTGCGGTCAGTGCCTTGTCCATGTGCCGATCCTAGCGATAAGAATGTCGTATAACAACAAGATAATACGATGATCATGCCTACCGGCTTGGTGAAATGCCTTGAAGCATGACGATTATCTCAGCGATAATCGAAACTGATGGTGTCAGCACAAGGAGGCCGACCCGATGGACGACAAGACAGAAGACGGCGCGCGCTGCCCGTTCCAGCCCGGCCCCGCGACGGCCGACACCGCGATTGCGGTGGCGGGGGAGCTGGACCCGTTCGGCCCCGCCTACCTAGCCGACCCGTTCGCGGTGTTCGAACGCGCCCGGCGCGAGGGCCGGGTGTTCTACAGCCAGGAGCTCGACCAGTGGCTGGTCACCCGGTACGAGGACATCCGCGCGGTGCTCCGCGACACCAGGCACTACTCGGCCGACAACGCGACCAAGCCGCTGCAGCCGTGGCCGCCGGAGGCGCTGGCCGCGCTCGCCCGGGCTGACTTCCGACCCCGGCGGGTCCTGGTCGACAACGACCCGCCCAATCACGTGCGCATCCGCCGGCACGTGAACAAGGCCTTCAACGCGCGCCGCCTGCGGCTGCTCGAACCCGACATCAGAGAGCTGGCCCGGCGGCACATCGAGCTGCTGGCCGTCGAAGAGGAGGCCGACTTTGTCCGGGTGCTCGCCTGGCCGCTGCCCGCGCTGGTCATCTTCCGGCTGTTCGGGGTACCCGAGGACAAGCTGGAGCTGATCAAGCGGGGATCACGGGACCGGGTGACGCTCACCGACGGGAAGGCATCCGGGCCCGAACTAGAGCGGGCGGCCGAGGGGGTGGGCGCCTTCTTCGCCTACTGCCGGGAGATCATCACCGACCGGATGGCCGGCCTCCGCGACGACTTCCCCAGCGACCTCATCAGGTCCGGCCAAGGCGATGAGACCGCGCCGGACTTCGACGAGCTGGTCACGATCATGTACTCGATCCTGTTCGCCGGGCACGAGACCACCACCGGTTTCCTCACCCACCTGATGCGCCGCTGCCTGTCGGAACCGGGGCTGTGGGCGCGGCTGCGGGAGCACCGGGAGCTGATCCCCGCGGTGGTGGAGGAGGTGCTGCGGCTCGACCCGCCGGTAATCAACTGGCAGCGCCGAGCCAAGGAAGAGGTGCAGATCGGCGACACCGTGATCCCGGCCGACGCGGAGATCCTGCTGCTGCTCGGCTCGGCCAATCACGATGAGGCCGCGTTCGCCGACGCCGACCAGCTCGACCCGGACCGGGCCAACGCGGCCGCGCACCTCTCCTTCGGGGCCGGGGTCCACCTGTGCCTGGGCGCGCCGCTGGCCCGGCTGGAGGGCCAGGTGGTGCTGGAGGAACTGCTGGACGCATTCCCGCAGCCGGGCCTGCCCGAGCAGGAGCTGCCGTTCCGCGCCACGCTGAAATTCTGGAACCCGGAGCGGCTGCTGGTGCGCCCGCACGGTGCCGCGCGATGATCTCCCGCCTGCATCGCGCGTTCTGGCGCTACTGCGAGCTGGTGGGGTGGTGCGAGGCCGGTGAACCGCCGGCCGACGAGGCCGCCGACGGGCAGCCGGTTCCCACCGATGCGTACATCGCCGGCGGGATCAGGGAACTGGAACGGTTCATCGCCCGGCGCAGCCGGCGTTGGCCACAGCGCCGGTGACGGCGCCGCTGACGGGGTCGACAGCGCCAGTCACGACGGCGCCGAGCCCGGCCGCCGCCCGGGGCGAGCCCCTCGCAACCGCCGACGTGGTGGTGGTGGGGGCCGGGCTGGCGGGCTGCGCCGCCGCCCTCGCCGCGGCTGAGCGCGGCACCACCGTCCTGCTGCTTGAGAAGGGCGAGCAGCCCGGCGGGTCATCGGTCCGCGCGGGCGGCGGGCTGCTGTTCGCCGGCACCAGCCTGCAGCGGCGGCACGGGGTAGCCGACAGCCCCGAGGCGCTGCGGGCGGCGCTCGTCGCCGCCGGGCGCGGCCGCGGCGATCCCGCCGCGGTCGACGTCTACGCCGACAACCAGCTCGCCGCCTATGAGTGGCTGGCCGGGCTGGGCCAGGAGTTCACCCTGGTGCCCGCCAACGCCGACATCACCATCCCCCGGCTGCACGCCGCCCCGCCCAGCGCGCTGACGGCCCTGCTGCTAGAACGGCTGGCCGCCACCGGCCGCGGCCGGGTACTCACCGGTGCGGCCGCCCGCCGCCTCACCACCGACCACGGCCGGGTCACCGGCGTCCTCGCCAGCCAGGGCGGCGCCGAGCGGCCGGTCAGCGCGCGCCGCGGGGTGATCCTGGCCACCGGCGGCTTCACCCGGAGCCCGGAGCTGCTGCGGACGTTCGCGCCCCAGTGGGCCGACGCGGTCGCGATGGGCGGCGAAGGCAACACCGGGGACGGCCTGCGAATGGCGATGGCGGTCGGGGCCCAGCTGGCGGACATGGGGTACGTGGCGGGCACCTTCGGCGCGGCCGCGGTCGATTACCCCGGTCTTGGGGCCGTCACCGGGACCGCTCCGCGGCTGCTGTTCCCGCACGCGGCGGGCGCGATCGTCGTCAACCGGGCCGGCCGCCGCTTTGTCAACGAGGGCCTCGGCTACAAGGTCATCGCCGGCGTGTGCGCGGGGCAGCCCGACGGGATCGCGTTCCAGGTCTTCGACCAGCCGGTGATGGACAAGTCGGTCCCGCTCCCCAGCCCCCGCGACTTCGCCCGCGCCCTGGCCGACGGTCTGCTCTTCCAGGCGCCGACGCTGGCCGCCCTGGCCGGGCGGCTGCGGGTCGACGCCGCCGTCCTCGGCGACACCGTCGCCCGCTACAACGCCGGCGTCAGGGCCGGCGCCGACCCCGAGCACGGCCGGCCGCTCTCGATGGCACGCGAGCTGACGACGCCTCCCTTCTACGGGTACCCGTGCCGGGCCGGGCTCACCACCACCTACTGCGGAGTGCGGGTCAGCCGCCGGCTGGAGGTACTCGACGTCTTCGACCAGCCGATCGGCGGGCTGTTCGCGGCGGGCGAGATCGTCGGGGGCTTGCACGGGGCCGGCTACCTGACCGGGACCGGGCTCGGCAAGGCGGCGGTGTACGGCCGCGTGGCCGGTCTCGCCGCCGCTGCCTGTTAAAATTGGCGCGGGTCGGGGTTCGCCGTTGTCCACCGTCGACCGGCTGGCGCAGCGGCGCCGATCCCTTGGCCCGAAGGAGTGGCGTGACCGATTCCCCGTCCGCGATCGACGAACGGCCGGACTTCAATCCGGGGTCGCCCGATGACGCCGAAGATGGCGACGCGGGCGGGCGCACCTACGTCACCGCCTTCAGCCGCGGGCTGAAGATCATTAGTTGCTTCTCGGCCGCCAGCCCGGTGCTGACGATCGCCGAGGTGGCCAAGGCGGCCGGGCTCAACCGGGCCACCGCGCGCCGTTTCCTGCACACCCTGGAGGCGGACGGGTACGCCAGCCAGCAGGACGGCCGCTACCGGCTCACCCCACGGGTCCTCGACCTCGGTTACAGCTACCTGTCCTCGCTGCCGCTTGACGCGCTGCTCTACCCGAGTCTGCTTCTGGTGGCCGACCGGTTCCGCGAGTCCTGCTCGGCCGGGGTGCTCGACGGGCACGACGTGGTCTGGGTGGCCCGCGCCCAGACCTCCCACCCGCGGGTGATGACACTGGTGAACCGGGTCGGCAGCCGCCGGCCGGCCTACCTGACCGCGCTCGGCATGGTACTGCTCGCGGGGCTGCCCGATGACCGTCTCGATGAGTACCTGCGCACGGCCAACCTGCGCAAGCAGACCGAGAACACCATCACCAGCCCGGCCAAGCTGCTAGCCGAGGTGCTCAGCACCCGGGTCAACGGCTGGTACCTGGCCGACCAGCCGGTCGAGTACGGTGTCCGGGCGATAGCGGTCCCGGTGCCAACGCCGGAAGGCAACACGCTCGCGATCAGCATCGCCTCGCACGTATCGGCCGACGTCATGACGAGCATGTTCCTGCCCGCGCTGCAGGAGACCGCGGCCGAGATCGAGCACCTGCTGCTGCTCAGGAACTGATCAGCTGCGCAAGCTGAACAGCTTCTCAAGCCCCGCCGCGGTGTCCTGCAGCGGGGGCACGAAGTTCGCCTCGATGTGGCTCAGCGAGTGCCGCGAGGCGTGCGAGGCCACGCTGATCGCCAGCGCGGGCCCTTCCGGACGGCGAACCGGCACCGCGGCCGCCCGGATGCCAATCTCAATCTCCTGGTCCATGATGCAGTAGCCCTTGCCGCGGATACCGAGAATGTGCGCCCGCAGCTCGTCCGGGTCGCTGACAGTGTTGGCCGTCTCCTTGCGCAGCACGGTGGTCCGCAGGTACTCCTCGAGCTGTTCATCGGGCAGCTCGGCCAGCAGCACCCGGCCGAGCGCGGTCAGGTAGGCCGGGATGCGCGTGCCGACGTGCAGTGCCAGCGTCATCACCCGCGGGTGGGTGGTCTGCGCGCGCTCCACGAACACCACGTCATGGCCGTCGAGCACCCCGCCGGAACACGACTCGTGCAGCTGATCCGCCAGCTGCAGCAGCTGCCGGTGCACCAGCCGGTCGACCGCGATCGACGAGAGGTACGCGTAGCCGAGCTCAAGCACCCGTGGGCGCAGCGAATAGCGCCCGTTCTCGCTGCCCGCGTACCCGTCCGCCTCCAGGGTGTGCAGGAACCGCCGCGCGGTGGCGCGGTTGAGCCCGGCCGCCTTGGCCACCTCGGCGATCGTCAGCACCGGGTTGGCGGCGGAAAAGCAGCGGATCACCGCCATGCCCCGGCTGAACGCGGTGACGTAGGTCTCGGAGTGGTCTTCCTCCGCCGGAACCGTCTCAGTCACGCGAAGTCCCGAAAGCCGCGAGGTCACCGACGTAGGTCTCAAGCACGCCCGGGTGCGACAGCACCTCGGAAGGCGCGCCCTCGGCGAGGATGCTGCCCGACGCCAGCACCGTCATCCGGTCGCTGATCGACCGGACCAGGTCCAGGTTGTGCTCGATCAGCAGCACCGCGATCTGCCGTTTGGTCGCCAGGTCCCGGATCAGAGCGCCCAGGGCCTCGCTCTCGGAGTCGCTGAGGCCCGCGGCCGGCTCGTCGAGCAAGAGCACGGCTGGGTCCGAGGCTAGGGCGCGCATGATCGCGATCATACGGCGGCGGCCGAACGGCAGTGACGAAGGCAGCACATCCAGTGTGTCCTCCAGATGGCTCTCCCGCAGGGCCGCCAGCACCAGCGGCCGCAGCCGCGGTTTGGACGGCCGGATGATGTCGGACAGGTAGCGCAGCGGGCTCCCGTCGTCCGCGCCCACGGCCAGGTTCTCCCGCACGGTCAGGTCATCGAAGAGCTCGAGCGACTGGAACGTGCGGGCGATGCCGAGCCGGGCCCGGCGGCGCGCGTCCCAGCGGGTCAGGTCGGTGTCGTCGACCAGGATCCGGCCGCCCGCGAGCGACACGAAGCCGGTCACGGCGTCGATGAACGTGGTCTTGCCGGCCCCGTTGGGCCCGATCAGGCCGTGCACCTCGCCTGGGCGGACGGTGATGCTGACATCGTTGACCGCGACAACCCCGCCGAAGGTGACCCGCAGACCCTCCACCCGCAGCGTCTTGCGGGTAGCGCGGGCCCCCACCTGCTCGTCCATCGCTGCGTCGGCGGCGGCGGAGCCGCCGCCCGCTGCGATCGCCGGGCCGCCGCCCGCTGCCGAGCTGGCGCCCGCCGCCGGGACGGCGCCGTCGGCCGTGCCCCCGGCGACGGCCGGGCGGTGCCGCCTGACCCGATCCATGATCCGGTCCCGGACCTGGTAGTACATCTCGGAGTTCATGTCGAAGATCCCGCTTGGGTTGCGCCGCAGCACCAGCAGCAGGCCGACCGACCCGGCCAGCGGTATCCAGGCGTTGATGTTCTGCACCCCGAAGAAGATCTGGGTGACCAGGCCGCCCGGCAGCAGGGTGGCGCCGATGACCGCGCCGAAGATGTTCCCGACGCCGCCGACGACGGTCACCGTCACGAAGTTGATCGAGGTCAGCAGGTCGAAGTTGCCGGAGGTGACGGTCGGGCTGAGGAATGCGTAGAGCATGCCGCCGACCCCGGCGATGCCGGCCGCGACCGTGAACGCGTACACCTTTGCCACGTAGACGTGCACCCCGAGCGCGGCCGCCGCCCGCTCGTTGGACCGGACCGCGAGCATCCGCCGCCCGGCGTCGCCCCGGCGGATGTTCGCCACCGCCAGGATCAGCAGTACCAGCACGACCACGACGGTCACCCCGTACCGGGCCGGGTGCAGGGTCGGGTCGATGCTCCAGCCGAACAGGTCGGGGCTGTTCTGGGTCACCCCGTTCTCGCCGCCGGACAGCGTGTAGTTGTTCAGCACGAGGTCGAAGATCACCATCCCGGCCGCCAGGGTGGCCACCGCCAGGCTGACCCCGCGGGCCCGCAGCGACGGCAGCGCCAGCAGCGCGCCGAGCACGGCGGTGATGATCAGCGCGCCCGCCAGCGCCGCCAGGAACGGGAAATGCCAGTTGGCGCTCAGCCTGGCCGCCGCCAGCGCGCCCACCCCGGCCAGGATGTACTGCGCCAGTGAAAGCTGGCCCGCGTAGCCGGTCACGACCACGACCGACAGCGTGATGACCGCGAACGCCAGCGTCACCGTCACCGCGCTCGACCACTGCGGCGGCACCACCACCAGCACCACGATCGTCGTCGCGACCAGCACCGCCAGCGTCACCGGGCGGATCCGGCCGGTCCCCACCTTGGGCAGCTTGTCGATGACGAACGAGCGCAGCGGTATCCCGCGGCCGCGGATCACCAGGTAGGCCACGATCAGGATGTAGGGGATGCTGAGCGACCACCCGGGGCTGGTCACGTACAGGCTGACCACCGACTGCGCCATCCCGAGGACCAGCCCGCCGATCAGCGCGAGCGGGAACGACAGGAAGCTTCCGGCCAGCCCGGCCCCGATGGCCGGCACGATGAGCAGCACCAGCGTCCCCGACTGGAGGTAGTCGATCGGCGCGATCAGGATTCCGGCCACCGCCGCCAGAGCCGCTCCCAGCGCCCAGTTGACCGCCGCGATGGTGTCCGGTGAGTGCCCGGTGACCGACGCCGCCAGCTGGTTCTCCGCCACCGCGGAGGTGATCCGGCCGAAGGAGCTGTACCGGTAGAAGCACCAGAGTGCGGCCGTGATCGCGATGCCGATGCCGAGCAGGACGATGATGTTGAGCCCGATCCGGACCCCGGGCAGTATCTCCACGCTGGTGATCGGGAGCGAGGACGGGACCGAGGCGGTGTTGCCCTGGTAGATGATGGCCGCGATCGAGGAGAGCACGCCGAGTACGCCGAGGGTCGCGATCAGCCGGGCGATCGCCGACGCCTGGCGCATCGGGCGCAGGATGAACAGGTGTACCGCCGCGCCCATGGCGGCGCAGGCCAGCACGGCGACGACCAAGGCGGCCCAGTATGGCCAGCCGTCGAGCACGTACAGCTCGTAGAAGATGTACGCGCCGATCATCAGGAAGCCGGTCTGGGCGAAGTTGAGGATTCCCGATGACCGGTAGACCAGCACCAGGCCCTGCGCGACAATCCCGTAGATGGCCCCGACCCCCATGCCTAGCAAGGCGAAAGTCAGCAGCTCCACGTGTTGCTCCTTGCGGATGAGGTCGGAGGCGGCCAGGTCGTTCGATCTAGCGCCCTCATGTTCACCAGGCGACCGCTTCACGATGGCAGATGTGGCCGACATTTGTCTAGTGCCGCACTCTTCTGTCTAAACGGAGCGGGCCTCCGACTCATCAGGACCTTGACAGGCCTCTCGCTCCGATTTTAACGTAGGTAAATCGCACACCAGGGCGCTGAACGAACGCGCGATCGTAGTCTGCGGCCCATCAGTCTGGGACCGCTAGCTCGCCGCCGCGTGCCAGCTGGGTGACCGCCACTGTGAAAGGTATGAACTATGACGGGACAGCCAGAGCCAGCGCCGCCAGGCGGGGCGAGGCCGGGCGAGGCGGTGCCGGCGGAGACGATGCCGGCCGGCCAGCCGGACGGTGAGGTGCTGCTCGAGGCGGTCAACCTGACGGCCGGCTACGGGGACCTGGCCGCGGTCAGGGACGCGAACCTGCGACTGTACCGGGGCGAGATCGTGGCGGTGGTCGGGCCCAACGGCGCGGGCAAGACGACCACGATGAACGCGCTGGTGGGCGAGCTGCCCGCGATGAACGGGGAGGTGCGCTGGCTCGGCCGCCAGGTGTCCACCCCGTTGCACCGCCGGGTTCGCGAAGGGCTCGGCTACGTGCCCGAGGTCCGCTCGATCATCATGAGCATGTCCTGCCGTGACAACCTCCGCCTCGGCCGGGGCGACATCGGCCACGCGCTTGAGCTGTTCCCCGAGCTTGAGCGGCTGCTGCCACGGCGGGCGGGCCTGCTGTCCGGGGGCGAGCAGCAGATGCTGATCCTCGGCCGGGCGCTAGCGGCCCGGCCGACCGCGCTGATCGTGGACGAGCTGTCGCTCGGGCTCGCCCCGGTCGTCGTCGGCCGGCTGATGGAGGCGCTGCGGGTGGCGGCCAGGCAGAGCGGCTGCGGCGTGCTGCTGGTCGAGCAGCAGGCCCGCCGCGCGTTCGCGATCGCCGACCGCTGGTACCTGTTCCGCAACGGCCGCAACGTGGCCAGCGGCGACACCAAGACCGGCCAGCAGGCGATGGAGCAGGCCTACCTGGCCGGGGCCGGCTGGGAAGGCCCGCTCAACGTCGGCACCGGAGTGGTCGCCTAGCCCGCATCGTCATCGAGCTCGTAGAAGCGCGGCGCCGGGGCCGGCTGGTTCCCGTCGCTGGTGGCGATGAACGTCCCGCGGGCCCGATGATGCGAATGCCGCGGCGCCTCGTAGGGGTCGAGGACCGGCGTGACCGCGGCGTCGAGGTCGGCGAAGACGGCCGCCCATTCGTCCCGCGTCCGGGTGGCGAAGGCGGCCCGCAGCCGCTCGCGCAGCGTCGGCCAGCCGGCCCGGTCGAGCTGCCCCGGCAGCTGGGCGGGGTCGAGGCCGAGGCCGCGCAGCAGCTCCGCGTAGAGATCGGCCCCGGTCGCGCCGACCGCCATGTAGCCGCCATCGGCGGTCGGGTACACGTCGTAGAACGGCGCACCGGAGTCGAACACGTTGGTGCCGCGCGGGCCCAGCCGCCGTCCGGGCGCGTAGTGCTGCGCCATGAGCAGGGCGACCCCGTCGACCATGGCGGCGTCGACGATCCGGCCGCGACCGGTCCGCCGCGCGTCGAACAGGGCTGCCATGATGCCGAACGCCAGCATCATCCCGCCGCCGCCGAAGTCGCCCACGATGTTCAGCGGCGGCGTCGGGCCGGCCCCCTCCCGGCCTACCTGGGCGAGGTACCCGGCCAGCGCGATGTAGTTGATGTCATGGCCGCCGAGCTGGGCCAACGGTCCGTCCTGACCCCAGCCGGTCATCCGCCCGTAGACCAGCCGCGGGTTCACCGTCCGGCAGTCGGCCGGGCCGAGCCCCAGCCGCTCGACGCTGCCGGGCCGGAATCCCTCGATGCTGACGTCGGCCCCGGCGACCAGCTCGAGCGCGCGTTCCCGCCCCGCGGCCGACTTGAGGTCGACCGCCTCGACGCGCTTGCCCCGCTCAAGCACCGACAGGCCCTGCTGCACCCGCGCGGCCGGCTGTGGCCGCTTCAGCACGGTCACCTCGGCCCCGTGATCGGCCAGCATCATCCCGGCGAACGGCCCGGGCCCCATGCCCCCAAGCTCGACCACCGACACCCCTGCCAGCACGCCCACCCGCCTCACCACGGGACCGTCCCCTCGTCGCTGAGAAAGGCGCCGGTCGGGCCGTCCGGGCCGAGCAGCGCCATCGCCACCGCGATGCAGGCGCCGTCGGCGGCCGATCGCGGTCCGGTGTTGCCGGTCATGTCGGTCGCGCAGCGCCCGGGCGCGACCGCGTTGACCTTGCCGCCGCGTGCGGCCAGCTGCTTGGCGAACGCGATCGTGACCGCGTTCACCGCCGCCTTGGAGGCGAAGTAGGCCATCGGCTCCGGCTCCGGCGACGCGCGGTTGACCGCCTCCGCCAGCGACCCTCGCCGGGAGGAGAGGTTCACCACCCGGGGCGCCGCCGACCGCTCGAGCAGGCCCAGCATCGCCCGGGTGACCGCGATCAGCCCGAGCACGTTGGTCTCGAACGTGGCCCGGACCAGATCGAGCGCCAACGGGTCGGCCGAGTCGACGTCGTAGGCGACCCCGGCGTTGTTGACGAGCACGTCAAGACGGCCGAATTCGCGGTCGATCCACTGCGCCGCCCGCTCGGCCGACCCCTCGTCGGTGACGTCGAGCGGCACCGCGAACGCCGCCAGGCCGCCCTCGCGCAGCGTCGCCGCTGCCCGCTCGCCCCGGCTGGGGGAACGGGCGCCGAGCAGCACCGTCAGCCGGCGCTGGCCGAGCTGCCGGGCGATCTCGAACCCGATGCCCTTGTTGGCCCCGGTGACCAGCGCCACCCGGGCCGCGTCGCCGCCGGATAGCTCCACCTGATGATCGTCATGCGAACATGTGGTCATTATGTGGACGAATATTCCCATGTCGGGACCCGCTGTCAACCCTGCCGACGTGCTATGGACGAAACGGCGCCGGATATGTCAAGCTAGACCCGATCATAAATGAACACACGTTCGCTTAACGAACATTTCGAGGACCGGCCCTGCCATCAGGGTTGACGCGACGTACGGGCTGGACGCGGCATCCGCAGCCAGCGCCGCCCGCTCAGTTGTCGCTGCTATCGGAGTTGAGGCAGATGCGATACTCAAGGCTCGGCCGCACCGGGCTGACCGTCTCGGCGGTCGGCTTCGGTTGCGGTTCGACCGCGGCGCTGTTCACCGACCGCTCGCCGGACGAGCAGTACCTCGCGGTCAAGGCCGCCCTCGACGGCGGGGTCAACTTCTTCGACACCGCCTACCGCTATGCGGCGGGCAAGTCCGAGGAGTGCCTCGGGGCCACCCTCCGGCGGCTTGGCCGCCCGGAGGTGATCGTCGCGACCAAGCTGCGGGTCGACCGGGAGGACTTCACCGACGTCCGGGCGGCGGTGCGGGCCCAGGCCGTCGCCAGCCTGCGCCGCCTCGGGCTGGAACAGATCGACCTTGTCCAGCTGCACAACACCGTCTCCGAGGCCAGCGTTACCGAGTCGGAGTACTACGGCCCGCTGTCAGTCGATGACCTCTTCCAGCGCGGCGTGATCGACGCCCTGGAAGAACTGCGGCGCGAAGGGCTGGTCCGCGCGATCGGCTTCTCCGGCATCGGCGAGCCCGCCGCCATCGCCCGCATCCTCGCGGCGGACGCCTTCGGCACCGTTCAGCTCTATGTCAACCTGCTCAACCCGAGCGCGGCGATGCGGGTGCCGCCCGGCTTCCGCTACATCGACTACGCCCGCGTCATGGATCTTGCCGCCACCCGCGGGACCGGGGTGATCGCCATCCGGGTCCTCGCGGCCGGAGCGCTGAGCGAGTCGCAGCTGCGCACGCCCGGCACCGGCAGTTGGGGCCGCCGGGCCTGGGCCGAGTTGGTTAGCGATCACCACCGGGCGGAACGGCTGCTCGGCCTGCGCCGGCCCGGCGAGAACCTTAGCCAGGCCGCCATCCGCTTCGCGCTCGCGCAGCCGCTGATCGATACCACCCTGGTCGGCTTCTGGTCGGCGGCCGACGTCGAAGCGGCGCTGGCGGTCGAGGCGGCCGGGCCGTCGTACAGCGACCAGGAGCTGCACCTGCTGCGCTCCACCCTGGAGATCTCATAACCAACCGCCGCCACTGGCGGCGACGGCGAAAGGACGGGGCACATGCTCAGCCACGAGGACAACGAGAAGCTCTGCCGGGTCGGCCGGGGCACGCCCATGGGCGACCTGATCCGCCGGTACTGGATCCCGGCGATGCTCTCGGCCGACCTGCCAGAGCCCGGCGGCGCCCCCAAGGGCCTCCGGCTGCTGGGCGAGGACCTGGTGATCTTCCGCGAGGACACCGGCCGTATCGGGCTGATCGACGGGCGCTGCCCGCACCGAGGGGTGCGGCTTACCCTGGCCAGGAACGAGGGCTGCGGGCTGCGCTGCATTTACCACGGCTGGATGATGAACGTCGACGGCGAGGTCATCGACACGCCCGCCGAGCCGGAGATCAGCCGCTTCGGCCGCAACGTGCGCACCGCCTCCTACCCGGTTCGCGACGCCGGCGGCCTGATCTGGGCTTATCTCGGCCCGCCGCCCGACTGCCCGCCGTTCTCCGCCTTCGAGTGGACCAGCCTCCCGGTTGACCATCTGGTCCACGCGCAGATCCGCGCCCGCGCCAATTTCGCCCAGGTGCTCGAGGGCACCATCGACTCCAGCCACGTGGCACTGCTGCACGCCGACAACGTCGCCAGCAGCAACCGCGAGGACGTGGTGGCGAAGACCCCGCTCGACGAACGGCGCCGGTCGATCCGGCCGTCCACCGACCAGCGGCCGCGGATCGAGGTCGAGCAGACGGCCTACGGCTTCCACTACGGGGCGCTGCACCGGCCGGCCGCCGGGAGCGGTGACCAATGGTGGGTGCGGGTCACCCAGTTCGTGGCGCCGTTCTACTCCTTCATCCCGGGCGAGATCTTCACCGCGTTCGTGCCGGTCGACGACTACAATTCGATCTTCTTCGCCGTCTCCTACAATCGCGACGCGCCGATCAGCGACGAGACCCGCCAAGAGCGGGAAGAGCACTTCGGCGTCCGGATGGGCGTCGACCTGGACAGCGACTACGCCATGCTCGGCCGGTCGGAGGACAACAACTGGGGCCAGGACCGGGCCGCGATGGACCGCGGCGCCAGCTTCAGCGGGCTGTCGGGAGTGTCGATCGAAGACGTCGCCGTCCAGGAATCGCAGGGGCGCATCGCCGACCGCACCCGGGAGAACCTCGGCGCCCAGGACGCCGCCATCACCGCCATGCGGCGCATTCTGCTGGAAAGCGCGCAACGTCTCGCAACCGGGCAGGCCCCGCTGGCTGACCCGCGGACGATCGATTACCCGGCCATCCGGCCGGTGATGGGCATGGTGACGGAGGCTGAACGCTGGCAGGACCTGGACACCACGGCGGCCGGCCAACCGGCCTGAAATGTGCGGCGGCCGGGTCCCCGAGACGAGCCGGTCACGAAGAACACCTGAGTCATGGGAACATCCGCACCCTTCCCGTCTACTGCTCGGCTATTGCGTTGCCGCTGTCGGGTGATGATCGCCTAGCCTCGCGCACGGCGACGGTCGCGGCCTGCAGGCGGTGGCGCTGGGCCACGACCGCGGCGGTGGATTCCGCCAGCGACATCCACCAGGCCGCCGCCGGGTTGATCCGCGAGGCGAGCTCGGTGTGCCAGGCAGACGGCTGCACTCCCTCCGGCGGGTCGAGCAGCCGGACTCCGGCGGGCTGCGATCCGGGGCTCTGCCGGTAGAACTGCAGCGAGGCGGTGTCGAGGTCGTCGTTGACGAGCACCGCGACCCCCGCCTGGACAGGCCAGGGGGTCGCCGTGTCCACCACCCAGCCGCCGGTGTTGACGACGTCCACCGGCCCGGGGAAGCCGGCCAGCGACAGCCGGTCGACGAACGGCTTGTGCGTGTGGCCGTAGACGAAGGTGAGGTCGTCCGGGACCTGCCCCCACTCCTGCAGCAGCTGGTTCCGGACCGGGCCCTGCAGGTAGTCCGTCAGCCCGGCCCGCCCCGCGTCGGTCAGCGCGGCCGTGGGGGTTGCCCGCTCGCTCCTGGCGATCTTGTTGGCCTCGCGCTTGAAGATCTCGTTGAGCGCCGCTTCTTCCGGACGGTGCAGGAAGCCGGGGCCTTTGTTGCCGAGCATTCCCGCGACCAGGTTCGCGACAAGCGCGTCGATGTCGGCCGGGCTGGTCAGGTCCGCGTAGATCAGGCCCATGTCCGAGCCCACCTGGCCGGACCGGCCGAGCGTGGACCAGAAGAAGTCGATCCAGGCGAAGTTCTCTTCCTCGAGGACCGCGATGTCCGTGGGCGGTTCCCGCCGCTGGTCCGGGTAGAGGGTGTCCCGCAGCCGCGACATCATGGAGTAGATGGACTCGGTGAAGTGCCCGTGGCTCACGATGAGGCTGCGGCGCCCGCTGGCGGACTGCAGGGCCAGGTTCGGGTACGACACCTGCACCTCGGCCGCCGAGCCGCCCGGCTGGCTCCGCGTGAGGGCGGTCAGCAGCGCCGAGCTGGCCTCGGGCCGTTCGTCGGAAGACCGGAGTTTCGTGGTGTGCCAGGGGGCCGCCAGTTCCGCCGTGCCGGGCTGGCCGGACACGTAGCCCGCGTACTGGCTCTCCCGCGCGACCTCCCACTGGTGATGGTCGTGGTTGCCCGGCACGTAGTGGATGACCGGGTCGAACACGGGCGAGCCGTCGCTGAACGCCAGGTTGGCGAAGAGGCGGAACACCATGGCGCACACCTCGTCGACCGACAGGGCCAGGTCAAGGACGTCCCCGGCGAGGATAAGGGCCGGCGGCCGGTGCTGACCGCGGGTGAGCTCGCGGAGCCCGCCGACGAGCCCGGACAGCGCCGGGCTCGATCGCTGCGGATCGACGGAGAAGCCGGTCTCCGTCGCCGTCGCTGGCCGCTCGTTAAGCGTGGTCAGCACGCTGTTCTCGGCCCCGAAGTGCAGATCCGAAACGATCACATACCGGATGTCGGCCACGACGCGGTTCCTTTCCCCTCCGTTGCTGCCGGTTCATCTCCCTGCCTGCCCGAGGCATTCACGACTCTTTCACGAACGTCTCCCCACGGCACGCGGTAGTCATTTCCTGGCCCTACGCTTGGGCGCGGTAGCGGAAGGAGCCGTCGTGGCACACACGATGAGCGCGGCGCGCGCGATGTGGACGATGTTCGAGCCAGTCCATGATGTGACGTACTTCGCGCCCGAAGCACTGAGCGCGTTCACCGAGGCCGGCTTGCGCGGCTACTGGCGCGGCTACTTCGCCGGGCGGGCCGCGCCGCTGGGCGGCGCACGGGCGGCCGTGGTGACCGCGTCGTTCTTCAACTTCGCGCCGTCCTTCGTGACCCGTGCGATCCCTGGCGTGTGGGACCTGATCACGCCGCAGGAGGCCATCGCGGTGCGCGAGGCGGGCGCGGCAGCCTCGTTGCGGCGGCTGCTTGGCGGCCGGGAGGCTGAGGCGGCGAAGGCGGCGGGCCTGCTGTGGCGCGCGGCGGAGGACCTGGACTTCGCCGGACGTGTGCTCTCCGCGGCGAACGCCGAGCTGCCGGTCTCCGCCGAGCCCCTGACCCGGCTGTGGCAGGCCGCGACGCTGCTGCGCGAGCACCGCGGCGACGGTCACTTCGCCGCGCTGGCCGCGGCCGGCATCGACGGCTGCGAGGCGGTCGTGCTGCGGTGCGCGAAGGACATCTCCCGCGATCTCATGCAGCCCGTCCGGGGCTGGACTGACGCGCAGTGGGGCGCCGCGGCCGCCCGGCTGACCGAGCGCGGCTGGATCGGCGAGGACGTGACGATGACCGCGCCCGGCCGCGCCGCGCACGACGCGGTGGAGGCCGCCACCGACCGCGCCGCTGCCCGGCCCTGGAACCGGGTGGGCTCGGCCGGCCTGGCCGAGGTCGCCGACGTGCTCTTGCCGCTCGCCCAGGCCTGCGCTGCCGCGCTCCCTGAGGTGACACCCGTCGGCCGGGTGCAGCCCACCCGGCCCTGACCGCACCGGACTCCCATCGCCAGGCCAGGACCACGGGCCGGGTGGTGGGTTTCCCGCCTCGGGATACGGGGGCCAGCCTTATCGTAAATCGCTTCTGACCGTCATTAGAGTAATTCCCCAATCGCCGGATAAACGGACTCCGGTCATGGAGGCGCCGCCGTGGACGAGCCTGGTCGGCTACGTGGACCAGCCGCCGCTCGCCCCGCTGCTGACCAGAATCGTCACCAGCGCGCTCGGCGTGAGCCCGACGGCGGTCCGGATCCTCCCGGCGCTGGCGGGCGGCGCGGTCGTGGTCATCGCCGCCAGGTGCGCCGCGCTGTTCGGCGCGGACAGGTTCGGGCGGGTCCTGGCCTCGCTGGTCACCGCGTGTGCCCCGGTCATCTTCGTCTCCGTGCACGTGGACAACACCACCCCGCTCGACCTGCTGTTCTGGGCGGCGGTCGTGCTCTGTGCCGCCACCGCGCTGCTGCGCGGGCGGCCTCGCTGGTGGCTCGGCGCGGGCGTGGCAGCCGGGCTCGGGCTGGAGAACGACAACCTGATGCTCCTCCTGCTCGCCGTAGACGCCCTCGGCCAGCTGCGCCCGTACTTCGGCCCTGCCGGCTCCTGACCACCTATCACGCGCCCTACCACGTGCAGAACGAGTGGACCGGCCTGCAGATCGGGGTGTGTACAGGACCGGTGGCAGGCTGGCCGGAACTGTGGCCGCGCCTGAAGCACTACGGCTGAGCTGCCGGACATCGGGCCAGCGCGCGACAGCGCCGAACTGGCTGCCGCACGGGCAGAGCTGTCCCATAGGCAGCCGGTTGTACCGATAAGGGCTGCGCCACGGTACCCGTATCGGAGCAGTAGCAATCCCCGTGTCAAGGGCGCCATGAGGATTGCGGAGTTAATTACGGGATACGATATACGGCACTGAACCCGTACGAGCCCAGCATTCCGTACCAGGTGTTTGGCTGCGGGTACCGGATGTCGCCAGGCAGATGGGCATAACCGTACTTCGTCAAGACGTTGTCGGTTTGCGCCTCGCAGTCCTGCCCCGGGATGACGAACAACTGGTTGTTCTCG